>CAZGXJ010000001.1:0-36311 GCA_964529905.1 uncultured Nitrososphaeria archaeon
AGTTAAAACCAGACTACATAGGGTTGAAAGTTAGGATACTTACCCATGTATATCCACCTCACCAAGCGGGTTAAAACCAGACTACATAGGGTTGAAAGTATATATAATACCCGACAAGCCCGATTACATATTCCTTGTTAAAACCAGACTACATAGGGTTGAAAGTTGATTTTAGCTGGATTAATAATAACGGATTATGTAGAGTTAAAACCAGACTACATAGGGTTGAAAGCTGGGGCTATATCACATGGAACAGCTCTCGACTTTAGGATTGTTAAAACCAGACTACATAGGGTTGAAAGCCTAACTAATTTGTAGTAGCTGCAGATTTCTTTTAGCTGTTAAAACCAGACTACATAGGGTTGAAAGATGCTATGCCCTAGCAGCATTCTACACTATACAGCAAGTTAAAACCAGACTACATAGGGTTGAAAGAAATGAGTTAGCACAGCCTCCCTCACATCATCTCGGGAGGTTAAAACCAGACTACATAGGGTTGAAAGAGTGTGTCATGGAGACCGGCCGTGGTTGGTGTATCATCGTTAAAACCAGACTACATAGGGTTGAAAGATACTTGAATCAATGTTTTGGCGTTCATTTCCGTATCAAGGTTAAAACCAGACTACATAGGGTTGAAAGTAGACTTTTTTAGGATGTAGTTTATGACTATATATATTACTATTAGTGATGTTGTTATGGCTATGTAGGGCATCAAGCCGTTATATACATCTTTGGGCTCTCTTATTTCCTCCTTTGTGATTGTAGTTCCAGTAGATTCACTATTTTCATCTTGGGTTTGAGACATGTTCTCCGTATTATGTGTAGTTGACACATTAAGTGCTGTGCTATTTCTGGTATATGTTTCATTTTCTGTGCTCATTGTTTCATTTGTAACTGTTATATTTGAGGAGGTAGATGGAGTATTTGTGGATGCAGATGTTTCTTCTTCAAAACCACCTATTATGGGTCTATCTAGGTTTATACTAGTTTCCACAAGCTTCATGTACACTGTATACCCTGGATAGGGGTGGCCATTCAAATGATCTTTAAAGATTAGTGACGGAGGAAGATATTGAGATGGGGAGATTCCTTTTAGATAAAGTAGCAGGCCGGATAATGCATCATATACAACGAGTTGGGGTGTTCCGACACCTAGAGTTACATCATAAGTAAACCCATTTATACCTATATATAGCTGCTCCCTAAATCCTTGAGAGTCTCTCGGTAATCTAAAGTATGTAGGAAAACCACTTAAAAATCTCTCCTCCCTCGACCCATTTACGGTGACCCTGGATATGTCAACATATTTAGATGCTTCAGAGCCTCCTATAGCCAATCTCTCCCCCGTTAACATCTTACCTAA
Organism: uncultured Nitrososphaeria archaeon; assembly: GCA_964529905.1. Taxonomy (GTDB): domain Archaea; phylum Thermoproteota; class Nitrososphaeria; order Geothermarchaeales; family JDFR-13; genus SZUA-1514. The sequence goes on from CAZGXJ010000001.1 coordinate 1,364, forward strand.
TACATTCAAGTGTAGATCTGTCGGAGGTGGATATACAACAAAATATGTTATTAGTGAATCACCAATATGGAGATATAGTTTGTCTGATGTCTCCCTTAAATCATATCTTATTCCCCTACCCCATACTTCTCTAGACCGACTATCCATCTCATTTAGGACCATTTTAACAAAAGAATAATTCGATGTATATACTAGATCGACCGCATAATCACCTCCTACAAGTGGGATCGGTTGGAAAAGTTTCAATACCCCTTCATGTAGATTTGACGTTTGTATCCAGAATAGCCAATCTTCTACCCATCCACCAGTCCTAATAGAATATAGATTTCCATCCCAAGATACAAAAACATCATCTATAAAAGATTTATTGAGAATATTGTAGGGCTTAAACCTATTATCTAAAACATTTATAAGGGTTAGATTCAACCTCAGATATAGGCCATCATTCGATATATCTAAAACATCCCATCTGAAATATACATCTGAAGAATTTAAAATATAGTAACTAGGTAGATTCTCAGTAAATCTTGTAAGCATATCAGCCTCCATCAATACATACACCCATCCAACCTCATCTGGATTCCTATCTCTATCCCCAACCTTTTTAAAAAAATATTTATAAACTGCATAATCCCCTATCTTTATGGATATATCTCTAGGTTTGGGTGATGCTTGAGAATATGTGAAAGTATGAAATAATAGAATTATTAGGAGTAATGATACTATCCCTTCATAGATTCTATCCATCTCCAAAAAAAATTTTAAATGATGAGTTTATATATAATTATATAGAAATGAAAAGATTAGTCACATATTTTTCTATTTTCATTATGTTATTCTTTATAATTGGTGTATCGTTTGTCCATGCCCCCACCTGTATAAGGGATAAAACTTTTATATATACATCTGCAAGGGCAAAGGCATATCTGTCTAGTGACGGTATAGTGGGATATTGGGTCTCTAGAGTCATCTCTAATAATGGAGACTTAGCACCTGGGGTTGGTGTCCGAGGGGAATTTTATTGGGATGGTCTTCTATATGCTATAAAATTTAAAAAAGGATATTTAAGGGTGGGAGTTGGTGAATATAAGCCAGAGGTGAGAAGTGAGATCATTGAGACCGACACATATAGTTATTATGGTCCTGATCCAGACCACCTTAATGAAGAGGGGGTCGTCTGGGTAATCACAAGTAGGTCCGCCTGCCTGTATTAAAGTAGACATTAAATGATTTGATTTTGCATAGTATAACTACCATGCTATATAATGAGAATGGAACAGCTTTCAAAATATGTTAAGGTAGGTATAACGATCCTTATATTTCTAATCTTAGTTACGTTTGTAACCCTATTTAATTCTACCTTCTCATTTCCAAGAAAGGGGGTTAGCAATAGTGTCGAAGTAACTACTAGAGGATATATTGGCTTCATTGAGTTAGTCTTCCTATATAGGGGGGATAGATATTCATTTAAGGCTGTATTACCCCATAACATTTCCAATGTAAGTATATATATAAGGGGTATACTTACAGGTGAAAATTTTAAATGGTCGGGCGGTTTAAACACCTCATCTCGAAACCTTCCAGTATTTATACCTAGGTTAAACGATTGGTACTTAATAAAAATAGAGTTTAACATATCAAAACCTATCGAGTTTGTTAATATACAATATGATACATCATCCTATGAGGTTCCAAGATATAATATAGCTGACTTCTCAACCTCACTTATACCATTTCTAGCAATCGGAATCTTTATCATATATATATTAATCATCCTCTTGGAAAGTAGATCCACCTTTTTAAAGCTTATCATATGGGAACTTTCATCACTATATAAATGGATATTGTTTCTTACATCAATAGTTGTATTCATTGATTTATATGAAGGTTTTAATACTGTATACGCAGTATCAGAGGTTATATATCCCATGGCTAAAGAAGCCTTCAATATGACTCCTTACAGTCTCCTAGAGGGTATATATAATGGGGTAAATTTTGATAGATTAGTAAACATATTACTCATCCTATCAATTATAGTAAATCTAATGAATGTATCCTATTATCTCGATAGAAAATTTCAACGTGTCTACATAACATTGGGTATGGATTTTAAAAGGATATATTTCACTAAATGGTTTACTGGATATTTAATTGTTGCAGCATCATATATATTGGCAAAGACATATGTAGATTCAATGGTTTTCCAACCTCTTCCCACCCTATTTAATGCATATTCCAATACGATTATCCAGAGAATATTATTCGACCTATACCTAACCTTCTATTATTATACTATTATTTTCTCAATCGCGATCTCATCGAGGAATATATCCACATCCGTCCCTCTTTTAATGACAACTCTTATACTCAGGATATGGTTAATGGAACACCCAATAATAAATCATCTATTTAACTTTCCGATATATATTAGAGACCTCCTTCTTCAAGGATGTATAGACTTAATAGGTTGTCTGGATGGTTATAACCTTATACTATTTCTTCTACCTTTCATAATGTTAGTTATAAGCTACTTGATTAATTCCGTAAGGGATATAGATTAGCATGAGTGGGAATATGATTAGGATAAGGGGGCTTTGGAAAAAGTTTATGTATACAGTTGCACTGCAAGATATAAACTTGGATATAGAACATCCAACATTAGCTCTAATAAAGGGGCCAAATGGGAGTGGGAAAACCACATTACTAAAGGTGATTATAGGACTATTAAAACCATCTAAAGGTGGTATAGAAGTTTTTGGATATGATCCATCTAAAAATCGTGGGAAGTTAATTAGCTTAATATCATTCTATTTTGAGGATGACCCCCTTCCATGGTGGATGACTGGTAGAGAATATATAGAATATGTTTCATTTATGAAGAGGTATCCCCTAACAAATCTAAAGGAGTTAATCAATGGCCTAGATATCATGAGTTTCTGGAATAGAAAGATCTTCACATATTCATCTGGAATGAAGAGGAAGATCCAGATTCTAAAAGCATTTATAGGGGATAGTAAAATATTAATCCTAGATGAACCATTAACCCTCCTTGATAGAAAATCTAAGAAATATCTCATCGGATATCTCAAGGAAATTAAGAGTTTAAAAACTATCTTAGTTGCATCACATATAGATGAAGGACTCTCATCTATAGCTGATACAATAATCGAGATTGAAAATGGAAAAATAATAACTATAGCTTCTACTGTAGCATAGGTCTAGCCACAATCCCATTTAAACAATTCCAAACTAGCTAAACATAGAATTTATTCGAATCTACAGATGTAGGAATAACAATTAGATGAAACTAAGTTTTATGCGGCCGCCGGGATTCGAACCCGGGACCTCCGGCTTGGAAGGCCGGCATCCTACCAGGCTAGACTACGGCCGCACATCATCTAATACCGCCACCTGTATTATGATTAAATATTAGGAATGGGTTTTAAAGTTTTATCCTATATCTCTCCTATTAGAAAAAGGAGAATTTGTATGGTTTGATGGAGTTATATGTTATACTCTCCTGGCCTGTATCCTGTAGTCCCTATTATCCTCCTTCCAATATTTCTCAACTTTATAGCCTAATTCATCCCCCATATTTCTCAATGTAAACCATGCATCGGCATTAGATACTATTAATAGGAAAGATTCGCCTCTACCTATACTATCCAATTCCCTTTTAAAAAGTTGAAAGGTGGATGTTTGGCAATCCTCCTCTTCCAAGAGTCTCCTCAGATCTATCGTCTTCATATCTATAGCTCTATTGGAGCCCCCACTAGGTTACCCCATTCACTCCAAGATCCGTCATATACCTTAACATCTTTATAGTTTAGTAGATGCTTTAATACGAAGTATGTAAATGCGGCTCTTTCACCAATTCTACAGTATACTATTATCTCCTTATCTGGAGTTACTCCATTCTCCTGGTATAGCTTCCTAATCTCCTCAATATCTTTAAATGTTCCATCATCTGCAACGGCCTTGGCCCATGGGATATTAACTGCACCAGGGATATGCCCACCTCTCTGTGTCTGCTCATTCGGATATTCAGGTGGTGCTGTTATTTCACCTCTATATTCAGCTGGACTCCTAACATCCACCAATACTACATTTGGATCCCTAAGCCTCTTCAAGACATCTATGAAGTATACCCTCCTGGTTAGATCAACCTTAGATATTTTATATGTACTAGGTTTAATCTCTGGCTCCTCCTTAGTCATTGGATATCCTAAGTCTATCCACTTATTCCTACCTCCATTCAAGATTTTGACGTTTTCATGCCCATATATATCGAATATCCATAGGGCAAAGGCTGCAAACCAATTATTATAATCTCCATATAGGACTACCTGATCTTCATTTGAGATACCGAGCCTAGACATAAGTCTCTCGAAGCCCTCTGGATCTATGATATCCCTCTCTGGATACCTATTTAAATCCTTCTTCCAGTCGATCAATAATGCACCTGGAATATGGCCAAGTTTATAGGCCTTATCCGGGTCATAGTCTACTTCAACTACCTTAATCCCTTCCCTACCTAATAACTTCTTTAACTCTTCGGGCTGAATAACCTTCTCCATGTGATTTCACCAAATATAACAGTGTTATATTCAACGATTTAAGTATATAGTTATATCTTATGGTGATAGTATAAACATTGTGGTTATGTGGAATATATCATTTATACTTGGAAGTAGGATAAGATGGAGCTTTATAAACAGAGTGATAGATTCTCTAAATGAGATAATTAATATAGAAAATGTAGTTTTACATACACCTAGACTAACAGATGTAAATATTGAGAAAGGAGTGCTGAGAATGGGTAGGAGATTCGTTGATTTGAATATAATTGTTAAAGAGTTGATTAGAGGGGATTTCCTGGGAGGCATATTATCTACAATGCAGCTAATAGATGAGGGAAGGTTTATAATCATCGATTTAGATATATTCAGGAAACTCGAATGGCTTGATAGTATACCACTAGAAAGGGAAACAGTTATACTTCTAAAGAGGTTTGGGAGGAAAGGATTTAAACTTAATATTGCATTGGGTAAGGATGGATCGATAAGGATATCACCATATAAAAGTGATTCGAGGTATACATTTGCAGGTGTATTTATATATGGTTCTAGATTTATTGAGCATCTTAAGAAGATGCTTCTCCTATATTATAACCCAGACTTCCTAAGATTTGAGAATATTTTGGATTCCTATACATATAGGGTAGGAGATATATATGGATATATAGTTGATTAGTGGCTACTCCTTTAAAACGACGATAGACTCTGATCTCCACCCAAATGGAACCGTATCTCCAGAGTTATACGTCTTATCACCAAGCCTGAATGATCTAAATATTATGAAAGTTTGGCCTCCAGACTCAACTCTATATTCAACATATGAACCTTTAAAAATCTTCATTATGACCTTTCCATAGAATACATTTTCGATATCACCTACATCACCTAGGTATATATGTTCAGGTCTTATAGCCAGTGTAACCCTGTCTCCATCGGAGACATCTGGGTTACCCATTACCTTAACCCTCCCAACAACAGTCTCCACATATCCATCTTTATATACACCCTCGATTAGGTTGATAGCTTCACCAATAAATTTAGCTACGAAGGTATTCCTTGGATGTAGGTAGATCTCTTCGGGTGAACCGACCTGCATTACCTTACCATCCTTCATGACAGCTATCCTATCTGACATCACCATCGCTTCACCTTGGTCATGTGTAACATATATAAATGTAGTACCTACTTCATGGTGTATCCTCTTCAACTCCACCATCATCTCCTGCCTAATCTTTAGGTCTAGAGCCCCCAGAGGTTCATCTAATAGAAGTACTTTTGGCTCTATAACTAATGCACGGGCTAATGCAACCCTCTGCCTCTGCCCACCACTTAATTGGTTAGGCATCCTCTTCTCCATACCTGGAAGCCGAACAATTTCAAGCATCTCCCTAACCCTACGCCTAATCTCATCTTCTGGGTAATTCCTCATCCTCAACCCAAAAGCTATATTTTCATAGACGTTCATATGGGGGAATAGAGCTAGTGTCTGGAATACCATACCTATACCCCTTTTATGGGTAGGAACATATGTAACGTCTTGACCATGTAGCTTAACTCTGCCCTCATCAGGTGTCTCTAAACCAGCTATAACCCTTAAAGTAGTTGTCTTCCCTGAGCCGCTTGGGCCTAAAAGACTAAAGAATTCGCCCTCTCTAACCCTAAGAGAGACATTATTTACAGCCAATACATCGCCAAACCTCTTAACAATATTCTCCAACTCTACTGCATACATTTCGACATCCCATTATAGCCTACATCTATGACAAAATAATTTCATCATTACACACTCTTTAAAATTTTTGAGCATATACACCTTTTAGAGACCTGTCAATCCTTACAGTAAACCCCACCATTCTAAGTCTCTTTGCGACACCCCCAATTAAATATTTGCCCTTCTTAATACCCGGTTCACCTACATAATGGAATAACCTGCCTCCCCTCCTCAACACACTATATAGTTTTCGGTAGAAATCAAGGCTATATAGCTCACCTGCAAGGGCGAATCTAGGTGGGTCATGGATTATTACATCGAAGAATTCCCTAGGTAGATCACCAACTATTTCATAGGCATCACCTAGTAATATAGGGATATTCTCTAAACCCCTACTCCATGGATTATATCTAGCTATATTCAACACATTTATATCCTTCTCAATCGAGATAACGGTTCCACCCCTATAAAAACTATTTATAGCTGTGTATCCTAAACCAGTACATATATCTAATACTTTATCACCCCTACCCACCTTAACCCTCGAAACCTTCAGCCTAGAATCTTGCCATGGTGTAATACCTACTACCCTATGCATCTTGACCCCACTTATCTCCAAAGTAGGTGCATCATATGAAGAAATGGGATATAGTTTATAGTATAGGCCATCCCTGAAGAACGCTACTGGACCTATCTTACCACCAACCAAGATATATATCTTATCATATTCAACATCTCCATATATTTTAACTAGGTCATATTCATATCCGTCGAAAAATAACTTTCCCCCGATGATGGATGTATTTATATATGTCTTACCCAGATCCAAAGATATCTTTACCAAACCTTCCATATTAGATATCGAGTCTAGAAGATACTTCGTTATTAATGGAACCTTAATAGGTCTAAATTTATAAGTATCTAGAGATGAGTATATCTCTTCGAAGACCATATCCACCAAATATATCCGATAAATATTTTCTTATATACATTATTCATAATTTTAGGGATGAGGGATACCCTTTACCTATACGATACTAGGACCAGGATGAAGAAACCCGTTAAACCGCTTAGAAACGATAATATCATCCGTATGTATGTATGTGGACCTACAGTATATGACTATAGCCATATAGGCCACTTCAAAACCTTCATAGTATACGACTCTATGGTTAGGTTATTGAAGTTTCTAGGATATGACGTTTTACATGTAGTCAACATAACGGATATCGACGATAAAATAATTGATAGGGCTAATAGAGAGGGAGTTACATATAGAGATATTAGTGAGAAATATACTAGAGACTTTATGAGTAACTGGATCAAGCTTAATTTACTCGTTCCATATGCTATGCCTCGAGCCACCTATCATATAAAGGATATGATTGAGATCATCGAGGAACTAATCCATAAGGGATATGCATATGTATCAGGTGGAAATGTATACTTCTCAGTTGAGAAATTTAAGAATTATGGCGAGATAAGTGGACAGAAGATTGAGGAATTGATTAGAGGCTATAGAGTTGATGAACCTGGGAAGAGAGACCCACTTGACTTCGCATTGTGGAAAGAGGCTAAGGATGGTGAACCCTCATGGAGAAGCCCATGGGGGAATGGTAGGCCTGGCTGGCATATCGAATGTACAGCTATGAGCACTAGATTTCTAGATCCACCATTTGAGATACATGGGGGTGGAGAAGATCTAAAGTTTCCCCACCATGAGAACGAGAGGGCCCAGACAAATTCATATATTGGAGATGAGGCTGTATACATCTGGACTCATGTGGGGGTATTAAGGTTTAAGGAGGAGAAGATGTCTAAATCGATAGGTAACATCGTCTTGATAAGGGATCTAGTAAATATTCTTAACCCTGATATAATTAGGCTTCTAGTCTTATCAACACATTATAGAAAACAACTGGATTATAGTGAGGATAAGCTACGTGAGGTTCAAAACATCTATAGAAGGATACTAAGCGTATATAATAAATTGATCCAGTATGGGGAAGTAGATGATGTACAAGACGATTTTAATGTGGATGAATATAGAGAAAAATTTATGGATTCTTTATTAGACGATTTCAATACTGCAACCGCACTGAATATATTTATGAGTTTCGTAGATGAGGTGGATAGAAGGATTGTGTCGAGGAGATTGGGTGGAAAGAGTAGGGTTAAGGCTATAGACCTCTTTCAAGACTTTAGATATATATATGGGTTAAGATTTGAAGTGGAGACTCCTAGGGATGTAGATAAACTGGTTGAGAAGATAGTCGAAGTACGTAGGGAATTGAGGAAGAGGAAGATATATGACTTAGCAGATATGATTAGAGAAGCCTTAATGGAGGTTGGATATAGGCTTGAAGATATAGGTGATAAAACTGTTTATTATCGGATATAATTAGTTTTTTAATATCCATCCTCGATTAACGCCGATACTATAATTGGTAGGATTATAGTTACATCCCCCCATATACTCACATGTGGAGAATCCTTGCCAACCTTATTCCATGAAATAGCCTCCGAGAGACGTGCACCCGATAAGCTTCCATCGTACTCAACAGCGGTAGTTATCTGGATAGCGTAGTCTAGACCACCCCTAAATTGATTCCACCATATAAGATGATGCTTAGAAATACCTCCACCTAGAACTATTGCCCCAGTTTTACTTGATTCATATACCGTGTCTGAGAGAGTCTTTTCATCCTTATATAGATCAATTTGGAAATCTCTATGGAACTGTTGGAAAACCCAGATCTGGTAGCCTACAGCCCCATCATATATGCCTGGAATAATAACCTTAACCCTGTTTCTATATGCCCATGTAAGGATACTATCATCATTATCGAGATGCCGACCTATTTCCCACGCCAATTCATAACTAGAAACACTTCTATTTCCACTATCATATATCCCATTCAAAATTTCTCTCATAGTCTTCTCTATGATACCTCCATAATTATCAAATGGAATTAATATATTACCCAACCTATGTATCTCCCTATCCCTCAATTCCCTATCATCCATGTTGAACTCTCCTTTATAATAATCCCTATAGCTCCTAGCTATGTCATGGTCTAATGTTCCGCAAGTAGTTATGGCTATGTCTATCCATCTTCTTCTGAAGATCTCCTTTAATATCCCTCTTAGACCTGTTGAGACTATAGCGGCTGGGAAGCTCATAAAGATAGTTATCTCATCCCGTCTAGTAAGCATTTCCTTCCAGATTCTGTATGCTAAACCCACATATCTGGCCATAAATCCGCCTGAGTCAATATATGCATTTAGAAGGTCACTAAAGCCCTTAATCTCAGAAACTTCTATGTCTCTAACCTTATCCATTCCGACAACACCTATCCTCAAATATTCTTGAGTATCTATATGACTGTAAAGGCCTTATTTAATTTGGTTAAGACTCGTGCCCCTCTTTTAGAGACATATACCATGTCCTCAATCCTAACTCCACCCAACCCCTTGACATATATTCCTGGTTCGACAGTCACCACCATACCCTCCTCAAGTTTTGTATTATCATATTGAGATAATCTAGGTGGTTCGTGGACCTCCAAACCTATGCCGTGTCCAGTGGAGTGGATAAAATATTTACCATATCCGTTTCTATCTATAACATCTCTAGCGACCTCATCAACATATGACGTCTTAACTCCGGGCTCAATAGCATCTATAGCCTCTACCTGAGCCTCCAAGACGATTTCATAAATCTTCTTTAACTCATCCCCAGCATGACCCAGAAAGACGGTTCTGGTTTCATCCCCATAATACCCACCATATGATGCCACAAAATCGAATGTAACTACATCACCCTCAGAAATTTTCTTTTGGGATGCCCTCCAATGAGGATTTGAAGAGTTTAACCCAGATGCAACGATAAGAAAGTCGAACACTTTATCTGCACCATATCTAAACATTTCACATTTAGCTAGCTCAGCTAACTCCCTTTCTCTAATGCCCTCACTTAGATTCTCAATAGCTTTATATATTCCATAATCAACCAACTCCCCCGATTTCTCCATATATTTTAACTCATAACTCGTCTTGATCTTCCTACTTTTCCACAGTAAATTGGATGCATCATATATTTCGTCGAAATATCTCTCCAGATATTGATATTGAGTATGTGATATCCTATCGAATGGAACGGCAATCTTGCCTTCAACCACTTTAGATAGAGCATCATACATATTTGTGGCCTCAATCATCCTATACTCCTCCACTCCTTCCTCCTTCCTCCTTACATATACATAATAATCATCTAGCCATGTTACCTTTTTTACTCTCTCGGCCTCCATTATATTTACTATACCTTCTACCATAGACTCCTTAACATTTAGATATACCAAGGAGTAGTCTATCACGCCTCCTGCTAGATAATGGATATTAACCTCATCTAAAACTACTAGATAGTCTATACCCTCCTCTCCCAAGATATCTGACAACCTCTTAATCCTCTCGAGATCCTTCATCATCTCCAACCACTTTTACAACTAATATCAAATAATAATTATTCCTATAAAGACATATAGATTGGGTAAGGTGGGAAAATGTCGCTAAATATGCTCCAAAAAAGAATATATGAGATATATTCACACCATGATAAACGGAGGGGAATTCAAAAAACATTTAAATGGTTCTTATCCGAGGTTTATGAACTTGAAGAAGCAATTATGGATAAGGATATTAACGGCATTAAAACAGAGATAAGTGACGTTTTGGCATGGCTTTTAAGCATAGCAAACCTTCTTGAAATAAATCTAGCGGAAGTGTTTATAGAGAGATATGGAGAAAGATGTCCAAAATGCGGTTCAAATCCATGTAAATGCCCTTATAGAGAAGAGCCCGATAAGAGCGTCCTCCTAAAGATAATATAAATAGTTAGAACCCTGTGGTTATCTCAATATCCTCTAAAGCCACATACCCAGTTTTAGCTGGTGACCACACATCCCATGGAAGGACCCATTTAGACTCACTTGATACAGAGATAACCTTTGAAACCAGGTCTTTTATATTTAGAGAGATCCTGGCTCCGGTGAAGGCTCCTTTAACCTCTCCATCGTCTATATAGAGGCCAACATCCCTCTGTAGAGTTGATAGAGACCCCTCCCTAAAATTTGCAAACCTAGTATACCATACATTGGATATATAGATACCTTTACCTACATCGGATATCATCTCGTTAAATCCGCCTTTAACGGAGTTTTTGGATTCATAAATCAATGGATATGGAAATGGTGTTATGATACCCGCATGTCCATTTGACTCCCTTTCCAGCTTCCTAGCAATTAATGTGTTCAATGCTAAATCTTTCAATATGCCATCTTCTATATATATAGTCTTCCTCGTAGCAATACCTTCCTCATCGAATGTGGCTATATCAGGTGCACCTTCCATCCTTGGATCATCATATACACATATATCTGGAGAGGATACATCGCTATTAAGCATACCTGAGAAGGGTGACATATTCCTTACATAGAAATATCCAGATAGTAAATAGCCCATATAAAACAATAGGTTTCCAAATGCCTGTGGAGAGAAGACTACATTATATCTACCCTCATCCACAGTCGAAATATAGTCAACATATCCCAATCCCTCATCGATCTGATTTAAAATATTTACATATCTAGATGGGTCTATATCTACGCTTACATCTACATCTGTCAAGCTGATATCCTTATCTTTAAATCCTCTCACCCTAAAAAGGAATCTAGAGGATTTATACTCCCCTTTAACATTGTAAGAGGTCATAATAATATGTTTCTCAGCCTCAGCTGAAAAGACTCCACTCAACCTCTTAACATTCCTACCTTCATAGTTAAGGATCATATCCAACATATCTACATGTCTATCTTCATTGAAAACATCTTCATTAAATGTCTGAGGAACAATATCATATATCTCACCAACTACATCGGGGTGGCTATACCTCTCTTCAACCTCGTATTTAACAGAGTATTGATTCAAAACATCACTCACAACATCCTCAAGATTTTTAGTCATTACATTACTAACCTTCAAAGAGAGATACTTCCCACCCTTCTCCACGAATATATCGATGTGATCAGTAAAGACTAGTTTGGAAACGTCTATTAAATTGTTGGAAAACCTATATCTCTGAGAATATGATAGATAGCTATTTAGTATAACAGTATCGAAAAATTCTGAAAGCTTTTTAAGTAGTTTAGAGCTGAACTCCTCTAGATAAATACCTTCAAAACTGTATTTATAAATCTCTTCAACCATCTCAATCCCCCCTCCTCCTAATTCTAACATTTTTGAGAAGTAGATGCGGCCCACCCAGGCTTACTGGGAGAGGCTGCATAGGATCTCCCTTACCACATGAACCTGGATATAACTCCAACATATTCGACCTACCTACAATACTCCCCAGAATCTCCCTAGTGGTAGATTCCAAAACAGGATATTTTAGGGGGACACCTATCTCCCCATTCTCTATTAAATAGGCCTCAAAACCGGTATATCTCTGATTTATCCTTCTATCATCAATATTCCATTCAGTATAGTCAACTATATATATCCCATGTCCAGCCTCCTCAAGCAACTCCTCCAGACTATAACTACCTTCCTCGAAATATGTGACTCCCATCCTAACAAGAGGTTCATGATAGTAATTAGCGGCTCTAGAGCTTCCATTACTCACTATACCTAACCGAGAAGCTACAAATCTATTCGATAGAAAAGTGTTTACATAACCCTCCTTAATCAATACTCTCTTATCCACCTCAATACCGTCATCATCATAGATATAGAATCCATATTCTCCTTCAAGTCTAGGGTTATCGACTACATATACTTCTTTAGAACCTATTCTTTGATTTATACTTGAGTAGTCGAGATAGGATTCACCAGCCTGTCCCCCCTCCATACCAATAATTCTATCCAACTCAAATGGATGGCCCACTGCTTCATGAGCGATAATACCAGCTATTTCACTGCCTACAACAACATTCATTCTATCTCTAGGAGAGGGCTTAGCCTCTAACAATATATTCTCCATAGCCTTCACCCTTCTATTAACCTCAGATAAAAGCATCCCATATTCTAGATATTCGACCCCTGAAGATGCACCTAAAGATATTGATTTAGATACATACCCACCGTTTTTAGCTGTTAAACTTATGAATAGATGGATACGAGGTATACGAGACTTAATCCTAACCCTATCAGAGGAAATAAGATATTTCTTCTCAATCCTAAACACTAGAGAATAGTGCCTATTAACAAGGTTAATCTTCTTATTTGCTGAGACTTCCCTATCCAAATCCCTTAACAGCTTAACCGTCTCATCAAAATAGTCCTCGAATACCTTAGATTCATTTATTGAGTATTCAATATCTACCTCCCTAATTGGATGTAACTCATATCTTGGAATCCGCTTATCCAATTTACTAGAAAGTAATGATATTCTTCTTCCCATCTTCTCCAATAACCTATCGATATGGTCCCTAGAAGCTATGTTATGAGACTCATGTAACAATACACCTTTCGAAAATATTCTAATACCTATTCCAGAGTCTCTATCCTTGGTATAAGATACTAGATTACCATTATTCATAACCAATCTATATGTAAGATTTTCATGGACTCTAGCATCTATATATTCGAGATCAGGTCCTCCACCAAACTCAATTATATAGTCAGCTAACCTTATAAAGTCACCCGGCATATTTTAAACACCGTAGAATTCAAATACTTAAATTATATAATATTTATGAGATAGATATTAACAAATATATCGAATGAGGATACTTAGAGCTTTGAAAAAGGCTATATTGGAACAAGGAAAGATTACATATAGTCCGGAGTTATTTAAAAGAGTATTACACATAATTCGAGAGACCTACACATCTAAATTGGTTGAGTATCATTTCATATATATATCCCCATACACTTTAAATGGATTAGATGGAATAATTTTAAAAGGCTCAAGAGCGGTATATGAAGCAAGTGACATAACAATTGCAAAGAATATACGGGATCTATTCCATATTTCCGGATATAAAAACTCAAGAATTGTAAAGATAAATAATTTATTCAGAATAGTTTGTGAATCTACAGAAAACATATTTTTAACCAAAGACCAACTGAAGATTCTCACCTACAACACCGATCAAGAAGATCTAATTAATAAAATTTTAAAGGAGGTATTTGTAAGAAATTTAAAACGTGTAAAAATGCTATTAAAAAACGTAAAATTTTAAAAATTGGAAAAATTAAATATTAAAATGGTGATTGATATGGGGTTCGAGGAAGATTTCTTTGATGAGATAGATAGGCTATTTAAGGAGGAGATGAGAAGGATTAGGAAATTGATAACCGAGCTAACAAGGATAAGGAGCCATGAATTAAGAGAGCTTGAAAGAAGAGGAGAACCTATAGTATTTGGATTCTCATATAGATGGCATTCCGGTATGGATAAGCCTGAGATAAAGTTCTTTGGTAATGTGAAGCCACAACAGCCTTTCGGTATAAAAGTAGATGACACTGTTACACCTGTATATGACGTAATAGACAAAGGAGATCATTACGAAATAATAGTTGAACTGGCTGGGGCAAAGAAGGATGACGTAAATATTGAGCTTAAAGATAGGACGTTATATATAACAGCGAATACTAAATATAAGAAGTATAGGCATAACATACCGATACCGCCCGACGCATCCCCGAATGACATCAAAGCCAAAATTAATAATGGAATCCTAGTGGTTATATTGAAGAAGAAGACAGATGGTGGTAGTAAAAGGATAATCGTTGAGGAAGAGGAGTGATAGTCAAGGCTTAAACCATTTAAAGAGAAGATATCTAACCTTTTTATCATATACAATAGCCAACACAAACCTTTTCCTTACAGAGGTAGCTAATCTACCTGCTCTAACCAACTCGTCACCACTTATATGTGTATTAGGAGAGATTACATCTACTAAATACGGTGCATGTTCTAGGCCAGGTCCTTTGCGATAAACGGCGAAATCGACACCGAATTTTAATCCTGATATAACTACTAACCCGCGATCCCTAAGGTCCTTATATACAATATATTTATTTTTGAAATCATCATATCTCTCAGAAGCTATCTTGATCAACTCATCATAGTTTAACTCCTTATTAGACTCCATATTGTAAATCTCCAATAGATCTTTTTCATATAGATAGACAGCCTCAAGGAAATCCAGTAACAATGGTGAATCGAAATCTGGTGACTTTGGCTTTGGTACACCCAATGGCTTACCATAGAAACCGAGAGACCAGATCTCCCTAGACTGATCTATATCTGGTACATAGATTCTATTACCTATTATATACCCTTTATATTTCTTATCCTTTCTCATCCTCAGTTAAAATTAACTAATACATTAATATATTGATATGTATCCCTGATCTTTATCAGAGGAGATGTAGACTTAATAATGTATCTCCAACCTTTTTAAGCATATCTGCGGCTGCCTCCAACCTATTCACCACCTCAAGCCACATAATTAGGTTTGAACTATTCTTCTCTCTGTTAAATATCTCAACAATAGCTTTACGGTGTATAACGTCTATCTCCTCCTCCACCTCAAGAATCCTCTCAATCGCCGCTGGAAGAGATGATGGATTATATCCAAGATAATATATTGCCTCACGGAAAGCCTCCACCTCTTTATATAACCCATTTACAACTTTTCTAAGCCATTCAAGAGACCATTTAGGTAAGTTATTTATATTTAGATTTGCCAATCTAAAAGATGCGCCATCCATCTCATCGACAACATCTCCAATCATCGTCACTAAATCATAGAATATATATACATTATCCCCTAGGAAGACCTTATATCTGACAATGTCATTTACAATAGTCTTTTGATAGGAATAGATAGAAGAATCCAGTTCTCTTAGCTGCATATATACATCCTGTATATCATTTAAATCATTTGAAACGACCTTCTCCATTATCTTAACTACCCCAGCAGCCATATCCAGTACCTTACTTGAGAGCTCCTGTAGACTTGAAACAATTTGTCTGTAGGCCTCCATCTGAGAATCTCTAAACATTTTTTAATCCCCAAAATATCTAATGTTGAACCAAAGAATATTAATTGAAATTTAGAGTCGTCTAATGAGACCTATTAAAAGTGTAGGAGTGAACGAGATTACATACTTCTTCCTGAGATATCTCCTTACAATTAGATATAGATATGGATCTACTGTTGATATTATATATGCTGATGGAGGTATCTTAAAATCGATATATTTTGCCAAAACAGATGAGTACCTATCATAAAAAGATGTGAATGCAGATCCAAATCTCTCCTTAGATATCGATGCTTCAAGTGAAGGGATAGTGGATATAATTCTGAGATATGTTTTATACTCATGTCTATAGAATCTGTAAATGCTATTAAGAATGTTGAGGTGAATTTTAGGAATATTCACTGGATATATATCCGCTCTGCTATAGAGACTATCAACCAACTGTGACAAGGACCATATCCTAATCCCCCTTCTCCCTCTGAGCTTCTGATAAGTATACTTATCTAGGAGGATAACTTTGTTTATACCTATATCTCTAAATATCTCATCAAGATCTTCCCTGATAGAAGACACTAGAGAGGTAAAACTATCAACATTTAAAGTAGCAATCCCTACATCCAATCCTAAGTCTCTAGACCTATCAACTATAAAATCTATGAGATATCCAAAATCATTTAATCTATATAGGGATTTAGGTAATATGAGATGGTACATACCATCCCTGACTACCTCTATCTCTATATCCTCCTCACCAATACCGAAGGAATCTATCCATATCTTCTCAACAGATTTAAATACCCCATCACATAGACCACAGAGGTCACACCAACCAATATGTTCAAGATACTCATTATCTTCGAGCCTACCCTCTTTATATAGCTTAAATGCTTCAAATATCCCCCTTGGTGATAGTAACTCGGATGCCAAAGGATATAGAGGGCACTTTAATGATTCGATTAGTATCACATCTAAATCTATCTCATCCATTGCTTGAACCACCCATCATTCGATCCTCAAGTGATGATACTATTAAGTCCCTACTTGGTATACTTAAATAGATTACATCTGAGAGCCCAGCAGGAAGGTCCCCACCCTTTACAAATCTCAGTCCATGTTTATAAACGGCTCGATACCTTACAATTGGAATTTTATTAACATTTAACATATCTAATGGATAAGTCGATATTCTTGTCCTTCCAATAATGTTTGAAAGGATCTCTTTAACAGATCTATAATGGCTGCCATCGTATAGTATGGATACTACATAAAAACCATAGAAACTTTTTAATATTGATAATGGATAGCCAAGTGTCCAGAATCTCTTCAATATAGCTTCCGCCTCAACCCTACTTACCTCAGAGGAAACTATACTTAATCGAAACTTCTTCGATCTCCTCGGCCTTAGAACATGAATATCCAATATAATATCATTTTTATCTACATCTTCTAAGGAAATATACTTGACAT
The DNA here is from genome assembly GCA_964529905.1 of uncultured Nitrososphaeria archaeon. Lineage (GTDB taxonomy): Archaea > Thermoproteota > Nitrososphaeria > Geothermarchaeales > JDFR-13 > SZUA-1514. The sequence goes on from CAZGXJ010000001.1 coordinate 19,172, forward strand.
CCCCATCTCTAATTACATGTAGTTTAATATCTTCATCAAGGAATATATCATACCCTTGATGTATAAGGCCTCCTATACTTTCAAAAACATTGGGAGGATAACTAACATCTATATAGACCTTTGACCTTCCAAAGAAATATAATAGTTCATATAACTGGGTACCTGAGTATATCTTAAAATACTTCTTATCAATCCTCTTAATACCCCTATACCCCGAGAAAGATATGAGGATATCCACCTCCTTATATCTAGGTTTATCTGGGAAGAAGCTTCTTCTATAACAGACTACATAATAATTTCCCCAGTTAACTATATCCAGTAGTTTATCTTTGTATCCTAAGTAATGCCACATTTCTTTATATGAAAACTCGACGTTTTTTAAGGGCCAAGAGACATACATATACTACCACTTACACCTTTCAATAAAAATTTTTAACCTGAATATAGTATATTACAAAAATGGTGATTTAAGTGGCAATAAGACCAGTTGAGGGGAGATTTGAACGTATAGGCTTCCATACACATATAAGGGGATTGGGTATTAGAAATGGAAAGGCTGAATTCTCAGCCGATGGAATGATTGGCCAGGTAAAGGCTAGAGAGGCGGCCTATATAGTCGTCCAAATGATTAAGAAGGGTAAAATGGCTGGAAGAGCTATATTATTGGCAGGACCGCCTGGAACCGGGAAGACGGCTATAGCCGTCGCGATAGCAAAGGAGTTAGGTAAAGACGTTCCCTTTATATCGTTAAGTGGGAGTGAGATATATTCTACAGAATTGAAGAAGACCGAGATATTAATGAGGGCTATTAGAAGGGCTATAGGTGTTAGGATTAAAGAGATGAGGGAAGTAATCGAAGGAGAGGTTAAGAAGCTCGAATATAAGATGGCTCCACATCCATATAATCCATATCAACAGATTCCACAGAGCATAACCATCACATTAGCCACGGACAGGGAGGAAAAGAAATTTACAGCTGGTACGGAGGTGGCCATGGCATTCCTACAACAGAATATAAGAGAAGGAGATGTAGTATTAATAGATCGGGAGACTGGTAGAACTACAAAACTGGGTAGATCTAGGAACGCTCCAAAGACGTATGATATAGAGGGTGAGATATATATCGACCCTCCTAAAGGTTCTATAATTAAAGAAAAGGAGTTTGTCTATACACTAACCCTACATGATTTAGACCTTAGTAGAGCAAGGAGGGGCGAGTCAGTTTTAAGCCTATTCTTCGGTGGGGAGAGAGAGGAAATTACTAATGAGGTGAGGGCAGAGGTAGATGAAATTGTGAAGAAGTGGGTTGAGGAGGGTAGAGCAGAGATAATACCTGGAGTGTTATTTATAGATGAAGTACATATGCTCGATATAGAGGCTTTTGCATTCTTGAATAGGGCGCTTGAAAGTGAGATGGCACCTATCATCATATTCGCCTCAAATAGAGGTATAACCAAGATACGTGGAACAGATATCGAGTCTCCCCATGGAATACCTATAGACTTTCTAGATAGAATACTCATAATAAATACAGAGCCATATGGTGAAAAGGAGATTAGGGAGATTTTAAAGCTAAAAATTAGAGAGGAGGAGATAAATATCGATGACGATGCATTTGAAATGCTTGTTAAATTGGGTGTGGAGAATAGTCTCAGATACTCCCTTATACTACTTGGACCGCTCAAAGAATTGGCTCAGATAAATAACAATGATAAAATAACAAAAGAAGATGTAGAGAAAGCTGCACAACTTTTCCTAGACTACCGTAAATCATCCGAGATCGTCAAAAAATATGAGAAGCTATTTCTAGTGTAAAATTATATTTTTCAAATTATTATTTTTAACATCATGACAGACCAATCTAAATATTTATCCCTAGGTGACTACGTCATACTTTATAATAAGAAGAAAAATAGGAAATGGCTAGTTAGAATAGATAAAAGAGTTTTTTCTACGGATCTAGGAAACATAGACTTAGAAGAGATAAATGGTAGAGAATATGGAGATGTTATCTATACTTCTAAAGGCTATGAAATCAAGATTTTGAAGCCCAATCCTATAGACTACATAATGTATGGAGAGAGACCTACACAAATAATATATCCAAAGGATATCGGTTATATAATATTAAAACTAGGTATTCGGCACAACTCAAAAATTTTGGAAGTAGGAACAGGGAGTGGAGGTCTTACAACAGGTTTTGCATGGCTCCTATCAAGGGAAGGTGAGATAGTTACCTATGAAAAAAGGAAGGAATTTTTGGAGATAGCTAAGAAAAATATATCTAGAATCAATCCAGAATGTAAGATACAATACATAAATGAAGACTTCTTGAACGCAAAGGTTAAATCCTCATACTTCGATGCGGCATTTATAGATATAGATTCACCATGGCTTATACTGGATAAGGTATATGACGCATTAAAGCCATCCGGTAGAGCGGGATTTCTCCTACCCACCTACAATCAAGTAGATAAACTTGCTGGAAAGATTGGGAAATATTTTACAGATGTAGAGGCAGTCGAAATATTTATTAGGAATATAAGGATGAAAAAAGGGATGGTTAGACCTGAATTCCATATAATTGGATATACAGCAGTAGTGGTAACGGGAGTTAAGCACTAACCAGCGCCGAGGATCAAAATAGCTATAATCAATCCATAGATAGCTACACCTTCACCCAGACCTGCTAAGATGAGTACCCACACAGAAAGCTCTGGACGTTCAACTAATGAAGCTATACCCGCACTAGTTGCACCATACAGAGCTACACCAGCGCCTATCGTAGATCCAGCTACCGCTAAACCAGCACCCAGATATTTCAACCCGACATCTGCCTGCTGTTGTCCTCCCCCTTCCTGTGCATATACGATAGAGGTAAAACCGCCGATAACGATTAATGCTAGTGTAAGGTTAAATAGTATACTTGAGAAGAAGGCCTTCTTCGGATTCTCGAATATGTTCTTCAATATCTTCTTTAGCATGTATTATCACCATTCCTGGATTTAATATAGATATTAAGATTATTCACTATTAAAAGGTTATAAGGGGGTGTATATAGAGTCATAGTTTAATGGGCCTAAATAGTCTACCCTCATTCCTATAAAACTTCGTTGAAAACTCATAATATAGAAGCCTTATAGACTGTATACCAGCTGCGAAAGCCTCAATTATCAATGCAATAGCGTTGAATAATAAGTATGAAGGTATGAAGCCGATCATCCCTGTAAATACAATTGCAGCCTCACTTAAGGCTCCGTGGGCAATTGCAAATGCTCCAAGCCTTATATATGAGACTGAGTTTGTTAGATAGGAGATAAACATCTCTACGAATTCCTGTAGGCCCTCTACAAGGGTATGTGATATGGGCTTACCCTCCCTATATATGACGTTCTCAATCGTTGGCTTAAAATATACAAGTGTTAACAACCCTATCTCAAGTATAGTTAGGGGAAGTAAGTCCTCCCTTACGAAGACGTTTAAAGACATTCCACCAGTGATAAAGTTAACCGCTAGATAGATACCCACAACATAGTATATTAAACCTAAGACGCCCTTCCAGCTGAAAACCGCCTCGAAGTACTCGCCATTCTTTACTCCTATAATTATGTTTAGGATTAGGCCGATAACCAGTTGGATTAGCCCGAATATGATCGCTATAACACTTATCTCGATAGTATCTTCAATCGGACTTATCCACATCGGCTTTAGATGAATTAGGAAAGATTCTCCATATAGGATGCCGAAGATGACTGCTGAGAATCCTGAAAATAGGAGGATATATCCTAGATTATTTATAGCTCTATAGGAAAGCCCAAGCAGTGGTTTCTTAATCCTATATAATATACCCCCAAGTATCATAAGTACTATCCCTTCACCGATATCCCCAAACATCATACCATACATTATCAGGAATAAGGTTGTAAAGATGGGTGTAGGATCTAACTCAAAATAATTTGGGATACCTCTCTTACGTGTCAATAATTCAAACCGCTTTAAAGGACCTGGGTTTTTAAGATATGTAGGTGGCTCAGACTCCTCCGATGGGTATTCATACTCAATATAAAACTTCTCCCCCACAATACTCCTCAATCCCTTAACAAAGGAATCATAGTTATCATCTAAAACCCATCCTTTAAAGATAGCCAAATTTCTTGTAAATACTAGTGAGGAATATACATCTTTTAGATACCTAAAATACATTCGATACTTCTCTAAATCCTTGATAAATTCATCAACTTCTGAGGATGTCTCCCGAGCCTCTACCGATAATTTAGACAATTCTGAATCTATCTTATCCAGTACATCCCTAGCGTTTCCTTTAAACTCCTCTGGAAACCTAATCTCCTCAAAATTTAGGATAGACAAATAATTTAGAATATCATCCCTATCCTCTATACTCCCTGCAAGAACTATGAAGTAATCCTTTCTAATCCCCTCGAAAACATTTAGAACTACGTTGTATGGCTTCAAATAGTCCTTTAAAATTGGTAGATTCTGTATGGGTAATAGGCCTGCTCTTATAAATATATGTGTAAAATCTCCCATGATATCCACCGGGATCTCGTATTTAGCAAATAACTCTACATATATCCTCATATCCTTCAACATCGTATATCTCTTGGTAATCCTGTCAACCTCATTGGAAAATCTATTTAGCTTCTCCTCCAAATTATCTAAAATAGTCTTTACATCCTCCTTATTTACTGTGACCTGCTCGACAACTTCGGGTGGTTTAAAAGCATCTCTTACCCGCTCCCCAAAACTCTTTCTCTCCTCCCTAGGTATAACCGACGATATACTCTCTTTTAATACCTTAGCCCTATCCAAAATCCTCTCATATCTAAGAGCCTGTCCTACCTCATCCCTAGCACTTGTATCCAAACCATGTGAGATAAGCTCAATAGACCTTGTCTTAGCAATATAAGAAGCCACCTTCTCCTCATACTCCATCGGCACGGCTAGATAAAACTTCCTAAGTTTTGCAGGCCTCAGCATCCGTCTCACCGTTAATAACTGATAGAGCTTTATATATCTCTTATAATAAAAAACTCAATTTATATATTATCCATTAAACGGGGTGTGGAGATGGATAGGAGAGATATAGGAGTACTAATGATTATATCAACATATATAATTCTAGCTGTTAGGACCATATATAGCTATATCCTAGAGGGAGTTGTAGACCCGATAAATCTATATCATGTAGTTGCAAGTGACCCAACACTATTTTTAATAAATCTGGTCCTCTACCTAGGTGGAGCATACATTCTGGTAACATTGTCAGCCCCAGAAGTTAGGGATATATGGATAAATATTTTATTCTTCATAATTCCAACAGTTACAATAATATTCATATTATTCTACCTACTCATCTTCGGAGGGGTTTCCGGGTTCTTAATGTTATATGGGACAAGCCAGTTCCCATTATATCACATAATACTCACAATATTTACGGGTATATTGATATTAAGTAGGAGAGGGAATATTGCAAAGAATAATTTAATATATGCTTCATCCTTCATAGCCATGATAGTTCTATATGGATTGATAAGGATATTCTATGGCATCTCAGCCATATTCTTCTTCCTATTCCTCATAATAGCAGGGATATTGAGTATATTCCTTACAAAGAAGATTTTTGAATAGAGGGGAATCACAAGGCTTCTAATATAATTCAATCTCCTCACTAGGTATACCCAGTTCCTTAGCCGTCGCCAATTGGACAAGGTTTAAATATTCATATTCTACTGAATATAGATACCAGAGAATATATGCCATATCCAATGGATACCGCTTCGATATACCTCCATAATATCCTTTAAAAGCCTTTAAAACACCTCGATATAGATCGGTTACACTTTTAGACGGTATAACATTTTCAATATATGGAATTAACCATCTATACCTTGACCTAAGTATAATATTTATAAGTGTATCCTCCCTAGCTCTGAGTAAATCATTTATAAAGTCAATAGAGACCCCTAGATTCCTAGCTATTATAGAGCTGAACTTCTCTAATGGTAGGAGGGATGCATCGAGAAATTTTAGGCCTAGAATATAATATGCTAGTTTAGAGAAATATTCACTTCTAATTATCTCCACAGCCCTCCTACTTGAAGGTAGAGCCATAGCAGAATCAATTAATTTTGAAAAGTATATAGCTTCTGAAACCAATTCAATTGGGAAGGTGGACCCTATCGATTTTGCAATAGCGAAAGATTCCTGGGCGACTCTATAGATAGTGGGCGTAAGATGATATGAAACATCGTCTAGAGATCTTACATTAACCAAATCCTGAAAATTTATAATTGTATATCCCCTTGGAATTGGTAGAAGATCCTCCACAGATATTTTACGTTCCCCAAGTTTAGCCCTTAAAACCCTACGTAGATTCTCAATCTCTAGACGTCTCACATAGCTAAGCATAAAATCTCTAAATTTCCCAGACGATATTTTCGTAAAGTATACAAGCCTATCGACTAAAACCTCCGCGAAGACTCTATTCAGTGTAGATGCATCTAATTTATCCCTCTCAACTGAGGAAAACCTCTTTACATACTCCTCTCCAGATATCAAATCTATTAAACTATTCAAGTCTTTAGCCTTCTTCAGTGATTCATATTCATTAGGTTTTATAAGTCTCGTGGATAATCCATGGGCCCTACTTACTAGATATATATATGATGCAGACTTAAGCATTATCTCCTCCCCTTCCTATCAACAATAAATTTAGTTCTCACGAATTCTGACAATTCCTCCTCCATAATCCTTTCTTCAATATATCTTATGAGATCTTGATATGAAGGAATTATAATCTTTTGGAGAGCATTAACTTTCCTAGCTGTATTCATCAAATCATATGCCAATGCCTCTATCTTATTCTCAATAACAGCCACATCTAAAAACTCAAGGAAGATCCTATAAAATTCAAGCGCTATCTCCCTTATAATCAGATTCGGTATAGCCTCCACAGACGGCTTATTAATTATTTCCACGTCATACTCCTCAATACCCATAACTAAATATCTGTGTAGCCTCGTATCCATCCTAGATACAACCATAGAAGCAGATTTAAATTCCTCATGGCCCACATTAACCAATGCATCAACAAATTTTTTATAGAACTTAATAAGTTTATTCTCAACTTCACTCCTCTTACCTAATTGATTAAGATATTTATTCAATTCACTAGCTACCTTATCCCTCTTCATCTCAAGGATCTCAGTACTTTTTTTAATGAACTGTAGCTGCTTCTTAGCCTCTAATAATGCACCCCTACTAGCTGAGACACCCATTATTGAGCTCATTACCCGATTCCCTCTACAGCAGATTTAGCACTATAGTAATATTTCTCTATTGTTGACTCCCTAACCCTAGTTAATTCCTCTGGAGGTAATATACTTAAAACTTCCCAACCTATATTTAACGTCTCTTCAATAGATCGATTCTCATATTCACCTTGATTAATAAACCTTTTCTCAAAGAGATCCGCAAATTTTAGGAATAATCTCTCCCTATCACTCAACCCCATCTCACCGACTATTCTAGCAAGGTCTCTAGCCTTAACACCTCGTGAATAGGCATCATATAATTGGTCACTAAGCTCTTTATGATCATCCCTAGTTTTCCCAGGGCCAATTCCACTTCTCATCAACCTACTTAGACTAGGTAACACATTTATGGGTGGATATATACCACGGGAATGTAGATCTTTACTTAGTATGATCTGCCCCTCTGTTATATAACCAGTTAGGTCAGGGATGGGATGTCTCTTGTCACCTCCAGGCATCGTTAAAATGGGCATCTGGGTTAAGCTACCCTTTCTACCCCTAACAATCCCTGCCCTTTCATATATAGTTGCAAGATCACTATACATATAACCCGGATAGCCTCCCCTACCTGGAACCTCTTCCCTAGCGGCACTTATCTCCCTTAATGCCTCACAATAGTTGGTCATATCTGTTAAGATAGCCAAGACGTGATAGTCAAGTTCGAAAGCTAAATATTCCGCTATAGTTAATGCTATCCTAGGAGTTAATAACCTCTCAATAGCTGGATCATCAGCTAGATTTAGGATCACAACACTTCTATCTATGGCTCCAGACTCCCTAAATTGATTTATAAAATAGCTTGCTTCATCATGTTTAAGACCCATAGCTGCAAATACGATCGCGAACTCCTCTTCTCTACCCAGTATTGTTGCCTGCCTAGCGACCTGTGCAGCCACCCTATTATGTGGAAGGCCTGACTCAGAGAATATGGGGAGCTTCTGTCCCCTAACCAGCGACAACATACCGTCAATAGCCGAAATACCAGTCTGTATAAAGTCGTTTGGATATATCCTAGCCCTAGGATTTATTGGCGACCCATTTATATCTCTCGTATCTCTAGAGGATATCTTAGGTAGGCCATCAATAGGTTCAAACCTACCATTAAACATTCTACCCACTACATCAGGCGAAACAGGGATTTCAAATGCCGAACCAGTAAATTTAACTATTGAATCATGTTGAAGACCGGCTTCATCTCCAAATACCTGTGCTACAACAAAGTCCTTACTTACTTCTATAACCCTTCCAAGCCTATCTATACCATCCGGAGCCCTAATCCTTATAATCTCATCAAATACAACACCCGGAATTGGGTCGAGAACCACCAATGAACCCTTGATCTCTCTAATCCCCCTATAAATTTTCCCATCTAAATCGGATATATTTACAGGTAGGCTCATCAATTACCACCTCATAGGGATATGGATACACGATATTCTTCAGCAATCTTAGATAGGGAATCTCTTATCTCATTTAGAAGTTCTACTACGGCCTCAAATTTCTTCTCATCCAATTTTACCCTCTTAATCCTACTTACTACGGGTGATTCTATTATTCTATCGACTGGAACATTCTCTTTAACGAGTTTATCACTTAGATGATGGAAATCTATTATTGCCTTCAATATCATAACGGATTTTTCAGGCTCTGAATAAGAGTCTATAGGGTCGAATGCATTCTGCCTAAGTAGTCCTTCTTTAATTAATTCATTTGTAAGTAGGAGTAGCCTCTGATCATCTGGAAGAGCCTTCTCACCTATTATCTTAGCTATTGACTCTACCTCACTAGCATTTGTCAATATATTCATCGCTTCTATTCTATATCTAGGATATTCTTCCTCAATATTTGGCCATATCTCCTTGAGCCTAGGATTGTTTTCAACAGCCTTCTTTACATAACCCCCTATAATCGCATCTGCATATAAACTATAACTCTTTAACCAATGTATAGATGGGAAATGCCTACTATATGCTAGATCCGCATCTAAAGCCCAGAATACTCCAGTAAATCTAAGAGTATGAGTAGTTACAGGCTCATTAAAATCTCCTCCTGGGGGAGATACAGCTCCTACAACGGTTACTGAACCTATTCTCTCAGGCCTACCTAAAACCTTAACTCTACCAGCCCTCTCATAAAACTCTGCGATCTTATCTGGTAGATATGCGGGGAAGCCCCTCTCAACAGGCATCTCACCGAGCCTACCAGAAATCTCCCTTATGGCCTCAGCCCATCTAGATGTTGAATCAGCCATTAGAGATACATCATATCCCATATCCCTATAGTATTCAGCTATAGTTATTCCAATGTATACACTTGCCTCCCTAGCAGAAACCGGCATATTGCTCGTATTAGCGATCAATACAGTTCTCTCCATTAATGGCCTACCAGATCTAGGGTCTAAAAGCTCGGGGAACTCAGTTAACACCTCAGCCATCTCATTACCCCTCTCCCCACATCCAATATATACAACGACATCTGTATCACTCCATTTAGCCAGTTGATGGAGAGTAACCGTCTTACCAGTGCCAAATCCTCCTGGAATACATGCGGCTCCACCTTTAGCCACTGGGAATAAAACATCTATAACTCTCTGACCCGTAATTAGTGGAGTTGTAAGAGGTAGACGCCCACCTTCCCTAACTGGCCTAGCGATTTTAACGGGCCATTCATGATACATATACAAGTCTTTCTCCACACCATTAACTTCTATCTTCCCTATAGGCTCATCAACTCTAAACTCACCCTCATATATTTCCTTAAGCATACCCTCCATATTCGGAGGAATAAGTATTTTATGGACTAGATATTCCGTTTCCTGAACCTCTCCAATAATATCCCCTGGCCCGACATATGTATTAGGCTTAACTACAGGTTTAAACTCCCACTTACGATCTCTAGGCAACATATAAGCTTTAATACCTCTAGATATAAAGGGTCCACTTAAGCGGATTAACTCCTCTAAAGGCCGACCAATACCATCGAATATATTAGACAATAGACCTGGGCCTAGCTCAGCCACCAATTTCTTACCCGTTCCAAATATAGGATCCCCAACCTTAAGTCCACTCGTAGGTTCATATACCTGTGCAGCAAAGCTATCTTCGAATACTCTGATAACCTCTCCAATAAGCTTTTCTTCGCCAACCTCTACAACCTCTCCAACCTCTATATCACTTATACCAGTACCAAAGACAACTGTTCCACTAATCTTAATTAATTCACCCTGTCTCAACAGCCTCACCTCCCCTAAGAATATTTAATATCACATCAAGCTTCTCCTCAAAAACATTCTTCAACCTACCATCAAATGTTGAAACATAAAAAATCTGGCTCGATGGATCAGACACGATTACACCCCCCATAAACTTCTCACCGAATTCTATAAATTCGATTTTCAGATCGTCGCCATATTTATTCCTCAAATCTTTTAAAAGGACTTTAGAATAGCCATCAAAAAATTCCTTATCGGATGGAGAGTAGAAAACCTTAAACTCTTTACCACCAATAGATTCAATTCCTCTAGAGATAAACCGTAAAACTATTTCCTTATATCTATCGGCCTTCTTAACCTCCTCCAACCTCTTTTCAGCCTCCCTTCTAGTCTCCTCAAATAGCTTCATAACTTCTTCATATACTAGTCGCTTACCCTCTAAACGTTTGACGGCTAAGGCAACTTCCATCCTGCTTTTGAGACTACTCTCAATCTGACTCCTCTTACGTTCTACTATTTTAAGAGCCTTCTCATTAGCCTCCCTAACTATTTTTTCAGCCTCTTCCTTAGCCTCCCTAATAATCCTTTCTCTCTCCTTCTCAGCAGAAGATAATATCTCCCTCCTCAAAGCCTCGATACTCATCTAATCACCTCATCCACAACATAATCCACAGCCTTAGACAAGTTTTCCCTCCCAAGATCCCTAACCTTCTGAGCTTCATTCCTGAACATTTCCTCAATCTCCTTTAATTTACTATCCATCTCCCTCTTAATCTTCTCCTCAAGCTCCGGAAAAGTGGTTTCTTCAGCCCTCCTTAATATCTCTTCAGCCTCCCTCTTAGCATTCTCAATCAATCTTCTAGCCTCCTCTCTAGCCTCTTCAACTATCTTCTCGGCCTCACGTTCAATCTCGAGAAGCTTATTCAACTCCTCAGACATAATATCAACCTCCAAATTGTAGTTTAACCCCTACAGCCTGGCTAACCAAATTGTAGAGATCTTCAACCCGTTTACCAAAGGACCCCTCAAGACTGGGGATAACCATTAATATAGGCCTGTTAGTACCTTCCTTCTTAAATCTAACATTTCTAGTAGATAATTCAATATATAGTTTTTCAGTGAGGATAAGGATATCTAAATCCTCCTCAGATATAAGAGACCTGACCTTCTTCTCAGCATCAATAATATCAAATATCGGTATGGATTCAACTCCTATCGTCTCCATCAACATACCTATATATTTATCACCTACAAATACTACCCTACCCAATTCTTAACACCATCCTATATATAATAATTCTCTTAACACAACATCATATAAAATCTTCTATATGAAATCTTATTTAATATGCATATAATTGAAAGCTTGGTAAATATACGGAAATATATAGCTATCTCATCCATCCTGATATCGATAGCAATTTTTACATATTATATCGGTAGGAGTATATTGGGAATAGATCCATTATATCCATTTGGAGAGAATATGGTTAAATATGAAATCGTCATTATACCAAACCTTATATATCTAAAACCAGTTACGTTAGCCATTATAATTGGATATCTAGGAATATTGACCCTACTATCACACCTAACTAATTACGCCATAAAAAACTGGTCAGAACACCATTTCTTCATATTAGAAGTTATTTCAGGAACCTTGATGTTTATATCTGGATATGAAATACTTTTTAACTTCACATTATGGAATAGTTTAATATCTTCACTAGCTAAAAATGGTGAAATATCCGATAACATCGACCTTCTCTACAATATATTTCCAAATCCAAATAATCCTTGGAACCTAGTATTCGCTTCAAAAATCTTCTATTTTACATTTTTATCAGCCATAACTACATTCTATTACGTAAATAGATGGAGATCATTCAAGATAAAGTAGGGAAGACAAAAGTATAAAGATTAGAGAAATAATACTTATGAATCTAACCTGGTCAGTAATTGACACAATAATTATAAATAGATGTGAGAAACCCATCATCAAAAGAGACATAGAGATGAAACTTGAATAAACGCCGCTCTTACTCGCCAATATTAATATGGATGATAGGATTCCGAATACTCCTATAGCTATTAAATATAAACTCATGGATGGATATCCATAGAAGAGTAGTGAAGCAGCGGGGATTATCATGAAGATACCTGCAACAACATTTCTAAAACTTTTCCTATAAGACATTCCTCATCACCCGCTTATAACAAGGTATTAAGTAATCAATATTTATGAATCTATCTAATCTACCTATCGACAGATGCAGAGATTTATCCACGACAAATAATTTTGATGATGCTGAAGTATACATATTAGGGATTCCACTATACAACATGAGGAGGACCGACTATATATCTCCATCAACATTAATGAGGGTATTCTCTGATAAGTTAGAAGATAGTATGGATTATCCAGGCATATATATAAGTAATTTGAAGGTTTACGATTTAGGAGAGATATCTTCATATGATTATAGTCAATTTGAAGTTGATATAGCTTCAATTATCAATAAAATTTATAGCACAAAAAAGATGGCAAAATTATTATTCATAGGAGGTGACCATTTAATAACTTATCAATTGGTAAAACTAATCAAGCCTGAGTTAATAATAGTTTTTGACGCTCATCTAGATCTAAAGGATAGCTATATGTTTAACAAGTTTAACAATGCAACTGTTTTCAGAAGAGTTCTGGAGTGGTATAGAGGACCTATATTGTATTTTGGACCAAGGGCATTCGATGAAAATGAAATGAGAACACTCAGTGAGAACGATAATATTCATCTAAATGACTTTGAGATTTTGAATAGATACATCGATGTGCGTACATATATATCCATAGATATCGACGTATTAGATCCAAGCATAATAAGACAGGTAACATATCCAGAGCCCGATGGATGGAGAATCTCTAGACTAATAGATGTACTGGAGAAGGTCTCAAAGAAACTTAATGTTATGGCTGGGGATATAGTGGAATATAACCCTAGAAGGATAGATATAGCAGAAATATCAAGCATATTGAAACTGACCTACCATATGTCATATTTTATGTCTAGATGATGGACACATATAATAGATTCATTAATCATTAGGATATGAATAATATTTTGATATAGACGATCCATGAATCTGGACAGGTTCCTAGACATAGATAGAAAAAGAGGTAAAACTGAGGAGAAAGAAAGAGATAGAGACGGAGAACGCGACATCGAAGATTTTGGGAGCCTGTTAAAAAGGAGAGATGATTCATATAACTATGATACGGAATCCATGGAGAGCCTATTTAATGGAGATGAAGATGTATATATGCTTATTTCTGCAAACTATAGCTCTGAGGAACACAAACCATATCTACTATTTTATGATGTAAAGAGACACAGAATATTTAGATGGATAGATATTACAAATCACCACCCATATGCATATTCAAAAGAACCATTAGATAGGATTAGAGAAAATCCTGCAATTATAGATATGCATGATAAGATCATAGGTTACGAGGAAGAGATTAAGAGAGATCCCTTACAAGATAAAGATATCAAGGTAACCAAGATAATTGTTAAAGATCCCTTGGTTATTGGGGGTAGGGCCGACTCCCTTAGGGAGAAGATGAAGCTTTGGGAAGCTGACATAAAATATTATTTGAACTACTTGATGGATCTCGGGTTAGAGATAGGTGCATACTATACATTTGATGAAGATGGGTTACCCAAAAGAAAAAGGTTTAAACCGAGTAAAGAAATTATTGATAGGGAAAAGGGATTAAACGAGAAAGAGATAGAATGGCTGGAGAGGCTATCAGAACCTGTAATAAATTATAAACGTGTGGCTTTAGATATTGAGGTTTACAATCCTAGGGGATTGATGCCCCAGCCTGAAAACCCTGAATATCCCATATTTGTTGTATCATTAAGAGGGTCTGACGGTTTAAAAAAAGTATTATATTTAGATTTCAGAGGAGAAATTATAGACGAAAGGGAACTTAAAGAAGATGATGTATCGATAGAAGTATTCAATGATGAATTGAGCCTTATTAAGAGGATGCTTGAGATCATAACTGATTATCCTATAGTAATCACCTTCAACGGAGATAACTTCGACCTACCATATATCCTAAACAGATCGAGAAGATTGGGATTCAGAGATATAGATCTGTATCTTAAAAGGGGTAAAAATGAGATGAGAATATCTTGGGGGATACACATAGACCTATATAAATTCTTTAAAAATGTCTCTATAAAGACATATGCATTTAATAATGCCTACGACATAATAAGTCTGGATACAATATCTAAGGCCCTATTAAACAAAGGTAAGAAGGAGACACCTGGGTATTTTGATGAGATGAAATTCCATGAAATAATAGAATATGCATATACAGATGCTGAGCTAACCTACGAATTGACTTCCTTTAACAACGATTTAGTTATGAGGCTAATCACAATCATAGGTAGAATATCAAACATGACGTTGGATGATGTAACAAGACTATCAGTGTCTAACTGGATAAGAAACAGGATGTTCTATCTACATAGAAAGAGAAATTATTTGATTCCAAGATCCGATGAGATCAGGAGTAAGAAATGGGATAAACATTTCCAACCCATTACGAAGGGAAAGAAATATGTGGGTGCACTTGTTATAAATCCAAAACCCGGTATACACTTCAATGTAGTTGTTGTAGATTTTGCAAGTCTATATCCATCAATATTGAAGGAGTATAATATATCCTATGAAACGGTTAACTGCCCCCATAAAGAATGTATGGATAATAAGGTACCAGAGACTACTACATGGATATGTAAGAAGAATAAAGGTATTATAAGTGAATTTGCGGGAATAATAAGGGATATAAGGGTTGATGTATTCAAGAAACTAAGTAAAGACCCTAATATACCAAGAGAAAAAAGAGAATTTTATGGAGTAATCCAGAGAGCACTAAAAGTCATTATAAATGCGTTATATGGAGTAATAGGTTCAGACGCATTCCAGTTTTACTACCTACCAGCAGCGGAAGCGGTTACCACTTTCGGTAGATACGTGATTACAAAGTCGATTGAAAAGGCTGAAGAGCTAGGCTTAGAAGTAATATATGGTGATACAGACAGTCTATTTATAAAGAATCCAGATGAGGAAAAGTTGAAAATCCTTATGGATGATATTAGAAGGAGGTTTAAACTTCAACTTGAGATAGATAAAGTATATAAATATACCGTTCTCAGCAGTAGAAAGAAGAATTACTTCGGATTAACTTTAGATGGTGGTATAGATATAAAGGGTTTAATGGGTAAAAAGAGCAACACTCCACCATTTATAAGAGAGGTTTTCTACAAGATACTAGATAGACTTAGAAGTATTGAAACCCCAGAGCAATTTAGGGAAGTAAAGGAAGATATCATTAAGATAGTTAGGGATGCTGAGACAAGACTAATAAATAGAGAGATTCCCATTGAAGAATTGGTAATAACGATTACATTGTCGAAGCCTACAGATAAATATACTAAGACTACTCCACAACATGTTAAAGCGGCTAGACAGCTTGAAAGGGTTAGAGGAATTAAATTACAGCCTGGCCAGATGATAAGAATAGTTAAAGTTAGAAATGATGATGGTGTAGCGCCCGTTGAATTGGTCGACTCCATAGATAAGATAGATAGTGGGAAATATATCGATCTTCTCCATTCTACACTTCAACAGATACTCGAGGTATTAGATATTAAGATCTCAAAAAGTAGGAGAGTCGTATCAGTAGATGCTAATAGGGTTAGCCTAGATAAATTCTTTAAATTCTAGATCTGATCTATGCGAATGTAGCCCTCTTAGATAAAAATTTATTTACATATAGAGGTTCCCTAGGATAACCATCCAGCTCACGCTCCATTAGTGCAACGAACTCCTCTCTACTCATCTCCATTACCTTACCTTCCCTATTTCTCACTGATAATAAGCCAGTCCTTACCTCCCGATCTCCAAGTATTATTATATAGGGGATCCATGAAACCTCAGCATCTTTTATCCGTCTCCCCAAAGTAAGATCTCTATCATCAACATCTACCCTAATGTTAAACCCTTCTAGATACTCCATAAGTTTAACAGTTTCACCTAAATGTTCTTTAATATTAACAGGTAAAATACGAACCTGTATAGGCGATAGCCAAGTTGGTAGACGTGGTTTCTCACCTCTCTTCTCCATCTTGGCTGCCTCCTCCAAAAATTCAAATAGGAAACGCTCAAGACTACCATGTATAGCTGTATGGAGAATCACAGGATGTTTTTTACTACCATCTTCATCTATATAGGTTATGTTAAAACGCTCTCCATTACCTACATCTATTTGTACAGTAGCCGTCTCAACAGGTCTACCAGTTGAATCAATATAGTGAAACTCGACGTTTAAAACCCAGTAATACTTCCCAGATTTCACAGTTTTAATCAGGACTGGTTTCCCTTCAAATTTAACGAGTGATAAGATAAATTCGAAATTATTTTTAAAGAATGATGGGTCAATGTTATACAGGCTATAATATACCCATCCGAATTTCCTACCTTCATCAAATATAACATGATATAATTTTTCAAACTC
>CAZGXJ010000001.1:36321-110263 GCA_964529905.1 uncultured Nitrososphaeria archaeon
CGGCGATACCTTGTCCACCTTGCTTTTTAGCCATCTCTATATCTCTAGTGAGGACATGCATGTCAGGCATATAGAAACGCCTCACCCTAGTTAACCCAGTTAATTCACCCCTCTGCTCATATCTATAACTATCAGCCAACTCGAAAACTCTGAGAGGGAGATCTTTATATGATATATACTTCCTCCTAAGCATTGCAAACTGTCCAAAACATGCAGCATACCGCAGTACGAATTCCCTCTTACCCGGTTTAACCTTGTACATCCTCTGGCCAAACAATTCAGCATGCTTCTTAATAGGATCAAAACCGAGATCATACATTATAGATGTGACAACTGGATATGCACCCAGTTTTAAAACAACATTTAGAGAATATCTCTTCAATAAAGTTAACATTAAGGCACCATTAGGTAGATATGATAGATGGCCTGCATCACTATATGGCTCATTATCTGCAATCCGTAACTTTGTGAGGTACTTTATATGTGGAGACCTCTCCCTTGATACTGTTTTAGAGAATACCTCCTTATCTATTAACCTCTTAAAATTCTCATCTCTAGCCTCATATTCATCTGCATAATACAATTTCCCGTCAATATCCAATACATAGAACTCATTCTCAAAAATCTCATCTAGATTTATAGACAAGTCATCCCCACCTCCACCTCTCCAACATACGCTCCTTCTTAGTCTTCTTCTTATACTCTTTCCAATGATCCTTACATAGCTTTACCTTCCTACCTCCCTCCAATCTCCCACTAAAAACCTTAGCAGCATCAGAATAAGATAGCGTTTTTATAGCTGGTTTATCACAATTCTTTATGCTACAAACCCCCTTACCTGCCAAATATATTCACCCTAATCTTTATAGAGAATAAAGGACGATATTAAATCGATAATTAAGACTATTTTTAAAACCAAAAATAAGAGAATGATACATGAAATTTTTATAATTAAATATAATGGTGAATAGATCTAATGCTAAATAAACTTAGAAGATATGTATCAGATTATGTTACCGCTTTAGCCCTATTTCTCCATAGATTAGGATTTATGCCAACTCATTTAACTATATTAGGGTTCCTAACTATATCTTTATCCATACTCCCAATAATATTTCTAAAATATCCCCTCAACATCTTAATATTTATCATATTGATAGTAACTTCCGGATTATTTGATATGCTTGATGGAGCATTAGCTCGGAATCTAAACTTAGTTTCAGACAAAGGAGGATTTCTAGATTCAACACTTGATAGATTTACCGACTCCATTATATTTATTTATCTCTTAATATTAGATATAGGGATAGACCCTGTACTGATATTAATATGTGCAACAACATCTCTTCTAATTTCGTATATAAGATCCAGAGCGGAGAACATAGGGATAAACCTGCAGGGAGTTGGAATAATGGAGAGAGCGGAAAGAATACTATTTATTATAGGGGCCCTATCAATATCCATATATTATCCAATCTTAGATACCGCCTTCACATTACTAGCAATACTAAATGTCATTACCATCATACATAGAATATACCATGTACTCAAGGTCTGACAGCCTCAAAAATCCTCTTAGTCTCACCCATCGCTTTGAAGGATAGCTCTGAGACTTTAACGACTACGGGCATATCTGAAACTACTTTACCTAGTATAAGGCAATAACCCCTACCAATATCCTTAACAATAGATTTTATCGTATCACCATCCACAGCAGAGATCCTAGATAGAGTCTCGAGATCCTTATCATTTAAAAATCGAAATACAAATATGTTATCAAGCTGTCTAAAGATCATATGACCTAATGAATCTGGCTGATTAGTTATGAATATTAGGAATAGGCCGAAATGTCTCATCCTTGTAACTATATCCTCCCAATATGTATCCCTTATATATAGATGGGCCTCCTCAGCAAATAGGAAGAAGGGCGGAAGACGGCCCTCTTCTAAAAGCCTAGATGTTATACTTAAAAGGATCTCAACAAATATCTTCTTCTCTATCGGGGATAACCTCTTTAAATCAATTACATACCCCTTAACCTCACCATTAAACATATCCTCAAACCTGAATCCTTCATAAGAATCATCTATAAAAACACATGAACGGAGAATATTCAGCCTATTTATAATGGCATCTTTCACCATAAGATTCTTAACATATATCTCCACGAACTTTTCCAATCTATCAATAGACACGCATCCTTCCCTACTTTCTAAAAGGTTCCAAATCTCACTAAATAGGTTAACAGATACACTTGGAAGACCCAGTATATGAGTCAATACATTTATTATAGTTTCTCTACCAAGGTAGTTAATATTAAAGAAGATATTTCTACCTGGCTCTAATATAGATATTTCTTTAGCCTCAGTTAGACCTCCATACTCGCTATTAATATCTAAAATTATAAATCTAGCACCTAGAGAAGCTAAGTTATATGCAATTAATTTCGATAAATGTGACTTACCACTTCCTTTCATACCCGTAATCAAGGTTAGCGACCCATCTAAATCATATGCATCTATAGCAAAGATATTACCAACCATATCCCTCCCTATCTCAATTGGATATAGAAGTTCCTTACTATTTCTTCTAAGAGCCATACCAGGTGGAATCCTTAATATCTTTGAATTTAGTCTAGATGGCAGATCATCTAGGAAAGTGGCTTCCCTACCATTTTTAACCGCTCCTCTAATCTTACATTTAAGTACTTTAATATCATTTATCAACTTGGTCACCCTATCTTGACTCCCGAAATCACCCGTGTATACACTATCCCTAAATAATCCCTCTCGGATAACATCTTCCAATAGCCCAGGAACCTCGATATATTCAAAATCGATAACTTGAACTATCAACCCAATCGACTTATCTTCATCCATGATTAATAGATAATCCCCCTTGTATACGGTTTCCCCTGGATAAGCAACTATCTCGACTAGGTCTCCATCCTTCTTAAACAGCTTCATCTAATCCACCTTCTAAAGGCCCTAAAATTATTCCTCTATGGGATAAGGAATTCCTAATAATTCCTCCTCTCTCAAGGATCTCCATGTATAAACCGATAACATCTCTATATCTTAATTTGGAGATAGTATGTGCCTCTATCAATACACTCGGATATCCAGATCCATTTGAAGGTATAGAATATACGATATTTAATGTGGATACAGGGCTGTTTCTTGAAATATCAATCCTGAAAGGCATACCACTGGACACATTCAAATACCCAACATATGTATCTGTTATATACCCTCGAACATCAACTCTAACAAATGAATCCACACCTAAATTCTTGATAAAAATGAGAGTCTCATAAAATCTTTTAACCAGTCTACTCCTCTTAGAAATACCCACTAAAGATACATCATTCCCCTCCAGTGCATAAAGAAGGTTTTCATGTATTTTTGGCTTAATAATTAACGACTGTGGAGAGCCATCATATAGTAATATAACTTTTCTATTCCTTGTAGCAAGATTCCATAATAATCCAAATTCATATATTGATATTAGAACCTTCTTAGCCAGATATGTATCGTATATAGATTTCAACAGAGTATTTAAACTAACCTTGACAAGATTATGGATATTCTTAACAAAACTTCTAGTGTAATAAACTAGTCTAGGCCCATCAACGGTAATTTCATAACGATCTAGAGATGGATTATAGGAGACTACAGCCCCTCTTAAAGCATATAAAACACCATCTACGGATTCTGCAATAGGCATAATTGATGAATCAATACCCATAATTTTGATCCCATCTAGATTTACCTTAGTTAGATATACCAAGTTAGCTGAACTTTCCATATTATAGCCATTTGTGAATTCAAAGAGTGGGAAATACGCCATCTGTTTTCCAGGTAATCTAGATATTAATTCAGACCCATTTAGGTCCCTTAGAGATTCTTCAAATACTTTTTCAATCGTTAAGATCTCGTTGATTTTTTGAATGTTCATAATCTTTCATGAAAATTATTGAACACTTCTGATATTTAAATATTTCTTTTGATTATTCTATTATTTGATGAAGGAGGACGATGAGATAAAAGTTAAAATGAGATATGGTGACCTTGAACTAGAGGTTCAAGGTGATCCAGATAAAGTTTATTCACTCTTATCAAAGATAGTAGGTGAGCTTGGGGGAGAACATACTCATACACCTGAATCAAAATACAAACGTTCTTGTAAGGAAGTTATTGAGGATTTGTGGAGAGAAGGTTGGTTTGAGAAAGATAGGAAGCTGTCTGAAGTCTATCTAGAGCTTTCCACGAGAGGATATAACTTTGATAAAAGCGCAATTTCCCATGCATTGGCCGCTATGACCAGAGAAGGGAAATTAAAGAGGTTAGGTAAGGAAAGAAAGCATAGATATATTCAGAAATATCCATATACCGAGACTATAAAAAGGAGATAGCTATTTCAACTTATTTATAAGGTATAACAACCCTCTAACAGTTATCTTATATCTAGTCTGTTTCCCCTCTTTCAACTTATCTATATATCCATAGGACTTTAATTCGCTTAGTCTCGAAGAAACAGACTTTTGAGTTGATACCAGTATCTTGGATAACTCCTCCAACGTTGCTTGATCAGTGTCCCTATAACCAGTATAATTTAGGATCCTGATTAGAGAGAGGATTAGAAGTATCTTTATATGCATTGAAAATCGCCTAGCGGTATCAAGAAAATAGAGATCTCCATTAGAAGTAGACTTTATATATTTAGAAATCACTTCTGTAAGTTCGATATAATCCGGTTCATAGAAGAGTTTGGAGGCGATTATAAAACCAGGGACATTTTTATTAATCCATTTTAAGGCCTCCTTAGTAACTTCCTCTGGGGAGCCTCTCAAACTTATCTCCATATCTTTATATTTAATAATTATCTCGAGATTATTCACTATACTTCACCACTCGATGGTCTAGACACAACATATCTAAATACTCCATCTTTACCTCTTATCCTTCTAAGAACTCCTTTCTCAACCAATCTTTTAAGGGTAACAGCAATGGTGCTCTTAGGATAGTATAATCCAAGAGACTCTAATGTTGATATAACCTCCCTTAACCCTCTCGGGGACCGCCCCCAGCCACTATTAAATATCTTAGTCAAAATATCAGAGAGACTATCAGATTTAGATATTTTTATGGAGGGAATTTCATTCCCATCATCAATTAAATCTTTCAATTCATCTATCCTCTTCTCCTCCATCCTACTCTCACTAATTTGACTCACATAAAATCTGTCCAATATTTTTGTAAGAAAAAAGTCGACATCTTCCTTGCTACCACTTATCTCTATCTCAAGATAATGCCCATGAGTCTTATAATTTATCTTTATAGATACGTCACTCATTTATAAGCTCCTCCACAATAGAAACTACCTCCTTCGCATCTATATATCCCCTAAATTTGGACATGGCTATACCTATTAATCGCTTTCTCTTGATCTCTCTTGGAAGGGATTTTATGTCCTCTCTAGTCTTAATTACATCATACAAATATTTTTTAACCTCTCCTACGTCAACTCTCCCTTTATGTTTCGCTATAGCCCTATCGACATCGGTCCCTCTACATATAGCTTTAAGTATATCTCCGATAGACTCCTTAAGAATCTCACCTCGATCAAGAAAATCAAATATTTTAAGGAATATTGAGTCATTAAGGACGCTTGTATCATATCCCTCACGCTCCAGCGACTTGGGCATACTTACTAATACTGAATAGATAAATCCGGGAGATAGATTTCTTCCATATCTATTAAAGATCTCCTTAAATATCATCACCTTGTCTTCATCAAATAGCTCTAAAGCCATATCCCTAGAGAGACCATAGTCTTCAATAAGAGATTTAATTATTAAGTTAGGATCCTCAACCTTGACCATATCAACAATATCAATAAGCTCTTTATCTATAGGAATAGGTGGGATATCGGTTTCCGGATACATCCTTGCCATCCCAGGCCTCGGCCTCATATAAAAAGTGGTACCATCCTCCATAGCACCTCGGGTCTCATATGGTACACCATCGAAAGCCTCGAGAAGCCGCTCAACCAACTTTTCTCTTAAAATTTGTTTAACTTCCAAATTTTCTACTCCAATAATTATGTAGGCATCCATATCGGATATATTGAGACGATCCTCCAACCTTTCTAATTCCTCCTCCTCAATACCATAGCCCGGCAATTCATCACTATGGAATAGACCTTTAATTCCAGTCCAGAACCGTATCCTCTCAAGGATCTCTCTAGCAAAGGTCTTTCCATTAACATCGAAGCCCAGCAACCCTTTGAAACCGGGTATTCGAACACCATATACCCTTCCACCATTCCTAATAACATTTCTTAAGATTCTAGATTTAGTTCCATTAAAAAGGTCTGTAACATCTATAAAATCTATATTAGCAACCTTCTCCTTAGGTATACCTCTACTTCGTATTACCTCTGCCAGCTCTATTAATCTCAACTGCCTTCTAAATTCATATTCAATAACCCTCTTTAAGGTATCTAGACGTTGTACACCCTTAACTTCAACGATATTTCCTCCCCTAACTGAGATGTTAATGTCTTGTCTAATAGTTCCGAGACCCCGTTTCTTATATCCAGTAGATTTAACTACTCCTCCCAAGTATTTAGCAACTTCTACAGCTTCATCAGGCGAATTTATATCCGGAGCTGTAGAAATCTCTAGTAGAGGAATTCCCAATCTATCCAATGAATAGACTACTCTACCCCCCTCCTTTTTAATTAATCTAGCTGCCTCCTCCTCCAAAGTTAGAGACTGTACACCATATTTTTTCCCATTTAATACGAAATATCCGTTTAAACCTATAACAGCGGTTCTCTGAAATCCCGTAGTATTTGATCCATCTACTACTATCTTCCTCATAAAATGTATTTCATCAACTATAGACATATTCAGATAATCAGCTATCCTTAATGCTATAGCGATAGACATAATATCCGGATAATGGGGAGGCTCTTCATCTGTTTCTACTAAACATGTATAATTCTCTGGAGCAATATATTCAATTATAACACCTTTCTGAAATTCAAATAAAGCAGCTGGATCAACCTGGCCTAACTCACTTTGAGTTGGTCTTAACCTCCTCACCAAACGTATCCCCTCTACCTCAGGAGCTATTTCAGGTGGACATTTACAAAACAGTTTCCTACCTGTATCCAATTGGAAATGTATCTCAAGCCCAACCTTTAACTTATTCTCCCTATATATATTTTCACTGGCCATATCAACTCTCCCTCACCAAAGATCTAGGTAAAATCTCATTTGCAATGTTCGTCAACATAAGCTCATCAATTGAGTCGAAAGTGAAGTTGCCAAGTATCCATGATGCCTTAACATATGCAGTCTCGGCAAGCATATCCTCTAAAGGTTTAACACCGATCTTGAGGAGTTCTCTACCAGTATCATATACATTCATATTTACCCTACCCCATATACACTGAGAAGCCATAAATATCTTTACACCATCTTTAACAATAGGCTTTAGAACATCCAAGACCCTATCTGATACGTGTCCCAAACCCGTTCCTTCAATTATGATGACTCTATGATCTTCTGCAATAAATTTAAAAATCTCTGGTGACATACCTGGATAAAATTTTATGAGTGCAACTCCCCTTGCAAAGTTTGGTTTGAATAGTAGTCTATCTTCTCCTCTATAATTAAGATGTATGAAGTCTGTGATAGAAGTATACACTATATTAGAATAGTTTCTGATCTTTGCAATTGGTGGAATGCCAATAGATTGGAAGGCAGAGCGCATACTTGTGTGATTCTTCCTAACTCGTGTACCTACATGGATACCTATTTCATCATCAGAGGATGTGAGATGCATAGCAACAAAGACACCTGAATATCTTAGATTTCCTGCAGCATATAATGCTGATAATAGGTTTAAAGCTGCATCTGAGCTTGGCCTATCGCTTGATCTTTGTGATCCAACCAATATTATAGGTATAGGGATTCCTCTAAGGGAAAAACTTAGAGCTGCGCTTGTGTATCCAAGGGTATCCGTTCCATGAAGTAAAACTATCCCATCATATCCAGATTTATAGGCTTGATAAACCTTCTTAGAGATATAACTCCAATCATCTTGGGTCAAATGTTCACTGTATTTACTCATAACAACATCTGTATCTATATCTGCGATATCGACTACTTCTGGAATGATATCAACCAATTCATCCGGGTCTACTGCGGATCTGACCCCACCAGTCCTATAATCAACTTTACTTAATATAGTACCACCAACAGCCAGTATTTTT
The DNA here is from genome assembly GCA_964529905.1 of uncultured Nitrososphaeria archaeon. Taxonomy (GTDB): domain Archaea; phylum Thermoproteota; class Nitrososphaeria; order Geothermarchaeales; family JDFR-13; genus SZUA-1514. Next base: position 44,608 of record CAZGXJ010000001.1, read on the forward strand.
ATTTTTGGTAATCCTTCTCTAGGCTTAAACCGTCTCTTAACCCTCTCACTACCCCCTAAAAAAACTTCCTCAATTTTTTTGATCTCGTCAATTCTAGAAATTTTAAACCCTATATTATATCCATTATCCATCTTTATAATGAGGATATCTGGCTCAGAAAAGAAGTGTTTCGGCATTATAATACCTCTAAAGAATTTTCCATTGACTTTTAACTCAACCCTATCTCCATATTTTAACCCATATTTATTTAGAAATATATCCACTAACGTTGATTCACTCATTCTAATAATAATTCATATCCCTAGAGAGGAATATATCTAGTATTCTATTTTTGACCTCCTATTTAACCATTTTACTTACATAGGGGCCATCCAATTCATACCCCAATTTATAATAATATTCTCTTACACCAACTCCACTTATGATAACTATCTTATCTCCACCAAGGGAAGAAACTAATTCTTCCGCTACCTCCAACAACTTCTTACCCAATCCTCTATGTTGCCAAGAATTATTTTCAGGGCCATGTCCAATCGGAATGCTCCTACCATATACGTGTAACTCCCTAACTAGATAAGTTTCATATGAGATTATTTCCTCTCTCCAAGCCCTCGGCGATGGACGTCTTAATCTTATGAAACCGAGAATTACATCGTTATCAACATCCTCAAAACTAATGAAGAATTCTAATCCACCATTAGCATTATACTTCCTAATAATTAATTCAGGCTCACCGATTCTAATTCCATCCTTGAATGTTCTATGTCCAGCCTCTCTACACCGAATACATCTACATTTCAACCCTAGATCTCTCATCGAATTGTGTATCAGCTGCCTCAGATTGGGGAATTTCACTCCAGCCACGACCTCAGTTGAGGGAATGTCCCTATTAATCCTCATAATGCGGTTCCAAGGGGGGATATAATTAGCTTTTGAAACCATTATAAGGTCGTGGGCATCCCACGTATCTAATGGATTATAGAGACCACCCCTCCAAAGCTTTATCAAACCAGTGTTTTCTAAAACCAATGTTGGATATATTTTTAGATGATCAGGTAGATAATTTTCCGACGAGAAGACCTTTTCAAAAATTTGCAAATCCTCAATATATGTTGTTCTTGGGAGACCAGGCATTAAATGGTAAGTAACCTTAAATCCCGCATCCTTCAGTAGTGTTGTAGCCTCAATAACATCCCTCAAGTCATGACCCCTATTTACAAATTTATATACATCGTCATAGATGCTCTGAATACCGAGTTCAACCCTAGTCGCTCCATGTTCAAGCATCCAATCTATATCTTCTCGTTTAGCTGCATCAGGCTTAGTTTCAAACGCCAATCCAACTATTCTATATTTACTTCTCTCAGCACGTCTAAGTGCCTCCTCAATATTTTCTGGGTAGTAACCTATGAAGAATTGATATAGTCTCTTCATAAACCTCTCTCTATACCATTCTGGCGTCTTATTAAAAGTCCCACCCTGAATAACTATATCGACTTTATCTGTATAATGCCCCATAGACTCAAGTTGTCTAATCCTACTCTCAATCTGCTTGTATGGATCAAAATTAAAGTTGATACCTCTCATAGCACTAGGCTCCTTACCAGTATATGAGATTGGCGCATCTGGAAAATGTGGGCAGTATATGCATCTACCATGCGGACATTCAAATGGAGAAGTCATAACCGCAAGTATAACTATTCCAGAAATGCTCCTAACTGGTTTTAATGTTAGCATATCTCTTATTCTCTTGGATTTTATGTATGGTATCAGATCCACATTTGAGGGGATAGTCGACAAGGAGAATTTTCGTGCCACTTCAAGTTTAACTCTTTGGATATCCTCTGGGGTGATCACTCCTTTCTCCAAATCAATTGAAAGTAGTCTATTTTCTATATATTCCGCTATATCTTCAATAGAGACAGTATCTAATATCCTCCTAGTCATGGATTAATTATCACCACCCACTCAAAACTAAAGAAGACGAATCGGGGTTAAAAATTTTCTCAAGATCAAATCCATTATACATTAAGTATATCTAGAAGTTACTATTAATCACTAACAATAGATTGGCATATGAGGTGAAAATAAACGTTTACATCAGATTTGCAAATGTAAATTATTCCAGAGCAAATATAGCCTCACATATACCATCAAATTTATATATCAATATGGTCCTTTTTCCATAATAGAGGTGATATTAAGATGGGTACACATGGAAGCCTAACAAAAGCTGGAAAAGTAAGATCATTAACACCTAAATTGGAGGCTAAACCAAAGCCTCCGACAAATCCCAAAAGGAGAAATAGAAGCAATTATAGAAAGAGAATTATTTTGGGACGGAGACCCGGACAATTTAGGCCCTTCTAAATCCTAAAATTTTGATCTTCTATTTCAAAGAGAATAAGTTCACCTTTTAGTAAATTTATCTTGATAAGCTCGGAATAATAATTGTTATACACCTTAATACTGATATCCCAATTATTTAAGATTTTAGTTTGAATTCTTTCACTAAACACTACCTAATTATAAATCCTAATGGGGCTTATTAGATGGGAAGATATGAAAGACGGGATCTTTTATGAATCTGAATATATAAGTAACAAAAAGATAGACCTAACCCTTCTTAGCAAGATTATATGTGCTTCTATGAAGTATTGTCAAGATGATGTCATATTAAGCTTTAAACCAGATAATGAGAAACTTCTAATATATTGCTTATCTAGGGACCGCACAGCATATGTAACATACAGACAACGGATTAGGAACGTAGACATCTCAGAAGCTACATATGTATTTCCATATGAAGAGGAATGTTATGATATAAAGATAGAGATACGAGAAGGAAATATAAATGCAAACCATCACATATATAAAGAGGATAGAGAGCCTTTAAATATTCAAAAGATTGAGAACAGCTTTACAAGCAGGGTGAAAGTTGTATCAGATCAAATGAAATCAATACTTATAAAATATAGGAAGTATGAAATTATTACAATCAATATAGATAAAGGATACAAATCCCAAATACACATACCTCAAAAGAACATTGTAATAAATACATCACATATAATAAGGCCGATTATTGACAAGGAGGCTAGAGGAAGTTATAGAATATTAAATATCCTCAGGGCTTTACAACTATTCCCTCATACCAAAATTATAGATATGTTCATTGGAGAGGAATTACCAATTAAGCTCCTCCTACTAAGTAGTAATAGACGTGAACTGAGCATCTACATAGCTCCAATAGATGTATCATAAGAAAATATTGACATGTTTTATCCACAAAAATAATTTAGCAACCAACCTATAGAACCACATATAGTTATTTTTTAGTATTTGTTATCCTAGTTTTGATATAATTAACAATAGTTAAGTGGTAACTATGCCGAGATATTTAGGAACAATGAGGAGTTTCTTAACTGCAATACCGCAATACGCTACTCCCACTATTGTAAGCCTAATTACATTCGGGTTAGTAGCTAGACTTTTATCCACTTCTGAACTGGGTGTATATGGACTAGTAGTATCAGCAACCTATTTAATTGGATTGACATCTAACTTCGGGATTAAAAAAGCTGTAATAATAAGGATATCTCGTGGAGAGCCTAGTAGAATATTTTGGATGGGATTTCTATATTCCATCCTAACCATCCTATCATTTTCTTTCATTACAGTCTGGATATTCAACTATTTTAAAATATTCGAGGAGATTGAGATGCCTGGTATAACCTATCCCTTCTTCCTACTTCTTCTAGTCATATTTTCTCTAAGAAATTACTTAACTGCAGGTCTTGAGGCGCATAAAATGTTCCATTTAACCTCTGCATACACTTCCATAGGTTTCATCCTCTATAGGATACTTATGATCATATCTGTGTTATATGGATATAGTGTATTAGGAATCATAATCTCTTGGATCATTGGAGAAACGATATCTATATTTCCTATTATATGGAAAACAATATCTATTGTAGGAATAAATGTAAAAGGCTTAGCGTCAGATGGATTTACATTTATACTAAGGGAGACACCATCAATATATTTATCTGATTTGACCTTAGTCCTAATAGACTATGGAGACAGAATATTAACAGGCATATTTGGGTTATATTTCTTGGCAAATTTCTACATCGCAAGCACGGGGGCCCAATCATTATCTTCCCTTACACAAGCATTGTATAGTGGGTTACTACCACATATCGCTGAGGAATATAACAATAACAAACATGAATTTGAGATTTATATCAGAAAATTAAGTAAATTCTTCGCCCTTACTTTATCACCCATATATATGATATCAGCAATATTAGCATATCCATTAATATTTTTATTCGTGGGACCTTCCTATAACGCTGCAATTCCACTGTTCCAAATAATAGTATTCGGTTTATGGCTTGCATCAATACAACCCTTAATAATCACCGCTTTATTAGCTACAAACAATGCAAAGGAGGCTATGATAAGTCAGATAGTGGGATTAATAATAGACGTCTTGGTACTACTTGGACTCTTCAACATAATAGGATATCTCTCTGCCGGATTCGGGAAGGCCTTTCTATATATTTCTACAATGTCAATAGGAATATTTTTTATATATAGGAAACTCAGGGTAGTCCCCTATAAAATAGGAGATATAATAAGAATAATAGTTGCAAACGTTTTAACAGGAGCCGTCCTATGGCTAATTTGGATTTATACATTTAGAATCTCCCTACTCCCAATCTACATAATCACCTCGCTTTCTATCTATATATTATTCCTAAGGCTCCTCAGAATAATTGATAGAGAGGATATAGAAATACTGGAGAATGAGCTTCCTTTAAAAGGTAAAATTAGAAATATCATTATTAAGCTAATATCTAAGTTATCTGGAATAAAAATATAGAGGGGAAAATGAATGAATATTATAGCATATACATATGGAACACTAGAGAAGAAAAACGGAAAATGGGTTTTTAAACCTTTTGATCAGGATCCTGATAAGGTGGGTAGATTAAAATATAGTCTGGAGAAGGGAGACCCAGAGGTTCTAGAATCTATATTTGGAGAGTATAAAAAAGATAAGATTGGCGTATTAAATCCAAATTTATATAATCTTTTGAAGAGACATGGCTATAATGTTGAGTTATTAAAAGTCGATTCTTATAACCCGTTAAAAATTCTCTTAGAAACAGGATTTGTAAGTAGTATTGAAAATGCGATAGAATACATATCTCAAATAATGAGTTCTTACACTACTGAAAAATTAAAGGATGAGATGACAAATAAAGATCTGCTAATCATACATGCAATAAATGCATATGATGAATATACAGAAATGATAAATATACTCTATGAAAGATTGAGAGAATGGTATGGGGTATATTTCCCAGAGTTGAAGGAATATATCAAAAAATTAGATAGATACGCTTTACTGGTTAGAGACTTGTTGTCACGAGAAAACTTCTCTAAAGAGGTTTTAATTGAGAGGGGATATCCAATTGAAAGGGCTGAGAAGATAAGCCTCGCCGCATCTAATTCAACAGGTGGAATGCTATCTAGAGAGGATCTCGAGATTATAAGGAAGCATGCAGATCAGTTGGTGACATTAATAAAACAGAGAGAGGAAATAGATAAATATCTTAAAGATTTATTGGAGGAGGAGGCACCAAACCTCTCACGTCTTATTGGCCATAAACTAGCTGCAAGGTTAATAGCTAAGGCTGGAGGAATTAGAAAATTAGCTACTCTCCCATCAAGCACAGTCCAACTTTTAGGGGCGGAGAAATCTTTATTTATTGCTTTGAGAAAAGGCGGAAAACCTCCAAAACATGGAATAATTTTCCAACATCCATTTATAAACCAAAGTCCCAGAGTAGTTAGAGGTAGAATAGCTAGACTTTTGGCGGGAAAAATATCGATCGCTGCACGTGTAGATGCCTTCGGCGGAGAATTTATTGGTGACAAACTATATAATGAAGTATTGGAACGGGTTAATCAACTTAGGAAGGAAGCTCCAAAGATTAAAGAAAAGAAGATGGCTGAGAAACGTTTATACATTAGGAAGAAGAGAAGGAAGAGGAGGAGATAGATATGGTTGTAGAAACTGGAATTTCTGGGTTGGTATGGATAGATGAAGTGGGTGGGAGGCTAGCAACCATCAATAAAACTCCTGGGATTTCATATTATAAAGAGGAGATAAGAAAAATAAATAATGTTGAATATAGAATATGGAATCCCTATAAGAGTAAGCTATCTGCAGCATTCCTTAAGGGATTGGAGTTAGATGTATTGAATGAGGTAAAAAAGATTTTATATCTAGGAGCGTCAACAGGTACTACTATAAGTCATCTATCCGATATATTACCTAGCGATGGCGTAATATATGCAGTAGAAGTAGCTCCAAGAGTGATGATGGAATTTATAAATAGAATTGTGAAAAATAGGAATAACGTAATACCTCTTTTTTATGACGCCAGAATGCCTGAAAACTATATCGATATTGTCGATGTAGATGTCGACATGGTCTACTGTGACGTGGCACAACCAGATCAGACTAAAATAGCTTTAGATAATGCTGATACATACCTAAAACCTGGCGGAAAAATTTTATTAGCCATAAAAGCCAGAAGTATAGATGCGGTGAAACCATTAAAACAAATTTATGAAAACGAGGTAAAAGAAATAAGGAAACGTGGATATAAAATAGTTAAATTAATTGACCTAGAACCATTTGAAAAAGAACATGCTATGGTTTATGCACTTAAAGAGTAAATAATTTATTTACGCGGGTAATTAACAGGTATTTCTTGGTTAAATCTGTGGGAGCATTGACATATTTATAGGAACCATCTCTTGGATTATACTCCAAAAATGGGAGATCCACATAATTTTTTAAAACTAATTTAAACATAAGTAGGTGATCCCTCTCATCGTTTGATGAGGGAACCTCAATATTTAATTTGAGCGAATTACTATCTCTTTCATACCATGCAAAGGGAAGCATTATACCTTCATAAGTCGTTGAGTATGCTATGGATACTAGAGAAGATAGATCATTGACATTTACTTCGGTAACCTCTACATCCAAATCATTCAAACTTACAAATTGGTGTGGAACATTATCTATATACGCTACAAAAACATTCATATAGACAGGGGAGTCGACATAACCTAATTTAATGACTTCTTTCCCTCCATCATTTGGTGAATACGCTATGACCCTAGTCTGAGTATCGGAATAAGTATAGACAAATATTCCTTGTACATCTTTAACTTGTGGAGGAAGATAAAATCCCAATACATTAGATCCAGCCGAATCTCTATAAGAGATTAGTACAGACCGTTCTCTTCTTATATTACTAACCAATCTGACAAGATCACCTAAATCCCCAACCTCAATAGGGAGTACGCTTATCACCATTATATCCACCATTACCATTATCCACGAACTCAAAATATCTTTCTAGAGATCTAGTATATAACTCTGCCTCCAATATTTTAAAAATTGGTATGACTATATTGGAAGAAATAAAGGTTTCAGAAATAATATTGGGTAGAAAAATACCATTAGAAGATAGTAATGTCTCGCTTATACAAATTATTAGAGATATAATTAGGGAAAGGACGAGAACCGCGATCATCTTATACGATAAGGAACAAATAAAATTAATTTCTGTAAAGAGTCTTGCCAAGCATCTAGCTAAAAAAAGACTACTTAGAGATGAGGTTCTTGAGGAGACGAAAGCATATGAATTACAAGAGCTAGAAAAATATGAAATTTTTAAACCTGAAACTAATATCAAAACCGTTCTAGGGAATATTTTAAGAAAAAGCATCAAACCTATAATAGAGATAGATGGAGAATTCTATGAAATACAGCCTGAAGAATTGTTCTCATTATACGTGCTATGGGAAGACCAGATGAGTGAAATAAATGTTGATAAGTTTATGAATAAGTCTATCCATAAAGTCAATCCAAATAAATCGATCTCATCTACAATTCAGCAGATGATCAATAAAGGATATGACTACGCACTAATTACAAATTTATCGAACCAACCCTTAGGCATCCTTACATATACAGATTATGTATATTCTATACAGACCCTAATCAAGAGAATGGAGGGTATCAATATTTCTAAAGATGAAAAGCCAAAAATAGATTGGGTAATGAAAAAACCTGTTATAGTTGGATTCGAAACTGAAAGGATGATTGATATCTTAAACAGAATGATTGAAGACGATATCAGTCATCTTCCCATTTTATCCGATACAGGTGAAGTATCTGGCATGATATATAAGGAAGATATATTTAGTCTATTGGTGGATTTAGATGAAGCTAGTTGACGTTGTAGAAACAAAATACCCAACTTTAAGGAAAGATGAAAAAATCAAACATGTCTTGAATATCATGTATAAGACGGGTGTAGACAGGGTAATAGTTACCAAGAACAAGGAAGATTTATACGGAATAGCGACGGAATGGGACATATTTTTCAAATTATCAATTCTGAAGAGAGTTAAATATAGACCCTATGACCTCCCCTTATCTAGTGTGACTACATATCCAGTGGATGTCTTGACAACAACGGCTAGCATAAAGACGGCTATCGACATGTTTTTGATAAATGGATATAGTAGTATACCCATACTAGAGAATGGAAAAATAATTGGACTCGTGACTAAAGCTGGCATTATAAGGAATTATAAGGATAGATTTAAGGAAATGGAGCTTAAAGTGGAGGATGTCATGGGAAATGTAAAAGGCAAAATCGATTTGATGAGCTCCCTCAAAAATGCTGAAAATAAGTTTAGATTAGGAGGCTTTAACACTTTAATAGTCCATTCAAAAGGGAGATATGTTGGGATAATCACAACATTGGATTTAGCAAAACTTCTTTTCCAAATAAGAAAACTTCATCCTACCCACGAGTGGGGTAGGTACATAGAAAGAATCAATGTAGCTGATATAATTAGAAGAGATGTAACTGTACTAAAACCTACTGATCATATATATGACGCTGCAGATATCCTCTCAACTGGGAGACAAAAAATTATTCCTATAGTAGATAATGGACAGGTAGAGGGGGTTATATCAAGAAGACACATTCTTAAAATAATATTGGAGAATTTATTATGAATCCACCAACATTTCTAGCTGATCATATGAATGGAGATCTTGCAAAGTGGTTAAGAATACTCGGATTCGATTGTAAATATCCTGAAAGTAGTTTAAGTGACAAAGAGATTCTGGAGATCTGTATGAGAGAAGGAAGAATCTTACTTACAAAAGACCGAGAGCTTCACTCATACGCTCTAAGAAGAGGTGTAAGATCTATTTATATATCGGGAGACACTCTAATAGAAAAATTTAGGAATATTTACTACGAAATAAATCTCAATACATTTATACATCATTTAAACCCCCGCTGTACACAGTGTAACAGTGAACTTATATTAGTGAAAAGCGACTCAATAAAGGAGATGTTATATGAAGATGTAGCTAGTAAATATGATGAAGTATACTTATGTAAAAACTGTGGAAAGATTTATTGGGAAGGATCCCACTGGAGAGGAATTAACAAGACCATATCAAAAATATTGAAACTGGGTTTGATAAATAATGACAAGAACATTTAAAAATGAGACGTTAAATCTGAGACATGAGATACAAATTGCTTATAATCTTTAATCACTCTTTTAAATATTTTAGAGAGTTCAAATGAGGCCTTATATTAAGAAAGTAGAAATTCACAACTATAAAACCCATAGACACACAAGATTGATGTTTTCAAATGGTATTAACAGCATAGTTGGTCCTAATGGGGTGGGAAAATCAAACATTGTAGAGGCTATAATTTTCTGTCTTGGAGAAAGAAGTCCTAAAAATCTACGTGTTTCAAACTTTAATGAACTGATATATAACTTTAGAAAAGACCTAGACCTATCAGTAACTCTAACAATTGTAGATTCGGATGGAAATGAGCATAAGTTTAAAAGGATATATTCTAGGAAGAAAGGACATATTTACCGTTATAACGGTAAAAATATCTCTAGAACTTCATATTTGATAAACTTACTAAAGCTTGGGGGTAAAGGATTCAAATACGTATATATTAGACAGGGAGATATCACACGCTGGGCGGAAGCATCACCTAAAGAAATAAGAGATATGATCCACGAAGCATTAGGAATCAAACAATACAATCTAAAAAGAAAGGAGGCAATAGAAAAATTAAGACAGGCCGAAGCAAAACTTGAGGGGATTCAAACAAATTATAGAGAGATGCAAAAAATGATCTATGAGATAAGAGACCTTCTCATAGCTCATGAGACCCGTAAAAATATCTCAAATATGATGAACTTAATAGATGCATCCCTAACCCTTGAAGAATTACAGAGATTAGAGGAAAAATATAAAAAAATACAGAATAGGGAAGCGGCACTAGATAAATTACTAACTAAATTAAAAAAGAAGGAAATGGATCTTGAAAATAAGTTGGAGAGTTATAAAGAGGGAATAAACAAATTAAGAAAATACTACGAAAAATATGAAGAACTTTCCAGGGATGTCAACAATACTATATTATCGCTTTTATCCAAGGAAAACATGATTAGAAGTGAAATAAAGGAGAATAAATTGAATAGAATAAATATACAAATTGAATATCTTAATGAAAATATAAAAAGGGAAAGGCAAAAGGCCATTGAAGAAGGAAAGATTATTAAAGAAAAAATTAGGACATATAAACTGTATAATAAAGAACTGGAAAAACTTAAGAAGATAAAAGAAGCTAAAGAGGCTAAACTATCGGAGATAGAGGAAGAGATAAGTAATCTTGAAAAAGAGAAATTAAAAAAGTTAAACGAATATTCAAACAAGGTTAGGGAAAACATTGATGAATATATAAAAAGAGGAGTTATTGAGAGCCGTAGAAAAGAGATCCAAAGAGAGATATCTGAATTAGATAAAAGAATAGCAAGCTATCGAGATACAATTAACAATCTAAAAAACAAGAAAAATGAATTGGTTCAAGATTTGAAAAAACTAAAGGAAAAATTGGATACACTAAAAAAGCAGCATAGAGAATACGGAAGACGTAAAAAACGGGTGGAAAAAGAGATAGGAAATGCATATAAACTACTATCCAAACTAGATAGATTAATCGAAAACATAAGAAAAGACGGATTTAACGAAGGTAGATACTATAGAGAAGCAAAGACTACTTTAGAAGTATGTAACAAAATAAAAATAAATGGAGTATATGGAATCCTTTCTGATCTAATAAAAGGTCCAAGAAACATTCTCAACCTTTTAAAAGATCTTGACGTTAGAGGATGGTATAGTATCATTGTAAATAATTATGAAAGTGCACTTGAAGTATTAAAAATAGCTAAAGATCTAAAAAAGGATGTACATGTAAAAATAGTTGATCAGTCTAATTTGATGGATATACCTGACAACTCTATATTATATAAGCTTAAATATAGCAAAAAGATAGAGCCTCTATTAATAAAAATGTATGGGGATATAGTACTTACTAATAGTTTAGACGAGGCGCTCGACATAGTCCAAAAAGGATTTAGAGCGGCTTATTTAGACGGTAACTTTCTTATCTATAGTGGAGGCGCTATAAGTTCTGGAAGGATCTTAATTAAAGTGCCGAAAGATATTGATACAATAATATCTGTTCGAAATAAATTTAGAGATGTAATAACTAAGAGGGAAAAGTATTTAAAAGAATTGGAGAATAGAGAAAGAAGTCTGGATAGATCAATACAGGAAGAATATGTCAGAATAGTAAATATTAGGTTGACAATCAATTTCATTGATAAAAATATCAAGTTCTTTGAAAACATTATAAAAAGACTAAAGAATAAGAAAATTGAAAAAGAGAAACTATTAAAAGAGTATAAAGATATAGCGAATAAGAGAGAAGAAAAAATTGATTTCAAAGAGATAGATAGAAAAATAGAATTATTAAGGAAGGATAGCGAGTCCTTAACTAAGGATATAGAGGAAATCAATAGCCAAATATCAAATTTATTTGAAAAAATAATTGAAATAAAGAGTGATATATCAACATTTAAGAATATAAATAGGGAAAGAAAGGAAAAAATTAAACAATATAAACTTAAGATTAATTCGTTAAAAATGGAAATCCCCAACCTCAAGGAAAGTATTAAGTCCAAGGCAAAACAACTTGCAACTATAAGAAAACAGATCGAGAATCTCAAAAATAAAAACGAGAAGATAAAAACAAAATTAAATAAATTGAATGAAAAATCTTCAGAAATAAACAGGAAAATAGGTAAAGCTATGGATATGTTGAAGAAAATTAGAGAGAAGGAAAACGAATTTTTAGACAAGAAAAATAGATTGAAGAATAAAATGTTTATACTTAATAAGGAGATAGGGGAGATCAAAAAGAAACTCAGAGAACTGAAATTCAATGAAGTAAGTATCAAGGATGAAAGAATGGGAACAAAAATTTATGAAAAATTAAGGGAAGAGGAAGAAGAGATCCCAGAAACATCTGAAATGATAAATAAATGGTATCACGACAAAATTGAGCCATATAAGATATATAGCCTTAGGAGGGCTGAATTAATTGCTGAAAAAGAGGAAATCCTTAAATTTATAAGGGAAATTGATGAAAAGAGAGAGGAAATATTCTTTAAAGGCTTTAAAGAGATTAGAGATAGGTTTATAAACCTCTTTAAAGAGGTATTTCAAGACGGAGAAGTTGAAATAAAACTCAGTAAAGAGGATGATATAGATAGCGAAGTATTGATATATGTGAAATTTAAAGATAAGCCTAAGATACTGTTATCTACAGCAAGTGGAGGTGAGAAAACATCCCTCATACTCTTACTCCTCTTCAGTATATATTCCGTAAACAGAGATACCATATTTATCCTTGACGAAGTGGATGCCCATATGGATCTAAGAATTGTTGATAATATAGCCTCTATCATAAAGGCACAAAAGAAATATAGCCAGATAATCCTGGTAACACTACCCGGACATGACAGTATGATTAACATCGCAGACATAGTCATACCTGTAACATATTCCAGACAGTCAAGCAAAGTATTCCCAATAAAGAGAGAGATGTTAGATAGGGTGAGTAGATAGATATGGATAAGAGAGATAAAATAATTCTTCTAGAGACGTTGGAAAACTTGAGAAAATTAAATCCTTGGAAGATCGACATTAAAAAAGAATTGGAGAAGGTATATCTTATTCTTAAGAATTATTTTAGTTTAATAATAGCTGGATTGGCAGCAGATAACGCGGCCTATATCTATGTAAGAAAGATAGATGAAATAGAGAGGGTCTTGGATAGAAAAGAGCTGAAAAGTGAACCAATTAAGGTTGACCTAGATGAAATACCACTACCAAATGTCAATATACGATACATACCACAGAAATATATGATAGATATATCCGATTTAATAGAACAGCTCAATGAAATTATCGAGAAAGAAATAAGTAAAAGGATGGAGAGAAATATTACAAAAATAGAAGTAGAAGACTTAAGAAAAAATTTGGAAGAGAGGCTGAAAGAGGCCCGAAACTTTATATTACATCATATATCCAGAGAGAAGGCTCCCATATTATTTTCAGATCTAGCCAAATTGGGGGTTAGATATGGGATACAACCATTATACATTTTATATGCATTATTATTTCTCGCCTTCGAAGATATAATTGAGTTGGATATATTAGAGAATGAAGGGTATGTCGATGAAATCATCATCAAAAGAAGAGATTGATAGAGGATTACTAGAGGCGATATTCTTTTCGAGTCCAAGGCCACTTACAAAGGAGAGAATTTCGAAGATCCTTGGGGTAGATAAAAAAGAGGTCGATAGTATCATGGAAAAGTTTATGGATGAATTTAACAGAGTACATAAAGGTGTTAAAATAGTTAAGAAGAGAAAATATTACTACTTATCTATTGACGATAAATACATAGAATATGTGTCAACCCTTATGGATCCTCCTCCCTTAAATAACAGGCAAAGACTCGTTATAGCTTATCTATATAAAAACAAGGAAAGCATGTTAAAAGAATTAAGAAATATCTTTGGCCCATATATCTATAGGGATTTAAAGAAGCTAAGAAGATGGGGGTTTGTATCTATTATAACAAGAGATAAGAGAAAATACGTGGTTTTAAGACCTGAGGCTGAGGCATATATAATTAGAAGAAGAGGGAGAAGGTAGGAAAAGAGATAAATTTATATCTATATTAAAAGCCATAAGTTTTTAAGTAGATTTAAGAGATAAAAATCTTTACAAAGGAGGAAGAGAGAGATGGGAATTGTACATTGGGATCTCCATAAAAGAAAGAAGACAGGCGGTAGAAAAAGGATATGGAGAAAGAAGAGGAAATATGAAATGGGGAGATTTCCTGCAGAGACAATGCTGGGGGAAAGAAAAAGCAAAAATATTAGAACTAAAGGAGGAGATATAAAAGTTAGACTTTTTAGAGATAAATATGTGAATCTAGTTATACCAAACCAAAATAAGGTTGAGAAGACAGAGATATTGAGAGTAGTCGAGAATCCTGCCAATAGAGAGTATTCAAGAAGGGGTGTGATAACCAAAGGAGCAATAATTGAAACTAAATATGGTAAGGCGGTGGTCACTTCAAGACCGGGACAAGACGGGGTAATAAATGCTGTTTTAATCGAGACATGAGATTGAAAGATGTGTATATAATCTGGACTACGTATATAGATAGAAAACTCACTAAAAAAGAGGGAAGAAGAATATCCAAAAATAAAGCCATATTAAGACCCACAATAGAAGAGTTGGAGGAGGCCGCTAAGAAATTAGGATTTGAAGTATTATCTAAAAAGAATGCTAGGTATCCTCCATCCTGGTGGATAAAGGCAGGATACATAGTTATTAGGAAACCAACAGACATATCTAAAAACCAGGTAATAAATCTAATTGCAAAGGAAATTAGGCGGAGGAGAGGTGGATGAGGCCAATTGGGAGAATTATCCATTATACAAAATATAGGTTATTTGTTGCTGAGGCGAAGGAAGCCATAAATTTAAATACCCCAATATATAGCGATAGAAGGAAGAAGATCGGTATCGTAACAGATGTAATTGGACCTATAAATAAGCCGTATCTCGTCATCAAGCCGTTAGTAGACAAGCCAGAGAAATATGTTGGTAAAGAAATATATATTTTAAGGTGATGATAAATATAAAAGAAATAGAGTGCCCAGTATGTAGGAGTAGAAGAATAATATATAGCAAACATACAGGAGAATATATATGCAAATCATGTGGATATATTACGAGGGACCGAGAATTAAAATATTATAAACCATATTCAAAGGGAGACAGAAAGGATAAATATGTTTTTCCATCAAAGAAAAGATATGAATATCGAAGAAGTTACAAGGAAAATCTAATAGAAGAGGTTAAAGATATAATTGAACAATATGCATTCCTACTTTCTCTACCGCCTTCAGACGTTACATTAGCCCAAATGCTCATCCCTAAAGTAATTTACAAGGGAAGATGGAATAAAGAATATTTATCTTTAGCCCTCCTATACATCTCAAATAGATATAATGGACTGGAAAAAAGACCTTTAAAAGAGTTTCTGAGGATAGAGGGGATATCTCCTAAGAAACTAAGAAAAACTGTAAAACAGATAATTAAAACCGCATCTATAGCACTTAGGTATAAAGTTGATGAAAGAGAAATATTTTCTAAATTTTATGAAAGGTATGGATATAATGTTAAAGTGGATGAGCTTATAGATAGACTTTATGAAACCATTAAAAGGAATGGGATAGCTAGAAGAAAGAGCTCTAAGACCTTATACACATCAATAGCTTATTTATCCTATAAATTATTAATGCCTGAGATGAATCCTAATGACAGGAAAAATGTAACGCTGAGAAATGTAACTAAGCTGACTGGAGTATCCGAAGTACCTATCAGAAATACGGTGAAGGAAATATTGACGAATATAAATATTGAGATAGGTATATAGTTATTCAAGGAGATATATAATATTTAGATAGAAAATAAAAGTTATATAACATAATAGTTTTTAATGGAGGGATTAAAGGTTGTCAAAAGAAGAAACATCCAAGGCACCTCAGATAATTAAAAGGCCTGATCCTTATGTAAGAATAAAAGCAGTAGATTTTATTAGCGACCTATACTGTATCCTATGCGCTTACAAATCGGAATGCTCCAGTAAGTACACAAAGCATCTCCTAAAATGTAGATATTTAGAGGATTGGGTACTAAGGAGATATAGAGAAGCGTTATCGAAAAACCAGTAGCTTTTATTAATTAGACTATAACTTAGTCTAACTTAGGGTAGAATATGCGTAAAAAAGATCATTATACCGAGCTGGCAAAAAAATATGGGCTAAGAAGTAGAGCATATTTCAAATTGATGGATATGGATAAAAGATATAAACTTTTTAAACCTGGAGATATCGTCATAGATATAGGAGCTGCTCCAGGAGGTTGGATAAAATACTCACTAAAAAGGATAGGGTTTGATGGATTGGTAATAGGTATCGATTTTAGAGATATAGAACCTTTTAATGAACCAAATGTCTTTATATTAAAAAAGGATATTTTTGATGACAATATACTTAGGGAGATAAGAAACATTTTAGGAGATAGATATGCTGATATCGTGCTTAGCGATGCATCTCCAAACATATCAGGAATATATGAAATAGATACAGAAAGGATCTTCGATATAAATAAAAGGGTTCTCCAAATATGTGATAAAACACTGAAAGTCGGGGGAACATTGGTACTAAAAACTTTTGAGGGAAGACATGAAAGAAAACTTGTTAAACTTATTCGAAACCGATTCAAAAAAGTTATTAAATATAAGCCAACACCCTCAAGAAAGAGGAGCTCAGAGACGTATTACATTGGTAAATATCATACGCTAGAATAAGCTTTCAAAATACTTTCTAAAATATATAACGGTGCATTAGTTCTAATACCATCGCCGTATAGATAAGCCCGATAAGCTTCATAACCTATGTCGGATAATGATGATAATATATACCTTATAGGAGGCTGAATACATTTCACACGTTTACACAGATTTGAGATCCTATAAATATAAGGAATATTTGTATTATCCTCTGAAACTTTCCTTAGATACTTATATACATCTGAATATTCCCTAGTTAATTCAGATAACTCACTAAGATCTTCAGATTTTTTGATCATAGAAGATAGAAAATCCTTATTAACATATGGACCTATCCATATGGGACCAATAACTCCTCCTTTTATATCACTACAACAATCCATACCATCTTTAAGCCTGATAACCGCAAAACCATTTTTCTCATCGTAAGTCAAAAATCCAAGTTTATCCCATCTAAATTTAGAGGGGCCTCTATAATATGCAAGATATAAACGGATATAGTTATTTTCAAAAGTTCCTAAAATAGGTTCTACATAATAATCATATTTTACTGCTAATCTATATATATAAGCAACTAGAATCCTTATAGCAACTTCATGACATATATCAGAACGATAATAAGACACATCATATCTCCTCTTCAGGGCATCTAGATGGATTCCGCATAATGTCATTAAATCCGTAGCTGTTATAGACAACACACCCTCTCTTTGAAAAAGATTATAGAATGTAGATGGGATATATTCAATTGGAGAGCCAAATGGATCTACATCGATTAGATCAAATTTAACATGAGAAAAATTGGACATGAAGACTGAGAAATCATATTTAGACACATTTGAATCTCTAACAATTCCGTTTAAGGAGATATTATATAAGATATTTTTAAATGCATTCCTAGATCTATCATTAAAATATATCTCATCTATAACACCACTTTCTACATAATATCTTATCCCTCTAATACCTGTAGCAGATAATGCATCTGCTATAGTTAAATCTCTACCGTGGAGATACGATAAAGTATAAATAAATACTACACCAAGAGATCTATTAAAACGGGCTCTTGCATTATAGAAAACCCTCTCAAACTTAGCTATTCTAGCTAATCCTTCTTTTATAAGCTTCATAATATATTAGGAATACTCCTTTACCAACAAAAATTATTAAATTCGTTGGTACCGATATTGAATATATGATAAAAGTATTTGTAACTGGCCCACCTGGAATTGGTAAGACAACATGTGTGATCAAGTTATATGAAACACTTACAATCTATAACTATAGAGTTGGTGGTTTCGTTTCCGAAGAGATTAGAAAAAATGGATATAGGGTGGGATTTAAGGTTCGTGATTTATCCAGCGGATCGGAGACGTTATTGGCATCAATATATGAAAAGACAATGCATCGCATCGGTAAGTATTATGTAAAGCTCGAGGATTTCAATAATTTCTTAGAAAGTTTAGAAAAATTCGATGAATATGATCTTATCATTATCGATGAAATTGGGCCTATGGAGATGCTTTCAACAAAATTTAAATCACTTGTCACAGATATATTGAGGAGCGAAATACCTGCAGTATTCACTGTACATATAAATATTTCCAATAAACTTAGAAATCTGTTTAGTACCGACAAGCCTAACATACTATTTAAATTAACAAAGGAAAATAGAGGGGCAATGCCATATATAATATGGAGAGAGATCCAGAGGTATATCAGAAAATGAGGAATGAAGTAATTGTTGGGGTGGATGAGGCGGGAAGAGGGGCTGTTGTTGGACCATTATCTATAGCAGCTGTAGCAGTTCTAAGAAATGGATTAGATACATTAAAGGAAGTTATTAAATATGATTCAAAGAGATATAGCCCAAATAAGAGGAAGGAGTTATATAGATACATAATGGATAACTCCTTATTGATAAAGAATATTCTTATCCAACCCCATCAAATAAATAGTGCAATGGCTTCGGGGATCAGTCTCAATATACTTGAAATTAGATATATCTCCCTCCTATTAAAAGACGCCTTTACAGATCTTCTTGGAATTTTGGAAGATAATCGAGAAATTAAAGTTACGATACAAGTGGACTCAATGTATAACAAGGAAGTAAAGTGTAAATATCTGATTTATTATTACTTAGGAACAATTAAAGAATTAACAAATAATTTCCATCAGATAAAAATAATATGTAAGAACAAAGGAGATGAGATATTCCCTGCTGTTAGAGCCGCTTCCATTGTAGCAAAATATTTAAGAGATAGGGAGATAGAAAAATTGAAACATGAATTTGGTGAAATAGGTAGTGGGTATCCGTCAGACCCAAGAACCATACAATTTCTAAAAAATATAAGAAGGGTCAAGGATGATGATTTAATAAAAAAATTGATAAGAATTTATTGGAAGACCTGGAGAAATGTGGTCTGAAATGTGGAAGAAGTTGAATCTATTTAAATCCGGGGAGAATGAGATCCTCAAAATGCTTGGAAAACATATAACGATTTCTCTTCATGCTATGGATAGTCTTATAAGAATGGTCTCTTCAGAGGAAGACATTATTAAATTTAAAAATGATATCGAGAGATATGAGAAGGAGGGAGATAAGTTAGCATATAAATCATCCAGATTAGTTATTGAAGGGGCAATATCAATCTTGGCGATAAACAACCTGTTAAAAGTTATTGACGATACCGATATGCTACTGGATAAAATACTATACTTAGCCCGTGAAACCTACAGAATAAAGGAGCTATTAAATTTTAAAGATAAAAAGATATGGATACCTGTATATGAAAATATATTACATTCGAATCTAATAATAAGAGAGTTGAGCGGATTAATAGATGATGCAAAGGAAAATGGGATGCAGCCTCTTCTTAAGAAGAGGGATAGGATAGAGGAATTAGAAGAGGAAGGAGATGAAATGAAGGATAGAGCTCTAAACATTTTATATCATATGACCGGCGAGATAGACGACAAAACCTTCATATTATTGAGAAACTACATACTAACAATAGATGATCTAGAAGATCTCTGTGAAGACATAGCAAACCATCTAGTCCTGTTAAAACACATCTTCGAAATATAACTTATATAAGAATGAATATAGATTACTACGTAGTAACCATATTAACAAGCCTACTTCTCCTCCTAATCGTTTCAAATAATATTAGCTTGCTAACCGACTACTTGATGATATCTGGCATAACGAGGAGAAAGAAAGGGAATATATTAGTATCAATGTCGATAATCATTGGACTAATTATAGAAGGATATAAAATGAGGGGATTCACCGATAACCTCTTAACGAGATACAATGACAAGTTCTTCGCTCTCGTTATTCTCCTAGTCATATTTTCTCTTGGAAACATTGTGAGGCTCCCCACCTCTGCAACACTTTCAACTGTTGGAACATTTATAGGTATCTCACTTTACTCTGGATATAATATTAAACCAACCCCATTACTTTATCTGAGCCTAATATGGTTTATGTCACCTTTATCAGGTCTACTGATTTCATATTTCCTTTATAAACATGTATTATTAAAAGCATCTAACCCGGCATTGGTTAAAGGTCTGGGAGTCTTCTCCACGGTTTTTTTAGGTTATACGTTTGGAGCCAATACACTGGGACTTCTATACTCGGTAGGCACAACAGATATCTCATTGAATATACCTTTATACATCTTAGCCATATTAATGGGGGGATCCCTTTTTACAGCTGGGGTAGGAGAGGAAATAAGTAGATCGGTTCATAGCTATACGATAAAAACCTATGCATCCATATCCCTAGCAACGGCTATGATTATTGAGGTGGCATCAAATCTATCTATACCGGTTCCATTAACATCACTATTAACAATTACGTTGATTGGCCCTGTCTTAGCTAAGAAGACTAGGTTTGTCTCTACTCATATTTTTAAAAAGACCATTTTATTCTGGATACTGATCCCACTTTTAAGTGCATTGTTATCTTATACCACATATTTCCTTATTGATACAATAATCGCTTCCTTATAAGGAGAGCAAAGCCTACTGAAATCAGGATTCCAGGGATAAACCATATAAGGTAGGTTCCATAGACATCTTCTTTAACAGTTACATATACCGTTTTTATTAATCTCTCATCAAATTGGTCTCCTAGGAAATCATAGGATAAGGTAATGTTTTTTATCTGGTATGTTCCTGGTGTTTTAGCAAATAGCGTGACTTCTACTGTCTGCTCGGTTGATGTTAGGTTTACCCTTATACCATCAGACTTCGAATAGTTTATTATATCTATACCTTTAGGGACATCTAAAAATAGCTTTATATCCCTGTAAACCTTAAGAGTATCGGCCGTTATTCTCAGCTTCAAAATAAATTCTTTATTTACTGGAATATTTATTCTGTTATTAAGTACTTCTATATCTAGACCACTATAAACAGAGATATTTCCTAGTTTAATAGTATCTACACGTAGCTTACCCAAATACCAATAACTAACCCTCATGGTAGGAAGAGAATAGTTTCCTGGAGATGGAGATGTGAAATTGAAGGTAAAGGTCTCATTTAAATAACCATCTATCCTAGGTCTATTTACTTCATTCGGAAATATTTCAATATCACTTCCCCTACTAAATGTTATTGATAAGTTATATATTGGTTCTTCAAACCTATTCGACAGAATAAAGGAAAAGCTATAACTTTCCCCGCTCATCGTCTGATTCCTAAATCCAGCTATCTCTGAATCTATCGTATTATAGAAATAATCTATGTCGTTTTGATAAAGAAGCCTCTTACCCTTAAATATCTTCACTTCTGGAATAAATGTGATGGTGGTTCCACCATAACTGACATTTAATTTCAATGTAAACGGCTCATCAACATCTATAGAAACATCCCTTAAGATATAATAACTACCAGATACTGTGAGGTTATGAGAAGAATTAATTAGTTTACCTGAGAACAGCCTGACATATATATCTAATCCGTGTATAGGAGACTTAACTTGGTTACTCATCCTCAATGTATATGTAGCAAAGGATTCGTTTACCTTGAAGTAATTAAAGTTGACTTTTACAGGAAAATCTACATATATATCAAGTATTGGGGAGATATCGAAAGATGAAGATGTAATCCTATAAGTCTTATTTTCGAATCTATAGGATGCATCTACGGAAAATGTCTTTAACAACTCATCTATAGATTTATACTCAATCGTTCTATTTATTACTACTGAAGAACCAGGGTCTAGATCTCCTATTAAGAATCCCGAGAAAATCACATCTCTAGCTACTATATCTCCTTGATTTGATATTTTAGCTGATATCGTAGAACTCGAACTAGCCTTCGGCTCTTCTTTTTCATTACTTAAAACTTGAAGATTTATTAAGGGTGATGGACGATTTAGATGCAGTATATTTGAATTAGACTTATATGAAACAGTTTTATCAACTAAAAATGATACTTGGACTATAGCTGGTTGAATATAAACATCTATCGGTTCAGAGGTATTTATTTTAATGGTATATTTTATTGATTTGGTTACTCCAGGACTGATCACACCATATGTCTTCTCAGTCTCACCAGATACCAAAATAATTTTTTCTCCATCCCACCATTCTGATTCTGTGATCGATGCATTAAAAATGGGTCCAGACCATGAAGGGACAGTTACATTTAGCATAACATCTATATACTGACCATTAGAAAATTGGGAACTATTAAACCATCTCTGAACAATTACAACTGGAGAATATGGATATAATCCGAAGGAGACATCAGCGGGAGAGCCTAAATTAACTGGATTATCGGTATAAAATATAGTTACATCATTTTGAGGATCATATGATGATGAGAAATTAACATCGGGCTTTGAATAAATATATACATTTTTGAAATATAGGAATAACTCTGAGGACACACCCGATTTGTTCTTATAAGGCTGTGAAGTAGATAAAACATTCGATAACCTCCAGACGTTATCCCTTATAGCAGCCTGCTTAAAAACGTATATATATAGATAAGCCGTCTCATTTCTAACCTGTATATTCAGAATTAGCACATCTCCAATGCTTCTTATGGCTAAGGGATCAACCCATTTCAAAAATGGAGTATAATTACCAGGCTGGATAACAGATGAGAAAAATCTGCCAAAAGCATCAAACTCTGTATAACCTACGTATTCTCCATCTTTCTGTAGAAACCTTGTATTTAAAATCTCTGAGAAAGTTCGGACAAATTGGTCTTCAGCACCTGGTACTATACTATCTATTTTGAGGGCGATTGAATTATGGGGGAATACCTCGAACATTAAATCTCTATAATAATCTCCTTCTATAAAGTATAGATATTGGGATTTCCAATCCCTAATATATATATCGGTGATATTAAGGCTAAGGCTGGATAAATCCATCTCCAGAACATCTGATAATTTTCTATAGAATAAATCATAATTCTCTATCGTTAGATTAATAAAAACATTCTGTGAAAGTGTATATATTTTTAGAGACTCTTTTACATTTGAGCTATTTTCAGCCTTTACACCACCAATAAATCCTATACTCATAGATAAGATTATAACGAGTATTATTATCGATGATCCCTTCATTTCCCAGTCTCCCCTGTATCCTGATTAAGGAAATATAATTTTTCATACACCAATATATAAAAAATCTCAATATACAGGGTACTTTTAAGGATCAGTTATTCCTGCTTCACTTATTTTAAATAAGACTTCTCTAGGTGGATGTTCAGGGCTGTCAACTATAGATGCTATTCTTAGATCAGCAGCTTTAGCCTTCTTTAAATATATCCTATACGTTACCGCATGTGCAACTACATGCCCTCCAATGGGACGGGTTGGATCCCCAAACATAACATCTGGACGGGCTTGAACTTGGTTTGTTATAACAATAGCAACATCATATACTTCGGCTATTCTTAATAAATCATGCATAAACCTATTGAGGAGTTGTTGTCTTTCACTCAATCTCCCTCTACCTAAGTATTCAGCTCTAAAGGGTCCTACAGCCGAGTCTATAGCTATGAAGCCTACATCATTCTTCTTAATAATTTCTGGTAGTTTTTTAACCATGTTCAAAAGTATCACTGTATTATATGGCCTTCCTACAACTATATTCTTTAAAACCGTATTTGGATCCAACTTTTTGTTTAATGCAATCTCAATTATTCTATCTGGACTAAAGGTATTTTCTGTATCAATATAAATAGCAGATTTATTTAGTCCTCCTTCTTCCTCGGGTAGTTGAACGTTTACCGCTAATGTATGACATAATTGAGTTTTACCACTTCCAAATTCACCATAAAACTCTGTAACAGCTTGGGTTGGGATCCCCCCTTTCATCATCTCGTCTAGGTTATTTGAACCAGTCTTAATATATTTTCTTGCTCTTCTCTGTTCGAGAAGTTCAGTTGCCGATGTAAAATCTTTAGGTACCAAACCCAATTCCTTAAGATGTTCATACCCCTGGAGAACCAGTTTCTCAGCCCTCTCCACGGGGATACCAGTTATCTCAGATATATAGATAGGAGAATATAGAAGTAGATCTTGGATAGTATATATACCAGCCTCCCTTAATTTTTTAGCCGTTACCTCACCTACTCCTTTTAAATTGCTAATTTCAAGTTCTTTTTCAATAAATTCATATTCATCTGACACCATATTAAAACCTCCTTCCTTCTGAATTAATTGAGAAGACGAACCAATATTTATATCTATCTTACTGCTCTATAAAATAGGTTCGGAATCTACGGATATATTCTACTGGGGGTCCTAGGGAATAAAGTAGCATCTCTTACATGTGGAAGCTTAAGAAGCCATCTGGCAACTCTTTCGACACCCATTCCAAATCCTGAGTGCGGCGGCATACCATACTTTCTAATATCTAGATACCATTGGTAATCTTCCGGATTCAAACCAAATTCTTTTATTTTTCTCAATAGATCTTCATACTTATGTATACGTTGCCCACCAGATGTTATTTCACCATATCCATCTGGAGCCATTAAATCCGACGATAGAGTAACCTTTTCATTGTTAGGATCATTCATATGATAAAAACTCCTTGTATTCACTGGGAAATGAGTTACGAAAAAGGGAGTGTCGAATTCCTTGCTTAATATTCTCTCCTCATCCGATCCAAAATCTTCGCCCCACTCAATGTTAACGCCCTTAGATTGTAAAATTGAGATTGCCTCTTCATACTTAATCCTAGGGAAAGGATCCTCATACTCCTTTAATAAAGATCCGTTAAGTAGGAATTTAATTTCCTTTTCATAGTTTCTATTCAGGTAACTAATTATATGTTTAAGCAATTCTTCTTCTACATCCATAATATCATCATGTGTTAAGAAAGCTGCTTCAGCCTCTATATGTAGAAATTCAGTTAAATGTTTCCTAGTTCTTGATTTCTCAGCTCGGAAGCTGGGTTGTACGACAAAAACCTTTTCAAAGACACATATTGCAGCTTCTTCATAAAACTGACTGCTTTGCGTCAGGTATGCATATCTATCGAAATATTTCAACTTAAATAATGTAGCACCACCTTCAACAGCAGCTGTTATGAATGTGGGGGCAGTTATAAACACATATCCATTTTTAGTGAAGTATTCAATAGAACCTAAAATTATCCCCTCCCTAACTAGTAGAATAGACCTACTTCTAGGACCTCTCATAGTCAGATGGCGTAGGTCATACATCGTATCAGGTGCATTTAGGACCTCCTTCGTAATGGGCCATACATCGGCATCTGCCACTACATGTATTTCATTTACATGGACCTCTTTACCTCCAGGTGCCCTTACATCACTTTTGACAACTCCTCTAACAGCTACAGCGGATTCGATGTTTAGGTTCTTAGTTTTCTCAAATAACGACGTGGAAGATCCCTGCGAAACAACTAGCTGGATATATCCATATCTATCTCTTAACTGTAGAAATACTTTATCCTTATGCTCTCTTTTAAATGCAATCCATCCAATTAATCTAACCTCTTTTCCATCCTCCATTGAGAATACATCCCTTGAAAATGCATTTCTATATTTACCCCAACTAATATTTTCCATTTTTCACACCCACCACATATTCAATTATTCCATTTATACCTTTAAGTCTCAACATTTCCTTCCTCACTTTTAATATATTGTCAAACAATACCTCAAGTGAGCCATAGATGTGAAAAATTTTCTTAATAACATACTCTGGATTAAGAAGTAAATGCGTATACGGTACTTTCATTCCTATACCCAAACGCTCAACAGATACAGCATTTCCTTCTTGCTCGGTTTGGAAGGGAGCAGGTGATATCAACATAGGTGTAGCGGTTAAGATAGCTTCTAAAATAGATGTTTGCCCTCCTCTCAACATAACGATCTTACTTCGACTTAGTACATCCAATGAATTCGTAACCCATCCGAGAAGTTCGACGTTTCCAAACTTTCTTGGCGGCGTATTTATACCTATTATAACTACTTTGAGTTCTAAACGTTTTAACATTCGAATAAGATTTAATATTCTCAAAAAATACCTTTCCTTATCCCCTCTAGGTGCGCTTATTAATAGTAATAAATCAATGTCTCTCTCATAAATGGGAACTGGCTCTCTTTCATATTCACTATAATCTAATAGTAGACCTACATATTCTACATTATTTTTGTGCCATGTTAAGGGAACGGTATTTAAATAAGATATCGTATAGGGAGGGGGGAGGTCGCTTATAAATATTTTATCGGGTTTACCCCATAAAACGTCAAAACCCTCTCTTATAAAAATGTTGAGTATTTTAGATAGAGATACAACACTTAACTGATTTGCCACTATAGCATATGGAATATCAAGTAGATAAGATGCAAACGCAGTTGAGAGTCTAGAATCTGATAGAACTAAATTAGGAGAGATTCTTTTAATTAATTGTATCTCTCTTCTAAAGTGGTTTATAAGCCTCTGCTGATTTAGAATACCCCACGATATTGACCTCCTCCACTCGAGACCTCTGTCACTCCATACGTAATTATATCCAACGAGGCCGAGAAGATGATAGGATCTGTCTCGACCAATAAGGGTTTTAAGCGTCTTATATCCATCACCATAGGTAGATATATATATATCAATACCAAGATCCAATAACTTTTTACATACCCTGAAAGATCTAATAGCGTGGCCGCGTCCAACTCCATTGACACCCATATATAACTTCAATTTCTTAAAACACCCTTTCCACCACGGGACCGTTAGGATATTCTTCGATAAACACCTTTGCACTGAAGCGGTATATCTCAACCTCAGGATCAAGCCACATATCTGGAGTTAGACCCGCTTTAAAACAGAGATGTGATAGATATTCTTTGACGTTCCATCCATAGTCAACGGGAACTTGGGGCAGTAATAATGCGGATGCCCCTCTATACTTTAAAATCAAGCCGTCTCTTCCAATCTTAATCTTATCTAAGTACTCTAAAGGATTTTTTACGTTTATCTTTTCGGGTGGAGATAGTATGGATAATTCAATGACTATATCATTTAACTCATTAATAGATAGCCTTGAAAAACGGGGATCATTTACGGCTGACTCAATAGCGCTAAGAGCAACACCCTTATATAATGGATAGACTGGTTGTGGAAATCCGATACATCCCCTCAATTCTTTCCTTGGCAATTTGTATAGTGATACAAAGACACCAAAAACTCTATTTAATTTTTCTGGGATATCTTCGTCGAAATCAGGAATTCTACCTTTTTCAAGATAATATTTTATAGACTTCCTTGCTAACGAAATCAGATATTTTGCCTCATTAATGCTTATATCCATTTCCCTCATCACCAATTAATACTATTATAGAAGAAAACACTAAACAATAATTATGATATTATAGTGTGAATGCTTATGCAACATATATTTAGAGAAAATGGTGAGATATATTTTAGTTTAGAGTATTTACCCGAAGAAACTCCCCACAGAGAGGAACAGATAAACATATTAAAAAATTATATTATCAGGGGTTTAAGGAATAAAGCGTATAGACCACCGATAATATTGGGTCCGTCTGGGACGGGGAAGACGACTGTGATTAAAAAAGTTCTCTATGAAATTCGGATGGAATATGAGAACATAGAAGCTGAAAATTTTAATATGATGGTTGTGTCCTCCACCTATTCAGCCATTAGAACTATTTGTTCTTATATAACACCAATACCAGAAAGAGGTCTATCTATAGGAGAAATCATTGAAAGGTTATATAGCACACTTGAGATGAGAAATCTATACTTTTTCGTTGGATTGGATGATTCCGATGAATTATTGAGGAGAGATAAGGGCAAGATACTTGAGATTTTAACCAGATTGAATGAACAATTTGGTGAATATAGAGTTTATCCAATAGTCGTTGTTAGGGATATTAAGCCGATTTATGTACTACCGGACCATATAAGAAGCAAATTAGGAGGAATAATGCTGAGATTTAACCCATATAACTATAAACAATTAATTGACATTTCACGAGAAAGAATTCGAAAAGGTTTTAGAGACGATGTAATAAGTGAGAATGCCGTTAAAAATGCCGCATTAATTACGGAAATAAAATTTGGGGGAAATGCAAGAGAGATGATAACTCTTCTATATAATGCTGGAGTTAGAGCCGAAGCAATCCGACAATATAAAATTACATCTGATCTTATTAGACAGGTCTTTTTCGAAGGATACTATACCCATATAATTGGTATAACTGATAAAAAAGATCTAATCGAGTTGTTAAATGTAATTATCAAAGAACTTGATGAGGATGAATATGAGTTAGATAATGACGTTTTGCGCAGGATATACTCAGAGTATAGAAAAGTATATAACATACCTTGGGACAAGTTCCTTAAGAAATTGGAATATTTAACATATCTCGGCTACCTGACATATAGAGAAAATAAATATTTAAACTTATATCTTCCCAAATCTCTTCTATCAAAGAAATACTTATGAATTGAAAATACTTTCACTCACCCCTCCCTATGGATACTCTCCTACATACTATATTAACTATCCCAATGTAATGAGATGCCTAAAATAGCTTTGTATATCCCAAGAAGATCAATCGGTTCAGATAGGATCAATAAAATAAGGAATATGCTTAGAGAAGAATGTAAACTTCTAGGCTTAGAGTATGTAGAAAAAGAGAATGACGAAGAATATCCAATAATTTATCTTGAAGATAGTGAAACAACTACATTTCTATACATAGAGGATGAGGCAGAGGAAAGTTTAGAAAACATCAGGGCAATGGTAAGAGTATTGACTCTGGTCGCCCTACTTTCAGAAGAAAAAGTAAGAAGAGAAGAAGTCAGAACCATATTAACTAAAAAATAGGGAAAACATAATCGCACATCTCATAAATCTATAAGACCACACGATATTCAAAATAAATAACTAGATAAAATTTATTTGAAAATGATACGACCATATAAGAAATAAACTAATATGCTTTCATAGAGGAAAACTATTAAAATGATGTGACAAAATTGATAATGATTTGAGGGGCCGTGGTCTAGCTTGGCGAGGATGCCAGCCTGGGGACTTAAGCCAGAACGCTGGTGGACCCGGGTTCAAATCCCGGCGGCCCCATTACACCCTGATTTTGGTGTTTATTCCTTAGTTTTATGGAAAAATTAGGGATTCTCCACGTTAACCTTAAATGATTATTAAGAATAGGTTTCTCAACAGTTTCAAGTATTTTCTTTTTATGGTTATGCGGGGGGTGGGATTTGAACCCACGAAGGCCTAAGCCCTACCGGGGGTTAACCCCCCATCGGAGCCTCAGTCCGACCCCGTTGACCTGGCTAGGGGAACCCCCGCACTATAATAATATGACACATTTTACATCTCATGTTTTATACGATTTAGAATTTAAAGTTTTATTTATTTTAATTTTAATGGATGCCCCCCGCAATTAAGATGGGGGATATCTTTTGAAATTGATCATATATAAGTATCATTTTTTAGTATATCTGTTGAAAATTATAATTTTCATGACTCTCTCACTGGGCTTATCATTTCAGGTAGATTATAATAAGAAGATGGGGAACCCTGATAAAATATATGACGTTATAATTATCGGATCTGGACCAGCGGGGCTCTCTGCTGCCATTTATACTATTAGATTTGGCTTGGAGACATTAATGATATCAGGATTCACTTGGGGTGGACAGTTAATGACTACAACATTGGTAGAAAATTATCCTGGCTTTCCTGAGGGAATAAATGGTCCAGATTTGATGAGAAGAATGTTAAACCAAGCCATCAGATTTGGAGTAGAATTTGTAGATTATGATGCAGAAAAACTTGAGAATAAAGAGGGTATATTTAATGTTTTTGCAGGAGGTAAATGGTATAAGGGTAAAACAGTTATAATAGCTACTGGAGCTAGATATCGAGAGTTAGGGCTTGAATCAGAAAAGAGATTATTAGGTAGGGGTGTGTCATATTGTGCTGTATGTGATGGGTATTTCTTTAAAGATAAAGATGTAGCAGTTGTAGGTGGAGGAGATACGGCGCTGACCGATGCCCTATACCTAGCTGATATTGTAAAAAAAGTATATATCGTACATAGACGTGATAAATTTAGGGCATCGGACATTTTAGTCGATGAAGTAAGTAAAAGAAACAATATTGAAGTTTTATGGAATAGACAAGTTCTAGATATTCTTGGGGATAAAAGGGTAGAAGGGTTAAAACTATACAACAAACTAACATCTAAAGAGGAAGTTCTAAAAGTTGACGGTGTATTCATAGCTATTGGTCACATCCCAAATACAGAGCTAGTTAAAGGTTTGGTAGAGTTAACTGAAAGTGGATATATAAAGACTCACGACTTTGTCAAGACGAATGTCCCAGGGCTATTTGCAGCTGGCGATGTAATGGACCCAAAATATCAACAAGCAGTTACAGCAGCTGCTTTTGGAGTAATGGCTGCTATAGAGGCTAAAGAATATATAGATAGATTTTGGGTGAAAAGATAACCATATTAAATGCATTATGAATATTAGAGCTTACTATTTAAAATAAGGAATATTATTAACCCTATAGTAATCCATGAGATAAATCCCAGAAATCCTCTTACTATGTCTCCAACTACAATATGCTGACCCAATGTAATGAGACCCATTGACAGTCCTAAAAGGGGGATATATTTGATTATTTTCCTTTTTTGGCTCCTTAAAAAATCACTCTTCTTAGAACCAGCCTTCAATATTTCATAACCCCTATTCGTAAGTATATAATATATTTTGTCATTTCTCTTTTTTTCAATATACCCGAATTCAATCAACTTTTTCAACCTATATTCCACGGCTTGTCTAGAGATTCCCAACTTATATGCCAATTTATCCGGATATCCTTTACCCATTTTAAGGATTAAATTTAAGATAATAAGGTAAGAAGGATCTTTTCCTGGATCCTTAGTCATGCTAATCTAAATTATCTATTATTCTGAAAATAAACTTTAATTTTTCCATGTTTTATCATAATAAATGGGATATGACGACTTTTATATCTACAAAATATTATGCTGATAAAGCACTCAGATATGAATTAGATAGGGTTTTTAAAATTGTCCATGTAGATGTAAAAACCTTTCCAAATTATGAGATTTTAGCTAGAATAGAGCATATAGATAGGGTGGATGGAAAGATCTTTGTTTTCCAAAACTTATTTCCCAATCCCAACCAAAACCTTATACTTCTATTCCAGATTTTAGATATACTACGCCACTATAAGAGACTTAATGAGATCTATGTAATAATTCCATATCTATCGTATTCAAGACAGGATAAAAGATTTTTACAAGGCGAGGCATTATCTCTAAAGGTTGTATTAGACCATATTTCCTCATACGAAGTAAATGGTATTATCCTCTTTGATGTTCATAATATAAAGGCGGTTTTAGACATTTCTAAATCCCCTATCTATCACTTTTCATTACTAGAAGATATAGTTAGAGAAGCCATAAAACTAGAAAAAATAAAATTTGACAATAGCATATTAGTGGCTCCAGATATAGGAAGGGAAATAGTGGTTAGAAAGATTGCTAAAAAATTGAATATAGAATCAATTACCATAAAAAAATATAGAGACAGAGTAACAGGTGAGGTGAAATTTGATTTTACTTCTAAAGAAGATAGGTTGGATGGTTATAACACTGCTATTATCATTGATGATGAGATTTCAACAGGTGGAACCATGGCGGGAGTAGCAAAATTCCTTAAAGATATGGGAATCAAAAATATTTACTCAATAGCTACACATTTACTGTTAGTGAACAATGCAGAACAATTATTGCTAAATAGTGGTGTTAAAAAAATTATGGGTAGTGATACTATAGAAAATAAAAATTCCATTTTGTCGATTTTTAAAATAATACCTGATATTATTAAAACAATTATATAATGAACTCCCTTAAGATTATATGTCACCTCTCCCAAGAATATTTTGACATTTTTAAGGAAGAATCTATTCTACTATTTGAGACATTCGGATTTAACAAGATAACTGGGGTAACAGTTGAAAAACCTCTTTTAATATTAGATTTGAAGAATTCTTCATTAAAATATTTAACTAAGATATTGAGATTAGCTCATAGATCATCTTCAATAAAAAGAATCCTTATCCCATATTGGCATGGTAATATCGACGATCTATATAAGGGAAATTTCGATATAGATATTTCCAAGGTTATAGATCTAGGAATAACCATAAATAGTTTCGCTATTCACATTCATAACTATAGTAATATGCATATAGACAGGGATAGATTAATTGATGAAATGTATAACAAAATATCCAATGTTAGTGACGTAACTGTCGATCTTAATAATCCAGATATAATATTAGCACTATATATACTAGGGAGAAATAAAAATTACCTAGGTATTGAATATCATACTGGAAGAAAGGGTTATGCACAAAGAAGACCGTCAAAAAAACCCGTTTTCACACCATTCTCACTCGATCCGAAACTCAGTAGATTATTAATAAATCTCTCTGGTGTTCCTGATAATGGTTTAATTATTGACCCTTTTTGCGGTGTAGCGGGAATTCCATATGAAGCATCTTTAATAGGGATAAATTCGATATGTATAGAGCTGAAATGGAAATGGGCATCAGGTGCGATGATAAATCTAAAGAACTTATTGAAAAATAGCTACGTAGATATAATATGTGGAGACTCGTTATCTGGCTTTTTTAACATTAGAGAATTTTATGTTGCTACAGACCCACCATATGGAAGAATAACCTCTTTATCAGATAATGTGTATAAGTTATACCAGGGTTTCATCGAATCATATATATCGAGAGCAAAGGGTTCCGCGTTCTTTTCACCATTTCCACTCGAAAAAGAGATCGATAAATATGATGTCAATTTAATAAAAAGCTTCAAAATAGCAGTTCATAAAAATTTAACTAGATATCTATATGTTATTCGAGGGACCTGAATTGAATATAGATATCTTCTTTTTAGGGACATCAGCGGGAGTCCCTACAGTAGAAAGAAATGTTAGTAGTATTCTCATTAGAAGAAAAGGTGAACTAATATTTTTTGATATCGGTGAGGGGACACAAAAACAAATATTTAAATTAGGAATTGGATTTGGTAAATCTATAAAGGTATTTTTCACACATATACACGGAGATCACATATTTGGGTTATTCCCCCTCTTACAGACCTTAACCCTATTTAAAAGGACGAAAAGGTTGGATGTTTTCGCTCCACCCAAATTGATTTATCTAATTAAATATCTGATTGATTATTTGGATATATTGCCACCCTTTGAAATAGAAATGCATGAGGTATACGATGGGGCTATCTTCCAGTTTAAAGAATATTATGTAGAGGCAATTAAAAATTCACATACCTCATGGTCATTTTCATATAAGCTTGAGGAGTATGGAAAACCTGGAAAGTTTAACGTAGATAGGGCTGAAAAACTTAGAATTCCTAAAATTTATTGGAAAGATCTTTCAAGAGGTAGGGACGTAATTCTTGAAAATGGTAAATATATCAGATCTAAAGATTTCTTGATTCCACCACCAATCAAAGGGAGATGTATAGTTATATCAGGTGATACTTCACCATTTGAGAGAATAGTTAAATTCGCGGAGAACTGCGACGTTTTAATTCATGAAGCAACGTTCACAGAGGATCTGAAATCAAGAAGTATTGAAACTCTACACACTACTGCCAAGCAAGCAGCTGAAATCGCATTAAGAAGCAATGCGAAAATTTTAGTTTTGACACATTTTAGTGCGCGGTATGAAGACTTAACGCCACTTCTATATGAAGCAAGAAAAATCTTTCCTGCTACATTTTTAGCAAGTGATCTATCTCATCTAACAATTCCATATGTGAAACCTCCATCATATAGAAAACAAGATCAAACCAATTAGAACTTAGTTAGATGCCTAATAACCTCCTTAGCATTCTCAATTTTTATTATAACTATAATTTCCCCTCCAGGTGATTCGCCTGGTTCAGATAATGATAATACCCCTTTATATGCCGCCTGCTTATGGAGATACATTATGATTTCATTCTCGGATGAGTATCTATTCAAATATTTCCTTAATGTGGCAAGAACCCTTCTATTTCTAAAATGATGAAAGATCCTATAAATGGTATTAGGATTCTCATTATATACAACCAAATATTTTTCATCTCCATACTCCTCTATGGATATTTCACCGTTGACAACATTAGTTAATGCTTGCCTCACTTTATCCAGATCTTCACATGGAAGAAATGGTGTCTTAGCCTGTATCCAGGCATTTTCTATTTTACTAGTAATGTCATCAATTTCCCTAGCTTTTTTCCTATAATCTTTCTTTTTCATATACATCCTCTAAGATGATTCTATATATTTTCCGAGATAATTCTTTAAATTCATTAAGAGATATATCTTCATTGAAAATGTAGTAATCAGATCTATCTATAACCTCGTCCAATCCAAAATTTTTCTCTCTCAATTCTCTTCTTATGAAATCTGAAAAATTCATAATATCATCATGGCGCTTCCTCTTAAGTAACCTTTGATATCTGGTCATCCTTTTAGCTATAATTGCTATCAATATTACACTACCTATTTTCTTTAAGATATCTACTTCCCTCATGCTTCTGACTCCATCAACAATTAAAACATTATCTTTTTCTCCAACTAATTTTTTAGCTAGAAGATGGGCAACAGCATCTTCGCCGAATTTATTTCTCAATTCTTCTGCCATTTTTCCCAGCGTTTCCCTGTTTATCACACCATACTTTTTTAATGTCTCTTCTCTCACTATATCCCCCATAGTAAAAGTTTTTAAATTAAATTCTTTACCTACAGATGCGAAGACGCTCTTACCCGACCCCGGGTAACCAGTTACACATATTAATACCTTCATATCTCCTCCCTGCTCATTACCTCGAACTATTTTTTATTTTAACATATGTCAATTTAAAATAATTAAGTATGAGGCTCTTCATAGCTATAGATATTGATAACGAAAAATTAGCTAAAGACGTCTATACCTTACAGAACGTAATTAGAAATATTAGAGTAAGAGCCACCTTCCCAAGAGCCGAACATTTACACATTACCCTGAAATTCTTAGGAGAGGTCTCTTCTAATATGATTGATGATCTTATAAATAGATTGGAGGGAATAAATCATGGAAAATTCAATATTACACTAAGTGGACTTGGAGGATTTCCAGATTTATCCAGACCCAGAGTCATATTCATTGACGTCATTAGATCAGAAAGACTTATTACTCTTCATAGAAAAATTGAAAATGCTCTACATGGTTTATTTCCAAGAGAGGACAGGCCCTTTCATCCTCACCTAACCATAGCTCGAATAAAGCAATTTATTCATTTAGATAGATCAACTATTGAGAAGATGGAGAATATTATAGGTGAATATAAGATATGGGTTGACAAATTCAAACTTAAAAAAAGCGTACTTACGAGTGGAGGACCTATATATGAAGATTTAAAAATTTTTACTTTAGATTAGGGTGAAGAGATTGTGGAAAAATAAATATGAAAAGGTTTTGGAAACTATAGAAGAAGAAGTTCTTCCTGATGAAGAAGAATGGAGAAATGCTTTAAAAAAAGCTGATAATGTTAAGAAGAATATCTACGAGTTAGTCAGAAAAATATATGATATATCATTAGAAGATGTAGTTATCCTAGGATCAGTACCTAGATATACATTTCTAAAATCTGATTATGACATTGATATATTCCTAAGATTTAGCGAATATGCGGATCTAAAAAAAGTAGTCGAATATCTTTATGAAAAGATACCAGAAAGATTTGGATACAGAGTTAAGCTGAGGTATGCAGATCATCCTTATCTAGAAATATTAGCGGAATCAATGACATTCAATATTGTTCCATCGTATAAAACTAAATATCCTAATTGGAAGACTCCAATGGATAGGTCGTATTATCATCATCGCTATTTATTAGAAAAAAATATACAGGATAAGTTTAGAGATGTGATCTTTTTGAAAGCCTTCTTCAAAGGGATCGGCGTATATGGTGCCGAAGTCTATGTGGGAGGCTTCTCCGGATACCTTGTTGAGTTATTGATACTTTACTATGGGAGTTTTCTAAATGCTCTAAAGAATATTGCTAAATGGAGGCCAAATATTGTAATCGATATAGAGAGGTATTATTCAAGTAGAAAAGAGGCAGTAGACGCTTTTAACAACCATCATTTAATTGTAGTCGATCCAGTTGACCGCTCTAGAAATGTTGCAGCTGCAGTCACTATAAAAGCATTTTCTAAAGTTATATCAGCCTCAAAAGCTTTTCTACATCATCCTTCCGAGGAATTTTTTAGACCATTGAAACACAAACTGCTTAAATCTGATGAAATAGAGAAAGTATTGAGTACTATTAATCTAGCAGTTATTCTGTTAAAACATCAGGAAAGAATACCTGACATTCACTTCTCACAACTTGAAAGAATATCTAGGAAAATTAGTAATATACTTAGAAATCATAAATATGTAGTTTTAAAAAGATCAATTTACTCAGATTACAAAAGTAAAAGTGTCATTGTATTTATGCTGGAAAATTTAAATAGACCAGTATTAGAAATTTCTAAAGGTCCTTATCCATATCTGGAATCAGAAACACAGTTCATTACTAAAAATAGAGGAAAAATCCTATGGATAGACAGAGATGGAAGATGGTACGTCCTTCGTAAGTCAAAATATCCCAATGTGATAGGATTACTGATGGATATCTTCAAGAAAAACATGATTAAAATTCCAGATGTTTTTTCCGATTTTGTTTCCATTTATACAGGAAAAGAAGTTTTCGATCTTTTATCCGATCCCGATATTAGAGAATGGATAGAGAACTTCGTATTTGGTGATACATTTTGGATAAAATATTACTAATTAAAGTTGATGAACTAATCGGAATCTCATTAGAAGATGTCATAAAAAATAAAATTTTTAGATCTATATGTAAAGCGATAACATATCCTAAGTGCAACTTAGAGATATTTAAGAAAAGAGTGAACGCTCTAAAAAAAGTGGGGATAGATTCTTTATTTTTTGAAGGAAGAACACAGATTGGGAACATCTGTGTATTAGGCAAGGGAACAAACTCAATAGTAATTAAAGCGTTTTACAAAGGAGAAATTACGGTATTAAAAGTATTGAGGCTAGACTCACCAAGAAATAATTTAGATATGGAAGCAAGACTATTGAAACTAGTATCTTCAGAATATCGGGATTATAGAATAGTACCAAAAATCTACCTCAATTCAGACTGGTATTTAGTTATGGAACATATTTCTGGCAAAAATATAAATGATTTCCTCAACGATGACGTATATATAATGTCAAAAGAAGAAATTAAGAAACTACTCACAAAAATATTTTTCAAAGCTTATCTACTAGATAGGCTGAGAATCGACCATACAGAATTGTCGAGAGCCAAGTCTCATATTATAATTGAGGAAGATACATATGAGCCGCTTTTTATAGATTTTGAATCTGCTAAGATAAAAAGAAAACCGCATAACTTAACATCGGTTGTACAAGCCATATTGATTAGACACCCCTCATCTGAATATTTAAGAGATATTCTCTCTGTTAGCCATCATAAAATAATAAAATTTCTAAAAACATATTCTCCAACTATTGAGCAAGAGATTTTCATGTATAGACTGGAGAATTTCCTGAAAAATTAAATTTTTAATTCAGAATATGATGACGAATATTAATAACCATTATCCTAAAAATGTACATCACGGTATATGAAGGTACACGGGACTTAATTGGAGCATATTATTCCTCTCATTATATCCTGATACAATTTAACAATCCAAAATTAATTCGAAAATATTGAGTTTAATGGGCCCGCCCGGATTCGAACCGGGGTCCTCCCGCGCGTCAGGCGGGCGTCCTAGCCACATTACATGATAGCCACTAGACCACGGGCCCATTTATCCCACTACTGATAATTTGTTGGATAATTAAAAAATTTTAATTTTTTATTGTTTGTTAACTACCTATTTCTATATAGTAGGTATAAAGAAAATATAATTATTTCGTTGTGATTATGTTGGACCTTACTTCCAAATATTTGACCTTTTCTCATACTCGTAGGATATCACGTTAACGAGAACATATAATTCTTAATTTTTTTAATTATTATGGGATATAATTAATCTATTAATCACTCACTTAATTGGAACATATAAACTTGACCTCGATGCGCCGAGACCCGGTTGTCCATGCTTTACTGGTTTAATGGTGTGTGCGAACTCACCTAATCTTCTCCCCAACATTTCTGGCTTTATTTCAACTGGGATAAATTCTTTACCATTGTGCACATATATTGTCAGTCCAATCATTTTTGGTATTATTACCATTTCCCTAACGTGCGTTCTAATCGGCTTGTTATATTTACCTTGGGAAGCCAACTCTACTTTTTTAAGAAGTTTTTTTGCTTCAGGGGTAAATCTTCCACGAAGAAGGTATCTTCTAGCTTTAGTATCCACAAGTCTAGCAAATTCTTCTATACTCATCTTTTTAAGCTCTTCTAATGAGTAGCCTCTAAACCTAAATTCTTTTCTATATGTGTACATTTTTAACCCCACCTATAATACTTTCGAACTTAGAATTATATAAGCATAACATTTTAACATCAAAACTATAAAAATCATGATTCTAGCCAGACAGTTTTATTTTGCTATTTTGGTTATCCGATTTGAGTTAACTAGATGAGTTTTATAGGTTCACCCTGTAAACTAAGAAATTTAAGACCTTTACATATTTTATTACACATTCTTCCGTTCTTCCTCCACAATACATATTTTTTCCAACTCACTGATTAGTTTATTTATAATGGCTTTACAATCATCTGTCCAACATTCTATTACCAGTTTTATTTCTTTAGAGGAGAGGATTGTTTTGATATATATTTTTTTGCCTAACTCCTCTGTAAAACTACTAAGGAAAGGAGCTATATCAGACTCACCTACACCTCTTAGAATATAGATAAATCTCGATGGCCTCCGATTGGAAAAAAGCTTCTTTAATTCTCTCTCAATGTGATGTATAAAAATACTTTTTAGTTCCTTAGGTGGACCAGGTAAAATGTAGATAATATGATCATCATGCAATATTTTCTGACCCGGAGCAACTCCAACTGGATTGCTAAGAACTTTTGCCCCTTCTATTATGTACCCCATTTTTATTCTTTCTTTAGTCATAGCTTTTCCCTTGGCTCTATAAAACTTCTTAATTTCACTAAGCAATTCCTCAGATATAATTAGAGACCTTCCTAGAGCTTTAGAGACACCTTCTCTAGTAACATCATCTATTGTTG
The DNA here is from genome assembly GCA_964529905.1 of uncultured Nitrososphaeria archaeon. Classification (GTDB taxonomy): domain Archaea; phylum Thermoproteota; class Nitrososphaeria; order Geothermarchaeales; family JDFR-13; genus SZUA-1514. Next base: position 84,422 of record CAZGXJ010000001.1, read on the forward strand.
GTCCTAGTCCACCAACTATAATGATTAAATTGGAACGCTTCATTGAGAAATTGACAGCATTGGCTATATCGTCTATGTCATCCCTTACAACTAATACATTACGTATAGGTACACCCAATGAGTTTAATTTTCTAATCAACCATACGGAATTTGTATCAACTATTAATCCTTTTAATATCTCAGTTCCAACTATTATTATTGATGCTAAAACATCATCTCTTTTTCCTTCCGGTTCTTCTCGCGCCAAAGCTACCGACCTTTCTGCCGGGCGGTGCATTTCTAGATACAGTCTTAGGTTTACCTACATGTTGATGAGCACCTCCACCAAATGGATGATCAACAGGATTCATCGCTACACCTCTAACTCTAGGCCATCTCCTACCCCCTTTTGCCTTCATCCATTTATACTTAGCTCCCGCCTTTAGGAAGGGTTTCTCAGTTCTTCCACCACCTGCTACAACGCCTATTACGGCTCTACATTCTGGATTCAATACAATACTTTTACCTGATGGTAGGAGGACCTCAATTCCATTTCCTGATTTACCAATAACTTGGACATAGGTTCCAGATGCCCTGCCGAATTTACCTCCATCTCCAGGAACCCGTTCAACACTTGAAATTAGAGTTCCAGGTGGGATATCCTTTAACTTAAGTATGTCTCCGGGTTTGGGGTCTGAAGTTTTATATATAGAAATTTCTTGACCTACATACATTCCCTCAACGGCATTTATGTAAAACTCTACATTATTGGGTGTTTTTAATTTTGCCAATGGTGCACCCCTCCCAGGATTATGAAGTAATTCCAATACACGGGCGGTTGTAGCCTCGTTAAATATTGGAATTTTGGCTGGAGCGACCGATTTATGTGTAGAAGCACGGTAATTCGGACTTCTTCCCATTCTTTGAGACAATATCCTTTTACCCATATATAACACCCCTCACCAATCTATAAGATACCTAATGCTGTGGCAACTTTTATAGCGTCATCCTTAGTATAAAAAGTTACTATGGCCTTCTTCTCCCCCTTAGGCGTTATCAACATATTAACCTTCTTTACCTTTACGTCAAACTTTTCTTCAATTACCTTTTTAACCGTTGATTTATTTGACTTTCTATCAACGATTAATGTCACCTTATTCTGTTTCTCTAACATTAAGACGCTCTTCTCTGTGATTACGGGGTATTTAACGATGGTGTAGAACCGATCTCTCATGCTCATAATTCGTTTCACCCCATTAACTTATTTTCAAAAGCAACTTTCCAAACCTTCTATCCAGCACCTCGAAGGTGTCTCTAACCCACACAGTAAGTCTACCTGGTACGCCACCTGGAGCTAGATGATATAGCGTAACATCATTTACATTAACAACATCTACACCAGGAAAATTCCTCACAGCCCTTACTATACCTTCATCCTTCAAGTATACAATCAATGGACCCACACCCAGTTTTTTCCGCCTCCCTCTCCAACTTGCTTTTCCACCTACAATTTTTTTATTCTTTTTAACACGTAATATATCATCCCATAGACCCAGATTTTTCAATACCTCCTTAGCTTCAGATGCTGTAGATACTGATGAAAGTTCTTCGGAGACGATTAGTGGGATATGTGGAACCGAATCGATAATATGCCCTCTTTTCTTTACAACTCCAGGATTTCCAGTAGCTGATATAGCCGATGCTATCGCTATTTTCAGTTCTTTCTTGTTTATATCCTTGTATATATTCTTCTCAGAGGTAGGTGCATGGGGTTTCCTCCCCCCTCTAGCCATGGCAACCATTGCACCAACTCCTCTTAGAGGTGGATTTTTATATCTGGGGACCCTGGCTATACCCAAACCAACTCCAAAATACTCTGCACTCATCTCTCTTCCAGCATATCTATATCTTCCTTTTGGTTGCAATCTATGGGTAAATTGGTAGAAGAACAGTCTACTTATAAGATCTTCTCTAATAGGAAATTTAAAAATAGGATGTAAATTTATTTTATCAACCTCTTCACCGACAATATTGAAAACAGGTGTCAAACTGCTCATATACCTCACCCATTTAAATATTAATATATGTTAAATTAACTGGTGTCTTCATTTCTGGTCTTACAGGTCTGACCGTAAAACGCATCTTAACCAAACGTTTAGCTGGGCCTGGAACCGATCCCTTTAAAATAACAAATTTTGACCTTATTTGGCCATATCTATGGAAGACTAATGGATGATCAAATTCATCGGGGTCCTTTATATCCAATATTTTAAGATGGTACACCGTTCTTCTATGGAAACCCGTTTGTCCAGATAGCGGAACGGTATATCTAGTTGCTGATGGTTTCCAAGGACCTAGCGCGCCTGGTTTTCTTCTAGCCTTCCTGGATTTATGGGATAGAAGTTTAATCCCCCAACGCTTTACAGGCCCTTGAAATCCCTTTCCCTTGGTAACAGCGATAACGTCAATCACATCACCAGGGCGAAATACATCAGTTACGTCTATCTCCTTACCTAAATTGTTCTTTGCATAATTAAATAGATCATCTATGGAATTGACACCTCCAACTTGGATTTCGAAGACCTCTGGTTTCTTCTTATGTATTCCAGCCTTTATGGGTTGGGTAGATACCAATAACCTTAGAACGCTAATTTCATCTAAATGTGACTCAAACTCTGATAGTTTCCCTTCAACATCACCAGGATTGAGATTTTTTATTCTTCTTTTAATGAAATCGGGAAAATCGGGAGCTATGACTGTATATAGAGATTTAAGTGAATTCGATATCTTATCAGCTTTATAACCTACAATTCCTAAAACATAAAGTGGAGGGGTCTCCACTATGGTAACGGGGGCAAACCGTTCTTGCCCCCTATATGGGGAAAACTTATATTCATCTAAATAAAATACATGGGTCATACCAGCTTTATAGCCTGCAAAACCCAATGGTTTAGGTTCACCTAATTCTAATTTAGGCCATGTTTTTATATCTGGATTCATGGACTTTGCTCTCTTCCTTGGTGAAAAAGCTAGAGATCCTCTCTTCGGGGCATGTTTCTTTCTTGCACCCATCCCAAATCTCCTCCAATTATTATATATTTTACTACAAGCCTTGACTTATCACAATAGTATCTTATAATGGATATTTAAATCTTAAGATTTATAGTTGGTAATATAATTGATAAGAGAAAGAGAAATCCAGACCGCTTCCTCAACTCTTATAGTCTCAACTTTCTGACCATAAACTAAATTAATAAAATAATCAAATATATCTAAACCCACATCGTAATATTTCATTATTTCTTTAAGTCCATAGGAATGAGAGCCAAAGACAAGTAGGACGTTGTTTTTCGTAAATATATCTTTTTTAATCTTCTCTAAATCAATATCGCCAATATATTCTCCATATCGACTTAAACCAATTTTTAGACCCTTATATTTATTGAGAAGTGTGATCAGACTTTCTTTATACCGGATAACTTTGTATCCTTTATACAAATTTAAACGTTCAGCTTCAACATCATCAACCAAATAACCAGATAAATATTTTTCTAAATTTTTAACTATCTTAACAATCGCTACCTTAGGAGGCTTCTCTCCTCTAATAACTACAAATTTATCCAAACCAACATCGAGAATATAGACGTTCTTTTTCTTTTTACCAATAGTATACCCAATCCTATATTCAGGAAACTCAAGGGATTTTATTGATTTTTTCTCCTTAAATAAATTCAGTTTTACGGGAGGGAGAGCTCCGACATATGCTAAATCAGGGTCTCGATAAAAAAGGGTTTTTTTCAGGTAAGGTGGGGTTATTAAATACCTAAGTATTTTAACCAACTCCTTTTGATACTGCCTATCCTTTGATAATGGATCTGGATATATGTATATGCTTCTTACGCCAAAACATGCAGCTGCCCTGGCTAAGCTTGAAATACTGAAGCTTCTTTGCATTAATGAGTGTAAATTACTTGTAAATGAAGATGGGATAGCTAAATCAATGTTCATTTTATTATTCACCCCGCTTTATTTGGTAGTACCACTTCCTCTCCTCCTCAATTATTTTTATTCCCGAACTACTCCCAATGATATCTGCTCCTGAATCTAAAATCATTTTTGCTCGAATAAAACTTCTTATCCCCCCAGACGCCTTTAATCCAATTTCGGGTTCTAAATATCTTCTTATAAATATAACATCACCTATACTCGTTCCCCTATATCCAAAGCCCGTGGATGTTTTGAAAAAATCTGGTTTAACTTGATTAATAATCCCCAAGACCTTTAATAACTGTCTTGGACTCAATAGAGTTATTTCACATATTAATTTAACTATTTTATCTGGGTAATACTCCTTAATTGATTTAACTATTTCTTTGACCTCTGAGAAATATCTATCGTATCTATTTTCTAAGATATATGAAACATTACTAACTACGTCTACCTCATCTGCTCCATTATTCAATGCATCTAATGAAACCTTGATCTTTTTGTCGACAGTATCCTTACCTAAAGGAAATGAAATAACTGTTGTAAGACGGATCTTCCTGTCTATGCTTCTTATGTCATCAATGTATAGAGGGGGAATAACTAGAGATCTGAAGTTATATTTTTTAACCTTAGAGACGACATTCTCAATCATTGAGATATTCACATCCATCTTTAAATAGGTCATATCAATTCGGGATGCGATACTTAAAGACTTCACAGTAGATTAAATCTCATAACATCTAAAAATAAATTTTAAAACATTTGAGTAGGATAATTGTTTTAGATATAGATAATTAGTCTAATTAAACCATACATGTCACTTTGCCGAATTAACCGTTGGGATAAAATAATTTAATTAAAGGGGGATATTAATGAGTAAGGATGTATATATTGTTGGTGTAATTGAGAGTTATAGAAGAGGACCTAGAACTCAGACTAATGACCAATTAATAATCGGTTTAATCGATATTAGTAAGTATAACATGGACGAATTAGTAAATAAAGAGGTAATTTTCGAAGATGAATATGGTAATAAATATATTGGATATATAAAGAGAAAGCATGGAAACAGTAACAAAGTGTTAGTTGAGTTTAAAAGACCCCCACCTCCATCTTGTCTTGGGAAAATCGTGAAAATCATGAAGTAAAAAATTTAGGACATATTTAATAATCTAATATTAAAAACTCAACAAAATTTTTATTTGATGAGTGAACTTTCTGGGACAACGCTAAAGGTCTATCTATATATCCTAAAAAGTGGAAAAGAAAAGGTGGGCGTAAGGGAGGTGATGAGAGGATTAAATATGAAAACCCCTAGCCACGCTTATTATCATCTAGATAAGCTAGCAAGTATGGGTCTTTTGAGGAAAAAACATGGTGATTATTACATAGTTAGAGAGTTGAAAATCGACTATCTTAGAGACTTTCTTCTTATTGGTAAAACACTGATTCCCAAGTTCCTATTCTTCTTTTTATATTTTACCACGATATTCATCTTTAGTCTTATATATATGAGACCTTATGAACTATTCTGGTATATAACAGTTACAACAACGTTATCAGGCTCTATTATATCATTGTATCAGACAATATCAACATATAGAAAAATACTTATATAATGTTCAAATACTTTGAGTAAAAAAGAAGTAAAGTTATTATATTCATTGGAAAGAGAAAATGAAGATTGGCGATCTTTTACCAATCATGGGGGTGTTGTTGGCAATTACTATCATATCACTCTCATTTCTTAGCTATAACTTTTTTATTAGTAGCATAGATGGATATGTGTATGATAAACTCAACACGCCTCAAAACGGCTCATATAACAGTCAATTAGAGGAAAGAGGACAGGGACTAACATATACAGTTAGAAGAGAATCTTCATCCATCATCACGATACTGATTAGATTTAATTTTACGGATAATGAATTAAATTCTTTAAAGTCTGTGAAGTTTGAGTGGGTAGCCTTTCTCGTGGATCAAGGTAGGATTATAAATTTAACAAATGTTGAAGCACTACATATAAAAAGCGATGAGGAGGCTATAATTATCTCATCTTTAAAGCTTTACCCTACATTACTAACTAGGATAGATGGAAAATTGGCTATATCTACTGAAGATGGGAAGATAATCTACAAACATATTGAATGGAATGGAGAACTGGAACTAGTCGCAGAACATCCAACGTATATATCTATAGTCTTGTAAACAAGGAGTATTATTTATAAAGAACACTTAACACAATTTAAATAGGATTTATGTTAGTTATGGAGGGGACCGACAGATGCCCCAGATACCAATAAAAGAAATAGACCGGTATATATGGGAAATCCCTAAGAACTACAGATATGATATGAGGGTGCCTGTAAGAATATACGCAACTAAAAATCAATTGAATAAAATGATGCAGGATAGGACAATAAGACAAGGTATAAATGTCGCAACTTTACCTGGTATTCAAAAATTTAGTATAATTTTGCCCGATGGACATCAAGGATATGGATTCCCTATCGGAGGGGTTGCCGCTGTTGATGGCGAAGAGGGGGTAATAAGCCCTGGAGGAGTTGGATATGATATAAACTGTGGAGTAAGAGTGATCAGGACTAATTTGGATTATGAAGATGTTAAACCTAAAATAAAAGAATTAGCAGACGAACTATTTAGAAATGTTCCAGCGGGTCTTGGAAGTAGAAGAAGAGATTTTAACGTCACCCGAAGTGAGCTTGATAGAATTGCTATAGAGGGAGCGAGATACATAATAAAGAAGTTTGGTTTGGGCTGGGAAGAAGATATCGAGAAGATAGAGGAAAAAGGAGCTATAGAAGGAGCAGATCCTGATTATGTAAGTGATACAGCTAAGAATAGAGGACTTAACCAAATTGGGACCTTAGGAAGTGGTAACCATTTCCTGGAGGTTCAGGTAGTCGATAAAATATTTAACGAAGATATGGCAAAGGCAATGGAGATTACTCATGAAGGTCAAGTAGTAGTGATGATTCACTGTGGTAGTAGAGGATATGGACATCAAGTATGTAGTGATTATCTTAGAGTAATGGATAGAGCAATTAGAAAATATAATATAAAGCTTCCGGATAGGGAACTAGCATATGCCCCGATTAAAAGTCCAGAGGCTCAACAATATCTAAAAGCTTTTAAATCCGCTGTGAATTATGCCTTTGCCAATAGACAGGCAATAAGCCATTGGGTTAGACAAAGCTTTGAAAAGGTCTTCCATACTAGGGCGGATAAATTAGATATGGAGATCGTTTATGATGTCGCACATAATATTGTAAAACCTGAAGAGCATATTGTTAATGGTAAACGTAAATTACTATATGTACATAGGAAGGGAGCTACTAGAAGCCTTCCGAAAGACCATCCATTACTACCAAAAGTCTACAAAAATATTGGCCAGCCTGTGCTTATTCCCGGAAGCATGGGAACACCATCCTATATTCTAATAGGACATCCTTTGAGTCTAGAGAGAAGCTTTGCCTCTGCACCACATGGCTCTGGAAGGGTATTAAGCAGAAGTGCTGCAAAAAGAATGTATAGAGGAGAGCAAATAATTAGAGAGCTAAGTCAGCAGGGAATAATAGTACGAGCAGATTCCATGGCCACCGTAACTGAAGAAGTAAGCGCTGCATATAAAGATAGCAATGAGGTTGCATTAGTAGCTGAAGTAGCTGGACTTGCATACAGAGCCGTTAGAATGAGACCGATAGCAGTAGTAAAAGGATAGAAATAATGTAATGGAGGGCCAGCACCGTCCTTTCGCGGGCCCTCTCGGAGCCCACTACTCGGAACGGCGCGCTCCGGCTTAGCTTCTGTGTTCGGAATGGGAACAGGCGTTTCCCGGAGCGCTATGGCCGGCCCTCCGAATTAACCTTATTAGATAATAGGATATAAAAAGATTTATATTTTTTACAATCATTCTAGTTAACTTTTCTTTTCCAAATGCTATTTCCTTTTTTGGTATGGAAGAAAATGGATGTCTCAAGGATATATTGCCACACTACATAGACTATGAGATGTCCAAACATATATGTAGAAATAGATGTGTCGATGACATAGCTCTAATAAAAATTCTAGAGAATTATCCAGAAATAGGGCCAACATCTTTAAGGAATATGGGTAGAGGGAATTCCTCAAAATATGTATGCATAGACAGCCGAACTGGTAAAAAGAGATCTATAATATTTACATTTCTGGGAAGAAACGCAGAATACATAGTTCTACCAAGAACAGGATATTGTGGATGTTTTACACGTTACAAAATGAATATAAATAGAAGGAGGATATGCTACCATATGCTAACATTTATAATTGATTATTTTTTAGATGCTGTCATAACCTATGAATTCAAATATGATAATCCGGAGATACTGATTTACAATTTTCTACTTGAGAATCTACCCGAAAAAGGATCTTCAAATAAAAAAATCGATTAATTTATATTTGTCTGAAATTATTCTTACATTTGATTACACTATATGGAGATAGGTGAGTAACATGGATGCCAATTTATTTTACGACATGCTTGTAACACTAACCACAGCTTTAGCAAGTCTAGCAATTGTACTTACAATTTATGGACAGTATTTATCAATGAAAAAGAAAGGATCTAAATCCTAACGATTCTACTAAAAGCTCTTAATCTAACTCTTAGAGGATTATACGCACTTCTAACTAATAGAGATTTTATGTCTGGAATTACTGCTCTTAACTCCACTTTATCACCTAATTCAACCGGAGTTTCTGTATAATCTTCTATAGAATTTCTAAAGATAGCTATAAACGGTTCTCTCTCTTCATCTTCTAAAAGAATTGAGCCAAAAATATCGCCTTCCAAGGGTTCTTGTATAGATACGATCCTCCCCCGTATATTAACATATCTATTTTCCGTTAGTATGTTTTTAACATTTAAAGTGGGGATCTCAAACGATATTTTTCTAGTTTTAGAAAATTCAAATTTTGTAATATCTGTAGTAAATAAGTTTACATATCTACCATACAACCCTTCTTTAATTGAAGTTCTAAAAATGTATATCGTAAACTCGTCTCCTTCATTTAAACCATTCAACTCATTGATTTTATCGTCTAATAATGACAGTACAGCTTCATTTTCACCGTCATAGACCAAAATGTTTTTTACCCTTGAATTTTGTCTCATCCTCGTTTTACCTATAGCAACTGCTTTCAGATATATGAAATTAATATTGAAACCTATCTTTACATCCTTAAGGCTAATTGGCTCAGGGGATAAATCTACTTTTTTATCATATGCTGGCTCTAAATATGAGTATTTTGTAAACCTTAGCTCCAACTCATTGAAACGATTTATACGACTTCTGACATAATACAAATTGATAGGAGTACCGGGTTTGATATCATATATTTTTTGCGGGAAGGAGGACCATGTCGAACATCTAAGAACTGTTTTTTTATATCCGATATAAAACGAACTCAAAGTCCTTTGTTCACCATTTATTGTTACGTTTCTCTCAAGAGGTTTAGTTAAAAAAATTCCATAAGTAAAAACAACTTCATCTGTTTTTATTTGATCCAGGGGCTTAATAAAATTATCTATTGTAGGTAAACTATCCTCATATTCTGGCTTTACAGATATAACTGCCCTTTCTGGTACATGAATTACAATTCCTCCTTGTATGTTAGGCCTTGTATAACAACCCTTTATTTCAATAGGTACGCCTACTTCTATGCCTTCTCCTCTTAACTCTTCCATAGTCCTGTTCCAGAATATGATTGGGAGGATAGAAGTATTATCTAAAATGCCGCCTCTTACATAAGTTCCTTTTGCATATCTCTCAGTGCTACCTAGCCAGGCTAATCTACCAATTATATGGACATTGGATAATCCGCCTATAAGCTCATCTAAAGAAAGTGATTTCTTTACCCTAGTGCCTGGGGCCACTCTATATTCCAATGAAATTAGATATAGGGCTGTTTTTCGTGATATACCAAGTGAACTAACATAATCTTCTATCATCTTTTCTAAATCTCCTCTATTTAATGTAGGGACTGTAGATAGAATATAATTAATTAAGTCCTCTTCACTCATATCCTCTTTCATATCATCCCACAATTTTAAAAATCACATTTTTCAATATTTACTTTCTCAAAGACGTTTTAAAATTTATCGCCTTGTTAGAATATACATCCTAGAGAGATACCTATAGAAATAATTATTTGAACTACTGTTGCAGCTTTTCTGTATCAACTATATGAATTCTTATTCTGGATACCTTTTTTGGCAGACCTCTTACTGTTTCCCCTTCTACCATGTCTATCTCGATTTTTTCAATTTCTAAAGAAGTTTTACCGAATAAATTCTTCAAATAGTTATATACATCCACAGCTTTACATATATTTGATCCTAGGGCCTCCACAATAACTTTTGATGAGCCTTTCTCGAATAGTTTTAGGCATACATTCAAGTAAAAAGACATTCCCTTTTTACCAATATAGACAATTGGAGTATCATTCATCATATTACACCTTATTAATAGCCAATATAAAATCTTCCCATTGATACACTAAAAAATTTAACAGATTTTAAATGAGTATTATTAATGATGAGATGATAAAAAGAAAAACAAGAATTGAGTAAGCAGCTGTTTTGAATATTTTTAAAGCGGTTTGTGAGGCTTTGCCAAGCCGATCCAATAGATCATAACCTAAGACTTTTACATTGATATCATTTGAGTATATATGGGCCTCAGCATTTTGGGCATTCCGTTTACATACTTTAATCCCCAGTCTTACAGCTTCAACGACCCTGTCACCGATACCCTCCATTTCTCCTAAAATTCTATATCCACCTTCTATAAGCTCGATAGCCGTTACTTCATGGGTATCTGTTGTAGCAATAACCGCATAATCAATACCCATCTCATTTAATACCTTTTCGACCTCCTTTTTTAACTTAGGAGAAAGATTATTTGAATCAATTACTACAATACAATTTGAAGAAGAGAGAGTTTCAAGATATAATATGCCAATACCCGATGAGCCGAGTCCTTCATTAATACCTGTTTTAGGAGGATTTATTTTTATAGAAGCTGCTTTAAATGGATATATTTCTTCACTTCTCAAGATATTAATTACTTCTTTGGACGCAATAATTAACTCTTCTACATTTTCTTTTGTCATGACCAAAGATTTATTAATAAGAGAATTATGACAATCAACAGTTATCAGAATATCAAAGCCATTATTTTTTGCATAAGATTCCAAATCAGGAAGAATGTAATTAGGAACATCTTCCATTTCTTCATACTCGAGAAACAATAAAATATTATTACATAACCTTAAACCATGAACTCTAGCTTTCCCATATGAGTAAGTAACTAAATTACTTATTTTATTGCAAATCTTAGCTTTTTTAAAGCTGATTCCCTCCTCAAGCAGTTTGAATACCTGTGAATTAGAGGAAAGATCGAGCTCATGTGATGAAGGAGTATGAAACACAAGACAATTCAAATTTTTATTTATATTAAAGTATGATGAGGCAACTGTAGGAAAATTGCTACTTCCAATACTTCTAAAAGGACCAAAATGTATTTGAGGAAAGATTAATACAGATGGTTTAATTTTTATGTTAGGTATAACAACATAATTTACTTTTGTTTTAATTGATATTGATTCTCTTTCTAAAAGGCTGTCTAAATATCTCGGATCATCTAGTAGCCATGCACTCACATAGCCTCTAAGATAGTTAAGCAGACCATTTTTGATATAGGGAGAGCCGATCCTCCTATCTATGTATTCATATACTGTAATAAGTAAGACTATTGGCAGAAAAACATAGAGTATGTGACTGGAGAGTACATTTAAATTTAGAAATAGAGAGATAATTATAACCATAATACTCTTTACAGTAATAACGATTAGAGATTTATATCTTCCCTCTGTCAATAAAGGATAAAAAACTAGAACATCGATATAGAAGCATAGCCCAAGAAGAACGATTAAATTTATCATATAGTCGTATCGATTTAATGCAAAGGATAAGATAAAAACAATAAATTGAAAAACTGTGTATATTGCTAGCTGTATATAATTTTTCCCTAAAAGTCTCCGAAAAGTAAAAATTTTGCTTGGTTTATTTTCTAGAAAAAATACAATCAGTAAATAATCCATGAAAAGGAAGAGTGGAGGGAGGAAAATAAGAAATAAAAATCCATAATAGCTCAAGAGCTGGTTGGAGTTAAAAAGTAAAACATTTAAACCCAGGTATAGGAAATAAAGACTTAAATATATAACAGCAACTTTTTTTAAAGTTCCGAAACTAAAAAGGTTCCTATATAACTCAATATATCTTTGTGAAACGGAGCTCATTTATTTTATGCAACTGGGAATAAATATCTAATAAGTAAAGATACTGCAATAAATGCTATAGTGGTGACTACTAAGTATACTGGATTGATACTTATCCCGGAAAGAGAGTCTTCAAAAAATCTTAAAAGCCCCGCCGTACTTGCTGGCATAGGCGCTTCTCTCCTCCTACGAGACATACAAACCACCAGCTCAATTAATTATCTACACACTTATAAATAAAAATTTTTCTGTGTAATGTAGAGATAAATCTAACTTATTTTCATACATATCTCCACATAATAACTTTCTAATTATATGTTATTCTTTTATTAGTTTAGGAAAATTTCTTAATAAAATGAGGAGGAGAGAGTAATGAATATGATATCTAGTGTTTTACAGATTTCAGATGAGTATAACATGATCATACAAACTCTGTATATTTTACTCTTTATCGTTCTAATATTTTTCGGCCAAAGGATCCAGTTCCATTTATCACTTTTAGAGGTTGGAAGTATATTGAAACAACTCCTATTTTTAAGAAATACTGCAATAAATCAAACGTTAAATGAACTTAAAAAATACTCTCAGGATGAAACCACAGTAGAGAAGAAATTTAATAGATTAATAAATTCATTTATGATTCTGCCTGAGGCTATGGATCCAAGTGGAATAGTAAAAAAGGTAGAACATATAGTAGATACGCGAGAAACTAGATTTCTAGATGATGTTAAGAGAATTGTTAATAAGGAGAACATTGAGGAGGCAAAAATAAGGAATCTTAGTAATATGGTAGAGGCAGCTATGGCTTTAAATATTATATACAAGATAGTACAGCATTACTATCTCCTTGCTAAAAAGACGAAAAACTTCTTCGTAATGGCCCAGCTTCAGATGATAGTACCATTAATATTTAACGAAGCAAAATCCTATTTACAAGCAATAACAGCCTTCAAATTGGGAACTCCCATAGGTGATTCGATCGGCCCTCTTATCGCCCATAAGTTTGTTTTCAACGACGAAACAAAAATTATAGAAGAGAAGAAGGAATTTGTCAAGGACACAACATTATATATCGTCGAGAAGAATGGGAGAACATTTTACGTTATCAAAGCTTCTGGTCCAGGTGGAAACGTCGGGAAACCTGGGGAAGCCATAAGAAAGATCATTAACAGCCTTAAAAAGGAGAAGAAGAGAATATCAGGAGTAATAATGATAGACGCTGCATTAAAACTGGAAGGTGAGAAAACAGGTGAAGTAGCGGAAGGAGTTGGAGCCGCCATCGGGGGGATCGGTGTTGAAAAGTTTAAGATTGAGGAGATAACCACTAAGAATAAAATCCCCTTATATGCAATAATCATAAAACAGAGTTTAGCTGAAGCTATAACAACCATGAAAAAAGAGATAGCCCAATCCGTTAACGACGTAATTTCTAGAATTGAAAGATTAGCTAGAGAGGAACTAAAAGAAGGAGTAATAATATTAGCTGGTATAGGCAACACAATAGGTGTCCCATAAATGTATCAAGAGTTTATATTGCAATTGAATAACTTTGATTTGATTATAATTTTAACACTAATTATGATATTTATCTTTATTATTTTGAGTGACATGAGACGACAAGGTAGGAATATGAGATTTAAAACTCCCGAAATTGCTGTCCAACTATTGTGTAAAAACTGCGGATTTAAGGAGATACGAAAATTCAAAGAAGGAGACTATATCTCAAAACATACAGATAAATGTGCAAAATGCGGAGGAGACATGATTATAGATTTGATATTCATTGAAGAAACAACAACTAAAAAAGAATAAATGGAGATTAAATATTTGTTGTAACTATTATCTCATCTTCAAGAACGATAACAGTATGTTCATATTGAGAAACTGGCACCCCCTTAGCTTCTATAAGAACTGGATAACCTTTTATTATACCCATTCCAAATAGTTTGTTTAGCATCTCTTCTGAAAACACGTCTTCCATCCATCTATAGGTAAATGGCAAAGGGCCATAGTTAGACATGATATATCTACGAACCTTGTCCAGATTCTTATCTTTGATCTTTTTAGTCTTTGATAGTGAATAAATTGTAATTAAATCCCCCGACACCACTTTTCCAGCGCCTGAGTCAAAAGTAACGAAAGGTTCAATTGCGTATACCTCACCCGCTTTAATAGTTGATGAAAAATATTCTTTTACATTGGGAAAATTCTTACCTGCATGAAGATTATACCTATCTATGAGATGCCCAGATAAATTTTCTATAACTTTATATCCCTCCTTCTTTACTTCATCCTCTATAATCCCTCCAAGATATCCTAATTTTATCCCCGGCCTCAATTGATCAATAATAAATTCTAAGATTTGTTTATTAACCCTTATAATATCATGAAACTCTTTACCTCTCGCAATAGTGATTGCTGTATCAGCGATATAACCATCAATATGCGCACCAACATCAATTTTCAACAATCCTTTATCGAAAACTATGGTCTCTTTTTTAATAGGTGTAAAATGAGCTGCTAATTGATTAAAACCAATATTACAAGGAAAAGCGAGTTTTGCACCACTTTCCAGTATAAATGACTCAGCTTTCTCTGCCACATCTCTAAGGTCTATATGTTTTTTTGGTGATATATAGTCATAAATTTTTTTTAATGCTAGTGCAGCGATTTTACCAGCTTTTATGTATTTCTCAATTATCTCTTCCTTCATCATCTAAACACTACCACTACCAGCAACCTTATTTAAATTTCTTCTCTATGAATTATATTCAAATGTATTAAAAAATGAAGAAATATGTATCCGTCATACTTGGTGGAACATTTGAGAACATCCATGCTGGACATATAAAGTTACTATCTATTGCTGTTAAACTTGGAGATATTTTATATATTGGATTGACATCTGATGAAATGGCTTCAAAAATGAGAGGTAGAAAAGTCCTACCATATGATACTAGGTTTAAAAATTTAAATAGACTTTTAAAGAGTATGGACGCTAATAAAGAAATTAAAATATTTGAAATAAATGATGAATATGGTCCCTCAATATTTCTTAGTGACTTAGATATCATAATCGTAAGTACTGAAACGTTTAAAGCCGCCCTTAAAATAAATGAGAAAAGAAGAGAGAAAGGGCTCCGTCCACTAATAATTTACGTTATAAATCTTCTGGAACATGATTATGGAGTAAAAATTAGTTCCTCATTAATAAACCAAAAATTGATAGATGAATGGGGGAGAAGACGCTAACCCAACTCATATATAGCTAAGGATATCTTCCGAACTTCTAATTAAATTAATTCTCTTATTCATAACCATATCGCGATAATATTCGAGATTTTCTTTAAATTTATCCATAAACTCTACTAGAACTTCATATGTTATCATTTTTATTTCTCCACTTAAAAGTTCACCTTTTGAATATTTTTCGGCCAATTCACTTAGATATGAGTTATCGTCCAATATATATGTCAAAATTCTGAAAGGTACGTCAACTTCTAGATTTGCTCCATACTTCCTATGTTCCTCCACAGTTGGTCTTCCACCTGAGAAAGCCCGCCATATTTTCCTTTTTAAGATTTTATAATCCTCCTCGGGTAAAAATATAGAATTTAAGGGATCACTTTTACTCATTTTTTCTGATCCATCTAGACCTGGGATGAGACGGATATAGATTGAAGAGACTTGCTTAAAATTAAACATTTTTGTTCTTCTTATATAGTCTCTACATAACCTCAAATGCGGATCTTGATCAAGTCCTATTGGAACCAAACCTTTTACTGAAATGGCAAATTGCGGAAATAAAATATCTCCTATCTGTATAAGTGAAGATATGATTCTCGCTGGATCAATATCTCCATAAACAGCTTTAAGTTCATTGAAAGTAGTTTTTCTAGCTACATCACCCGCGATTTTTAATATATCGGGATTATCAGATTGGTAATAAAAAAGGGTCTTATCTGGATCTAGTCCTAAAGCTAAATAGGTAGGAATATGATATTTAATCGAAAACTCCTTAGCCTCTTCTAGAGATACATTCCTCGTAGATAGAGACTCTATATCTGCAATAGCTATTATCGTTATTTTACTAATTTGTTGGAAATATTTTACAGATTCTACAACCGCATAAGTTCCTAAATGTATTAGTTTATAAGAAGGCATTATACCCGTCAATATGTAGAAAGGTTCTCCTTCCAACATGTTAACAAAGTCATCTTTACCTCTTACTGCTATGAAGATACCTCTATCTACGAATTTATGGGGAATTTTAAAGATGTTTTTCTCAATAGGTTCCAATCCGAATTCCTCAATTAACCTCCTCTCCCTATCTGAAAGCATGAATCCTCCACCCACCGAGTAGATATATAAACCTAAAAACCCATTATCAATTCAATAAATTTATCTCTCTCCACCTAATAATCAATATTTTTATAATGATTAAAACTGCATTGATAAAAATAAAAAAAGGAGATAAGTTTGATATTTCAACGTTATCACGCTTATTAAATATTAACATCGATAAATTACGAGGCTATTTGGAAGAATGGAAGAAAAAGAAATTTGTTGTCATATATACAATTCCTAAAACATTTTTAACGCCTGGAGAAACACTGTTAAATTATGGAGTACCACCAGAGGTAAAAATACTTGAAAAATTATTAGAAAACAACAGGAAGATAGAATTAAACACACTTCTAAAATCTACTGGACTCCATGAAATAGAATATAGAGCTGGTATCTCTATACTTATTACTGAAAGGCTGGTTGTAATAAGAAAGGAAGATGCTAAAAGGTATGTGCAAATTATAGATGAAAATAGATCAAAAGAATATATTGAGGCACTTAAAAAAATAACCGATTTACTCTTAAAGCATGAAAAGATCTCATATGACAGAATGATCAAGCTTCTATCTCCCTTTGAGAGGAATTTATTGGAAAAACTTATGAAAAGACAGAAAATTATCCAAAAAAATATCTCCAAGGATTTTCTTGTGGAATTTATGGTTGACGGTTATACTTTAATGAATTATCTTGAAGAAGTAGAAAATGTTATTAAGGATCTTTCTAAAGAGGTCATATTATCTGGAGAATGGAAGAAAAAGAAATTTAAGGAATATAATATAAGGGAAACTGGATATTACATTTCTCCTGGAAGAAGGCATCCCTTACGAGAATTAATAGAGGAAATTAGAGAAATATTCTTCGAATTAGGATTTGAAGAAGTAGAGGGACCTTTAATTGAATCATCATTCGTTAATTTTGATATGTTATTTCAACCACAAGATCATCCAGCAAGAGATATGCAAGACACTTTTTACTTAAAGGAACCAAAGGTTTATGATGAGGTCCCGTTTCCAGAATTAATAGATAAGATCAGAAAAGTACATGAATCTGGAGGGGATACTGGATCCATTGGTTGGAGATATAAATGGTCATTAAAGGAAGCTAAAAAACTTGTTTTAAGAACTCATACAACAGCGGTAACTATACGGAACCTATATTTATTAAGAAACAGAGATAAAATGAAGCTGTTCACTATAGGGAGGGTATTTAGAAATGAGACTATAGATTATAAACATTTAGCTGACTTTATGCAGGTCGACGGGATATATGTTGATAGGAATGCAAATTTGAGGCTATTAATGGGTCTTCTAGAATATGTATTCAAAAAATTAGGCGCTGAGAAGGTCAAGTTTTGGCCTACATATTTCCCATTCACGGAACCTTCCGTACAACCCACTATTTATTCTTCACATATAGGAGAATGGATAGAACTGGGAGGAGCCGGAATATTCAGACCCGAGATTACCAAACCTCTCGGTATTAAAAATCCCGTACTAGCATGGGGATTGGGCCTCGAAAGAATAGTTATGATTAAATATGGTATTAATGACATAAGAGAAATATACCTAAATAAACTTAGTTGGTTAAGAAATAGGGTGGTATAATGCCCACCACGAAGATATATATTAACGACATTGAATCATATCTAGGGATAAACCTGAAAAAATTTATCGATATAGTGCCATACATCGGAATGGAGATTGATCAAATAGATGTAGATTCTATTAAACTGGAGTATACTTCAAATAGGTTAGACTATGGATTTCCCACAGGTGTTTTTAAATCTATAGAGGGGATATTAGACATTGAAACAGGAATTATAAAATATACAAAGAAGAAAGGGCCCAATTACTTTTACATATATGTAGACCCTAATATGCATAATGTTAGACCCTATATCGGAGGAGTCGTAATAAAGAACGTATCTCTATCAGATAGAATGGTTGAATATATAATAAACTTTCAGGAAGACTTACATAATACTATTGGTAGAGGAAGAAGGAAAGTATCTATAGGAATACACAACTTCGATAAAATAAAATTTCCAATAAAATACACTTTAAAGAACAAAGAATATAGCTTTATACCACTGAATTATGATAGAGAAATGAGTATACAAGAGATTCTAGAAACTCACGAAAAGGGAAGGAAATATGGGTACATAGTGCAAAATAGTGAGTGGGGATATCCAATTTTGGAAGATGCATCTGGACAAACATTGTCATTTCCACCTATTATTAATAGCCAGCATACACAGATAGATGAGAATACAAGAAATTTATTTATAGACGTTACCGGAACAGATGAGAACTCGATAAACGACACGATAAATCTTCTATCTACGGCTCTATCTGATATTGGTGGAGAGATCTATATCGTAACATCTGTATATCCACACAAGGAAGTAGAATATCCGAAACTGAATTATAGGAAAATCACTATTGATGCCAACGAATGTAGAGAAATATTGGGAATAGACCTGGATAAACATCTAATTATTAAATCATTGAGACGCATGAGATACGACGCAAATGAAAAACGAGGGAAAATTGAGGTAACTATACCTCCTTATAGAATAGATATATTACACCCTATAGACATAATAGAAGATGTATCAATTGGATATGGATATTGGAATATAACCCCAACATTAACTGACATTTATTTCTCAGAACCAAAAAGGCTTTCAATGATTGAGTTCGTCAATAAGATTGAAGATATCTTAATGGGACTTGGATTTATCCAAGTTATGAATATGATGTTAATCAATAGAGAAGTACAAACAAAGTACCTTAATAAAACTATGAATGTGGTAACGGTTATGGACCCAAAAACAAAAAGAAACACATTAAGAGCTTGGCTAACTCCCTCTATCTTGGAAACAATCTCAATTAACTTAGCAGAGAAATATCCGTTAAAAGTGTTTGAGATAGGCTATGTTATAGAAAAAGATTTGAGGGAAAAATGGAAGTTATGTGTTGCAATTGGAGATTATAAAGTTAACTACATGGATATAAAGTCAGTAGTAGATACTTTATTTAAACTCCTGGGCATTAATAATAAAGTTGACTTTATTGAGATCGATGAAGAATTCCTTATAAAAGGGAGAGCTGCAAAGATAATAGCTAATGGCAAGAATATTGGATTTTTAGGAGAAATTCATCCGGAGATATTATTAAACTTCAAAATAGACATACCCATAGCTATAAGCGAGATATACCTTGAAGAAGTGATGAATATTTATCAAGAAAAACTATAAAAATTTTTTAATGGCATGTAGACCCCGGCGGACCAACCTGATTAAATGATGGTTGGGTACCCCTACATGCCACAAATAAGTAAGCCCGTCTTTGAGGGACTCACCCGAGAGAGGGAAACCTTTCGATGAGGGGAGAGAGGGTTAGAGACGGGCTACAATATCAATTAAATAGCTATTATTAAGATGTAGACGGAGAGAAGAAATGTGGAAATCAAGGAAGCGATATGTTCAAACATTAGAAGATCTTTTCTATATTGTTAAATTATTAAATGCAAGACCTCATAACAAGGTATTAATAATTGTCGAGGGAAAATCAGATAAGGTGATGCTTGAAAAACTACCCTTATCAAAAAACATTCATATATTAACATTGAATAATCCTACATTCAAAAAATTCAAATTTGATGAATATGATTGTATCCTTATATTAACAGATTTCGACAGAGAAGGGGAGAAATTATATAAGGAGATATTAAGATATATAAGGAACACACTAGCACCAAAATTATCTTTCTTAGATATGGAGAGGGACCTACTAAGAAAATACTTCACTAAGTATGGTTATACAGTCCATGGGGCCATAAATAATATGCTCAAATTTTTAGAAAGCTCTCCCAAAAATTTATTACATATAGATGTACATACATCTTTTCATAAAAAGAAAATAGAGTAGATAAGTGGAAGGGGATGATAAGAATGGCAAATGAAAAAAATAAAAACGATCGTTATTCTAAAAAATATATTATTGAATTTGATTTCGAAATAGATGGAATCGTTGAAGTTAGCGACATAGTTGGTGCTATATTCTCGTCTACGGATTATCTCCTAGGTCCAAATTTCGATCTCAGAGAAATGGCAAGAACTGGTAAGATAGGAAGAATTTCAATACATGAAGTCACTAAAACGGGAAGAAAGATGACTGGGATATTACAGGTAGTGACTACTAAAGAAATAGAGAGTGTAGCATTAATAGCGGCTTTAATTGAAACAGTTGAGCAAGTAGGACCCTATAGAGCTAGATTTAGATTTAAAAGAATTATTGATATGAGAGAGGAAAAACTTAAATTTATTGAAAAGAGAGCATTACAGATTTTAGAAACGTGGAAATTCAGAAAGATTCCGAAGGCCGATGAGATCTTGGAAAGATTAAAAGAAAAAGCATCGGAAAAAGGGAATATCTTGACAATTAAAGTTGGTGGTGAAACTCTAGCAGCTGGACCGGACTTTGACAAGGCAGAGGAAGTAATCTTGGTAGAAGGAAGGGCTGACGTAAATAAATTAGTGAAATATGGAATAACAAATGTTCTAAGTATTGGAGGTGGAAAGATACCTGAGAAAATCAAAGAAATATTAAAGGGAAAAAAGATTACTGCATTTCTCGACGGGGATAGGGGTGGATACCTAAACCTTAAAAAACTGCTAAACACAATCAACGTAGATTATATAGCTATGGCACCGAAGGGAAAAGAAGTTGAGGATTTAAAATATGACGAAATAATTGAAGCATTGAAGAATAGGAGACCTGTAAATATGTTTATATTTAATGCAAAAGAGGAACTATCAAAGTATAAGGAATTTATAAACATGGTGTATGGAAAAATGGAGGCCCTCTTAATAAAAGATAAAAAGGTAATAGCTAAAGTACCTATATCCGAACTAATCGAAGAATTGGAGAAAATAAATGATAATGTAGATTTATTAGTAATGGATGGAATAATAACTCAACGTTTGATAGATGTTTCTCTAAGAAAAGGTATTAAGGAGGTAATAGGAGTAAGGAAGGGGTCTTTAGCTAGAATACCAGAAGGAATAAAAATTTATACCTATGGAGAGTAATAGCATAACCTGTGAAACTATTAAGTAGAATTGATGGATATTCCAAAGTCATTATAGAAAATAAGCTAGATATTATCTTGCTAATAGAACTTTTAAAGAAGGGATTTAGAGTACGTAAGGAAATATTTTGGCGTGAAAAAATAGAGAGCGGTTTAAAAACAAAGAGAGGCAAACCTATAGAATCTAAGGTCACATTAGACCCCATCAATATAGTGTTAGATACTAATCTTGAGACATTAAGAATTACTGGTAGGGTGATTGAAGCAACATATAGTGACATAATCGGACGACTTATGGGTGTAGATATAAAGTTACACGATATTATCGAGATTCAAGATTCATCGTATTTAGACACTATAATCTCTAAGAGAAGAGAGGAAGTCAGAATTCTAACAATTATTTTTGACATAGATGGATACACAATCGCTGAAATTGGAGATACTATAAGGATTTTGGAGGAAAAGTTTATCTCGACAAAAGCTATTTTAAATGAAGATGAAGACGACTTTAAAAAAGAAATGAATAATATAATTGATATATTATCAACCTATAAAAAGAAGGGATATTTTATCATTATGGGTTATAATACTGGAACAAAAAGAATATCGAAGATATTTAAAAAGCATGTAGATATATCTCTTGAGGGTATAAATAGTACAGGAATAAATGGAGTTTTAGAAATTATACGTAAATTAAAAAACAGAAATGAAATTGTTAAGAATACCTTAGCTAAAACCCAACTAATTTATGAAGAAATCTTGTCTCTAAAAGGGGACGGAATAATATACGGTATAGATGATGTATTACAAGCAATCAAGATGAAAATAATAAACTCCTTAATTATAGATGAAAAACTCTTATTTGAAGAAGGAAATATAGAGATGGTATTTAGGGCATTCATGCAATGTATAGATATAACAATAGTAAATCCGAATACATCTCTTGGGAGATACATCCAAAAATATGGAGGTATTATAGGGATCCCTAAATGGATCCAACGTTAAACTGGTATATTGAAGTAGTCAATTAGTTGAGGTAATATCAACTCTGAAAATATCGCCAATAAAATTCCTCCATAAATAAATTTTTTATTCCTATATGAGCCGGAGAATAGGTAGTATATCAACCCAAAACCTATCACAAGTATATATAAGGGTCTCGCAATTAATATGTATATTCTTATAGCCTCGATTAAGATACTCAGTATTATAGTTAAAATGAAATCGGAAGCTTTTCTGATGGATTCCTCAATAAAAGATGAGTTATAAAACTCTAAGATCACACTGGAAAATTTAAACCACAATATTTTGACTTTCTCCACCACCATCATACACTCACCATTAAAATTAGGCTCTTAACATTTTTATAGAGGTAGTGTGAAGTGAAAGTATTAATGTTAATATTCTTAACATACATTCTAGAACTTATATCTTTAATAATATAGACAATGAAAGTGAAATGTATACGATGTAATAGAGAAGCTTTAATTATAAGAAAACATTCTGGAGAAAGATATTGTAAGTTTCACTTTATTAAAAAAATTAGAAAAGATATTATTAAAAATATAACCAGTTTAGATCCAAATAGGGAAAACATCTTTTTCGTTCCAGACAAGAGACTATATATAGAAATATTTAATACAATCATATTGAAATATTTAAAAAAAGCAAAATTAGACTATATTTTATTGAAATTGCAAGATCCACATAGTCCTAAAAATATCTCGTTGGAAGTATCTAAGATAGAAAGAAATTATTTGTTAATTTTATCAAAAACATATAGATCAAACGTAATATTACTAAAAACAATAGATGAACTTGCCCACGATATACTTCTGCTCCAAATTTATAACAGACATAGTCTTTTAAAGTTACTCACATCTAATATAGTAAAGATAAGAAAACCTCTATTCCATTACATGTCTTATGAAATGGAACAAATCTTTAACATCTCCCATCCTCCCATGTGTACAACGGAGAAGTTGCTAAAAAGAATCTCAGAAGAAAAACCATCAATAGTATTTTCTATTATTAACTTCATAGAAAACTTCCAAAGAACTAATTTCAAAGTGTCTAACTAAAATTTAACTATAGGAAAACAAACCCAACAAAGATTCACCAACCATACCTCACCATGATAAATCTATCATAAAATACCTGATAATATTACCACAGATTTTAACAAACCAAAATTAATTCTAAAATATTAAATTATAATGGGCCCGCCCGGATTCGAACCGGGGTCCTCCCGGGGTCTTCCTAATCGTCGTAAGCCGGGCGTCATAGCCTCTAGACCACGGGCCCATAGTCTTAGTCTATTATTTATTTATCTTTGTTAGATAAAAAGTTTTAATAGTAGATTCTGTAGTAGTTGTTGGATATAGAATCTAATAAGATTTTGTTTTTATATGATTATATCAATAAATATAGCCCATCTTTACCTTTTATATGATATTTATTAATGTCACGATGATTAGGTGAAAATCTGTAATGAGATTTCTAAGAGGATGTAAAATAGGAGAGATGCCTCAAAGAAAAAAAGAGAAAATAGCCATTATTGGTGCTGGACCTGCTGGTCTTGGAGCTGCGGGGGATTTGATATGTAGAGGTTATATTGTGGATGTATATGACCAGATGCCTGAACCTGGAGGATTAATCATATTTGGGATACCTGATTTTAGAATTCCTAAAGAGAGAGTAAGGAATGGTATTAAAGAACTTGAAAGAGCAGGAGTTAATTTTATTCTGAATACAAAAGTCGGGAGGGATATCGATTTGGAGAAGATAATACTGAATTATGACGCTATCCTGATTGCAACGGGTACTTGGAAAAGTAGAACCTTAAATATAAAGGGGAGGGATCTAGAAAATGTATATTCTGCATTTGATTTTATAGTCGAGTACCATTTGAAAAAATATGGTTATATCAATAAAGAGGTTTCATCTGGTCCCGTCGCGTTAGTAGTAGGTGGCGGATTAACAGCCGTGGACATGTGTTATATTGCTTTGGAGGCGGGTGCAGAGAAGGTATATTTATCTTATAGAAGAACGAGAGAGTATGCTCCTGCTGGTAAAAATGAATTTAACCAACTAGAAAAAAGAGGAATACAGATTTTAGAGCTAACTCAACCTGTAGAATTTATCGGGAAAAAAGGTAAAATAGCACAAGTAAAACTAGTTAAAAATAGGTTGGCTAGGTTGGATGCTAGTGGAAGGCCTAAACCTATACCCATAAGCGGTTCAGAATACGTTTTGGATGTAGACACAGTTTTCTTGGCGATTGGTGAAGTACCCACCCCACCATTCGAAAATGGAAAATATGGGATTAAATTAAACGAGGATGGTACGATATATACTGATTCATGTTTTAGAACAACTAGAAAAGGAGTTTTTGCTGCTGGAGATGTTAGAACAGGCCCTTCGCTAATTGGTCCTGCTCTTGCAAGTGGTAAAAAAGCGGCTATCTGTATTCATGAATATTTGTCAAAAAGAGAATGGCCTGAATTTAAGGAGACTAGAATTGAGGAGAGTATACAGAGAAGTGATAAATAATGGCGCCGGGAGTGGGATTCGAACCCACGCGGGGCGGGGCCCCATCGGCTTTCTACCTGTGGATAGCAGGCCGACCCCTTAACCGCTCGGGCATCCCGGCATTTGACAAAAATATAATTAAATTTAGCATGTTTAAAACATTTATTACAATATCATACCAAGAAATTGGGGGTGGCGGCATCCTACCGGTTCAAGGCTAGAGTATATGGTGGATAAACCACTATATCTCACCCCCCTTACCACAGAGCAGATATGCGGCGGCTTAGGGCTGCTCCCTCCCGGGCCTAACCCATTTCACCGCCTACCCATACATCCAGACCCTACGATCTGAATGTATGGGGACATATCTCCCTGTGGAGAGGGGGTCATAGTATAGTGGTTTATCCACCATATACTCTGCACCCTTTACCCGGTAGTTAACGGCTCCCCGCATATAGCCGATTTCGGGGATGGGGGACGGCTAGCCCCCCGAGCCTCCCGCCACCCCCACACATATTGTAGATATTCTATGTTTTTAAGGTTGATGTGTTTATTGTGGTGGAC
>CAZGXJ010000002.1:0-14206 GCA_964529905.1 uncultured Nitrososphaeria archaeon
TATTGGCCTTTCTCTTGATATAATCCTTATCTTTAATCTTCCCATCTAAATGCAATCTCTCGAGCTCTATTGCTTCCCTCATCTTCTCAATTTCAGAGGAGAAGATTTCTAAATATTTCCTTACATCTTCTGGTAGCTCTTCAGCTAGGAATTTATTCATATTTTTATATATTAAAAGCCCAACTGAGAATATGAAGATGGATATAAGTATATAGGATAATCCAGTCTCAGATAATGCCTTTGTAACATCTATATCCACTGTATCGGATAAAACGATTTTATCGCCGCTATATTTATTATATCTATTCCTTATGAATTCTTCCCCATTCCATGCTAAATTAACCCTAAACATATCTATAGGTATATTTGTTGGCGGGGTCAAGGTTACATTAAACTTAAGCCTTGGAAATATTCCTTGGGTGAGGGATACGTTCTCACTTATTGTGAAGAAGACGTTAAATGTGAACGTCTCATTTGGTTTCACGGGATATGGTAACTTCACTTTATAAACCCTACCAGTAAACTCATAGTTTACTGGGGCTCCCAATAAGGATAAGACTTTAGATACTTCATACTCTGAACCTATATAGATCTCAGTATCTTTAGGCCATGTTACGGTATCCCTATTAACAATTTTGACGGTCATATTCCCCTCTAGATATCCTTGATAGCCTGCATCGACCATCATATTGATACTTACATCTGCTACTAGGAAGGATACCCTCTCACTTGTGACTTGTTGGAGTTTTAAAATATCAATTTGGGTATCTTCAATTAATCTAATATCTGTTTCACTTAGGAATTTATTTACTTCATACTGCTCAGGCGTTACTCCGGGGGGTGAGGCCTGTGTCTGTGAATATCCTACTGGAAGTTCATCTTCCACCGCCTTAACATCTAGTGGAGGCCTTAGGGAGAGATCCACACTTGAAACTCTTTGGTCAAGCCTCAGATATGACAATATATATACCTCATATCTCCCATTTTCTAACGGCTTAACTCCTTCGAGTTTTATTAAGGATATATCAATCTCATTTATATCCCTTGGTATATCTTTAAAGGTTATTATTACATATTTATTATCCTGATTAACTTCGATCTTACCCTCAAGCTTCCTATTACCATCTACTTTGTAGGTAGCGTTTATAAAGTCATATATTTTATCGGAATATTCCTTAGGTAAGTAGGATTTTATCTGCCCTATGTTTGGTAGGCCTTCGCCTGATATTTTAACAGTTGTAATTATATTTCCTCCCTGAGATTGTATATTTATTTTTATGTCTTCTTTTAGATTTACTTGTTGACTTACCACTATGTCTGATGCATTTATCAAGACAGCTATTAAGAAAATAGCAACTATGGATAGTAACATCCCCCTCTTCATTTCTAAATCACTTATAATTTTCTATTTGGGGTGTCATTATATTTAAGGATATAAAGGTGATGATGTATGGCGTATATCCCACATGAAAGTGATGTGTCTAGTATATTATCTGAATTGGGGTTTAAATCTATTGAAGAAGCTGTAGAGACTTTTCTTCCTTCTAAGTATTTGAAGGGTTTTTCCGTGGATATACCAGTAATGGATGATGAATATGAGTTGCTTAAATATTTTAAGAAATTTGAAGCGATGAATAAAATCTATAAACCGGAGGATATATATGTGGGTATGGGTGTAGAACCTGTTTATATCCCCTCACTTATCAAATATCTAGTTTCTAGGGGGGAATTCCTAACTTCATACACTCCTTATCAGGCGGAGATGAGTCAAGGTGTTTTACAGGCGCTTTATGAATATCAAAGTGTAATGGCTGAGTTATTGGAAATGGATGTAGTAAATAGTTCAATGTATGATGGTGCAAGCTCTATTGCGGAAGCTCTATTAATGGCTGAACGTATTAAGGGAAGGAAGAGGGTACTAATCCCACATGATATGAATCGATTTTACAAAGAAGTGGTTAGGACATATTTATATGGCCCAGGTATTTCGATAGTGGAGTATCGCTTCAACAATTCAGGACGTATCGACTTAGATCTTATAGAGGAAGAGTTGAAGAAAGGTATATCGGGAGTATATATAGAGTTCCCAAATATATACGGATACTTTGATGAGGATATATTTACACTTGAGGAAACCGTTCATAGATATGATGCATTATTTATAGTTGGCTTCGATATCTGGTCTCTTCCAATAGTTATTCCACCAGGTAGGCTCAACGCAGATATTGCCGTGGGTGAGGGCCAGCCATTCGGTTTAAGTATGGGTTATGGTGGGCCGCTCCTTGGAATATTCTCCGTGAAGAGAGACATGAATTTGATAAGAAATATGCCTGGTAGATTAATTGGTGAGACCAGGACATCAGATGGTGGCAGAGCTTATACTATGATTCTTCAGACTAGGGAGCAACATATTAGGAGAGGGAGGGCAACTTCTAATATATGTACTAATGAGGCTCTCTCGGCTATCCAGACATTAATGTTTATAGCATATCATGGGTTGAGAGGCCTATATAGAATATCTATGGAGATGTTACGACTATCACACAGATTGAGGGATGGCCTAGTTAAAATAGGTTTTAATGAATATATGAATCTTCCTTTCCATAGAAGATTTACAGTGGAAATAGGTAGTGATGTGGAGAATTTCATCGGTTACATGGTGAGTTCTGGAATCCTCCCAGGACATCAACTAAGGGATAGGTTGATTATCCACCTGAATATGATGAATAATGATAGGTCTATAGATAAGTATATTGAATATGCTAGGAGGTGGGTTTATAATGTACGGTGAGAGGAGACAGGCTAGATGGATTGAAAAGACAATATTTGAATATAGGATTGGTGAATCAATTCCAGATACCTGGATAGAGGAGGTTAGGAGATACCTCCCAAATAAGCTTGTTAGGGATTCCCTTAGATTACCCGAGTTAAGTGAATTCGAAGTTATGAGACATTTCACTAGATTAAGCCAG
Source organism: uncultured Nitrososphaeria archaeon (assembly GCA_964529905.1). Taxonomy (GTDB): domain Archaea; phylum Thermoproteota; class Nitrososphaeria; order Geothermarchaeales; family JDFR-13; genus SZUA-1514. The sequence goes on from CAZGXJ010000002.1 coordinate 2,973, forward strand.
ATGAACTATGGGGTGGATAATGGGATATATCCTCTGGGAAGTTGTACCATGAAGTATAATCCCCGTATAAATGAGGCTATATCTAATCTTGATGGATTTACAGATATTCATCCTTTACAAGATGATGAAGAGGTTCAAGGATTGTTAAAACTCTTATATGACTTATCTAGGTATCTCTCAGAACTAACAGGTATGGATTATTATAGTCTCCAACCTGCAGCTGGGGCTCAAGGAGAGCTTACTGGTGTACTAATTATGAAGAAATACCATGAAGTAAAGGGGGAACCTAGAGATGAAGTCATTGTACCAGACTCAGCACATGGAACCAATCCAGCATCTATAAAGATGGCTGGGATGAAGGTTGTAGAGGTTCCCAGTAATGATAGAGGTATGGTAGACATTAATGCGTTGAAAGATGCTATTTCAGAGAGGACAGCTGGTATGATGCTCACAAATCCAAATACCCTAGGTGTGTTTGAAGAGGAAATTGGTGAGATTTCTGATATAATTCATGGGATTGGTGGCCTACTATATTATGATGGTGCCAATCTAAATGCTATCCTTGGATGGATAAGACCTGGAGATATGGGGTTCGATATTATGCATGTAAATCTACATAAGACTTTCTCTACTCCTCATGGGGGAGGAGGACCTGGATCTGGGCCGGTGGGTGTCAAGGAACATTTGAAGGAATTCCTACCTGTACCGATAATCGAATTTGACGGTGAAAAATATACCTTAAATTGGGATCTTAAACATACGATTGGGAAGGTTCATAGTTTCTATGGAAATGTTTTAGTTGCTCTAAAGGCTTTAGCATATATCCTTAGAAATGGCTTTTATGGTTTGAAGAAGGTATCCGCTATATCCCTTATACATTCAAACTATTTGTTTAGAAAATTCATCTCGGTAGAAGGTGTTGAAGCGTATCCAGATGAGGATATTCCACGTATGCATGAATTTGTAGTTAGTCTTAAGAGGATTAGGGATGATACTGGGGTATCGGCAAGGGATATAGCTAAGAGACTTCTAGACTATGGAGTATATGCCCCTACTACATATTTTCCATTGATCGTTCCTGAGGCGTTCATGGTTGAGCCTACAGAGACGGTTTCCAAGGTGGATTTAGATTCTTATTTCGAAATATTTAAAAGGGTTGTTGATGAGGCATATAAAACTCCAGATAAAGTTTTAAATGCTCCGAGTAATACATCAGTTGGTAGGATAGATGATGCGTATGCATCTAGATTTAAGACTATGAAGCCTAGTGAGAGGTGGGTGAGTAGGATAGATGGCAGTAGTTAAAGTATATCTAGAAACGTTTGGATGTACATTGAATAAATTTGATTCACAGGCTATGATATCCTATATATTGGAGGAAGGATTTAAATTAACAGATGACCCCAATGATTCAGATGTAATAGTTTTAAATACATGTGGTGTTAAGAAGCAGACTGAGGATAAGATAATCTCATATATAAAAAAGCTCGGGAGGGTATTAGATGGACGACCAATTATAGTATCAGGATGTCTCCCACTAATCAATTATAAGCGGTTGACGTCTGAATGTAGATTAGATGGAATACTGGGCCCCTCACCAGGTAGGTACATAGTTGATGCTATTAAGAATGTCTTAGAGGGGGAATATTATGAAAAGCTAAGGATAGATGAGCCGTCTATACCCTTAAGTTTGGGTAGGGAGGTGTCTACACCAATAGCCGTTTCCTTTGGATGTTTAGATAACTGTAGTTTCTGTGGAACCAAGAATGCGAGGGGTAGCGTTAAGAGCTTGGATGTTGAGCAGGTTGAGAAGCTTGTAAGGAAAGCCATTAAGAATGGGTCAAAGGAGATTCTATTGACATCCGTTGATCTAGGTGCCTATGGATATGATTTGAGGCCTAGGAGGACTATAGTAGATCTAGTTAAGAGGTTGAAGAAGATAGAGGGAGATTTTGTCATCAGACTTGGTATGATGAATCCTAGATGGGTATATAAATATTTAGACGATCTTATCGAAATATTTACAGATAATGGTAAGATATATCACTTTATACATATTCCTGTACAATCAGGTAGCGATAAGTTGCTCAGAATTATGAATAGAGGGCATGGAACTACTGAGTATTTGGAGAGTGTAGAAAGACTTAGGAGGGAGGTAGGTGACCATTTCACGGTAATGACGGATATAATCGTCGGTCATCCAGGGGAATCAGATGATGATTTTGATCTAACTATTTCATTATTGCGTGAGAGCAAGCCTGATTATGTCAATATAAGTCAGTTCTTCCCTAGGCCTAATACAAAGGCTGCTTTAATGAAGAAGGTACCTACAAATGTTGTGAAGGAGAGGAGTAGGATCGTTACGAGGGAATCTGATATTATAATGTATGAAAGGAATAAGATGTGGAGTGGATGGAAGGGGCCGGTCCTCATTAATGAATATGGTAGGGGTAGGTATTTAGGGAGGAACTATGCATATAAGATCTTCGCAGTTGATTCTGGGGAACCTATTCTGGGTAAATACATTGAGGTTAAGGCGGTGAGGGTCTATACAACTTGGCTTTATGCAGAGCCTCTGAAAGAATCTTCTTCACTCTTTGTCTTGAATTAACTTTCCTAAACCGTATCCTGACCTTCCTCTCCATAATATTTTCTATTAACTCAACTATTTCCTCCCCCTCACTCTCAATATATGCATATCCAATTGTATCAGGGATATGTGAGTCGCTACCAGCTGTTATTCCCAGGTTAAGATCCTCAGCCATCTTAATCAAGATAATATAGTTAATATTTACTTTTGGATCATGGGCATTCGCGACCTCAACTGCATCGACTAATCCCAATATCTCTTTAAAATCTTTCTCTCCACTTTTCCTCGAGTCTAGGGGATGAGCCAATATAGATAGTCCATTATTATCCCTAATCTTTTCGATTAATTCAGGTGTGTTATCTGCCTTAACCATGTTCTCAATATTTAGTGCTAATATATGTCCATATTCCGTATAATATTCTACTCCAGGTATCACTTTTACTCTATATATGTTTTTTAATGCTTTTAACGCTCCATCTATTCTCTCGTGATCAGTTATTGCTATACAGTCTATCCCTCTCCTAATAGCCATATTCTCTATATCTGAGAATGTGTTTATGGAATCATGTGAATAATATGTGTGTATGTGTAGGTCCGCCTTCATAACTACCTTACTTTTGAACCGTTCTCGATTTCCCCATCTACTGTTATGAGTTTAACATTCCCCTTTCCATCATCCGCAGCCAGTATCATCCCTTCAGATGTCTCCCCCATAAACTTCTTCTCTTTTAGATTAGCCACTACAACTACTTTTTTACCCATCATCTCCTCAGGTGTATAGTACTTAGCTAATCCCGCCAACACTTTAACTTGTTTATCCCCCAGATCTATATATAACCTGATTAAATTTCTACTTCCCTCCTTTCTCTCAGCTTTTACTATTGTCCCCACTCTTAAATCTATTTTTTGGAATGTGGAAATATCTATTTTTTCCTCCATAGAGATCCCCCTAATTTCATTTAGTTTCCTCTTCAAATCATTCTTATCTATCTTTGTAAATAAAGGTTTAAAATTGGGGTCTATAGTCGTCTCATCAAACTCTTGGTATATAGTATCCCATTTAAGCTGTTCCAAGTTAAAGTTAAAATATTTAAATATCTTTTGTGATGTCTCGGGTATTATTGGATAGAGCATTATAGCTAAGTTCCTAGCTGTAAAGGTTAGAACGTATAATAAGCCTAAAAGTTTATCCTTTTCATCTTTAATCTCCCAGGGTCGCTCATCATTTATGATTGAATTTGCATCCCCCACGAGTTGGGTAATATCAAATAATACTCTTTGAAATCTCATATTCATATAATCCTTCTCCACTTTCTCAGCCACGAGGAAATTTAATTCCTTTAATGTTTTCTGTCTCTCTGTAACTGGTTCGTGAAATTTTACTCTATTCCCTGAGTATCTCTTTATTAGGTTTAGTATTCTATGGATTAGATTTCCTATGTTATCATTTAACTCCTTATTTACACAATGTTCAAGTATATCCCATTTAAAATCGGTATCCTTGGTTTCAGGTCTTATATATGTCAACGTATATCTCCAATAATCTGCTGGCAATAGTTTTATAGCCTCGTCTCCCCATATCCCTATACCCTTACTTTTAGAGAATTTCTGTCCTTCAAACTGGAGCCATTCAGTAGCCCCTATATGGAATTTAAGTGTGTAGGGGTCATGTGTTGCTAATAGTAATGCTGGAAAAATTATAGTATGGAACGGTATATTATCTTTTCCGATAAAGAAGGCTACATGTACATCTTGATTCATCCAGAAATCTTTCCACCTATCTTCATCTCCCCTCCTCTTAAAATATTCTTTTACAGCTGAGACATATCCTAATACCGCGTCAAACCATACATATATAGTTAAGTCATCACTATTTGGAAAGGGTGCTGGCACTCCCCATCTCAAATTTCTCGTTACTGATCTGGGTTTTAATCCCTGTTTAATCATCTGTAGGCTGAAGTTCTTAGAATTTTCTGATAGTGTGTCTGACTTCTCTAGCCACTTTCTAAGAGTCTCTTCAAATCTTGGAAGGTCGAAATAGAAATGTCTAACTTTTCTAATTACTGGCCTTGATCCACATACCGCACATCTAGGATTTATTAGGTCTAATGGGTCTAATAATTTTCCACAGTTTTCACACTGATCTCCCTTAGCCGAGTCATATTTACAGTATGGGCATGTCCCAACGACAAATCGATCTGGTAGATAAATCCTATCCTTTTCACAGTATAGAAGTTCATCCTCTTTAGTGAATATGTAGCCATTTTCATATATCTTACGAAATACCTCTCTGACATATTCTATATGTACTGGGTTATGTGTCCTGGTATAGTTATCAAATTCGATGTTAAACCCCCTTAGAACATCTAAAATCTCGTTATGGACTTTATCAGTTAACTGTTTAGGCTCTAATCCGGCTTTAATAGCCTTAATTTCTATCGGTGAACCATGTTCATCTGATCCAGAAACCATAATGGTTTCATATCCTTTCAACTTGAGGAATCTATTGAATATATCAGCAGATAATAGAGATGAAACTATGTTCCCTAGATGGGGCGTTCCATGTGCGTATGGCCAGGCGGATGTAACTATCCACTTCATACTTATCCATCAATAATTAAGGTAGGTTAAAAGATATCAACTTTTAGACTCATATTTTTTAATAATCTTAGATAGTCCGGTTGAATATTGCATAGCTTTTTTCCTCCTCATATAGATTTCTTTAGGAGCTTTAAGGATCTTCAATGCCTCTCTTATCACCCATTTCCTATATATGTCATCTTCCCCCCTAACTTTTAGCTCAATAGGTATTGACTGGGATATGATCCAATTTAACATATTTAAATATGGGTAAAATGTCTTTACCTCCATATCCTTTGAGAGCATCCATTCTACATATGTAGTTGTGATACCCAAGAATATCAGGTCTAGTCTATTCTCCCACTCGAAGTCATCATACCTCCTCCTATATTTATCATATCCTCCAAACAATTCGTCCGCTCCTTGGCCTAGAATTAACGCTTCTCCCCTTGCATATCTAAAGGTATGGTATTCAGATATCCCTACTGCCTTGAGAATTCTATTCTCAATATTTAATTTGTTCACGACATAGCTATAAGCCTCCTCAATATCCTTAACCTCTAAAGTTATGTGGTCTCCTCTAAAGCCTAGGCTATAAGCTATCTTTTCAGCCTCTTTTAGATCCGTAGATTCCTTTACACCTATTGTGATTACCCTAATATCATATCCTTTTTCGACGAGTAATTTAAGGAGTAGTGAACTATCTATCCCTCCTGAGAAGGAGAGGTATATCCTCTTGTTACGTATGTTTTCTAGTATCTCTGTTAGGATGTAGTCTAATCCTTCTATCAACAATTTCGCCGAAGCATTTATATCTAGTTTATAATTTAGAGAAGGGTATCTATATGAAGACATCTTGAGTGTGTCGCGATGTAAATGATATTTTTTATTTGGGTATAGGTAATGCGAGTTAAAACACCTATAATCATATAGCTTTAATGTATCATCATCCAGTCTTATAAAGATTGGTATCTCCCCATTGTATGTGGTCTTTATGGTTTTACTATCTAAATCAATTATGATCCGCTGGTTTAATACACTTTCATATATTCCTCTCTTCAGTAGATTATCAAGCTTTAAAGGCTTATCCCTGTAGTATCCGGATATTCTATTTGTTATTTCCCTATGTAGTTTATCTATCTCATCTATCGATTTTAAGGATTGATTTGTAGATACTTTTTCTATATGAATTTTTCCATCCTCTGTATATATGTTGAGATTGCTATGTTCATGTATTTCCTTCTCATAACCTCCATAGATGGATATTAATGGTTTTACCATATCTACCTACCTATCCGATTATTATTTTGATTTTCGATAGATATTATTTTTGGTCATGATACATCCAATCGAATATAGATATGGTTCGAAGGAGATGAGGGAGATATTTTCAAGGGATTCATGGGTGAAATATTCAATTAATGTCGAGTTTAAGCTCTTGGAAGCTCTATCTGATATAGGCTTGATAGATGTTTCACGTGATGAGATTTATCGTGAGCTGGATAAGCTTTCTGATGTTTCATATGAGGAGGTTAAAAGATATGAAGAGGTGACTAGACATGAGACTATGGCTTTAATTCGTCTAATATATGACAGAGTTGATAGGAAGATAGGTAGGTATCTACACTTAGCTATGACATCAAATGACCTTTTAGACAACGTGTTGATGCTCCAGATTAGGGATGGTTTAAATATTATCATTCGGAAAGTGGATGAATTGATCAATATTTTAGAGAATTTTATCCGGAAACATATAGATGTCCCTATTTTAGGTAGGACCCATGGACAGGCGGCCACACCCATTACGTTGGGTCTACGTTTCTCTCTATATTTAGATGAATTAGAAAGGTCTAGGAGGGAATTGATGTATGTAAAGGAGAATTACGTAGTTGGGAAGCTTGGTGGGTCGGTAGGGTCACAAGTAGAGATATATCCCCATGGCCCAAAGGTAGAGGACGCGTTTCTAAGGAAATTAGGCCTTAAAAAAGCTGATATTTATCTTCAAATCCTACCAAGGGATTTAATTACCTATATCGTTTTAAGGATAATAATTCTCTCATCTATCCTAGAACATATCGCTAATGAGATTAGAATTTTAAGTAGGGAGGGGATCGGCGAACTCTTCGAATATTTTGAGGAGGGCCAGGTTGGTTCATCTGTAATGCCACATAAAAGGAATCCAGTTATGAGTGAGAAAATATGTGGATTAGGTAGATATCTTAGAGGCTTATCCTCTATAATTCTCGAGAATATCGTCTTTGAGGATGAGAGGGATCTTAGAAATAGTAGTCTGGAAAGAATTCTAATTCCAGAGGTTTTTATCTTGGTTGATGAACAGTTGGATACGTTAAAAAAGGTATTTTCTAAATTATGGGTGGATATCGATAGGTGTAAGAGAAATATATTGGAAGCTGGATATCAAATATATTCATCAGTCCTCCTCCATATTGGTGTATTGAAAGGCGGTGACAGACAGGTTATTCATGAGAGGCTTAGAAAAATATTCTCTAAGAGATACCGATCAATAGATGAGTTATATGAATCTTTAAGTAAGGATGAGGTACTTAGGAATATATATTCTTATGAGGATCTTCTTTCGGCCGTCAATCTAGATAAATATGTCGAGGCCGCTATAAATAAAGTCCGTAATTATCTAGATTAATTATTGGAATAATTTCTTTACCTCCTCCATAATCTTCTGAGCGAGTTTTGTCCCTATCCCAGGTATGGAGACCAGGTCTTTTAATTCAGCCTGTTTAAGGTCATATAATGTTTTATATCCATGTTTATATAATAGCCTAGCTCTTCTACGTCCAATATCAGGTATCTGGGTTAAGCTTACAAGTTCCTCCTTCACACCATATCTAATCCTCTGGCTTAATATTTTATACCTCCTACTTATCTCCATATTTCCAGCAATAATAGCGATTTCAGATGCTGAATAGGCTAGCCATTCCGCGGTTGTATATAGGGCATATAGGTCACCAGGCTCTACACCCCAATTTTCCCTTATATATTCCTCTGTTCTCTCGTTAATCCAATCGTAAAGGACTAAAGCGGTTTTAATTACAGATGTTTCATCTATGTCATATATTGAATTTGAGAAGGGGTTATATATGGCGTCAATATATTTACTTAGATAATCTTCAACCTCCATTAGTGAAAGTATTCTAGATATATCTTTCTTTCTTACGTTTAGGGTTATCATGTCCTTGGTATGTGATAGGTGATATAGTAATTCGAAATCCGTCTGGATACCCATAGGTTTCCTAAATTGTATATAGAAATATCTCCCTGTACTAGGTAATATATATAACTCTGAAGTCCTTTTTCCCAGTGAAGTGGGTATAAAATAGGTCTTATCACCGCTCTCAACTATATCTATCATCCCATATTCGCTTAACCTTTTCAAAGCTATATCCATGCGATTTACGACTCTTTTTTCTGGATATTGTATATAGGCCAATGTCTTACTAATGTAGTATTTAAGTTTCGACATGTCTATACCATTAACCGAGGATATGAGGGAGAGCAGAGTAACCTCCATATTCTCTCCCTCAAGTAGACTACTCATTATAGGCTCTATCTCGCCTTGAATGTAGTTTGATATGATATAGTCTATGTTCCACTGGTTTGATGTATATACTAGAGCCTCTCCAAATTCATCATATTGGGGTCTACCAGCTCTACCTGCCATCTGTTTATAGTCGAAGACGTTTATAGGTTCATAGAATCCAGCTATTCTTCTTGAGGTATATGTAATAATAACTGTTCTACTCGGCAGATTTACTCCAGCAGCGAGTGTGGGCGTTGCCGTAAGTATTTTGATATATCCATCTCTGAAACTTTCTTCTATAAGGCTTCTATGATTTATACCTAGACCGGCATGATGGAACGCCACTCCATATCTAACTACATTTGACAATTCTTCACTCAACTTAGTTTTTTCACCTACATCTAGAATTTTTTGGGCTAGTCTGTCTAGGTAGATTATCTCATCGTCTGTGTAGAGCTTGGTTAGGAACCTCTGCATGGTCCTAGATATCTTCTTAGCTCTCCTCTTCGCCTCATTCCTTGAATGCACAAATACGAGGACTTGTCCCCCCTGAAATATGGTTTCAAGTATCTTATCTAGGATCGGATCTCCTATATACTTCTTTATTTTACCTATCTCGCCATCATCATAGTAGATTTCATGATTATATAGGACCCCCTCCTTTAGGGGTACGGGTCTCCAATTGATGTTTATGGCTTCCCCCTCTATCCATTCTTCAAAGTGTTTGATGTTGGATATAGTTGCGCTAAGCATAAGTATTTGAAGGTTTAGGCCCTCAGTTAATAATCGTGTAATTATATTTTCCACCACGCCTCCCCTATCGGGTGAGCCTATTAAATGTGTCTCATCAATTATTACTGTTGATATGTCGTACATCCATGATGGTGAATGTCTTAATAGGGAATCCATCTTTTCATAGGTAGCTATTATTACATCCGCATGTCTCAATTCTTCACCTTTACTATCATAATCTCCAGTTGATATTCTAATAACTGGTTTTTTGATAGGAAGTTTAGAGAATATATCCCTAAACTCATTATATTTCTCGTTTGCCAAGGCTTTTAAAGGTACTAAGTAAATTGTTTTCCCTTTCCTACCATTTACCCAATTATATATAGTTAGCAGAATAGCTATGAAGGTCTTACCGCTAGCTGTCGGAGTTGCTACAACCAGGTTTTTACCTTTAAATAATCCCCTTTTTATAGCCTCCTCTTGAGGCGGATATAATTCTCGATATCCAATTCTTTTTAATGTTCTCTTAACCTCTATTGGCAGTGGTAATTCATCTATCTTCATCATGGCTTATTAAGTATTTCATCTCTTGACTAGTCTTACCGTCCCTGGCTGTGGTGAATATAGGATTCCCTCCTCGATCATCCTATCTATTATCTTCTCTATCTCATCTGGATCCTTTATTCTAGTTCTCTGTATTACTCTATCTATAATATCCCTAATCGGTATAGGCCTACCTTCACTCTCCCTATCCAATTCCCTTATTATGTTTAATATAGTCTCGGTCTTTGATGCACGTCTCCCCGGTGTTCCTGCCGCAAGTTGTGTTACGTCTATCTTACCTGTCTCGACATCGACGGCTACTTCACGTAGGATTGTTGATACCTGATTTATGGCTATGTCAGCATCCTCCTCTGTTATCACATCTCTTAGATGGGCTTTTGCACTTGCCTCGGCTATCCTTAGTAAAGCTTCGAACTGTCTAGGTGTTATAGGCATCGCCTCATATTCTTGGTCGTATTGCTGTCTCATCTTAGAATAGAATTCCATCAATTTCTGGGAGGCTTCTTCACTCAGTCTTGGCCTTATTCTCTTGGCATATAATATATATTTCTTTAGAAATATTGGGTCGAAAACATCTTCATATGGTTTATATGATACTCTAGATTCAATCATATGTTCAACCAGCTTTCTATCCCTATCTGGATCTGGTATGTCCCTAATTAGGTGTATTATGTCGAATCTTGATATTAATGTGGTTGGCAGGTTAATATTATCTATAAAAGGTAGGTTTGGGTTATATCTACCATGTTTAGGGTTAGATGCGGCTAGAATTGTGGTTCTAGCGTTTAAAGTAGCTATTATCCCTCCTTTAGATATTGAGACCGTCATCTGCTCCATGGCCTCATGTATCGCTACCCTATCTTCAGGCCTCATCTTATCTATCTCATCTATTGCACATACGCCCATATCGGCCAATACTACCGCACCTGCCTCTAAGCTCATACCGCCGCCTTGATCTTTAATGACAGCGGCTGTTAGACCTGCGGCTGTCGAACCCCTCCCACTAGTATAGATTCCTTTGGGAGCTATTGCTGCTGCATATTTAAGGAGCTGACTCTTAGCAACTCCAGGATCACCTATTAGTAGGACATGTATCCTTCCTCTAACCCTTGTCCCATCTTCTAATATCCTATCTTCAGCTCCAATTATCGCTAATAATAAGGCTTCTTTTATATGTCTATATCCATAGATGCTTGGGCTAAAGCTTCTAAG
>CAZGXJ010000002.1:14216-70121 GCA_964529905.1 uncultured Nitrososphaeria archaeon
AGAGTAGCTTCATCATAAAACTTTTCATCTTTACTTAGTTCCTGCAGTCTCCTCTCATCTTCCTCAGTTAACTCTATCTCAACGGCCTCCTTGCCCAGACTCTCTATACTAGATGCAATTACCTTGAATTGGAATCTACCATCTCCACCCTTTACAGGGTCTAGATCCAATATACCTACTACTCTTACATATTCCCCTGGAAAGGCTACATCGATAAGTGGTTCTTCTAAGACGACGTCAACGAATCTAGGTATTTGACCTGGTGGAAGTTCTTCAGGTCTCTCCTGTATCCTTGCAAATTGAATATCTTTAAATTTACTTTTATCGCTGATAAGCTCAAATTTCCTCTTCTTGCCATCTTCATATGGGCAATATTTAGGGGCCCTAGGAATCTCACCAACCCTCTCTTCCTTTATCACAACTTCGTTTCCACAGTATGTGCACTTATATACGGCCTCATATATTCTAGTGTAGATTTGGGAGAGCTTTACAAGTAATCCTTGAATAGAGATGACTTTTCCAACATATGCTGATGATATATCCCTAAGTCTTAATTCCTCCCCAGCACCTTCCCCTCTTAATGAGATATGTATTTGTTCAGGCTTAATCTTATCTGCTTCGGTGGGATTCAACATCTTTAAGGCATCGTGAGCCGCCTGTTGAATACTGGGTATTATATCAAGAGGTCTTTGGGAGAGCTCAAGAGCCAATGAACTATCATATAGAACTATATCGCTAAAGTCGATGTTTAACTGTTTAAAATTTTTTCTCTGTAGGGTAAGTTGCGATACTCTACTCCTATACTTCTTTACTCCAGACTTGATATCTCTATATTCCATTAAGAAGTTGTAGAATTTTGATACATATGTTTGATTTACCTTACTATTCGACTCCATATCTATATTCCCAAAATAAAATCAACTTCCAATACCTATAAATTGGTTGAACTGATAAAAACATCACAATATGATACAATTTATATATGTTTTTCAATGGTTATTTGAGATGAAACTCAACACCTAATTTCTCTCTCCACATATCGATTATCTCACTTATAATTCTTAATAATAGTGATTCCTCGGGAGCGGTGAAATCCATTATCTCCTTTGTATGCAAGATTGATTTTTTAAGTATGACCTCTAGACGTTTAGCTAAAGTTTGGCCGATAACATGTATCATTTGTATTCTATACTCATCATCTAAGTTAAAGCTAGTGTCGTGTTTCAAGGCTTCACTAATTATTATTAGCCTTTCATAAAAGCTATCTTCATGCCTAACTAGTATATCTTGAGAGGTCCTGGATTTCTCTTTCCAAATCATCTTTTTCAACCAATTTATATAATCCTCAGGTACTGTAGCATAACCTTCTCTCACCAATTTCTTGGCGATATGTAGGGGAGCCCTAAACTTGGTTCCCCGTTTCTTATATGTAAACTCGATACCTAATTCACTTGGATCTATATCCTTTAATGCTATCAAGTCGACTTCTTTCAACATAAACAGCTTCTCAAGATTTTTTAGTATTTCTAAGTCTTTTTCTAGGACCATTTATATCTACCCACCTACCTCAATAATAAATATTTTTTGAGTTAGTAATAGAACTATTTAATCTCCCCTAATTCCTATTTATGACGATGTTAAATTATATTATATCCAATAGGTGTTGTGTAAATGTCTGAGAGAGTTACATCGATGCTCTGGATAGAGAAGTATAGGCCTAAGAGGTTAGATGAGGTTATTAATCAGGATGAGGTCATCACTGGTTTAAAGAATTTATTATCGGGCGAAGTTGTCGAGATGCCACATCTACTATTTGCGGGTCCCCCGGGTACAGGGAAGACGACAGTTGCATTGGCATTTGCCAGAGAGTTGTATGGTGCCCATTGGAGAGACTATGTGTTGGAATTGAATGCTAGTGATGAGAGGGGTATAAACGTTATTAGGGAGAAGGTAAAGATATTTGCCCAATATTTTACTCCTTCTGAGGAGGCTCCATTCAAAATAGTTATCTTGGATGAGGCGGACATGATGACGTCTGAGGCTCAAACAGCGCTAAGAAGAATTATGGAGGTTAATGCAAGGGTAACCCGCTTCATCCTTATATGCAACTATCTAAACAGAATAATATCCCCTATACAGAGTAGAACCGCTATTTTCAGATTTAAGAGGCTTTCATTTGACGATGTTAAAACATATCTAGAGATGATTTGTAGGAGTGAAGGTGTTGAGTGTTCAGAAGATGTGCTTAAAAAGATATACGAAGTATCTCTTGGAGATATGAGGAGGGCGATTAACCTTCTCCAGTCAGCGGCTACGGTCGGTGGTGGTAAAGTAACAATTGATTTGATAGATAATTTAGTTGGTAAAGCATCTCCTGAGGCTATAGCTAAGATGGTAGACATGCTTAGAATGGGAGATTTCGACTCTGCACGTTCAATACTGTATGATTTCATGAGCGTAACAGGTCTAGATGCTGGTGAAGTAATTAGATTAATATACTCTGAGCTTCTTTCGAGAAATCTTTTAAATGCAGAGACTGCCGAGACTTTAGCGGATTTTGAGTATCGTCTCCAGTTCAGCCTAAACCCTGAGATTCAAGTTACAGCTCTACTGGCTAAGCTAGTTAAGTCATTGAGTGTAGGGAAATGAATTGGACTGAGAAATATAGGCCAAGACATATGTATGAAGTAGTTGGGAATGAGGAGGCTAAGAAGAAGATAGTTGAGTGGATGTTTAAGTGGAGGAATAGTGATAAGTATGGCATTCTATTAATAGGGCCACCAGGAATAGGTAAGACTACATTTGTATATGCATTGGCAAATGATTTGGGATATCACGTCATCGAACTTAATGCCAGTGATTATAGGACTGAGGAGAAGATTATGGAGAGAGTTGGATTTATAGCTTATGGATCTACTTTGGAGACGTTCTTCACAGGTAGAAGAAAGAGGATTATGATATTCTTCGACGAGGTTGATGGAATAGATCCTAAAGAGGATAGGGGTGGGTTGAAGGCTATAATAAAAATAGCTTCCAAGAAGGCTGTTCCAGTTGTTGCATCGGCAAATTTCATTGACCAAGTTAAACATAAAGAGCTTATAGATGTTTTTGAAGTGGTTGAATTTAAAAGATTGACTCCTAAACAGATAATCATCATTTTAGGGAATATTGCTAAAAAAGAGGGTCTTAGGGTTTCTAGAGACGATCTGGTCGAGATAGCTAAAAGGTCATATGGAGATGCGAGGATGGCGATAAATATGCTATATACTTTAAGTATTGGCGGTGAATATCTCGCCTTATCCAATCCATTGGAAAACCTACCCCTGGATCAGCTATTGAGAAGATTATCATCGACAACTAATCTAACTGAAATAAAATATCTATTGGATAATAACTCTGGTCACTGGGAAGACGTGATATATACCTATTTCGATATTGTAAGTAGGTCAAAGGTTATGAAGGCGGACCGTAGGGAGTATTTACTGGAACATTTATCTATTTTGGATATTATGCTTGGGAGAATGAAAAGGGAGAGGACATATTTCTATCTTAGGTATATATCATCGATATTGGCATGGGTTATATACCAGGCTAATAAATGGGGGGCTGTGTATGATGGTAGGATACCTGAATATAGGCTCTATACCTTTGTATTAAATAAGGATGTTAGGGAGGAGTTCGATGACCTTATGGATAGGTTACGGGGGAGGCTCCATGAATCCAGGAGGAAATTTATATATGGGACGGTTTCTACTGCCTCTCTCATATATGATAGCTATCCCAACTTGAGGAAATGGGTTGAAAGGATATATGGAGGTGGGAGTTAGTGGAGTATCAAAAAATTCGGTATGGTGAACCTTTCCAGATAAGGAGGAGGTTGGGAAACCTATTTAGGGATATTGTAAGGATAAAGGGTGTTGATTATGAAAGGGGGAGGGGTTTTATTGTTAGGGATTATTATGCCTTGAGTAATTTAAACAAGATCTTAATCAGGATGGGACTCTTATTGACTCCAGAGGTTAAATGTTATATATGTGGCACATATGTAGATTGTGAGAAATGTCCCTTCACAGATGTCTGTCTAAAGGATGTATCCATATGTATATGTGAATCCTGTTTAAATGATGAGAATCTGGTAGAGAAATATTATTCAACATCCATGAGGGATTTCATCATTAAGTGAGATCCACGATAGGATAAAATTCTTTATTATTTTACTCCTAGGATTCTCTTCATTGATTAAATAGATTCTTGCGCCGCCACCCTTAATCTCTTTAACTATTCCAAAATTGATCAGACAATCTAAATACTCAACTAATTTACTATATCGAGACCCAGTTTTCCTAGCTAAACTTGTCCTTGTCTGTGGCCCATCTATAACCAATTCCTCTAGTATTTTGATCACTATCTTAGAAGATAATAATCTACTTGGCAGCTTATTCTCTATTAATTTGGTTTGCAATCTCATTCTCAATCATCTCCTGTATTTTATTTAAAAGTATAGTAGCTGAGAACGATGGTAACCCTATTAGGGTAGTTCTCCCCCTAAATTTCTTTGAAGATAGACGTTTCGATATTATTCCGAAGGCATTCAAAGTATTAATCATCTTCCAGAACCAGGTATGTCCAACAGGTTGTACATTAAAATATTTTGCTATATCTCTATATTTCCTCTCTAGTTCTCCGGTCGTGGTGAATGACTTATCTTCATTCGATAATATCTCCGCAAGGGCATATAGTATTATTTTTTCATGTAGTGTTAATGCCTTCATATCTTCATATGTAAATGATGGTGGCACCTCGAACCTAGCCAGTCTAATATGTTCAGGCTTCACGATTTTATCCTTCCTCTTATCAGCTATCATACCCGCTTTAAGGAGTAGTTCAATACCATACCTTGCATTGAAATTATAGGTGGAAGCTATGTCAGCGGCAGTCTCTATGGCCTCCTCCTCGATTGCACCATCTTTAAATGCATATTCAGACCTATAATCGAGTATATCCACTAATTCTTCGTAACTATAATCCTCGAAGTATATAATGTTCTTTCTGAGTCCTCCAAGAGCCCATAGATCCATCTTATTTATAGTCAAATTATGTCTCAATATAAATAGGAGTGATAACCTATTGATCAATCCAATCTCGTGGACACGTCCTAACTTGTATATAAATTCTGAATACTTCTCGAATAGGTGGTCTGCATCATCTAATATCAATATAACCCTAATATCATTCCTATTTAGGAATTCTAGGAAGTATCTATAAATATCTTCGACAGAATATCCTCTCTCAGGTGCTAATGGGTTGAACCATCTTAACAGCTTTCTCACTATATTTCCAGGTATCCTTTCAAATCTTGCATTTATGTATATAACCTCAACATCTCTCCTATTTAATGATTTAATATTACGCTGGAGGTGTCTTGCGACCAAAGTCTTACCCGTGCCAGTATTGCCTATTATAAATACATGTTCAAAGAATGAATCTCCATTTATTACAGGATTGAAGTAGTCTAACAACTCATTTAGTTTTTCATGTCTATGTGGTATGTCAGCAGGAATATAGTCAGGCATTAGAGACGATTTATTTTTAAATACGCTCATTTTTCTCCACTATAAATACAATTCGGATGGATTAATTATGAATTCGTATCTGTGTGAGGGAGAGACTTGAGTGAAAGTATTAACCTTAAAGCCGCTTTATAGGCTCTCTCCTTATGCTACCTCCGCATATAGTACATTCATCCTGCGGTTTTCCATATATGGCTCCACATTTAACACATCTATATTCCCATTTCTCCACGACTTTCTTTATTCTACGTCTAAGCGATATATACCTAATATTTAACTGTTCTAAGAGGTTCTGGAGTGAGTAATCATCCGTAATGACAATAGGATTATACTTCCTAAATTCTATAGCTAGGGACAACACATCTATATCAGCCTTAGATAACCTATATCTCTCACCCTTCTCCTTTGCATATTCAACAGCTTTCTCTATAGATTTCCTAGTTGGATTGTGTATATGGAGAGAACCTATCGCTATAAACGTATCTACCTTCTCCTTAGCTATCGGGTCTTTATAAATCTCATTTATAACAGATTCGGGAGACATAGCGTATGAATCATGTAAATCGATCTTTGGTAGTATAAGTAGACCTGAGGTGTCTAAAATGTATATTTTCCTATTCTTTAACCCCTCCATATCTCTTTGCAACTCTCTGCATCCTCCGTAAATTAACTTCCTTGTCAAATGTTATTATATATGCATAATCTGCTGACTTCTTAACAATAACTTCATCTTCCCAATCTAGATTTATAGTTATTTGCCCATCTAGGATTAGAGTGGGTTTACTCCTGGATCTATCGGATGATAGATGGACTCGAGCATCTGGATTTATTACATATGAGGGTATTTTTGTTGTCGGAATTAAGGGCGTTATCACTATTGCCTCTAAATTGGTATCAATTATAGGCCCTCCAGCTGCGAAGGAATATGCAGTAGATCCTATTGGAGTTGATACTAGAACTCCATCAGATTTTACACTCCATAGAGCCCTCTTATCTCCTGTTATATTTATATATATTTTAGGTAGTAGAGTCTTACCGATATTTGATGAGTGATATACTACCTCATTTAAAACGGGTGGTAATATATAACCCAGTTTACCTACTTCTGGAGCAAGCCTCATCTCCCTCCTAATATAAAACTTCCCAGCCAGTAACTTCTCAATATCTTCCCTAAAGTTCCATCTGTCGGTTGAGGATATGAAATTAAGTTCTCCCAATCCTATCGATAATATTGGTATATCTTTATCCTTGGAGAACAATAGCGTTCTTAATACCGTTCCATCCCCCCCGATAGTTATTATGATATCCCCCTGAAAATCTATTTGCGGGATCTCCATAGAGTTATCCATCGGTCTATATTTAATCCTACTTAGATCTACTAAGGTGAAGATATTAATGTTATGTCTATCTAAAATCTTTTTAACAATATTTAATACATCTATAACTTCGGTTTTTTTCTGTGATATAGCTATAGAAACTTTTTTAATTATGCTTGACATATTCATCCGATATCACATATATAAGAATAGTTGTTTTCTCATGATTATATAGTGGGGCCCCCAACTTTTAGATATATATAATTGGTTAATGGAAATATAATACTATCATGAGTATTGATTATAAAGATCTTGGAGAGTTGAAGAGGGGAAGCTATGTAATTATAGATGGGGAGCCATGTAAAGTAGTTGAGATTACAAAGAGTAAGAAGGGTAAACATGGGAGTGCCCAGGCCAGAGTAGTGGCTATTGGGTTATTTGATGGTGTTAAGAGAAGTATCGTGGGGCCGGTCGACAGTAGAATAGAGGTTCCAATTATTAAGAAGGGTAGGGCTCAGGTAATCGCTATAACTGATTCTATACAGCTGATGGATATGGATACATATGAAGTTTTCGAGGCGCCCATACCGGAAGAGGAAGACTTAAAATCGAAATTGGATTCAGGCGTTATTGTTGAATATTGGGAGTTCATGGGTAGGAAGAAGATCGTACGTTTAAGACCTGAGTAGTATATAATATCAGTGTATTAAGACTATGGCTATGAACCAGTTAACTGTGGACGGCTCATATGGTGAAGGGGGTGGGCAAATACTTAGATATGCAGCCTTATATTCATTGATAACTGGGAAGGAATGTTACATAGTCAAGATCAGAGCAAATAGACCTAACCCAGGTCTACGTCCACAGCATTACACTCTTCTAAGAATGATGAAGGATATGTTTGGAGGATTTGTTGAGGGACTTAGAATAGGCTCTACAGTAGTTAGAATGAGGTTTAAGAATATTAAAGCTGTACATGGGACATTTAACATTGGGACGGCTGGGTCTATTTCTCTAATGATCCAATCGATTGTTCCTCCATTACTTCTTGCAGATTCCACTTCAGAAATTGTGTTGAGTGGTGGTACTGACGTGAAGTGGAGCCCTCCGATAGATTACATGAAGTACGTATATAGGAGCCTTATAAATTTTTTCGGTGGTAATATCGAAGTTGAGGTGCTGAGGAGAGGCTTTTACCCAAGGGGTGGAGGTAAAGTTAAAGTAGTTGTTGAACCTTCAAAACTAAGTCCTAGGGACCTCATATTAAGAAGTGATTTAAAGAAGATTTATATTGTTAATACAGTATGTAAATTGCCGAAACATGTCTTAGATAGACAGGGTGGAGCAGCTTACAGGTCCATATCAAAGTTATTTCCAGATATCGAGATCTATAAATTTGATAATTATTGTAGTGACTCTCTAGATCCTGGTACATCGATACTTATTGCTGGATGGGATGGGAAGATTCTTGGTGGTGGCGATTCACTAGGTGAAAGGGGAAAGCCGGCCGAGAAAGTAGCTGAGGAGGCAGTCAATAAGTTTATGGATTGGGTTAGGAGTGGTGCTGCTCTAGATAGGAACCTATCCGATATGGCTATCCCCCTAGCAGTATTATCAGGTGGAAATATAAAGCTTGGTATCCAAGAGTTTACTGGTCATGTAGATTCCGCATTATATGTCTCTAAAATATTCCTAGAAGATTTAAAATATACTGTTAAGAAGATGAATGGATATTATTTAATTAATCTATCTACATAGAACATCTCGATCGACTTTATTATTTTGTTTATAAGCCTATCGATACCCATTCTCTCTTTGCATGATATTGTATACAGTCCTTCTCCGAACTTTTTCGATAATGTCTCCAGTTTTCCCGGATCTTTAATATCTATCTTATTTGCCACAGGTATAACCGTCTTACCGGGAAAGCTATCAACTATCTCATCATATATGTTGATTTGATTCTCAATGGGATAATATGAATCTGGAGATACATCGAATAGATAAATTATGTCTCCATCCAAATTTTTTAATGCATATATTGCCTTCAATTCTATTTCGTTTCTCTCGCTAATCCTCCTATCTAGGAGGCCTGGCGTATCTATAATTTGTGCTTTAAGATAGTTATGAATTATATGGCCTACATGGATATTCTTAGTAGTAAATGGATATTCCGCGGTTTTCACCTCTGCTGTTGACAATAAATTTACAAGGGTTGACTTTCCAGTATTTGGAGGTCCAGCGACGAGAAATATAGGTATCTCAGGGTCTATAGACGGTAGATTTTTCCCATATTTATATAGTTTACGGATAAACTCGAAGTCTTGATCTATCTTCTTGAGGAAAGTGCCCATTTTCCCCTGTGCAACTCTTCTATATTTACTCATCTCCTCCGGATCATCTGTCATGTTTATTTTATGTATATACTCATCGCTTATCTTATCTAACGTATCTATTAGCCTTACAAGCCTTTTATGGATCCTTCTAATTTCGTTATCTGGGAAGTATAGTGTAATTAGGTCTCTATAGAACTTATGAGCCTCAAAATATGCATCTAACACTTTAATCCCTCTATTAATATGTCTCTTAACTGTTTCGTATAGTACCTTAACCCTAGTCCTCTCCCTCTTTCTAGCAGTATCTATTTTGGACTTATATGGTATTTTATTGGCCTCTCTCGATGCTCTCTTAAATCCTATCTCCTCTACCTCTTTTAGTGGTATCGGTGGCCTCAATTTTTCCCATGGATTCATGATACCATTTTAATGTTATGATTTGAACAAATTTAAGGGTGAGGATTAATTATATCCTATACCTATAATTATTTGGTGATTTATATGTCACAGGTTCTATTAGGTGGTACGGCTATAGGGATAAAGACGAGAAATCTTGTTATCTTAGGTAGTGATAAGATGTATCTATCGGGAAACCTTGCGTTCAGTAATGACGTCAAGAAAATTTATAAAATAACTGATAATTCATATATCGCGGCTGCTGGTTTAATAGCGGATATGCAGGAGCTTGTCCGTGAAGTAAGATATGTGTTAGGTAATAGGAGGATGTTGCTTGGTAGGGATTTAACTGTTAAATCCACTGCTAAGATAGTCTCAGTAATTCTATATGGAAACAAGGGTCTTCCCCTATATACTCAATTATTAGTTGGTGGATATGATACTGGGCCTAGGCTATATTCTCTTGACTCCCTAGGTTCCGTTATGGAGGATGATTATGTGGCTATCGGTAGTGGAGCTGAGACTGCAATAGGTTTGATCGATAACAGGTATAGAGAGGATTTGGGTGAGGAGGAGCTAGAACAATTGATTCTAAGCGCATTTAAATCTGTTGCTAAGAGAGATGTATTAACTGGATATACGATAGACCTTGTTACCATATCAAAATCTGGGAGTAAGGAGAAGAGGGTTTCATTGATGTAGAGATGGGTTCCAAGGATATATCAAAGGCTATACTTGAATACTTTAAAAGATCCATATCTAGGTTAAGAGAAATTAATCTTAGATTAGATCCAAATAGAGAATCTATGCTCACTATGTCAAGAGAATTATATTTAGTAGTGAGGAATGGTTTTAAGGAGTTATACAGGGGAAACTTCGAACTATCTAAAAAATATTTGGAGAGGTCTAATGAAGTGGTTAAATCTATATATAAGGTTATTGAATCTTCAGACCTATATATTGACCTATCCAAGATAGCCTACGACCCTCTAAGGGAGTATGTAGAATTGATATTATTGTATTCTACCTTGACTGGTGACGATAAATATATCAAGTTTTTAAATGTAATAAAACCTGAGATAGTTTTAGATGGTTATATAGATTATGCAGGAGAGTTACATAGAATGGCCGTATCTAAGTTGATAGATGATGATTGTGAGGGTGCCCTTAAATATATCTCCATACTAGAAAATATTTATATTGATCTTCTGAGTAACCCCCTAGACAATTATGTTTATAGGGACTATAAGAGAAAGGTTGATAAGATTAGGGCTATATTGGATAAAGTTAAAAGTGACTATCTATATAGATGTAGTAGGAGATGAATATAAGGCTTATACGTTCATATCTAATAGATCTCTATAAATTGGGAGCTGGTGACAAGTATATAAGAGCTCCGACCAATGAACTGGCTATGTTTCTAGGTGTAAGTCAACAGAGTGCCTCTAGAATAGTTAATGAATTATATGACTTAGGCTATATAGATAAGAAGTTTGTAGATAGGGTGTTATGGATTAGAATTACGGAAAGGGGGTTGACTGAGGCTATGGATTACATCAAATATATAAATGATGCATATGAACATCCGGGTGAGTTTATATTTGAGGGTTCAGTTGTGACTGGTCTTGGTGAAGGGGCTTACTATATGAGTCGTAGGGGATATGTTATCCAGTTTGAGCGGTTACTAGGCTTCACTCCATATCCAGGGACGTTAAACCTGAAACTTAAAGATCCATATTACATAAATCAGAATAGATTGTTGAGGAAGTTAAGTGGCCTCCATATTAAGGGGTTTAGGACTAAGGAGAGGGTATTCGGTGATGTTAGGGCGTTTAGGGCTAGGATCCAGGATAAGATAGATGGAGCTGTGATATACGCTGAGAGGTCTATATATGGCTTCGAAATGCTAGAAGTTATAGCACCTGTATATCTAAGGGGGGAATTATCTCTAAAGGATGGTGATAAAGTTAAGGTTGTAGTATTTCTTAATAAGGAGTATAGATAAATCTATAGTTGATTCATTAATTTTTCTAATATCATACTTGTCTTAATTCCCTTTACAACCTTATTCAGTTTAACCACCTGTACATCTTTAAGCTCTTCTAGTGAGATCCCGGGGGGTATTTTCTGGTCATATCCGAGGAAGATGACATCAGGCTTTATCATATTTAAAGGTATTCTAAAGTCATTCTCATCACCTATTATTGCTGCATCCACGTATCTTATCGCCTCTATCACCCTCTTCCTATTCTCAGCTGTGTTTATAGGCTTCCTCCCTTTCATCTTTATAACAGTTTTATCGGTTGCGATTATAACTATTAATACGTCTACCATCTTTTTTGCGGTTTTGAGGAGTGTTATATGTCCATAGTGTATTATATCGAATACTCCGCCAAGAATCCCTACTTTAAAAATCTTCCTTCCCTTTCCAGTTAATCTTAGGTTCTCATCTACTAAACCTTCTTTGATTAATCTGTCTACTAATTCTCTATTTATGGAATCTATCTCGAATCTCTTTACACCAATTTGGTTTAGATATATTCTCTTTAAAGCCTCAATGTATTCACTATTATTCAACTTTGATCAGCCCCGCCTCTCAAGACTTTCTCTATATATTCCCTCTCCATAAAATGTAGTTTACCTGTAAAAATTAGGATTGATGGCCCTTTTATTTCCAAATTATATATTTTATCTAATTCGTCTATCTTATAGGCGGCTTTAAATTCATCTCTCCATCCTAGGTTGGACATTATAATTATATATCCATCATAATCCATTAATTTTCTTCTAATCTCTTTATCGCTAAATATAGTTTCAATTGCTTCTCTAGGATGCATTAGATACCCATCTTCATGGGAATATTCTAGGAGGAATAATGTATGCATCCCCCTAATCAGGTTATCCTTTAGGAGATTAATCCCTCTACTGTTTGTATCCCTCCCACCCCTCATAACAGTCGCCGTCCCCCCAAATTTATATATGTCAAGTCCAGATTCCGTAATTGCGTATTGGTATGATGATAAATTGTGGAATATCCCATATTCAATATTATTTTCTATGCATGCAAGTATAATGTTTCTATGTGTAGTGGCTATTAATGGGTCTCCATATACCAGTAATGCGATCTTCTTATCCATCGCCTTCTTAATAAAGCTGTAGAGATTATCCTCTAAATCTATCCTTCTTAAGGGATATACTGGTTTCCCTAATTTGATTGATAATTTTTCTAAACTGTAGGGGATGGGGCTCGTATAGACATCTATGTATATTTCGTCTATAGATTTTCTAAGGAGTTCAAGGGTATTAATATCTAAACATGGTTCTTCATATAATCCCAATCCAATGAGGTATAGTGGCATATGTCTATATACAATAATGTTTAATTTAAATAAATACTTCCTAAAAGATTTGTAATATAGGGATGGGCCCGTAGCTCAGCCAGGCAGAGCGCCGACCTATGTGGGCGTAGGGCTTTTATCTGTCTGGATAAAAGCGACGACCCGACTGGGGATGAGATGGGGAGATACCCGGAGGTCGCGGGTTCGAATCCCGCCGGGCCCGCCAAAGAATATATTTTTAATTTCTATGGCCTCTAAATACAAGTAAGATTTATATAGGGGTGACTAAGGTAAATATATTGAAATTGGGATACAAAATGTATATTATATCGGTTTATAGGGGATATATGTATGTGATATATAAATATATAGAGGTGGATAGTTATGGCTAATAATGAGATGGATGAAGTCCTTAAAAAAATTATATTATCTCATAAATTGGTTCCTAAACATGAGATATTATCCGAGGAGGAGGCTAAGAAGGTTATTGAGAAATATGCGGGTGGGGATAAATATAAGCTTCCCTATATAAGGAAGAATGATCCTATCGTGAGGGCATTAGGTGCAAAGGTTGGTGATGTCATTAAGATTACTAGGAAGAGTCCAACCGCTGGGGAGAGTGTGTATTACAGGTTGGTGATATAGCTATGAAGAGGCTCGATGTCAATAAATATCTTGTATATAAGAAAAGTGATTATGATACCTGGCCAGTTATCAAGGCTATGCTACGTGAATTCGGTTTATCTAAACAACATATAGATTCATATAACGAGTTTATAGATAAGACCCTCCATGATATTGTTGAGGAGAATAAGGGGTTTAAAATTCAGACTCAGCATGGTGAGGTAATATTTGAGATTGTTAAGGTATGGGTTGATAAGCCTAGTACAAAGGATGTGACTGGTGCACCTATAACTAAACAGAGCGGCTATATCCCTTCTCTATGTAGGTTGAGGGGCTTCTCGTATTATGCGCCTATTCGAGCTATTTTTAAGAAGATCCAAGGCGGTTTTGAATTAACCGAGGAGGTTGAGCTTGGACAGTTACCCGTCATGGTTAAATCTAAGATATGTTACCTATATGGTGAATCTAGGGAGAATCTGATTAAGATGGGTGAAGATCCTGATGATCCTGGTGGATACTTTATCATAAATGGTAGTGAACGTGCTATAATTGCTGTTGAGGATTTAGCGTCAAATACTATCATTACTAGAATAGATAAGACATCATCTACAAAGTCATATTCAGCTAGGATGTTATCCGTTAAAGGTTCTCTTAGAAATCATGTCGTCGTAACACTTAAGAGGGATACAATAGTAGTTACACTGCCATTTACTCTATCACCCATCCCATTCCCAATAGTTATGAAGGCTTTAGGAGTTGTTAAAGATGGTGAGATAGTTGAGGCTGTATCTAAGAATCCGGAGATACAGGAGCAGTTAGCTTCGGTCATCGAGAAATACAAAGATATAAAGTCTCAGGATGAAGCCCTACTTTATATAGGGAATAGGACTCAGGCTTCTCAGCAGCCTATCGACAGGAGGAAGAATAGGGCTAGACATATCTTGGATAAATATCTGTTTCCCCATGTAGGTATGGGGCCTGAATACCGTCTGAGAAAGGCTTATTTATTGGCTGAGATGGTTAGAAGAGCTATTGAGCTGAAGCTTGGCTGGAGGAAGGAGGATGATCGGGATCATTATGCATATAAAAGGCTTAGGTTAGCTGGTCCTCTCTTGGGGCAGATATTTGCTAAATCCCTTAAATCTCTTCTTAAGGATCTCAGCTATAACATAGCTAAACATTATCTATATAAAGGCCGTTTCCAGTTAAACTACCTTGTTAGGGGAAGTAAAATTACCCACAGATTGACACATGCCTTGGCTACGGGTACTTGGTCTCAGAGGACTACTGGGGTTACCCAGATGTTAGATAGAACCAATTTCCTATCTACCCTTAGCCACCTTAGAAGGATTCAGAGTCCTCTAAGCAGAAGTAGGCCCCAGTTTGAGGCTAGAGAGGTCCATGCATCTCATCTAGGTAGGATCTGTCCTGTGGAGAGTCCTGAGGGGCAAAACATAGGATTGGTTAAGAATCTAGCTCTATCAGCTGTAGTATCCAATGAATATCCATCTGACTTGATTCTCGAACTGCTTATTAAAGAGGGGCTTATACGGATAGAGGAGGCTAATGATGAGGATTGGGAGAAGGGTTCAAAGGTATTCCTAAATGGAGACTTAATAGGCTTCGTACATGATCCAGATGAGTTTGTGGCTCGGATTAGGAATTATAGAAGAAATGGTTTGATTCCACCCGATGTAAGTGTGGCCATTAGGAAGTATGAAAATGAGAATTTGAGGGATGAAGTATATGTGGATAGCAGTAGTGCAAGGGTTTTGAGGCCGCTTATAAGGGTTGAGAATGGTAAGCCATTACTTACTAGGGAGCATATAGAGATGGTTAAGGATGGAACCCTAAAATTCTCCGACCTACTTAAGAAGGGTATTATTGAGTTGATAGATGCAAATGAAGAATTCAATGTTTTAACAGCATTCTTCCCTGAAGAGTTGACCCCTGAACATACACATTTAGAATTGGCTCCCTACTTCTTCTTAGGGATTACAGCATCTATAATTCCATTTGCTGAACATAATCAAAGTCCTAGAAACTCATATGAAGCGGCTATGGCTAAGCAGGCCCTAGGTATCCCATATACAAATTTCCATTATCGTATGGATACGAGGGGTCATATATTGGAGTATCCCCAGATACCCATTGTCCAGACGAGAATAATGGATATGATAAATCTTAATGATAGGCCGATCGGCCAAAACTTAGTTGTAGCTATTCTATCATATGAGAGTTACAATATGGAAGATGCGGTTGTAATAAACAAGGCCGCTGTTGATAGAGGGCTTCTCAGATCCTTCTTCTATAAAACATATGAATCTGTAGCGAAGTTACATGGAGGAGGTGTGAGCGATAAATTTGAGATTCCATCGCCCGAGGTCATAAACTATATGGGTGAGGATCACTATAGAAGTTTGGAGGAGGACGGCCTACCCTATTTGGAGGCTAGACTGGTTAAGGATGACGTTGTAATAGGGAAGACTGGTCCTCCAAGGTTTGAGAGTGAATTTAGAGAGGTGTCATTCACAGAGAGGAGAAGAGATTATTCCGTCTCGATAGACCAGTTCGAGGCTACAGTGGATAAAGTTATGCTGACTATAAATAAGGATGGTGAGTTAACCGCTATGGTAAGGATAAGGGAATATAGAATACCTGAGCTGGGTGATAAGCTGGCCTCGAGACATGGACAGAAAGGAGTTATAGGACTGTTAGTTCCCCCGGAGGATATGCCCTACACAGCCGATGGTATTATACCGGATCTATTAATTAATCCTCATGCATTCCCCTCGAGGATGACTGTAGGACAGTTCCTAGAATCGATAGCTGGTAAATATGGTGCATTGGCAGGTAGATTTGTAGATGGTTCTCCATTTATCTCCTTTAACTATGAAGAGCTCTCTGAGATGTTGAAGAGCGTCGGTTTTGAGCCTATGGGGACTGAAGTCATGTATGATGGTAGGACGGGGAGAAAGTTTAAGGCCCACATATTTATAGGAATTGTATATTACCAGAAGCTACATCATATGGTTGCCGATAAGATGCATGCAAGGTCTATAGGTCCTATCCAGATACTTACTAGGCAACCTACTGAGGGTAGGGCTAGGGATGGTGGATTGAGGATAGGGGATATGGAGAAGGATGTATTTCTAGCATATGGAGCATCTTCAATTATTAAAGAGAGGTTATTGGATGCATCCGATAAGACCACTATATTTGTATGTACAGAATGTGGATTGGAGGGATATTATAGCGCTAAAGAAGAGCGTTTTGTATGTCCGATACATGGTCCGGATGCACCTATCGTCCCTGTAAATGTGTCGTATGCATTTAAACTTCTCTTAGATGAATTGAAGAGTATGACTATCTATCCACGTTTAAATGTTAAGGAGGTGGTTTGATGGCATATACAACCGATATATATAGATATAGGGAATTAGCGTCTAGATATAGGATAGACTCGATAAAGTTTGGGGTTTTATCCCCTCAGCTTATACGTTCGATGTCGGTAGTCGAGATAACGAATGATATTCCTAGGGATGAGCTAGGCTCTCCAGTAGCTGGAAGTGTATTGGATCCGAGGCTGGGTGCACCTGAACCAGGAGCTTACTGTCCTATATGTGGAAATGATAGAGATAATTGTCCTGGACATTTCGGACATATAGATCTGGCTCTCCCTGTAGTAAATGTTCTCTTTGCTGATATCATATATAACATCTTAAGAGGTGTATGTATAAACTGTGGTAGGATTAAGCTAAGTGAGCCAGATATTGAAAAGTATAAGAGGCAGGCTAAGATATTGAAGAAGCATCTCCCTGAACTATATGGGCCATTTGTAAAGACCATTATAAAGAGGGCATCTGAGGCTAAGAGATGTCCCCATTGTTCGATGGAGAATGTTAAGATCGTGTTTGAGAAGCCATATAAGTATTATAAGGAGGAGGATGGAGAGAAGGTAGAGTTGATGCCAAGTGAGATTAGGGAGATATTTGAGAGGATTCCAGATGAGGATCTAATCCTTTATGGATTGGATAAGGATAGTGTACGTCCTGAATGGTTTATACTGACTGTTTTACCCGTCCCACCTCTAACTGTTAGGCCCTCGATATTACATGAGGGTGGAGAGAAGAGGGAGGACGATCTAACCCATAAACTGGTTGATATAGTAAAGGTTAATAATAAGATTAAGAAGGATAAGGCTGCAGGCTCAGTAGCTATGGCTCTTAAGAATGACTATGATGTTCTCCAGCTCCATGTAGTAACGTATTTTAATAATGAGTTGCCTGGTATACCTCCAGCTACACATAGGGGTGTTAAGAGGTTAAAGGCTTTGGTGCAGAGGTTATCTGGGAAGGAGGGTAGGTTTAGGAATAATTTGATTGGTAAGAGGGTAAACTTCTCAGCTAGAACCGTGATCTCCCCAGACTCTAACCTAGATATTAATGAGGTTGGTGTACCCATTGATATGGCTAAGATATTAACTGTTCCAGTATCCGTTACACCATATAATATAGAGTTCTTACGTGAGTTGGTTAAGAGGGGTGCCGATGAATATCCAGGTGCAAACTACATACTTAAATATAGGGATGGTAGGCTTAGGAAACATAGTTTGAAGTATGTCGTGGATAGGAGCTTCTTAGCTGAACAGCTTGAGGTAGGTGATATAGTGGAGAGGCATCTAATGGATGGTGATATAGTTCTATTTAATAGACAGCCCTCCCTCCATAGAATGTCTATTATGGGTCATAAAGCTAAGATATTGCCATATCGAACCTTTAGGTTACATCTAACTGTATGTCCACCTTATAACGCTGACTTCGACGGAGACGAGATGAACCTACATGTACCACAGAATAGTGAAGCATCTGCAGAGGCTTTATCGCTAATGCTTGTTGAGAATCAAATAATAAGTCCTAGATATGGTGCTCCGATAATTGGTTTTACAAAGGATTATCTAACATCCTCATTCCTATTGACGAGGGACGAAAATAAATTAAATAAGGAGATCTTCTTCAATCTCCTATCTGTATATGATAATATCCCCAAGATGGATCTAGTCTCTAAATATGAGAAACTTCATAGAGGACATCTCCTATTTAGTATATTGGTTCCCGAGACCTTCACGTATTCACTAAAGTCTAAGCTAGATGAGGACGTTATAGTTAAGAAGGGATTACTAATTAAAGGTGTCATTGATAAGAAGTCCATTGGTGCTGAACAGGCCGACAGCATTCTACATAGACTTGTCAGAGAATATGGTAATAGATTCGGCGGAGAATTCATAACTAGTTTCTCCCGTGTATTAGATAGATATCTACAGGCTAGGGGCTTCTCCATAGGGATTGAGGATCTGAAGCTTCCAGATAATGTAGTTAAGAAGATTAAGGAGATCGCTGATGAAGCGTCTAGAAAGGTTGATGAGGCTATCAAGAAATATAATGAGGGTAAGCTAGAGCTTATTAAGGGATTGTCTGCGGAAGAGAGTCTTGAGCAGAAGATTCATGAGATCCTCGCAGATGCCAGGACTAGGTCAGGTCAGATAGCATTGGAGAACCTCGATAAAGATAATCCACTCTATGTAATGGTTATGAGTGGGGCTAGAGGTACGGATATAAATGTGGCTCAATTAACTGCTATGCTGGGTCAGCAGACAATTAGGGGTGAGAGGATATCCAGGGGATATGGAAATAGGACTTTAAGCGTATTTAAAGAGGGTGATATAGGGGCTAAGGCGAGGGGATTCATTGAGAGTAACTTCTTCACAGGGCTTAACCCGACCGAGTTCTTCTTCCATGCCATGAGTGGTAGGGAGGGATTAATGGATACAGCTGTCAAGACTCAGCAGAGTGGATACCTATATAGGAGGCTCCTATATTCATTGGAGCATCTACAAGTCGATCAAGACTTTACTGTGAGGACTTCCTACGGTAAGATAGTCCAATTTGTATATGGAGATGATAAGGTTGACCCAGCCCGTAGTGACCATGGTAAACCTGTTAACGTAGAGCGTTTAGTCGAATCGATCTCGCTCCTATATCCGAAGAAGAAGTTCGCAGGTGTTAAATACATAGATAAGTTGTTAAATAGGGTGAAGGATGAGATTCCAAAGTCGTTATATGAAGAGCTTAGGGAGACGTTAATAAGGAAGAAGGCTAATAGGGAGGTCGTCAGGGAATCAATTAGACAGGCGGTACTCAACTATAGGACCGCTATGATAGATCCGAATACAGCCATAGGCGTTATAACAGCCCAGTCTATTGGTGAGCCGGGTACACAGATGACTCTTAGAACCTTCCACTATGCTGGAGTTAAGGAGAAAAACGTCACTATTGGTCTTCCAAGGATAATAGAGATAGTTGATGCAAAGCAGAAGCCCTCTACACCTAGGATGACTATATACCTGGATGAGAAGCATAGATATTCACAGGAATTAGCAGAGAAGATCGCTAATAGGATTAAGAGCACAAAATTGAGGGATGTAGTTAAATCAGCTAAGATAGATATATTATCTAGACGTGTAGTATTTGAGCTAGACCCAGAAGCCCTAGAGAAGACAGGCTTAACTCCAAAAGATGTTAAGAAGATATTCAGTAGGAGATATTCCACCGAGTTGAATGGATACATATTAGCTGTAAGACCCTCCCTAAAATCTAAAGAGGGTGAGATAAAGGATCTAAATGTCATAATAACTAAGTTGAGGCGGGCAAGCGAGCGTTTCCTAGATAAACATATAGCTGGTGTCCCCGGGATACTTAGGGTTACCGTAGATAAGATAGTTAATGAGGAGACTGGAGAGGAGGAATGGGTTCTAATTACATCTGGAAGCAACTTAAAAGAAGTTTTGAAGTTTGAAGGTGTAGACCCGGTTAGAACGGTAACCAATGATATATTTGAAATTTATGAAGTTTTAGGTATTGAAGCCGCTAGAAATGCAATTATCAATGAGATAAAAGCTGTTCTCGATGAGCAAGGATTGGACGTTGATATAAGGCATGTTATGCTTGTAGCCGATATGATGACCAGAGACGGCGTCATTAAGCAGATGGGTAGATATGGTGTAGTAGCATCTAAGGAAAGTGTCTTAGCTAAAGCTGCTTTCGAGACAACTGTTCCAGTCCTTGTTAAGGCTGCTTCGAGGGGAGATGTAGATTATTTAAGAGGTCCGACGGAGAACATTATAGTAGGTTCCAGGGTCCCTATTGGAACAGGGTCCGTCAACATATATATAAGGGTGGGTGCAGATGAGCAGAGTTCTTAAAAGATTGGAGGAGGTATTACCGGTTATAGTTAAAACAGGTAAACTGGTATTCGGTAGAAACAACGTATTCTGGGCTTTAAAAAATGAGCCTGATAAGATAAAGGTAATAATTATAGCTAGGAATCCCCCGCCTGGCCTAGAGGAGGAGTTGGACAGGGTCTTAGATACTCTGGATAATCCTATTAAAGTCTTTAAGAGTAGGAAGTCTAACCTTGAGTTGGGCGCTCTATGTAGGAGGCCCCATTCAGTATCTATATTAGCTATATATGACTTTGGAAGCGCCCCTATTGATGAGGAGGAGATCTTGAATGTCTAGTGATGCCCGATTTACATTAACGAATGATGAGTTAACTATTATGAGCCTATTTCAGGGTATAACAAATATAAATCCAATTGCTTGTAAGATCATAGACGATTATGTCTATATCCTCATTAAGGAGGAGGATATCTATAGCATATTATCAGATCCCATACTGAGAAGGGAGATTATGGGTAGGATGTCTGGTAGGTTCAATAGAGATAAGGTTTTAAGGGTTTTATCAAAGATGTTGAGTGAGAATCTAAATAAGAATATCTATGTCGTCCTATATTATCAGGATCCCATTAAATTTATCAGGAGATTTTTTGGGTTAAACGCATCTTCAGAGGTCACTATAAACGAATCAAACGGTAAAAAATATATAACTATATATGTTCCTCCGAATAGGAAGGGGGCTGTAATTGGGAGGGGCGGTGTTAGGGCTAGGGCTGGTAGGCTATTCTGTAAAGCTTTATACGGTATTGAAAGGATAAATATAAGATGAATATTATTGGGATAATAGTTATGTATAGGTGGATATAATATGGGGAGGAAGAGTCCAAAGGGGATGTTCGCAGCTAGGAAGTTGATTATGAAGCGGAAGAAGTTTAGGTGGAGCGATGTTAAATATAGAAGGAGGATGCTTAGATTGGATGAGAAGGCGGATCCACTGGAAGGAGCACCTATGGCTAGGGGCATTGTAATTGAAAAGGTGGGTATAGAATCTAAACAGCCGAACTCAGCTCTAAGAAAATGTGTAAGGGTACAATTAATTAAGAATGGTAAGCAGGTTACAGCATTCCTCCCAGGGGATGGAGCGTTAAATGTTGTTGATGAACATGATGAAGTCATGATTGAAGGTATAGGTGGTTCACAGGGAAGAGCTATGGGTGACCTACCAGGAGTTAGGTATCGGGTATTCCTCGTAAACGGAGTTCCGTTGAACCTATTAATAATTGGGAAGGTTAAGAAGCCTAAAAGGTAGAGGATATATAATTGTATAATATCCCTATATTATGGATATGGGTTGGGTGTATATAAAATGGCTAGTAAAAATGTTGTTTGGTTGAAACTATTCGGTAGATATTCATTCAGGGATGTGGAGGTAAGGGATGTCAGTTTAAGGGACTATATCTCATTGAAGCCTATGCTCCTCCCATGGAGTGGAGGTAGACATGAACATAAAAAATTTGATAAGGCTAAGGTTAATATAGTTGAGAGGCTGGTAAATAAGTTGATGCGGCCAGGTAAGATGGGAGGTAAAAAAGCTAAAGCAATTAAGATTGTCGAGTCTGCCTTCAGAATTATTGAATTAGAGACGGGGGAGAATCCGATCCAACTACTCATATATGCCATTGAGAATGCTGGTCCATGTGAAGATGTAACTACTATTGCATATGGTGGTGCTGCCTATACGGTGTCGGTAGATGTATCCCCTCTAAGAAGGATTGATACAGCCTTAAAGAACATAGTAATCGGTGCTAAAAATGCAGCTAGGAATAATCGTATGACTATTGAAGAGGCATTGGCAAGGGAGATAATATTAGCCGCTAGAAACGATCTATCGAGTTATGCAATATCTAAGAGGGTTGAGATAGAGAGGATAGCCCTAGCATCTAGATAGAATTCTATATATAGGCTCTATAGATTTATTAGAGAGATATTTATATATTCCTTATCAAATGCTTTATATATATCTAGAAAGGATATTTAATTCAATTCGAGTGGTGGGAGAATATGGCTAGGAAGAAGGAACATCTAAACCTTATAACGATTGGGCATGTAGACCATGGTAAGAGTACATTAATGGGTAGGCTTCTATATGAAGCGGGATTTATAGATCCTAGGGTAATCCAACAGTATGAGGAGGAGGCTAAAAAACTTGGTAAGGAGACATTTAAATTTGCATGGGTTATGGATAAATTGAAGGAGGAGAGGGAGAGAGGCTTAACTATAGACCTCTCATTCTATAAATTCGAGAGTGAAAAATATGAATTTACATTAATTGATGCACCTGGCCATAGAGACTTCATTAAGAATATGATTACTGGTGCCAGTGAGGCTGATGCAGCTATCCTGGTTGTATCGGCTAGGCCAGGTGAATTCGAGGCTGGAATATCCCCAGGAGGGCAGACTAGGGAGCATGCAAGCCTAGCTAAGATACTCGGTATAGATCAGTTGGTAGTTGCTATAAATAAGATGGATGACCCGGGTGTAAATTGGAGTAAGGAGAGATATGAAGAGGTTAGAAATGAAGTTGCAAGGCTTCTAAAGACACTTGGATATAAAGTAGATAAGATTAGGTTCGTCCCAGTATCTGCATGGACAGGAGATAACGTAATTAAAAAATCTGAGAATATGCCTTGGTACGACGGTCCAACACTTATACAGGCTCTAGATGAATTTACAGTTCCTCCTAAACCAGTGGATAAGCCTCTACGCCTACCCATCCAAGACGTCTATTCAATTACTGGTGTGGGTACAGTACCAGTAGGACGTATAGAGACTGGTAGATTGAAGGTTGGTGATAGGGTAGTATTTATGCCTCCTGGATTGGTGGGTGATGTAAAGTCTATCGAGATGCATCATACACCAATGGAGGAGGCGGTGGCAGGTGATAATATAGGATTTAATGTTAAAGGTGTCTCGAAGAAGGATATTAGGAGGGGAGATGTAGTAGGTCATCTAGATAACCCACCTACAGTTGTCGAAGAATTCATAGCCCAGATATTCGTAATATATCATCCAACCGCTATAGGTGTTGGATATACCCCAGTTATGCATGTCCATACGGCGCAGGTAGCTGTTACATTCTTGGAGCTACTTAAAAAGCTTGATAGGAGAACCGGCCAGGTAGTTGAGGAGAATCCAAGCTTCTTAAAGACTGGAGATGTAGCCATCGTTAAACTTAGACCTATTAGGCCGGTTTCTCTAGAGGAGTTCAGCAAGTTCCCAGAGATAGGTAGGTTCGCTATAAGGGATATGGGTCAAACAATAGCTGCTGGTGTTGTCAAGGAGATAACCAAGGTATCTGAGGTAAAGATAAAGAGCTGAAGAGCATATTTACATTAATATATCTCTCCATATTTTTCTATATCTAGCTGGAGATGATTAAGGGATATAAGACTAGAATAATTGTTATGGGGACAGACCATAAAGTTTTAGATGAGTTTATGGAGAAGGTAAAGGAGATAGCTGAGAAGACAGGGGCTAAATATTCGGGCCCTGTATATCTACCAACAAGGAGACTTGTAGTTCCTACAAGGAGGAGTCCATGTGGACAGGGTTCTGAGACATGGGATAAGTTTGAGCTTCGTATTCATAAGAGGTTAATTGATGTTGAGCAGAATGAAAATACGATGAAACACTTAATTAGACTTAAAGTACCTGATGATGTGTATATTGAAGTTAGGCTTACCTAGATATCCAATACATATCTAATTACTACTCCTCCATCCCTGTTTATGATCTCCATTTCGTGATATGTAGCTGCCTTTATATGGATCTTTGGCCGATGCTTATCCATATCGAGTTTCTCTCCGTATGCCCTACATTTAAGCATATATCTGCCATCCCTCTCCCTTATTTCAACTTCAAAATTGGAGAATACCATTCTATCAACATCGATTTTTATTATTAATTCCTCCAAAAAATTGTATAGTAGTTCCTCCAGGTCGTCACCACCAATCTCGAATTCGACTTTTTGACGTGGTTCAACTCTATTTATATCTATCGCTGCGTCTTCAAGGGCTTTTCCAGCCTCTATAAAGGCTTCTTCCAAGTCTTTCCCCCATGCCTCTATCTTAATATCTGCTGTATGGGAGAGATATTTATATCCACCCATTACAGACACCTTCCCATATGAATCTATTTCAAATAGTTATATCTAATAACTTGGAAATGTATAATGGAATATTAGATGCTAGCTATATCCAGATCTTACGTATCTACTTATAATCTTTTTCTCAGCTCTCTTCAAGATCTCATGTACGGTGGCGGGTGAGATATTTAATGCCTTCGCTATCTCCTTGATTGTAACCTTCTTAGGTATCTCATAATATCCAAGTGCCCATGCTATCCTAACTACTCTATCCTGTAAAATCGTTAGCTCCTCATCTAGCTTAGCCTTCTTCACATCTAAGACCTCTATATCCTCTGATCTCCTCTGTATCCTAGAGAGGAGCTTCATTAAATGTGTCCTCCTCCTTATCCTAACCCTAAAAATTATCTTTCCATCATATGTTGCAATCTCCTTTGTGTAATTTAATACGCCTCTATCTAACATACTATATATTAGACACCTACGAAGCTTAACCAATACATGTAGAGTACCATATCCACTACTTATCTTTTTAACCTCTTCAACCCCATCAATACCTGATATATAGTCTAGAATTTCTTGGTAGAGGAATTTATTATCAAGGTCTTTATATAAATATAGTCTGACCTCCTCCCACATATACTCATCAGATTTATCTGGATACATCTTTACGATCTCAGCTATCAAGGAATATTTTTTACATACTTTACCCACCCAGCAATGCCCGATCCTAGTCAGGATCTTATACTCTTCATGGGTGGACATAGTATAACTTACCTCCCTTTAGATATGGACAATTATATTATAAAGTTTATATACTTATATATCATTTATTCCTGATATATCTGGGTAAAATATTTTTTAATCTAAGAGAATAAAGGATTAAATAACTATATTCAGTAAACGGTGTATATAAGATGAATACCATAGTATTACAGGTCCCCGGTGAACCGGGCTATACATGGTGGTCACTATTCCATCTATACCAGAGTCTAGGAATTTTAATAGGCGCCGTCGTAGTCGGTTTGATGTTCTACTTCATCCTTAAGTATAGGGAGGGGAATGTTTCAGAGTCAGACGATATTAAGCCGGGAGTAGTCCCACCTGAGAGGGGTAACATAAAAATAATTGTGGTATTCTTCGGTTTCACGGCTATTGTACTATTTAGCCTTGCATCATACTCCATGTTCGTTACAAATTATATTGAGCATGTGCCAGATGGTGACGATGTTATACAGATTACAGTGGTAGGCTATCAATGGGGGTGGCGTTTCATATATCCAAATGGGACTGAGGTAGTAGGAGAAGTAACCGTTCCCGTAGGTAAGACAATAGTGTTTAGAATTACGAGCCTTGATGTATTCCATAAATTCCAGATAAAGGATTTCAGGGTGGGTGCAGATGCATTACCCGGGGCTTTTAACGTTATATGGATTAAACCGGATAAGCCTGGTAGATATTTAATTCAATGTTATGAATTGTGTGGAGTTGGACATGCAAATATGATTGCTTATCTAAATGTTGTGGGGTGATTTTAGATGAATAATAATAAATATTATTCGATTAGATATTGGTTAACGACGACCAACCATAAGGATATTGGGATATTATACCTAGTAACGTCACTATACTTCCTATTGGTTGGCGGGACACTTGCACTACTATTTAGGCTACAGTTGGCATACCCAGATATGAATATATTGAATCCATCGGCGTATAACCAGGCAGTTACCATGCATGGATTGATAATGGTTCTCTGGGCCGTATCCCCCCTAGCATTCGCATTGGCTAACTATCTTGTGCCACTACAGATAGGAGCAAGGGATCTAGCTTTTCCAAGGCTTAATGCCCTCAGTTATTGGTTATATCTAGCAAGTGGATTATTGGCCGCTATATCGTTCTTCTTACCAGGAGGTGCACCAGATATAGGATGGACATATTATGCACCATTATCAACCCTTAAATATTCACCACAGCCAGGTGTTACCCTAGCAGGTATCGCCTTAGCCATGCTAATAATGTCTGTTACAGTAGGTACGATAAACTTTGTAGTTACAATAGCAATTATGAGGGCTCCAGGACTTACTTGGTCAAAGATACCCATGTTTACCTGGGGTATCCTCTTCACAGTTTTAATTATGTTGTTTGCATTCAGCCCATTAGCAGCTGGCATATTGTTACTGGCAGTGGATAGAGTATTCGGAACAACCTTCTTCTCATCAGTTGAGGGTGGACCTATTTTATGGGATCACTTGTTCTGGTTCTTCGGCCATCCAGAGGTATATATAGTATTGGCACCTGCCATAGGAATTATTGGAGATGTAATCGAGAACTTCTCTAGGAAACCGCTATTCGGAAGGAAATACATACTTATCAGCTTTGGAATAGCATCATTCATAAGTTTCATAGTCTATGTCCATCACATGTTTGCAACTGGTATAAATCCAATAGTTAGGGAGGTTATGAGTATAACGACGGAATCTATATCAGTTCCCTTCGGAGTAATAATGCTTTCATTCATATTTACCATGTATAAAGCTAGGATAAGGATCACCACTCCATTCCTATTCGCAGTTGGAGCTATATTCCTATTCATAATTGGTGGGATAACAGGTGTATTCAACTCCTCCATAGCATTGGATAGGCATATAAGGGGTACCTATTGGGTAGTTGCACACTTCCACTATGCAATGGTTGGTGCAACCATATTTGGGTTATTGGCTGGGCTATATTACTGGTATCCAAAGATGACTGGTAAGATGTTCAATGAGAAGTTAGGTAGGATACACTTCCTAGTAGCGTTTATAGGATTTAATCTACTCTACTTCCCAATGTTCCTAATCTATGATATGCCTAGGAGGGTATATACATACTATGTAAGTGAATGGATACCATATAACCAGCTAGCAACACTGGGTGGATACATATTCGGCTTCTCATTCATCTTCTTAGTATACAACTTTGTAAAAGGATATTTCAGTGGGCCTCCAGCAGGCAATAATCCTTGGAACGCATGGTCTCTAGAATGGCTAACAACCTCACCTCCTCCCCCACATAACTTCGATTTCCAGCCAGTTCTAACTGGTGGACAGTTCAGCTTCTATACAAATGGAGGCCATCCGGAGCCACATATTGAACATCAAACACCTCTCCCAATGGCTCTCTCATTATCTTTAGCCATCACCTTCTTCGGATTCCTAGTATATCAGCCATTATTCATAGTTGGGGTTATAGCTCTTCTAGTTACCCTCGGGAAATGGATATATAGTGATGTAAAGGATAGGTTCGTTATTCCAGAAGTTTCAAAAGCCGAGAAGTGGCCCTTCGATTCATCGTCAAAGATCAAGCTGGGGGTA
Source organism: uncultured Nitrososphaeria archaeon (assembly GCA_964529905.1). Lineage (GTDB taxonomy): Archaea > Thermoproteota > Nitrososphaeria > Geothermarchaeales > JDFR-13 > SZUA-1514. The sequence continues at coordinate 42,532 of CAZGXJ010000002.1, forward strand.
TGGATCCTTGTTATCTCTGAGGCCATGCTATTCGCAGGTCTTATAGGGGCATATAGTTTGATAAGGATAAATATGATTGGGGACTGGCCATATGGACCAAGTATACATGATATAAGACTTGGTGGACTAAACACCATTATCTTACTTACGAGTAGCTTGACTGTGGCGTTGGCCGTTGCCTATGCAAAGATGGGTGATACTAGACGTCTATGGTGGGCACTCGTCTCAACATTTACCCTTGGTGCATTATTCATGATCGTAAAGGCATTTGAATGGAGCGAGCTATACGCTGAAGGATTTACATTGACCAGCGGACTGCCAGCGAGTCTCTACTATGTATTGACCGGTGTTCACGGTGCCCACGTATTAGCAGGTATGGTAGCAACTTTATACTTAATCTTCAAGACGTTTGAAGGTAGGTATAATGAAGATAACAATATAGGAGTCGAAGCATTCGGAATATACTGGCACTTCATAGATATTGTATGGCTATTCCTATTCGCCCTATTCTATCTCCTATGAGGAGGATGGGAGTATGAATGAGTCCAGCATGTTGAAGATATACTCAGGTATATGGATACTACTGGTAGGCCTAACAATCCTAGAAATATTGATGGTCATGTTTAACATGGCACCAATATTTATATTGATAGGTGTATTAGGTATAGCTGGGGTAAAGGCACTCTTTGTTGCATTATATTATCAACATTTGAAATATGATGACATAGCTATAAGCTGGTTCTATCTAATGGCGTTATTCTTCGCCCTATTTATAGTAATGGTATTTACAGGAGGTAGTGCAGTATGCCAAGTATGAAGACAGTATTAATATTGTTGATAATTATAGGTATTACGGTAGACTTGGCCATAGCCTCAGTCCTCCTATTCAACTTGCAGCCGAGGCTAGGTGGAGGAGCCTCCATAGAAGCCAATATAGTGATGACTATATATGCGGGTGAAATAGATACTCCTGAAGGCCCTAGATACGGCTTCGGCCTATCAGAAGATTCGATTACTTCACCAGGCCCTACCCTCAACTTTACACAGGGCGATGTTGTAAAGTTCATAGTTAAAAATGTCGGTAAGATACCTCATACCTTTGCAGTGGTTCCAAAGGTAGATCCGCTAAACCCAAAGCCCTTAGATAACTACGATACTGGAAACGTTTTTCCATCTGAGGAGACATCTATAACCGTTCAGTTCAACCAAGTCGGAAATATAAATTATCAGTGTACCGTTCCAGGCCATGCATCACTAGGTATGTGGGGTAACATAACGGTCTCTGAGGCTTCTGGCCAATAATCCTCTCTTCTTTTTATACGTTTTACAAAGATATATATATACATTAATTGTAACGGCAGCCAAAAAACATTATTAATGGTTTTAAACGGTAAAAGGTGGTTTTATGGATACACGTAAACTTGTCATTATACTTTTTGCCGTGGCTATTATAGGGGTTGTTCTAGGCATAATATTCGTATTTAACCCAGGTATCTCACCAATATCAGGTGGTTTTAGGGGGAATAGATATGTCCAGCCTAACCCCGCTTATGACTTTCAGTTGATAGATCAATATGGAAACCCCTTTAAACTATCTGATTTTAGAGGAAAGATTATAGTTATGAGTTTTATATATACCCATTGCCCAGACATCTGTCCAGCTATATCCGCTGGCTTCTCTGATTTGGAGAAGAAACTTAGAGAGAGGGGACTAGATGATGAAGTTGTTTTAGTCCTTGTATCTGTAGATCCTGAAAGGGATACGCCTGAGAGACTTAGGGAGTGGATGAACCTCTATGACTTGGAAGGTGTATACTTATTAACAGGCGATTATGATGATGTTTCTAGGGTCTGGAATGCATATGGAGTATTCGTTAAGAAGGAACCAGTCGACGATCCAGAACTTAAATATCTAGTCGCTCATAGTGGTATAGTATATATAATTAACAAAAATTTTAGGGTTGAGATATTCTTTTTGGGTGCCCCTCCAGCATGGAGTGCGGATGATATATTGAATGATGTAGAGATTCTACTACGTAGGTAGTTTAACAAGCTTCTCAATTTTAATATCGATATAGATCATAATAAACATATTAATCATTATACCTATTACCAATAAAACATTCATTAGCGCGGTATATAGGGCAGATACACCTAGAAGAGAGCCCGTCGTAGCTGATACCATTACAGCAGCGAATGTCATAATCATAGTGAATCCGCATGAAGGACAGGACATAGCGGTAGTGGCTATAGCCGAGAATCCCAATGTGGTTAGAGTCGCACCTAATGCCGTGGAACCTTTCTCTACGGCGCATCTCCCCTTTAGATTCTTTGAGTAGAACCTTATATGGGTGAAGACTAGTGAAGTTATAAATGCCGACAACATAGAGAGGAAGAGGGTATAGATGTCATATAAAACAACCCAATATGTCTCTCCAAATGTTTGGATCCCCGTCACTTTAAAATAATCTGGATAATCAACAGCTATCCAGAATAGGGGGGCCACCCCTCCATCTATTAAAGGATATTGGATCTCTTTCGGAGGTTCGCCTATTCCAGCCAAAATATTATTTGAACCGGTTAAGATTATCTGGATTAAGACTGGTAGGAATAAATTTAGGGTTGAAAATAGGAGGAATAAAAGGGTAAAGAAATATATATGCTTTTTTAGGGATATCTTTGAGATATAACTTATAAGTGTAAATACTTTTCCTAGGTTCATTTTCAAGGAAATAAACCAGTAGATAGATATTTAAATTTTAGTTAATGTATTATTGAGTGAGTTGTGCCGGGATGCCCGAGAGGTTAAGGGGTCGCCGTATGGCCTAAGCCTTGAGTAGGGCAGGAGAGCCGATGGGGCTCTGCTCCGCGTGGGTTCGAATCCCACTCCCGGCGCCATAACCTTTAAATCATTTTTTAATTCATACTACTATTATCATGGGATTACTCTATTTAATGGTAGTGATAGCCACGTTAATTCTCAATATCTTTATAAACTTCATATATGTAAGACTGGGTAAGAGGTTCTTTAAGGCGGTTGATGTATTTAAGATTAAATCTGGAGAAGTAACTGATCTAGGTGGTATAGCCATCCTAATCTCATTATTACTAACTGAGTCTATACTATTTTTATTTGGTTTCATAGGGCTAGAGATCTGGATAAGCATAACATCTATATCTATCATAGCCTCTTTAGTCGGTTTTATAGATGATATGTATAGGGGGCTTCCTGGATGGTATAAACCATTTTCAGCTCTTTTAATTGGGTTACCAGTACTTTTCCTACGTCTATATGATGATAAATTGACTTTTTATAACGGATATACCTTTAACCTACCAGTAATCTATCCTATCCTCATCTTAATCGGTTTCTCTGTTGCGACTAATGCAGTTAACATGTTGGATGTTATAAACGGTTCAGCCACTATAGGTGTGTTGATAATCTTTATAGGTAATGCGATATATCTGGCTTATCGAGGGATAAATACGACTCTCCATATATCCGTAATATCTGTTCTAACCTCATTTCTAATATTCAATATTTATCCTTCTAGGGTATTCCTCGGTAACATTGGATCTATATTAATAGGTTCTCTCCTGGCATATCAAGCAGTTGTCTATGAAACTGAATTCTTAACTGTCATATCTATGTATCCATTTATAGTAAATGGATTATTCTATTTGGAAAGGTTTAGGAGGTTTATAGAGAGGAGGGTTCATGGATATAGCATTGTATCGCTTAATGAGGCTGGTTTGATACAGGATGATTGTGAAGAAGGAGCCCCCATTGTATTGCTTAAATATTTAGTGGCACCGGGTCCTAAGAGTGAAAAGACCCTATTGGCTGAGATAACCCTCCTATTTATCTTTTCAACCCTATCTGGATTGGTTATTTTACTCTATATGGGGTGAAGATGGAAGTGAAGTATATAGACTTATTATTTCTAATCTTAATCTTCCTACTCCAAACCCTACTTATCCTAATATTCCTACCATATTTATGGGAGTTAGCTAGGATAGAGATCGTTAGAAATAGATTACTGGACCAAGGATTGAAAGCCCTTATATTCGTTATATTGGCTTATATCTGGTTATACATCTTTCGACTAATATACTATGGATCCTATAACAGGATAAACAAATGTCCATCCTAATTTTTATAGTCTACACATCCTTTTATATATTGTTAAAGTATGATTTAGGTGGTAAACCTTGTGTGGTATAATTGGAATAGTATCTAATATTGGGGATATAAGTGAGAAACTCTTTAAAGGCTTAAAACTTCTAGAGTATAGAGGCTATGACTCCGCTGGTATGGTGACTATACATAATGGAGAGTTAAACCTTATAAAGGATAGGGGGAAGATAGATGAGATTCATAAGAGATATAACTTTCTTAATCTACACGGCTCAATAGGGATCGCCCATACTAGATGGGCTACTCATGGGGCTCCCGATAAGGTAAATGCTCATCCACATCTAGACTGTACAAACTCAATAGCAGTAGTTCACAATGGAATAATAGAGAATTTTATGGAGATAAAGAGTGAATTGATTGATAAAGGCCATATATTCAGATCTAGAACGGATACCGAGGTAGTCCCACATCTAATTGAAGAATATATAAGGGAAGGTTTATCGATGGATGATGCATTCCTAAAGGCTATTAGGAGGCTTAGAGGTGCATATGCATTGGCTGTAATCTCCATATATACACCTACGAAGATCTACTGTGCAAGGAGGGAGAGCCCACTGGTTATTGGTATAGGAGGTGATGAAGTATACTGTTCATCAGATATCCCAAGTCTCTTAATATTTACGAATAAGGTTCTTCCCCTAAATGATGGTGAATACGCAATATTAACTCCAAAGTCTATAGAGGTTAGAAGGATAAGTGATGGATCTCTCGTTAGGAGGAGATATAAAGAGGTAGATATGAATATAGATGAGGCTAAGAAGGAGGGCTATCCCCATTATATGCTTAAAGAGATATATGAACAGCCATATACAGTTAAATATGCCTTAAGTATACAGAGAAATTATTTGGAGTTGATGGCCGACTTCATCGACCGGGCTTCAAAACTATTCTTTGTAGCTGCAGGTACATCCTACCATGCGGGTCTCTTAGGGAGTTATATATTCTCTAGGTTAGCCCGTGTTACGGGTATGCCTGTTATCGCATCTGAGTTCATATCTAGATATGGAGATTCGATATCGGTTGAGGATGCTGTATTGGCTATCAGTCAGAGTGGTGAGACCAGGGATGTTCTATGGGCTGTTGAACATGCAAAGGCTAGAGGTGCGACGATACTGGCCATAGTAAATGTATTGGCTTCCACATTAACTAGAGTCGCCCGTATATATCTCCATCAGCAGAGCGGACCTGAGATCGGTGTAGCAGCCACTAAAACCTATACAGGCCAATTAACAATTCTATATCAGCTAGCTTTCCAACTCGCAAGGAAGAGAGGGAAGATAGGCCAGGATGAGATGGATATATTTATGGATGAGCTCAACAGAGTTCCAGAGGCTCTCTCAGAGATTTTAAATACCTGTAGGGAAGATGTTGTCAGGGTTGCTAATGAGATTAAGGATTCGAGGTATGTCGTATTCCTAGGTAGAGGTATAAATACTCCTACAGCATATGAGGGACGCCTAAAACTTATGGAGATTAGCTATATCCCAAGCTTAGCTTATCCAGCAGGTGAGAATAAACATGGACCTATAAGTCTTATAGAGAAAGGTACACCCGTAATAGGTTTGGTTCAGGATGATGAGACTAAGAAGCTTATGATAAGTAATCTACATGAGGTTAAGAGTAGGGGGGCTAAGACATATGTGGTTACATCTTCTGCAGATAAGGAGTTAAGGGAGGTTTCAGATGTAATTATTGAGGTGCCTAAGGTCTATCCATTATTTACTCCTATTACCTACGTTGTTCCCCTACAGATGCTGGCATACTATACATCTGTATTTAAGGGTTTAGACCCTGATAAGCCAAGGAATCTTGCTAAAAGCGTAACAGTTATATAGAGCTATAATTATTGAAGATATATATATTCCCCATAATATTATTCAAGGATAGGCGTGGTGACATATGTCTAGTGAATATAAGGCTATGATTAGGATGTTGGATACAGATATAAAGGGTAGCCTCCCCGTAGTTGAGGGTATAACACGTATAAAGGGTGTAGGTCCATCTATTGCCAGGGCACTACTTAACAAGTTGGGTATCCCTAAAAATAAGAGGATTGGATATCTATCAGATGAGGAGATTAAGAGGTTGGAGGAGGCGATTAAAAATATAAATAAGATTCTCCCAAGATATATGGTTAACAGACCCTTCGATAGATATTCAGGTGAAGATCTACATTTAATCGGGGCAGATCTAAAGTTTATGGTTGAGAGGGATATAGAGTTTGAGAAGAATATAAATAGTTGGAGGGGTCTAAGGCATAAGTTGGGTTTGAAGGTTAGGGGTCAAAGGACTAGGACGACTGGTAGGAAACATAAGAAATTAGTTGTTAAGAGGAGGAGATAGGTATGAGGAGGCTACGCAAGAAATATGAAGGGCCATTTAAGCCTTGGGATAGGCAGCTACTCTATGAAGAGTTGAAGTTGATAGGTGAATACGGCCTTAAAAATAAGAGGGAGTTACGTAGAGCCGCTACTATGCTTAGGAAGATTAGGGAGGTTGCTAGGAGGGCATATGGTCTTAGGGATGAGGAGAGGAGGGAGGTTGAGAAGTCATTGGTGGGTAGGCTATATAAGATGGGTATCCTTGATGAGAACGCCACATTGGACGATGTTTTGAGGCTTGAGGTTAGAGATATATTAGAGAGACGTCTCCAAACTATCGTATATAAAAAAGGTTTGGCTAAATCCATCTATCATGCTAGACAGATGGTTGTCCACCGCCATATAATGGTTGGTGATAGGATTGAGGATAGGCCTAGTAGGTTGATATATAGGGATGAGGAGGATCTCGTACGTATTAGGCCTAATAGCCCATATGCAGATCCTAACCATCCCATTTGGAGGGAGGTGAGTGAGATTGTCGAGGGAGAGGAGTCAGAAGAAGGTTGAGTTATGGGGTATAGCCCATATATATAGTAGTCTTAATAATACAATAGTCCACATAACCGACTTAACTGGAGCTGAGACGATAGCTCTCACATCGGGTGGAATGTTTGTTAAGGCAGATAGATATGAAGGATCTCCATATGCAGCTATGATGGCAGCTAAGAAGGCCGCTGAAATAGCTAAGTCTAAGGGAATAGTGGGTGTCCACATAAAAGTTAGGGGTGTCGGAGGGCACTTCTCCCCAATTCCAGGTCCAGGGGCACAGGCAGCTATAAGGGCTCTAGCTAGAAGTGGGTTGAAGATCGGTATCGTAGAGGATGTAACTCCAATTCCACATGATAGGACTAGGCGTCCAGGAGGTAGGAGAGGTCGTAGACTATGAAGAAGCCTAAAGTGGAGATCCTCGAAAATAATGGGTATGTCTTTAAAGCTGTATTGAGGAATGTTCCCGTAGAGATAGCCAATTCATTGAGAAGGGTTATAATGAGTGAAGTCAAGACGATCGCCATTGATGACGTATTTATATTTAGGAATGACTCCGTGTTAAATGATGATACTTTAGCCCATAGACTTGGTTTAATACCTTTAAAAGCCTCTAGGGATAAGGTTCGGAAACTTACTGGATCTGAGGATGAACCGGACTATATAACTTTAATACTTAAGGTATCTGCCAGGGATAAACCTTTAACGGTTTATTCTGGTGACCTCAAGTCTAGGGACAGGGTGGTAAAGCCTCTATCGAATAGAATTGAGCTTGTTAAACTTGCTCCAGGCCAAGCTATTGAGGCTGAGCTTTGGGCTAGAGTCGGCTCAGGGTCTCAGCATGCTAAATGGTCACCCGTCTCAGTTGCAGTAGTTAGAGGCCTACCAAAGATAAGGTTGAAGAAGGATATCCCTCTAGATATAGCCGAAGGCATTAGAGATATCTGTCCAAAAGACGTTTTCGAGATTAAGGATGGAAAGTTAAGGGTTATCGATCCCTTAAGGTGTACTCTATGTATGTTATGTGAGAAGGAATATCCAGAATATGTCAAGATATCTATTGATGAGTCCTCAAGCCTACTATATTTTGAGCCTATAGGACAGTTAACAAATAGGGAGATCTTAGAGGAGGCATTCGAAATACTTATCAATAAATTTAAGGACTTTATATCTGTCTTTAGGGAGGTCGAGTTGAATGTCTCTTAAATATGTTGATAAGAGGAGGCTCTACCTCTCAAATCTTTTAAGGCGTACATCCAATAAATATAGAGCACCCATATGGAAGAGGGTTAGGGAGATCCTCCTAAGACCTAGGAGGAGAAGGGTTGAGGTAAATATATCTAAGTTAAATAGGTATACCTCTGAGGGGGATATAGTGGTGGTTCCAGGGAAGGTACTAGGCTCTGGAGACATTAAACATAAGATAACTATTGGCGCCTATTCATATACATTAACAGCCCTAAATAAACTTAGGGATGCTGGATGTGAGGTTCTAACCATAGAGGAACTTATAAATAGATATCCTGAGGGTAGGGGGGTGAAGATAATTATATGATGGAGATATATATAGATGCGGAGGGAGCAGTTGTAGGTAGATTAGCTTCTAGGGTGGCTAAACTACTATTAAATGGATATAGAGTATATGTAGTGAACGTAGAGAAAGCGGTTTTTACAGGTAGGAGGGAGAGGGTATTTGAAGATTTTATGAGGAGGCTCTGGGTAAAATCAAATGTAAATCCTAGGAGACATGGCCCCTTTAAACCTAGGTCGCCTGAAGGAATATTTAGGAGGGTCGTTAGGGGTATGCTCCCTAGGAGGAAGCCTAGGGGTAAGGAGGCTTTTAGGAGGCTTAGGGTATATAGAGGCGTCCCTGAGGAGCTTAAGGATAAGGATTTCAAGGTATTTGAGGATACCTTATATAGGGAGAATCCATATGGATATGTAACCCTATATGAAGTAGCTAAACATATTGGTTGGATTCCTATTGAGGAGAGGGTGGGTGGTTAGGTATGGCAAGGGGAGGTGCAAAGATATTTACTGGGAAGAGGAAGAAGGCGATAGCAAGAGCTATTATAAGGCCTGGATCTGGTAATGTAAGGATTAATGGATATCCAGTTGAGCTCTGGGGACATGAAATAGGTAGGATGAGGGTTATTCAAACTTTGTTATTGGCTAGGGATGTAGCTAGGAAGTATGATATAGAGGTATATGTATCTGGCGGAGGATTTATGGGTCAGGCTGAAGCCGTTAGTATAGCTATAGCAAGGGCCTTAGTAGGGGTATCAAAGAGTAAAAGGCTAAAATCAATATATGAGAATTTCGATAGACACCTATTAGCAGGGGATCCTAGGAGGACTGAGCCTAAGAAGCCTCTTGGGCCTGGGCCTAGGAGGAAGAAGCAGACATCATATAGGTGAGGTTCTATATGATAATACCTGTAAGATGTTTTACATGTGGAGCTGTTATCGGGGATAAGTGGGAACCCTTCATAGATAGGGTATCTAAGGGGGAAGATCCAAAAGATGTTTTAGATGACCTAGGGATTAGAAGGTATTGTTGTAGGAGGATGTTATTATCCCATATAGAGGCTATAGATGATTTCCTCCTATATAGAGGGATAGATTATGGAAGTGAAGATAAGGAAGGTTGAGGGTCATATAATATATGATTCTAGGGGGAATCCCACATTAGAGGTTAGGGTAACTACTGAGGATGGATATATAGGTAGATACGCATCCCCAGCAGGTGCAAGTGTAGGTAAATATGAGGCGCCTCCCCTACCTAAAGGTGGAATTATAGAGGCTAAGAAGATTGTGGATGATGAGGCTAATCGATTCTTCCATAATTTCACATATAGTAGCCAGGATGAATTCGATAATGCCCTTAGGAGGTTTGATGGCGGTATACAGTATCAAAGGATAGGTAGTATAGTGAGTATTGGATTGTCATTTGCAGCGGCAGATGCGGCATCAAAGAAATATAGTGTCCCACTTTATAAATGGCTTAATCCAAATCCAGATGGATATCTCCCAACCCCCCTATGTAATGTTATTGGTGGGGGGAAACATGCCCTAAATAGATCTATCGATATACAGGAGATACTTATATATCCTAAGAATGCTAGGAGCTATAGAGATGCATATACATCTATTGTTGAGGTATATAAAAGGGTCTCGATGTTACTGAGAGATAGAGACGCTTTTTTTACAGGTGGTAGGAATGATGAGGGTGCATGGGTCACGACTCTAACAGATGATGAGGCTTTGACGACTGTATGGGATGCGGTTGATAGGGTTAGAAGTGAGATTGGGGTTAAATTTGGGGTAGGCATCGATCTAGCCGCTTCATCGATTTGGGATCCAAGAAATAAAGTATATGTATATAAGAGGTCCGGGTTTAGTAGGGATAGGGAGGAGCAGATAGAATATGTAATTGAATTAATTAGAAAATATGATTTGACATATGTGGAAGATCCACTTCATGAGGATGATTTCCCTGGTTTCTCATATATATTGAAGAGGGTCGGAGATAAGGTGTTAATAGTAGGGGACGATCTATATGTAACTAATTTATCCCGGTTAAACCTAGGTCTTAGGGAGAGATCTGGGAATGGAATTATTATTAAACCTAATCAGGTGGGCGACGTCTCATCCGCTATGAAGACAGCATTGGAAGCTTCTAAAAATGGGTTTAGGGTTGTAGTCTCCCATAGAAGTGGGGAGACCCACTATCCCCATCTAGCCCATCTAGCTTATGCAGTCTCATCAGACCTATTTAAAGTTAGTCCAGTATATGGTGAACGTGTAATTAAGCATAATGAGCTTCTATTAATTGAAGATTTATATGGTGGTAAGGGTTTAAAGCCTATTAGGTGATGGATATGGATGAAGAGGTTAAAGAAGCGCCTTTAGATCTAAATAAAGATCTTTTAATACAATATAGGGTTCATTATGGTAGGAACCTAAAGACAAAATTTAGTGAACAGTTTATATATGGTATCCATCCGAAGGGCTTCTATTTAATAGATGTAGAGAAGACGTTGGAGAGGTTAAAAGTGGCGGTTAAGTTGTTGGCTAGATATGAACCGGAGAACGTATTGATCCATTCCTCGAGAGATTTCGCCTTTAAAGGTTTAGAGGAGTTATCTAAATTGACTGGATTCAAGGTTAAGACTGGTAGATTCCTACCAGGGACCTTGACTAACTATCTCCTTGAAAATAGGATTGATGCAAAAATACTATTTGTAATCGATCATACTTATGATACGCAGGCTGTGGATGAAGCTGTTAAGATGCGTATCCCGATAATATCATTCGTAGATACGAATTCAAATGGTGAATTCGTCGATCTAGCTATACCGGCTAATAACAAGGGTAAATACTCTATAGCAACCCTTTTATGGGGGGTAGCAGTCCTCTATTTAAGGGAGAGGGGATTGTTGAAGGAGGATGAGGTTATAGATAAATCTATAGAGGATTTTGTGGTGTCCCCGGAACATGCCACAGTTACTTAGGAAACCATATGTAGCTGGATATTTCTATCCTGGTAGTAGGGAGGAGCTCCTAAACTTACTAGATAGGTTATTTAGGAGTAGTAGGGGGCCTGGAGACCTAGAGTTGAGGGGTTGGAGGAATAGAGAGGTTTTCGGCGCTATACTTCCACATGCCGGTTATATCTACAGTGGTGAGATAGCTGCTCATGGATATGCAGCATATAACACATCTGGACTTAAGAAAAGGATTATTTTAATAGGTCCGAATCACCAGGGTGTTGGATCATCGATATCAGTATATCCTGGGGGGAGTTGGGAGACGCCTTTAGGTAGTGTAGAGGTCGATGAAGAAATATCTAATATACTGGGTTCTAAGGGTGGATACATAGCTTTAGATGATGTAGGCCATATATAAGAACATTCTATAGAAGTTCATATCCCCTTCCTACAATATATCCATGGCTTGAAGGGTCACCAATTCAAGATCATTCCCATATCAATGCTTCTACAGACATATAACGCTGTCTCGGAGTTAGGTGATGCATTACATAAATTATTGATGGATATGGGTCTAGAAGATTTCTTTATAATAGCTTCTACAGATTTCACCCATTATGAGTCATCTATGGAGGCCGAGAGGAGGGATAGATATGCAATAGATGCAATTTTAAGGCTTGACCCCAACTCATTATTAGATGCTGTATATAGATATGATGTAACTATGTGTGGATACGGACCTACAGCCACTTTATTATATCTAGTCAGGAAGATAGGGGGTTTCAAGATATCCCTCCTCAAATATGGAAATAGTGGCGAGGTGACTGGAGACTACAATAGTGTAGTATCCTATGCAAGTTTTATAATATATAAGGAGTAATCAAATCCTTAGGATGTCAGGAGAGGTATATTATAGGGTTCCAGCAAAGGTGATCCTCTTAGGTGAACACTTCGTAGTCCATGGGACTAGGGCTGTAAGCGCTGCTGTAGACCTATTTGTTGAGGGTAAGGCTAAACGTATTAACGATCCAAAAATTGTTCTACATTATTTAGACCATGTTGAATCCCTAGATTATAGGGCTGACGATCCTATAGTTAGGTATGTTAAGTACATCATATCGAAGTTAGACATAGGGGATTATCCCTATATAGAGGTGAGATTCGGCTTCCCGACATCCGCTGGTCTAGGATCATCAGCCTCTCTAGCCTATCTCCTGATAAGTCTAATTGATAAATTATATGGTTATGGATTGGATAGAGATGAACTTTTTAATATAGCTGAGGAGTTTGAACGTATGATCCATGGTAATCCATCTGGTGTAGATCTTACAACCGTAGTTAATAAAGGCTTCATCCTATATAGGAGGGGGATTGGAGTATTAGATAGGATAGATAGAGACGTATTTGATGGATTTGAGTTGATACTTATAGATTCGAAGGTTCGGAGATCCACTGGGTTAATCGTGAGTAGGGTGACCCAATACTTAAAGGAGCTAGATGAAGATGTTAGGAATGAATTTTTAAGGGTTGTAGATAAGATGGTTGGGGATGGTTGGAAGAGCCTATTAAACAGTGATATAAAGAATTTTATAGATGTTATAGATTCAAACCACTACCTCCTGAAATATATAGGTATATATAATCAGAGGTTAGATGAGATCGTCTCAATATTCCATAAATTAGGAGTTAGAGGTGTGAAGGTCACTGGTGCCGGTGGGGGTGGATGTGTAATGGCTATTGTTGATAGAGGGGTGAAGGATAAGATAGTTAAGAAGTTTAGGTTATTGGGGTATCCAGTCTATAATCCAAAAATATATTTTTGATTAGGTATAACTTGATTATAATGCCGATAGATGAGGATAGGGATGTAGAATCTAGGAAGGTTGAACATATAGATATAGTTGTAAGTGGTGAACCTGAATACCGTAAAACCACATGGCTTGAATACGTATATCTGATCCATAACTCACTCCCCGAATTATCTATAGATGAAATTGATACATCGATTGAGATTTTTAACAGGCGGTTTGACTACCCAATATTAATTGATTCTATGACTGGTGGTGGGCCTGGAACGGATAAAGTTAATAAGGCCTTGGCCGAGTTGGCGTTTAAATATAATATCCCTATATCATGTGGTAGCCAGAAGGCTTATCTCAAGAACCCAAGTGTTGGATATACATATAGGGTTATGCGTGAAGTCTCTAAAGATCTATTCATTATTGGTAATATAGGTGGACAGGATATTAGGAGGGATCCTATTGAAACTGCATATAAGATTATTGACCTTATCGAGGCAGATGCATTGGCTATCCATCTAAATCCCCTACAGGAGTCTGTACAGGTAGGTGGGGATAGGGATTTCAAAGGTATAGTAGATGCAATTTCGATACTTGTAGATGAGCTTGATATACCAATTATAGTTAAAGAGACTGGTGCGGGGATCTCATATGAAGTGGCTAAACTACTTGAGTTTATCGGTGTATCAGCTATAAATATCTCTGGTGCCGGGGGGACTAGCTGGTCAGCTGTGGAGAGTATTAGGAGTAGTAGGAAGGGTGAGGAATATATGGCTGAGATTGGAAAAGTATATTGGGACTGGGGTATACCCACTGCAGCCTCACTAATTGAAGTTGTTGAATCCGTATCCATACCTGTTATAGCCTCAGGTGGAATAAGGACTGGCTTGGATATAGTTAAGACATTGGCTCTAGGAGCTTCCCTATCTGGATTGGCATCACCATTCATAAAAGCCTTTTATAACGGTAATTTAGATGAGTTTATGAATAGATTGATTACAGAGGTTAAGATAGGTATGCTGTTAACAGGCTCAAGGGATATTAATAGTTTAAGAAAGGTTAATAAAGTGATTCTTGGGCCTTTGAAAGATTGGCTTATCCAGAGAGGTGTATATAGAGATGAATGGTAGAGAGGGGTCAATGGAATCATTCTGGGATATATATAATGGATATAAGAAACTCGTAGATAGTTATATATCTAACCATCTAAATAGCCTACAAGGCCCTACTCTCCTTAGGGATGCCTCCTCACATCTAATATTAAGTGGGGGCAAGAGGATTAGGCCTGTTTTGACGTTGGCAGTCACAGATCTACTTGAAGGGGATGTGAGACACGCAATCCCTGCAGCCTCTGCAATCGAATATTTACATAACTTTACCTTGATACATGATGATATAATGGATAGGGATGAGTTTAGGAGGGGTGTGAAGACAACCCATATAGTATATGGAGAGTCTCTAGCTATCCTTGCAGGTGACTACCTCTTCAGCATGGTATTCGGAACAATATCGAGGAATTATGAGGGGGAGGAGGCTAGACTACTGACATATCTCCTCTCAGAGGCTTCTGAAAATATATGTATGGGGCAGGCTATGGATATAAATCCAGATAGATATGTTAGGGATGAGGAGGAATATCTAAATATGATATATTTAAAGACCGCATCCTTGATAGAGGCTTCGACAGCAAGTGGAGCTGTTCTGGCTGGTAGACATGAGGATATATCTACGTTTAAGGAGTTTGGTAACTATATAGGGATAGCATTCCAAATCGCAGATGATATTTTGGGTCTAATCGGTGATCCAAAGATCACAGGTAAACCTGTCGGTAATGATATTAGGAATGGTAAGAGGACATTACCAGTCCTATATTCTTTAAAGAGGATGGACGATTCTGAGAGGGAGATGTTTTATAGTGTATTTGGTAAGATGGATGCTGATGATATAGAAGTTAAAAATGTCATAGACTTAATCGTTGATAAAGGTGGTGTAGATTACTCTAGGAATCTTATGAGGAGATATGCGGATAGGGCAATCGATATATTATCTAGATATGATGAATCTGAGACTAGGGATTTCCTAATAAAGTTGGTGGAGTTTATAGTATCTAGAGAGAAATGAGCATATTCGATATCGATCTTATTAGACGTGTAGCAGCTGAGAATAGGCGCAAGTATGGAGTGGCCAACGATAAATCCGTATTAGGTAAAGTAATCTCATTGAGACCTGAATATAGGAATAATATTAGGGAGTTGATAGAGACGGTTAAAGCAGTGGTCTCAGAGGTAAACCAATTATCTATAGATGAGTTGAACTCTATCCCTCCACTCGATATAGGTAGACCGAGAGTTAAGCATGAATATGTCCTTCCTCCCCTACCAAATGCTGTTATGGGTAGGGTATTCACAAGATTCGCCCCCAACCCCGATTTCGTCTTACATCTAGGCTCCCTTAGGCCGCTAATATTCTCATATGAATATGCCAAGATGTATAAAGGTAGGTTTTATCTAAGATTTGAAGATACAGATCCTAAGACTAAGAGGCCTGAGCCTGAGTTCTATGAATTAATTCTTAGGGATATTGAATGGCTAGGTATAAAGCCTGATAAGGTTATATATCAGAGTGATAGGCTTGAACTATACTATGACGTGGCTAGGGAGCTTATTAGGAAGGGATATGCATATGTATGTACTTGTGATAGGGATACATTTAAGTCTTATATATCTATGGGTAGGGCATGTCCCCATAGGGAGCAAGATATTGAGGAGAATCTAGAGCTGTTTGAAAGGATGTTAAATGGATATTTCGAAGAGGGTGAGGCGGTCCTCCGGATAAAGACCGATTTAAACCATCCAAACATATCTGTGAGGGATTGGCCCGCCCTTAGAATTATAGATACGGATAAATATCCCCATCCAAGGAAGGGCTCTAAATATAGGGTTTGGCCCCTATATAATTTCTCCTGCTCTATAGATGACCACTACCTAAATATTTCCCATGTTCTCAGGGGTGCTGAACATAGGGTGAATGAGGTTAAACAGGAATATATCTTTAGATATATGGGTTGGGATATCCCTACATATATACATCATGGAAGGGTTGCTATCCCTGAAGGTATATTGAGTAAATCCAAGATCTTGAAGGGTATCAGGGATGGTATATATACTGGTATCGATGATCCGAGGCTCGCGACTATCGCGGCCTTGAGGAGGAGGGGCTTTACTGCTGAAGCCCTATATAATGTTATCTTAAAGACTGGCTTATCTATGGCTAATACTACTATTGACTATTCCATGTTGGCCTCTGAGAATAAGAGGTTTATAGATGGAATTTCGAATAGGTATTTTGGGGTTAGGAAGTCTAGGGAATTACTTGTAGAGGTCCCAGATACTATCGAGGTTAGTATTAGGAGGCATCCAGATTACCCGGATAGAGGGTTTAGAAAGTATACATTTGATAGTGGGGTTTTAAAACTATATATTGATATCGAGGATTTTGATAGGGTATACCATGATGGGAATAGATTTAGACTTATCTCAATAGGTAATTTTGAATATAGGGATGGAAAGGCTATATACCTTGGTAACGATGTTTCATGGGCAAAGAGGAATAGGATACCTTTTATTCACTGGGTATATCCACCTAAGAGTTTTAAGGCATTATTTATATATCCAGAAGGTTATAGAGAGGGGTATATAGAGGATTATATAGGTTTGGAGGATGTAGATAGCCATATACAGTTGGAGAGACTTGGATATTTTAAGATAGAAAAGATGTCAGATAAATATGTTGAAGTTATATTTTCCCATAGGTAAATATGTAAGATTAATATAGTAGTGACATATTTAATAAGGAGTATCTATCATTAGATGTAGAGAGGTGAGGTGGCAGATGTCTACACTACCCTTTAAGACATTCGAATTGCCGAAGGAGTATCTAGATGCCGCCTATGAAGCTCTTAGATATGCTTTAGAGGTTAAGGGTTTGAAGAGGGGGACTAATGAGACGACTAAGGCTGTTGAGAGGGGCCAGGCAAAATTGGTGTATATAGCTTTAGATGTTGATCCACCTGAGATAGTAGCCCATCTACCCCTACTCTGCCAGGAGAGGAAGGTACCCTATATATTTGTACCTTCTAAGAAGGAGCTGGGAGCGAGGGCTGGTTTGGAGGTTGCAGCAGCATCTGTAGCTATTATAGATCCAGGTGAGGGGGAGAAACTGGTTAATGAGATAATTAATTATTTAAGGAAGGAGGGATATTTCCAAGGTTGATAACCTATGTCTGAGGAGAAGGAGAAGTATCCCTATAGAGAAGATATAACTCCAGCTGAAGTCATCCAGATAGTCGGTAGAACTGGTATGACTGGTGAGGTTACACAGGTTAGGGTAAAGATATTGGCTGGTAAGGATAAGGGGAGGGTGATAACGAGGAATATCCTTGGACCTGTTAAGGTGGGTATGATTATCATGCTTAGGGAGACTGAGAGGGAGGCCCGTAAACTGAGGTAGTCTATCATGCCCACAATCCATAAATGTAGTTTCTGTGGAAAGGATATTAAGCCTGGCACTGGTATCATGTATGTATTAAACAATGGTACAATATATTGGTTCTGTAGTAAGAAGTGTAGGAGGAGTATGCTTGATTTTAGGAGGGATCCTAGGAAGTATAAGTGGACTTTGAAGTATGTGAAGGGTGGTACTAAGAGATGAATGGTGAATATGAATATACATTGGTATTTCTTAAACCGATATCTATTAGAAGGGGTTTAGTGGGTGAGATAATATCCCGTTTCGAACGTAAAGGTTTTGAGATCAAAGCACTTAAAATGATTAAGGTTTCTAGAGAATTGGCTGAGGAGTTTTACTCTGTACATAGGGGTAAACACTTCTTCGAGGACCTCGTAAATAGCCTTGTAGATAAATATATAGTTGCTATGATCCTTTATGGAAGGGGAGCCATAAGAGTAGTTAGGAAGATGATTGGTTCAACGGATCCGGTGGAGGCTGAGCCGGGGACTATTAGGGGTGATTATGGATTAGATATAACTGAGAACCTCATACATGCATCTGACTCTAGGGAGAATTTCTTGAGGGAGGCTCAGATACTCTTCCCCGAATTCAACGTTGATTGATCCTTCAGACATTCTTAATAACATATCCAACTAATAATTATTGGGATAGGTTCTCAGCAGTATATAATTTATTCGGTGGTATCCATGGAGTCTAAAGAGGGAAAAGTTATTAGACAGCCTATAATAACCGTTTTAGGACATGTAGATAGTGGGAAATGTGTAGGTGGTGATACATATCTAATCGGAGATAGATATACTATTAAGGATATCTATGAAGAGGAGGGTCTAAGGAGACTAGGAGTATCATCCCTAGATATTAATAGATTTAGAGTCGTCCATAATAGAATAGGTTTGATTGTTGAGGAGACTCTCCATAAATATATGGATATCAGGCTTTCGAATGGATATAATGTAGAATCTTCCTTTGAACATAAATTCCTGAAATATCTTGGTGGATATACATTCAAATATGTATCCGCCCTTGAGCTTTCCCCTGGAGATTATATCTTAGGAATAGGTGAAGGCGAGTCTCTAACCTATTCCAAGGATCTTAGTTTGGTTAGAGTAGTCTCGACTGTTAGGAGGTATAGGTATAGAAGGTTATACGATTTGGAGAGTCCTGGATATAGAAACTTTATCGGTAATGGGGTGGTAATACATAATACATCGCTTCTAGATAAGATTAGGGGTACAGCGGTTCAGCTTAGGGAGGCTGGTGGAATTACACAGCATATTGGGGCAAGCCTATTCCCAAAGGAAACGTTAAGGGAGATATGTGGCCCCCTCCTAAACAGATTTGGATTTGATATAAAGGTGCCGGGCCTACTCGTCATAGATACTCCCGGGCATGAAGTGTTCACAAATCTGAGGGTTAGAGGAGGGTCAGCCTCCGATATAGCTATATTAGTTGTTGATATAACCAAGGGTTTCCAGCCTCAGACCCATGAAAGTATACAGATCCTTCTAAACAGGAGGACACCCTTCCTAGTAGCAGCTAATAAGGTAGATTTGATATATGGTTGGAGACCTCAAGACACGATCTCCATTCTAGAGTCTATGAAGAGGCAGAGCAACGAAGTATTGATTAGGCTTGAGGAGAGATTAGCCTATATAATATCTGCTTTAAATACCTATAAGTTTGAGGCTGATAGATTCGACAGGATAAAAGATTTTAGGAGGACTGTAGCCATTATACCCGTAAGTGCAAAGACTGGTGAAGGTATCCAGGAGCTCTTAACCATCTTAATAGGGTTAGTCCAACGCTTCCTTATAAACAGGTTGGAGGTAGACCTAAGTAAACCTGGTTATGGAACTATATTGGAGATCTCGGAGGAGACTGGCTTGGGTAAAGTGGCTAAAGCTATACATATAGATGGAATTGTAAGGGTTGGAGATTTTTTAATAGGTGCGGGTCCAGAAGGTGTGGTTAAGACTCGTATTAGATCTATACTTATGCCAGCTCCGCTAGATGAGCTTAGAGATCCCAGGAAGAAGTTTAAGAGGATTGATGAGAGCTATCCAGCTGCGGGTATAATAATTACTGGCCCAGATATGGATAAGATATATGCAGGCTCATCATTCTATAGTATTCCACAGGATAGGGGTTTAGAGGCTGATAAGCTTATAGGAAATATTGAGGAGGAGATATCGAAAATTAAGATCGATACCGACAAGATAGGGGTAATTGTCAAGGCAGATACATTGGGGACTTTAGAGGCTATAACAGCTCAGCTTTCGAAGAGGGGTATCCCCATTAGGAAGGCTGATGTCGGTCTCGTATCTAAGAAGGATATAATAGAGGCTGAGATCGTTAAGGATAAGGATAGGCTTAGAGGTGTTATCCTAGCCTTTAACGTGGATATTTTGGATGAGGCTAGGGAGTTGGCTAGGGATAAGGATATACCCATCTTCCAGGGAAATATCCTATATAAAATTATAGAGGATTATGTGGGTTGGGTGGATGAGAATATTAGGAGGGCTAAAGAACTTATATATAGATCCTTGGTTAAGCCAGGTAAGATAGAGGTTCTTGAAGGATATGTATTTAGGAGGAGTAGACCCGCCATATTCGGTGTTAGGGTCCTAGGTGGTGAGATTAAGCCTAGGAATAGGCTTGTCAGGGGTGATGGTAAGGTTATAGGTACGATACATCAGATCCAGAGTAGGGGTAAACCCATATCTATTGCTAGAAAGGGGGAGGAGGTAGCTATAAGTGTTAGGGAGGCGGAGGTCGGTAGACATTTTAAGGAGGGGGATATTCTATATGTATATGTCCCTGAGGAGGATGTAGTCAAACTTCTGAAGGAGTTTATACATGAGCTTCCAGAGGATTATAGGGAGGCATTAGAGGAATATTTAGATGTTATGAGGAGTAGAAACCCATTATTTGCGAGAGGCTAATAAAAAACTTATTATATTATGTATGGGATAGTGATTAATTGATTGGCGGTGATGGATATATGGTTAAATTTAAGTTGAATATATCGAATCCGAGGGATGGAACTGCATTTACAAAGGAGGTTGATGAGCCTGAGAGTCTAAACCTACTTGGTAAGAGGATAGGGGATGTTATTGAGGGTGAGTTGATAGGTTTGAAGGGTGTTAAGCTTAGGATAACAGGTGGATCCGATAATTCAGGCTTCCCTATGAGACCTGATGTCCCTGGTGGGGTTAAGAAGTATATTTTGACTGGTAAGGGAGTAGGTCTGAGAACTATTAAAGGTAAGACTAAGAAGGGTTATAGGAAGAGGATCTTGGTTAGGGGTAATACAATAACCCCAGATATATATCAAATAAACATGGTTATTGTTGGGGAAGGTTGAAGGATATGGAGATATATGAAGAAGTTAAGATACCTAGGCAGCCAGAACTTAATATTGGGACTGCTGGACATGTAGATCATGGTAAGACAACCGTTATCCAGGCTTTAACAGGTATCTGGACAGCTGTACATAGTGAGGAGCTTAAGAGGGGTATCACGATCAAGATTGGATATGCAGATATGCCTATATATAGGTTTAACTCCGATGAGGGGGAATTCTACTGGAGTAGACCTAAATATAAGGGTTTAGAGGGGGAATTGGTTAGAGTTGTAAGCTTTGTCGACTGTCCAGGGCATGAGAGTTTAATGGCGAATATGTTGTCCGGCGCGGCCGTAATGGATGGAGCCATGCTAGTTATAGCCGCTAATGAACCTGTTCCAAGGCCTCAGACTAAGGAGCATACAACCGCCTTGGAGCTCCTAGGTATTAAAAATGTAGTAGTTGTTCAGAATAAAATAGATCTAGTGTCTAAAGAAGAGGCTTATAAAAATTATGAGGCTATAAGGGATTTCCTATCTAACACATCCTTTGCCGATGCACCTATTATCCCTGTATCGGCCATCCATAATGTAAACCTCCTATATCTCGTGGAGGCCCTATATAAATATATTCCTAAGCCTGAGAGGAACCCAAATGATCCGTTGATGATGTATATTATAAGGTCATTCGATGTTAATAGGCCTGGGACTAGCTATAAAGAACTTATTGGTGGTGTATTGGGTGGAGCTATTATAAGGGGTCATGTAAAGGTTGGGGATGAGCTAGAGATTTTACCAGGCTTTATATATAAGGAGAAGGGGAGTATCAGGCATATGCCTTTATACGCTGAGGTCCTATCCCTAAGCAGTGGGAAGCTTAGGTTGGAGGAGGCATATCCAGGTGGATTGGTAGGTATACAGACTGACCTAGATCCGTCACTAACAAAGTCTGATGGGATGGTTGGAAATATAGTGGGTGAACCAGGGTCTCTACCTGATGTAATGTATGAAGTTACAATGGATATAGAACTATTTAAATATGTTGTGGGGACAGATGAGACTGTAGAGGTTAGACCTATATCTAGAGGTGAACCCATTAGACTAAATATAGGGCCAGCAACTACCTTAGGTATAGCATTGGATGTCAGGGATGGGAGGGTCACATTTAAACTTTCCAGGCCTGTAGTGGCTGAGGAGGGTTGGAAAGCCGCTGTAGCAGCTAGATATGATAATAAATGGAGACTTGTAGGTGTAGGAACCATTGTATCATAATTTAGAGGCTATATGTGATACGAGCTTCTTAATAGGTTTGATTGAATATAAAGCTTTTGAGAAGCTATTGGAGAGGTTTAGACCTGTTAAACTATATATCCCGGAGTCTGTATACCGTGAATTAAGTAGTTTACTTAGGAGTAGGAAAGGTCTTAAATCCAAGATATCTCCATTATTAAACTTAATCAATAGGTATAGGGATATATTCATCGTTATCCCATCTGAGAGGGATGAACCAGATATCGATGTATTAGTTCTAGCATCTAAGATGGGTTTAGTTGTGGCTACACTAGATAGAAATGTTAGGGTTAGGGCTTGGGAGATGGGGCTAAGGGTATTATTCTTTAGGGATGGTGAACCATATATAAACTAGCCGGGTAATAATATTATAGCATATAAAATATACCTTTAATATTTGGTGGTGGAGATGTTCTATAGATATAGGGTTGTAGATATAGTAAATATTAAGCCTAATATGTTTAAGGAGGATCTCCAGCAGGCTGCATGGAGACAGCTTAGAGATAAATATGTTGGTCTCCCCCATAAAGACCTTGGATATGTAATTATGATTTCGAGGCCTAAGGTGGATACACTTGGTAAGATAATTGCTGAGGATGGATCGTCGAATCATAAGGCCGAGTTCTATGTATATGCCTTTAAACCTTCTAAGGGTGAGGTCCTGGAGGGTACCGTGGTTGAGATACAGAACTTCGGGATATTCGTTAGGATAGCTAATGCAGATGCATTGGCCCATAAATCCGTTATTATGGATGATATAGTCGACATCAATAGGGTTGAGAAGATGGTTGTGGGTAAGAAGACTAGGAAGGTATTGAGAGTTGGGGATGTTGTTAGGGGTAGGGTAGTCGATGTAGCTATGCCTAAGAAGAATTCATTGATGAAGATCGCATTATATATGAGGTCTCCATACCTAGGTAAACTTGAGTGGATAGAGGAGAATACTATTGGGGAGGAGGTGAAGGCTAGTGGTGAGGAGAAGTAGTGGTTTTAAGGTATGTACAAAGTGTAAAGCAGTAAATGATGTGAAGGCAAGTGAATGTTGGAACTGTGGAGGTAAGATATTTACATCTAGGTGGGACGGCCTAATAATAATAATCTCCGAGGATTCAAAGGTTCTGGATATGATTGAGAAGGATAAAGTGGGTTACTATGCGATTAAGGTATTATAGTGATAGGAGGTATGTAAGGATTTCCAGTGAAGCCAGGACATATCTATCTAAACCTCTCGGGAAATTATATAGGCCTGATGGATTGGAAGAGCTGAGGGATACTTTATATAAGGCTAGAGCTTCATTTAAGTTGGCTTCTGTAGGTGATAGGGTTACTAAAACCCTGATTGACTGGAGTATTACGCCGGATATAGCTGTAATCGATTGTATGGAGAGGCGTAGACCGGTTAATATAGTCGATGAGTCTCTATTTAACCTTATTATCTATGTAGATAATAGGAGGGGTATGGTTAACCTATCGATAACCGATATTATAAGGAAGAATCTAGCCAGGGCACCTATATTATTAAAGGTTGGGGGTGAAGATGACTTGGTTGGGATACCAGTGATAATGGCTTTGGATGATGGGGATATAATGTTATATGGACAGCCTAATGAAGGTATAGTCCTTGTGGAGGTCACATCAAAGTTAAAGAAAAGGTTGGAGGAATTAATTTTATGAATTTTGATATAGGTGTATAAAGTGTATACGCCTGGAGAGATAAATATAAGCTTTGATAACGTGTTAAAACTAGGTTTGAATAAGGTTTTATCTAAGAAGATAGTTTCAAATGGCTTTGAGAAGCTATTTACATTGGCTAAAGTCATTAATGAGGTATCAGATATCTCTAGGATCCCCTATCCACATGTAATTATACTTCCAGAGGCTAGAATTCTTGAGCATAGCGACGGTGTATATGCTATAATATATGCGAACATAAGCTATAGAGTATTTGAGGATAGGCTATACCCCGTGGTCGAGACATATCTACCATTCATCCTATATGCTGAGAATAGGGTTTTAAAGGCTGTATTCGCCCATGAGATACTTCACTATATCTACCTAGCTATAAAGTATTTGAGGGAGGAGCATCTAGTAACTCTAGATATATATACATCTAATTATTCTGGGAGGGTCTTTATAGATGAGGTATATCAAGTTAGGCCAGAGCTAGTATTTAAGGATAAGTCATATATAAAGATGTTATCTGGATTCGACTCTATATTATCCAAATCCAGGGTTGCTAGGAGTATTAGGAGGAATTGGATTGAGAAGGGGAAGCCATCTAGGAAGCTTACTCCTAGGGAGATGAGGATTAAGATACCTATTGAGGATTGGAATAGGATATATTTCCCAGATATTGTCCTTGAGAGGGTTAGGGAGTTAATAGATGAATATGTGGGATGATGTAAAGATAGATGTCTTGAGGGGGGTCATAGGGTTTGAGCCATATGCATTGATCTCATATGGTAGTAGGGTAGCCGGATATGCAGGCCCAGATAGTGACTATGATTTTATATATATAGTTGAAGGGTTTAAGCCTAAGATTAAATATGTATACCGCGATATTGGGGGGACATATCTCTCCATATTAGTTGTGGATAGGAAGTTCTTCGAGGAGGATATATATACAGGTATACATGGGGAATTCGTGGCTGGTAGGCTATACTCAGTATTCCAACCATTAATAAATGGGGAGTATATATTTGAGATGGAGAAGATCCTAAAGAAGAGGGCGATTCTAGAGGAGCTGAGGCTTTTAAAGCTTAAATATGGGCCTTTCCTAAGGTATATGGTTATCCCAATTAAATACTTTCTCTTGGCTAGGCTTAATAAGAGGATAAGGGCTTATCCACCAGTGAGATATAGTTACTACAAGACTTTTTATAGTTCTAATGGATCAGAGAATATGAGGAGGAGTTTGAAGGGGTTTATAGAGGCTGCCGAGGAGCTTACCCATGACAATCTATTTAGCTTTAGAGATGGATATATTAGGGATATAGATATAGATAATATACCAGTCAGCCTAAGAGAGATATTTAAATATCTCTATAGGGGTATGTCAATGTATATAACCCATGGTAGGTCGGCATCTGTAAGTCTAGACGTGGTCCTGGATGAGGTTAGGAGTAAGATTAGGCGTGGGGTCAAGAGCTTCAGGATTCCCAGGGAACTGGAGAACCCAGAGATCCTCCTTAGAATGGAGGATATGTATTTCTCATCATTCCATGTAGAGCTAGATGAGCTTATAAAAAGTATATTTGGGGTTGATGCGGAAATCGTTAAGATTGGTAGGAGGGGTATATTCAGCAACCTATATATCCTTGAGGTATCTACATCTGAGGGTGTCAAGAAGCTTGTGGTTAAAAGCTACCCCATTCTAAGCGCTTTTCTTAAGTGGATCTGGCTATATATATGGCTGATAGGTGTTAAAGGGTTTAGTATCAATCCATGGATTAGGATGTATAGGGAGTTAGATGGTTTGAAGACTTTAAACAGGTATGGATATAACGTCCCTAAAATATATGCATTGATATGGAGTGATAGAGTTATAGTAGAGGAATATATAGATGGTATCCGTCTAGACTTAGTTAGAAATGAGAGGGAGAAATATTTTTATGAAGCTGGGAAGCTTATAGGTAGTATACATGATAGGATAGGTATGTCTATAGGTGATACGAAGCCTCAAAACTTCATAATCAGTGGTGATAAGATATATATAGTTGATTTGGAGCAGTTTGGGATAGATAGGAATATGGTGTGGGATATATCTGAATATATCCTATATACATTTATATTCTTCAGAAATTTTAGGAATAGAGTAAAGATCATTATGAATATGTTAAATGGATATATAGATGGATGTAATAGATGTAGAGATAATCTAAAATCTATTATCTCACCGAGGATAGTATTAGCCTTCCTCCCATTAGTTCCTCCAAATATTTTTATGGATCTTAGGAGATGTATCGATAGAATATTTAAATCTATTTAAACTCTGTATATCCGCATTTTCCACATGCATACCTATCTGGATGTTCAGCCATATATACACCTCTGCCACATCTAGGACAGAATTTTCTAATCCTCTTCAAAACACCATCTTCAACTATGTAGAATGTCCATACCTTTGGGCTAGGCCTCTTCCTCCTCGGCTTTGGATTCTTCTTCGCCAATTCTAATCACCTTCCCCCTCTTAACAGGCTCAATTGTCGACCAATCAATACCATCTGGATAGTAATATATAAGTGCCTCAGATATATTCATACCTGTAAAGGTCTTAATATATTTAATTATGACTTTCCCAGGTTCATATCCAAGCCTATCAACTATAAATCTGGATATATCCTCTCTACTCGGTGTCGCACTAGCTGGATGTTCAATCCTCAATATAGTCTCCACCCTATCTAGATATGGATTATTCCTCTCCTCAACTATCTCTATCTTCATATCAAAATTTCTAAAGAATATAGGATATATATAAAGGTGACTCGATGTAACGCCCTGTATACGTCTAGGGGTAATACAAATTGTACTATATATTTATATAGTCATAACAGGGAAAAGACATTTTACAGATATTTCAAGAGGTGAATATATAGGTGAATAGATATATCCTATTGGCGATATTCACCGTGATACTCCTATCAGTGACACCGATATTCGACGTCAGATTCGCCGTCGCAGAGCCTGCAGATGTACCTAATAAGGCTCATGCATGGTTCTTCCCAAAATCTGACCCAGTGCCAGTCGGACCTAGTGATCCATCAAGCCTAATTACCCTATGGATAGCTGAGACCAAGCCAAATACGAGCGACTACATAGACTTCATACAGATTAGACAGCCATCAGACAATAAATACGTACTTGCAGGTGCAGAGGTATATGGATTCAACGCTACTAGTAACAACTGGTCCCTAGTCTCTGGATTAGGTACTAATGAATGGCAGATAACCCCAGTACTATCAGGATCCACGATAATTGGATATGATGTAAGTTGGATCGGAGGGTCTAAAGGTAATCTAAGTAACTGGTCAACCACCTCAGCTGTTCATAGTAATACTGCATATCATGTCTTAGTT
>CAZGXJ010000003.1:0-67323 GCA_964529905.1 uncultured Nitrososphaeria archaeon
AAGGTTCTGAATGATACAGCTATTGAGGTCTATGTAGATTACTTCCACCCATACTCAGACGGTACAATAGCTTGGAACTATGACTTCTTCACAGACCTACCTGTAGAGATATGGACTGCTATGGAGTATCTAGTAGTCTCAGACGGACCATCAACAGGAACGAATTACTATTGGGAGGATGTAGAGAATGAGGTGGGTCTAGACCTAATAAGTCCATCACACGCTGAGGATATGGCTGCAGCATTAGAGGCATTGATGAATGAGGGCTGGACTGTAGAGGTAGGTGGACAAGTAGTAAGGAGTGGAGGTGCTCCATTTGTACCTCCATATGCAGCTCCATGGGTTACTCCAGAGGAGATGGCTGCAAGATATCAGGCGGCTATTGATTTCATAAACCAGTATGGACATGCATATATAAGTAACGGACCATTCTTCATAAGCCAGTATAGACCTGAAGAGAGGTTTATGGAGCTAGATGCCTTTAGAGACCCATCATATCCATTCACAGAGAGGAAATTCATAGAGTCATTCTCAGTAGCTGAGCTAGTAATAGATGATGTAGTAGTTGCTCAACCAGCATACGTCGGTGAGGATGTAATTGTAACTGTCTACCTAACATATATAGAGACATTCCCACAGGAGCTACAGTTACCAGCTACACAGGGCGACGTATTTGTCACCTTAACAACACTAGATGGTCAAGAGATCTATACAGCGAAAGCAACCCTAATTGAGCCTGGTAGATTCCAGGCTATAATACTTGGATCAGCTACTAGAGGCTTACAGCCTGGACCATATCTACTAAAGATATTCGCATCGCTAGGTGGCGTATGGGGTTGGAGAGAACAGAGAAGTATAGTATTGGAGGAGAACCCACAGGAGACTAGGATAAGGCAGATATCTGATAGGCTTAACGACCTAGCAAACCAGCTACAGGCATTCTCAGAGAGCGTTGCAAACGCCCTACAAGGTATATCAGATAGCCTAGGAACACTAGATCAAACATTAGGTAGTCTACAGGAGACACTGAATAATATAAACTCTAAGCTTGATACGCAGAGCCAGTCATTAAGTGACGTCAAGTCAGGAGTTGACGATGTATCAGCAGCTCTTGGACAGCTATCAACGATAATGACATTGGTCATAGTAGCAATCGTCTTAGAACTAGTTGCAATAGCTTTAACATTCAGGAAGAAGTAGATATAGGGGGTAACCCCCAATAAATTTTTTCCTTTTTATATTTGTCCAAAGATAAATAAATTATTTTTATGTTAAAGAGACCAAGTAAACTTCTCCTCATATCATCAATCCTCCTTCTAATACTATATCTAATATTTGTTTACCACGTAAAGACCGACCTAGATAACCTATCGAAGGAGTTGAATCTGGATATAGAGGTCGATGTATATAGCCTATCCTATCAACAATATAATGAGACGACGGGTAAATTTCTAGAATTTATAGATGGATTGGATGGAATAACGGATAACTATTCAATATATGGATATTTATATATTGCCCAGCCACAGACTGATTGGGTGATAACATCCCAATACATAAATGTAATACTATTCTTCAATGGTTTCGACTCAAGATATTTCGCTGGATTCTCAATCCCTAGAACTCAATTCATATTAGCTTTACCCAACTATACAGCCTTAAATATCTCACCTCCACCGACTGATGAGGTTTTAGTGGTTGTTGATAATAGATACCGATTTAGTTCAGATCCAATTTTTAAGATTATTAGGGAGTCTAGACATCTGGCATTCTACTATCCAGAAGTATTTAGCCTAAAACTAAATTATAGCTTGAAATATATGGATACAATAAAACTAGCCGAACATCTGGGGTTGCCGGAAGAGGTGAAATATAAGGCCGGTAGATATAACTTTAGAGATTCTCCACCTGTATATCTCCTAGTTAATAGGAGGACATATTTAGATTTGATAGCCATCACAGAACCTGTAGTCTTTGGAAAACTATTTACCATATCCTTTAAACCCGATATATCTAGTTTAGATTATAGAGGTAAGATAGTCAAGGTGAATAGGGTTGTAAATGAACTACATAGACTGGGTATGGATACAGGTGTAGACAGAGTAGTAATACGAACAGCTGAATATGACCTCTTTAGAGATAGGGCAACTAGAAAGGTCCATGATATTGCTTCATACTATATAATTCCATTGATATCCATGCTCATTATTCCTATAATAATTAATTATAGGATTAGACGGAGAAGACCTTTGGGATATAGATCTTCAAATCTATATCCAGTTATATTCTACTATATCGCCATATTATCTTCACTATATTTAGCTGGATTAAACCTATATTTACCCATAGCAGAAACATTTATATTTCTATTTACGCCACTCCCCACATTTATATACTTAATCTTTAAAGCCAAGTTCTAATAATGACAATTTAAAAATCGATTTGTGAGATTGAGGTATCTAACGGGAAGGTAGAACAATATGGCGGAAGAGAAGGTATCTCTAAAGAGGGAGATTGGTTTACTTGGGTCCTTCTCAATGGGTTTTGCAGATGTAGGTGCAGATGTATTTCTAGCGATAGGAATTGTAGCTTTATATGCAGCTGGATTCAGTCCGCTGGCTTTCCTAATAGCATCTATCTGCTACATAACAACTGGATTGGTATACGCAGAGTTAAGCGAATTATATCCATATGCAGGTGGAGCTCAGGTATATGGGACAAAGGCTGGCGGAGACTTGATGGGCTTCCTAATGGGTTGGGCCATCCTATTGGATTATGTACTGGACATCGGCCTATTCTCAATAGCTAGCGCTGGATACCTATCATTCATATTTCCCTCGATAAAGAATGAATTAACCATTAATATTGGGTCGATGGAGCTGACCCTAAGTAAAATCGGATTAGTGGCATTCATAATCGTACTATTTCTAATTGGGATAAATATCCTTGGTATTAAGGAGTCGAGCACATTAAACGTAGTCCTCGTATTGATGACAATAATAACTGAATTATCTGTATTAATCCTCGGCTTCCTATTCGCCTTCGACATAGATACATTCCTATCCCAACTAAACTTCTTTGGAAATCCAGAGCATATAAAGTATGTCTCATATACGGGTCTACTAGATATCAAGACTGAAAACTTTATATTTGGAGTTACACTAGCCATGAGTAGCTTTATAGGTATAGAGTCGATAGCCCAAGCAGCGGAGGAGACTAGGAATCCCTGGAAATATCTCCATAGAGCCTTTAAAATAGGTATAGTATCAGTAATTATATTTACCCTATCCTTTTCAGTCTTGGGGTTAGGTGTCCTAGGCTGGGAGAACCTAGCAAATGAGGCATATAATCCAATAGCCAGTATAGCCAGTAGGATACCTATAATAGGTGGGCTATTTTCACTAGCTGTAGCGTTTGTTGCCTTCGCAATAAACATGGTCTCAACAAATACAGGTGTTATAGGGGTCTCAAGAGTCACATATAGCATGTCTAGATTCGAGATGTTACCCAAAATATTTAGTAGGTTACATAGGAAAAGGGCAACGCCATATATAAGTATCATAATCTTCAGCCTAATAGGTGGGGCATTAGCATTGACGGGTGAGATACACTTCGTAGCTAGTCTATATAATTTTGGGGCGTTACTCAGCTACCTACTAGTAAATATAAGCCATATACAGCTTAGGAAGAAGGATAGCGACGCATACAGAAATTGGAAGACCCCACTAAACATTAGATATAATGGCGTCGAATATAGTTTAATAGCTGTCCTCGGCGTTATAGCAACTGGTATACTCTTCTCACTAGTCATTATATATCACCCAGATGGGAGGTTCCTAGGCACTCTATGGATGTTCATAGGATTAATAGCATTCATAACATATAGGAAGTATAGGGGGCAGAGCATCAGGGCATATATAGCTGCAGAGATCATACCGCCTGCAACACCACATCTAAGAACTGGAATATTACTAAATCCAGGGATTAAATTAGATAAAGTGGTTGAGGCGATAAAGATACAGCTTCCAAAGATACATAGAATCTTCCTATTAGGCCAGATAGATATACCTAACGAGATGTCAGATGTAGATATATATAGATTCAGTAGGGATTTCGAGGAGGATATGCGTAGGTTGAATGAGACCTTAAGTGAACTTGGATATAAAACAGAGTATAGGTTAGTCTTAGGTGACGGTAAACTCCTACAAGAAGTTATCAAAGAGTTACATATAGATCAATTAGCCGTTGTAAGGCCTAAAAGAGCCGGTAGAAAGACATATGATAAGAGGAGATCGGTGTTAAACATAGGCGGGCTAGAGGTTATCCATCTATATATATAGGCTGGGGGAAATGTGATATTTTATGAAGGCTATCGTGTTACTAGTCGTCGAACCAAATAAACTTGATGATGTTAGTAAGAAGCTCGCTAAAATACCTCAGGTGACTAAGGTATACGAAGTTACAGGTGAATTCGATGTATTGATAGAGGTAGAGTTTGAAAGTATAGATGTGTTTAGCAATATATTGAAGAATGAGATCCTTAAAATTAATGGTATCAAAATGACCCAAAGTAGTCTAGTTCTAAGTGAGTGGAAGTGAAGAGGATATTAATCCCCATCGGTCTATATACTAAGCCTTTCCCATATACATTCCTAAAGGAAATATTTAGGGAACCTGGGAAGGTCGAGATAGTATTATTCACTGTTATAACCCTCCCCCCTACAACCTCACTAGAACAGAACGACGTAGTTAAACTACCAATTGTAGAGGATCATAAAAGAAAGCTGGATGAAGTATCGAGTTTCTTTAGGGAGATGGGTTTTGAGGTGATTGAGAAGTTGGTCTTTGCAAGAGATGTGGTTGAAGCCATCTTAAATGAGGTTTTGGAGAATCCATATGACCTACTGGTACTGGTCAAGAGGAAGAATCTCCCTAGATTTATAGGTAGAAGTATAAGTAGAGCCTTACTACCCAAAGTACATAAGCCTATACTAATACTAACCATGGATTGAGATGACTCAAGATATCTCAAAACTCCCCCCAATAAAAAAGTATTTTTTATTGGCGAAGTATTATGGTAGGAACCCCACTAGAGGTTTGATATATTGGGGTGGGGAGCCTATATCCATTGAGGATATAGATAGATATTCTAAGATACTAAGCGAAATGGATATACGGCTCAAAATATTGGAGGATTTAATCAGGGGAGTTATACCACCAGATGTAATAGCTGATGCGATAGATTGGAAGGGATTTGAGGAGTTGGTCTCTCAGATATTTATGCTTTACGGATATAAGGTGGATAAGAATGTTAGGTTTAAGAGGTTTGAGTATGACATATTAGCCTTCAAGGAAGATATATTATTCTCGATAGATTGTAAACACTGGGACAGGATTATATATCCCTCTATGGCTGAAAAAATCGTGGATAGCCTCATAAGGAGAACAGTTAAACTGGATATGCTACCTAAATATAGAGGCTATAGAAAGTATGGCTTAGTAGTTACATTGGTTGAGGGTGGTGTATTAAAACATAGGGGAATATACTTCATCCCGATTTATTACCTAAAAAACTTTCTCGAGGAGGTATATACATTGATATTTGAGGGGGAGTTGAAGGAGATATAAACTACCTCGCTTTTATATGTATAGCCATATCCCTCCTAGCCTTCTCAATCACCGGGAATCCACATTCAGGACACTTCAGGTTCCTCTCCTTAGATAATCTCTTAGCTGTAAAGATGGCTCCACATCTGAGACATCTATATTTTATAGCTGTAGTATCCAATCTAATATTCCTCATCACACATAACTTTATATTGGGGATATATATAAAGACTACTCTTATTTAACAGCTTTAGAATCTATAGGTGCTTAAAGATGTTGAGGATAGCGGTGTTTACTCCTACTCTAGAGTCGACAATACTTCTATCCCCCATATATATAGAAATCAGTAGGTCAGGCCACACAATCCTATTCTACGATGTTGTTGAGGAGTCTGGATGGTTTGAGAAAGGCCTACAATATATATCCCTCGGATATTCGAAGCCTAGAAGGGTTTTGAGACATATCACTAGTGACTCATTGATAAATGAGGTTGATAGGATAATCTCTAAGGATGAACCAGATATAGCTGTGTTAGCTGGTTACTCACCAATAACCCTCAAACTCCTTAATATTTTGAAGAGACTTGGTTTAAAGACTATCCATGTGGAGAGTGGCCTGAGAAATTATAAGGAGGGTTATTGGGAGGCCTTGAGACAGGCTATCGACTGGTCAAGTAGATTTAACGTGTTACCATCTAAGAGACATTATGAAAACCTTTATTCAGAAGGTTTTCCTATGGAGCAGATGTATATAACCGGCTCTTTATATGTAGACAGCATCTTAACTAATCTAAGTGATGCAATAAAGAAGAGCTCTATATTGGAGGAGCTTAACCTCTATAGGGATAGATATATCTACAGCTATATATCATCGGATATGGCTGTGGAATATTCAAAATATTTGGGTGAGGCCTCAATCAAACTTGACATAGATATAGTTCTTCCTCTTCGAAGGAGGGTAAAAGATGTTTTGAAGGATGCTGAGCTATACTATAGATTGATGACTGACTACTATGTCATAGCTATTGAGCAGATCGACTATCTAGACCACATAAACCTAATATATAACTCATCTGCAGTCATAACCGATGATCCACGTGTTTCACTCGAGTCAGCCATACTTAAAAAAGATGTATATATTCTTGAAGAGTCAAATGACTTATATGGCCTAATAGACCTAGGAGCGGCGAAACCACTCTCAATTAACGAAGATAAAATACTCGATTTAAAGTGGATGGGGTCTAAGAGAGATATATCACCTATATTTGGAGGTGGAGAGAGTAGATTCCATGTTTTAGATGCTATTGAAGGATTTTCAAATGCATCATATAGGGATGTGGAGTGGAGAGGCCTTTATCTAAGGAAGAATGGTGAGTTAATCATCTCAGATGTTAAATACAATTTTGAGGGTGTATAGGAATTGGATAATATATTGATACTCCTACCAACCTATAACGAGAGGGATAACCTATCAATACTTATCCCACAGATCTTCAGGGAGTATCCGAATATATCTATATTAGTTATAGATGATGATAGTAGGGATGGTACAGCTGAATTATTAAAGGGTTTCTCAATGGAATTTCAGGGGTTTAGATATATCATTAGGAAGGGTGAGAGGGGACTGGGGACAGCTTTACTAAGAGGTTATGAGGAGGCTATAAAATCTGGATATAAATATTTGATCCAGATGGATGCAGACCTCCAGCATGACCCTAAATACATTAGGGATATCTTGGATAGGCTTATGGATGGATGCGACCTTGTAATTGCCTCTAGATATGTTAGGGGTGGAGGTATTGAGGGGTGGAGCTTTACTAGAAGACTTATAAGTAGAGTTGCAAATATCTATGGCAGGTTAGTCCTAGGAATAGACATAAAGGATTTGACAAGCGGTTTTAGAGGCTTCAATATAGAGAGTCTAGGGAAAGTATTTAATAAGATTAAATATAGTAGGGGTTATGTTATCCAGGTTGAGGTTGTATATAGGTTTAAGGAGGCTGGTATGAAGATATGTGAGGTCCCATTCATCTTTAGGGAGAGGAAGAGAGGTAAATCCAAATTAGGGTTTTCAACGATTTTAGAGTTCTTTATAAATATTCTCAGGCTTAAATTATAGTGGAATGAATATATCGATAGGTTTTATACAGCCTAAAATTAGGTTTGGAGATATAGACTATAACATTGAACGTATAGATACACTTGCATCTAAACTAGATGATTTCGACCTAATTGTTCTACCTGAACTCGTCTATACAGGATATATATTTCTTAATAGGGAGGAGGCTCTAAGGATTGGGAGGAAGTATAGGGAGAAGATGTATAGCCATATAGAGAAGTTTTCAGATAGATATTCGGCAGTGGTGGTTGCAGGCTTCCCCGAGGCAACAGATGGTAAGGTATATAACTCAGCCTTTATAGCATATAAGGGTGGTGTCATAGATACCTATAGGAAGCTCCATCTATTCTATAGGGAGAAGGAATGGTTTGACCCTGGCGATAAGCCTCTAACTATCTATAAAATAGGGAATATGTTTAGGCTTGGTGTAATGATATGCTTTGATTGGCGTTTCCCTGAGGTAGCGAGGATACTCTCATTAAAAGGTGCAGATATCATAGCGCATCCCAGTAATCTAGTATATGACTATGCATATACCGTAATGTTGGCAAGATCCGTAGAGAATAAGGTATATACGATTACATCTAATAGGGTTGGCATAGATGAGAGGGGTGGGATGAGGATAAGGTTTAAGGGTATGAGCCAGATAGTCTCTCCGGATATGGAGATACTGTATAGGGGTTATAAGTATAGGGAAGATGCCAAAGTTGTTGAGGTAGATGTTAATAGGGCTAGGGACAAGATGGCAACCAAGCTGAACCACCTATTTATGGATAGACGAGTCGAATATTATTCAGATCTCCTTGAGTGGAGGACGGTGGAGCAGCCGGATGGCTAAAGAACTTGACCATTTCCTAGGAGAGGAATATTTTAGATTAGTAGGTTCAGGTTTTCTAAAGCCAAAGTTATATGATAGTATATGCGTTAGGTGCAGGGGGCGTCTCCTACTATGTGGTAAACCAGTATGCCCAGTTACACTTGAGTTTAAGATATTGCTCGAGTCATATAGGGATCTATATAGGGAAAACGTATCTGGTAATAGTCCTCCAAGCGTATTTATTGGGAGATATGGATATCCCAAGGTAAATATGGGTGTTATGACCCCACCAGAGTCTGGAGATACATCTATATATGACTATCCTGAGAAGTGGATAGGCCTAAGTCTAGAAGATATTCTAAGGCTTAGGAGTAGATTATTATATGGTTCTAGGAGGATGCATATATCAATAGCATCTCGAGGTGATAGGTATTACCAGGAGATACTTGACATATCATTAGCTAGGGTAAGCCCGGAAGTCGAGCTATATTTTGAGAGGAAGCCTTATAAGACTTTTGAGATTGATGAGGATATAACTCCATTTGGGCCTAGAGCACCTATTAAGAGTATGAGGCTTGGAACTCTTAAGCTTGATTATAGGGTTGAGAAGATATCATCTGACTATGATATGAAGGCCTCTGAATCAGTTATAAAGCTATATGAACATGGAGTGGAGATTAGTAGGATATCTAAAGTATTTAGTGTAGGTGGATTCGGCCTAAGGAAGCTCAGAAGATTAGTCCCAACCAGATGGTCTATAACTGCTGTGGATGATATTATTGGACGTTATCTATATAACATAGTCAAGGATTTGCCATTGATAGACGGTATATATGTATATGAATATAGTGCTTTGGAGAATAGGTATATAGCGATACTATTCCCAAGTAGATGGATGTATGAATTTATGGAGGCTTGGTATCCGGGGACATTCTGGAATAGGTTGGGTAGTGATGTAGCTGTGGAGGGTGACCATGAATTTGGTAGGCCTAGGTCTGAATATGCGGAGATTGGGGGATGCTATTATGCTGCACGCCTAGCTACACTGGAATATCTTAGGAGGATAGGTAGGCAGGCTGGGGTAATAATATTTAGGGAGGCATATCCAGGTTACTACTTCCCAGTTGGTGTATGGAGTGTTAGGGAGAGTGTTAGGAAGATGTTTGGGACAAAGCCTATAGAGTTTAAAGACTTTTCAGAGGCAGTTGAATACATATTTGCTAGGCTTAGAACCCCTAGATATAGATGGAGGAGCAAGATACTTGACCATATTTTCAGGCAGAGGAAATTAACGGAATATATGTGATCATATATGGCGACTAGGAAGCTTAGGTTTGAAGGTAACTACTACTTCCATGAGACCCCCCTACCCGAGATGGATTATAGTATAAATCCGTATTTTGGATGTGAAGTTGGATGTAAGTATTGCTACACAATATACTATCTAAAGATTAGGGGGTTGGAAGATAGATGGGGGAGTTATGTCGAGGCCAAGGTTTATCTCCCTAGGATCCTAGCTAGGAATCTACATAAGTTTAAGAAGGGGGCCGTTATAGGTATCGGAACGGCTACAGATCCGTATCAACCTTGGGAGGCTAAACTTATGCTTACGAGGAGGATATTAAAGATTTTGAGGAGGAGGGGAGATCTACATCTATCTATCCAGACTAGATATCCCCTTATACTCAGGGATATCGATATCATCGTTAGTGGTCCTAGTGATGTAGGGACATCTATACCGTCTATGGATAAGAGGTTTAGGGAGGTTTTCGAGCCCAGAGTTCCAAGTCCATATGCCAGGTTTAAGATGTTGGAGAGGTTCTCAGAATTAGGTGTAGAGACATGGATATATATCGCTCCTATCATCCCATATGTAAATGATTCTCCTGAGAACTTCGAGGAGATAGTTAGTAACGCGGTTAGATATGGTGTAGATACCATTTATACAGATATTTTTAGGACTAGGATAGGTGTTAAAAAGATTTTTATGGAGGCTCTCGAAGCATTTGATAGTGAGTTGGCAGTTAAATATCGTGGGTTAAATAGGAGGGATCTCTTTAAGAGGTATGAGGAGATGGTTCCGAAATATAGGGCTATAGCTAGTTCCTATGGAATAAAATATATAGATGCTATGCCCATGATGTTTAACTATTGATTCTCTAAGTATGATAGAATCTTCTTGACATATCTATTTATAGCTTCCAATCCATGACTAGTCCTAACTATTTTTGATAGGAATCTTTCTCCATCCTCCATAACTACATCTCTATAATATTTAAGGAAATATTCCCCAGACTTTGTTAGATATGTATCAATATTTATCCCACTATCTTTAATCACTTCTCCATAGATATATCCAATTATATGTGGTAATGTTATTAGATATGCCATCGCATATTCATGTATATCTAAGTCACTATATATTACTCTAAAACCCATCTCTCTAAATAGATCCGCTATTGTCGATGCTTCATCCATCCTATCTTCTATAGGAATTATGATTATCCTCTCCCCATGATGTGTTGAGATGTTTGGCCCGAATAATGGATGTATGCTACATACATTTACATAGTGTGGGAAGCTCTTCAATATATTTATTACCTCATCCTTTATAGTCGCTATATCAAAGATATATTTATCTCTGAAACCATACCTAACTATGAGAGACTTAATTCTTTTTAAAACGTTGGATATGCTATATAGATCTGTAGCTACCATTATGTATTCAGACTTATCCAACAATTCATTCATCGATTTACATATCTTCCCTTTTTCACTATCGTATTTCTTCGGGTCTATATCGTAGATATATACATCTAGATATTCCCGAAATATTCTAGTGAATAATTTACCCATCCTCCCATATCCAATTATCCCTATTGAGCCATCCAATCTATTGGGTATATAATGCCTCTCCTGAATCCTCTTTGAATGCTCCAATATCTTCTTAAATATTTCTCTATATATCCCTGCTTTATTTAGAATCTCCTCCTCCCGCTTTATATCCTCTATTGGTATGCCTAAATTCCTCTTAATCCTTCCTATTTCACTGGCTATAGCCATCCTCCTATCTAGAAGCTCTAAAATTTTCTCGTCTATCTTATCTATCTCATTCCTAAGTTTTTTAAGGTTATCCATTACCTATATCACCCATATATTTTTCATAGGCTAGCCATCTGAGTAGGTGGTCTGCAATCACAATAGCTGATACACTCTCTATTATCGGTACTGCTCTTATTGCTATACATGGGTCAAATCTCCCCTTTAGACGTATATCCACTTCCCTAAATTCCCTTAGGTCTACTGTCCTCTGCCGTTTATATATCGAGGGTGTCGGCTTGAATACTACTCTAAATTTTATCGGCATACCATTTGATATCCCCCCGTTTATTCCGCCAGAATTATTTGTTCTAGTTATTATCCTACCATTGGAAACCCTAAACTCATCGTTTGCCTCGCTCCCTCTCAACCTACCTAGTTTGAATCCTAGCCCAAACTCTATCCCCTTAACCCCAGGTATCAGGAATATTGCCTTCGCAAGATCCCCATCTAATGTATCAATGGGAGGTTCTCCAAGCCCTATAGGTACATTTAATATGATGCCTTCTACCACTCCACCTATGCTATCTCCATCTCTCCTAACGTTCTCAATGTATCTATATATTTCTTCAGCCATATCCATTCTTGCGCATCTCACCGGGTTTCTATATACATTCCTCTCTATATCCTCAATTTCTACATCCTCCCCCACGACTAGTTTACCTACTGAGTATGTATGGGCTAATACTTTAATTCCGAATCCCTCAATAACCTTTTTTGCTATTGCCCCTGCGGCCACCATTCCAGCTGTCAATCTTCCCGAGAATATTCCACCTCCCCTATAATCGTTGTATCCATGATATTTCATATATGCAGTGTAGTCTGCATGACTCGGTCGAGGTCTAAAGCGTATTTCTTCATAGTGTCTTGAGTCTACATCTTTATTATATATAAATATATTTATCGGAGCTCCAGTTGTATATCCATTGAATATACCTGATAAAACATCGAATGTATCTTCTTCAATCCTCTGTGTAGATATCTTTGGATCCCTAATCCTCCTCTTCTCCAACTCCCTCCTGATATCTACATCCATAATCTTTATCCCAGGTGGGCATCCATATATCAAGGTTCCAATCCCCCTGCCATGGCTTTCACCATAGAATGTTACTTTAAACATTTTACCCAGCAAACATATTCACCTCCACACCCAAACCTTTTACAAGATTTAGGAATGTGGGATATGAATCCGATATAACCTCGGTATTCAATATTTTTGAGGGTTTATCTAGGAAGAGGGATGCCGTTATGAATGCTAGAGCTATTCTATGATCTCCAAAGGAGTTGAATACGCCATTCCTTGGCCTCCCCCCTTTAATAATGATCATGTCATCCTCTCCATATACCTCTATACCCATCCTCCTTAGGTTATATATTGTGGTATACCTCCTATCCGTCTCCTTAAACTTCGTATGGTATACCCCTCTAATCACCGATGTTCCCTTGGAATAAGCAGCTAATACGGCTGTCGGTGGTAATAGATCTGGTGAATCCCTTAGATCCGCCTCAAACCCCTCCAGAAAACCTTTCTCTACATTTAATTCATCTTTATTCCAATGTACAGTTGCCCCTGCATCCCTTAAAATATCTATAAATTTTTTGTCGGGATGTGGATCTACTTTATCCAATCCCTTTATCTTTATTGATCCTCCTAATGCGCCTATTAACATTAGATATGCTGCGGATGAATAGTCTCCAGGTATCCTTCTTTCTCCTATTGACAATTCGGACTCCTCTACATGGAAATACCTATATCCCCCTCTATAGATCTTTACACCATATTCCCTGAGACACCTCACCGTTATATCTATATATCCTCTAGAGACTACATCGTTTATGACCTCTACGGTTAGC
The DNA here is from genome assembly GCA_964529905.1 of uncultured Nitrososphaeria archaeon. GTDB lineage: Archaea > Thermoproteota > Nitrososphaeria > Geothermarchaeales > JDFR-13 > SZUA-1514. The sequence continues at coordinate 13,496 of CAZGXJ010000003.1, forward strand.
CCGATCTTCGTACCCATTATAAGCAATGATGTTATGTATTGTGAAGATATGTCTCCAGATATCTTAACATATTTCTTCCTAATCCTTCCTCCATATATCTTAACGGGTAGTTTATAATCCCTAGATATAGTCCTTACACCTATCTCCTCTAGAGACTTTAATAGGTCTTTCATCGGTCTCCTCCTTAATTGGGGTTCACCATCTATTATAGTCTCTCCATTTACTAGGGATGCTACACCTATGGATATCCTAGCTGTAGTTCCAGATCTAATACAGTGGACTATATTTTTTGGTTGTATAGGCTTTCCTATTCCATGGATCTCAGGTAGTTTAACTACGCCACCAAACATGTTTACAGCATTTATAGATGCTTCTGTATCGGTTGATATTAATGGGTTGTAAACCATATTTATACCTTTTGAGAGTAGGGAGAGGAATAGATATCTATGTGTATAGCTTTTTGAGGGTGGTGCATATACTGATGTATTAACCTCTTTAATTGGTGATATCTCGATATTTATGGATATCACCTCGTAGAGGTAAGTATATACCTATATCCCATAAGTCCATCTATGTATCGGATCATCTCCTCCATCCCACCATCAATCATATACATCGCTGGGCCCTTACCGGATAGACCAGCTGTTAATGGGTTAAGTTTTAGAGAGGTTAGTAGAGGATCTAAATCGTATCCGAATGCTGAGGCATAGACAAGGCCATTCAATATTGCGGCATCCATCCAGAATCCCCTTTTAAATAGGTCTATAGCCCTCTCTACTGGTTTTCTTAACATTTTGAATTCCATGTCAATATATCTCCGCGTAGGATTTCTAGATTCTCGGTAGAATATTAATACCTCCCCATTAATATTGGCCCCTCTATAAAGTATCTTCCTATTGTAATTGTCTGTAAATACTATCCCTCCATATAGAGAAGCAGCAGCATCATCTAATGCTCCCGTCTTTGATACTCCAGCTTTTAGAGAGGTATCTACATTTAACCTTAGTATATCCCATGATTCATAGTCCAGACCTATATAGTCATATAAAGCGATTATCAATGCATTTGCAACTGAGCTACTGCTTTTCAAACCTATTTCCGGAGGTATATCGGTATATATATTTATCTCCAAATTATCTTTCAATCCATATATACGCCTGAATTCCTCGATAATGGTTTCCACAAGCTTATGATCTATCATCAACAATTCTCCATTTAAGTAGCTTTTTATAGTGTCTTCACCAGTCTTTCTTACATATACCTCAGTCTTTAAATCTATACCTAGCGCCGCCCCAAAACCAGTTGCAAATGCGTTTATAATTGTTACCGCGCCATGTGATTCTCCGTATCCCTCCATATATATCCACCTCTAACTAAGTATCGCCTTAACTCAGTTGCATCTATGGTTTTTCCGAACCATATCTTTACAGCTTCTAGAGCTTGATATATTAACATCCATAGTCCATCTATCGATAATCCACCTTTCTCTAAAGCGGATCTTAGGAGGGGAGTTTTCAGGGGTCTATATACCATGTCAAAATATATTATTCCCTCGACTATCAAGTCTTCCGGTATGATGCTTCCCCTAGTATCCATACCTACAGGAGTCGCATTTACTACTAGATCTGCCTTCCTAAGGAGTGATTTCAGGTATTCCCTATTCAAAGGATATATATCTATCTCAAACCCAAATCTTTCAAACCTTTTTTTAACTTTAAGGGCATTTTCAAATGTCCTATTCAACGCTACGACTCTTTTCGAGATGTCTTTCAAGGCATATATTGCAGCCCTCCCAGCCCCCCCTACACCTATTACGATGGCTCTATCCAAATTTTTTATATTGAAATGTTCTAAAGATTTTTTGACTCCTATCCAGTCTGTATTATATCCAATAAATCCCTTGTTTCCCTTCTTAACAGTATTTACAGCATCTATTATCTCTACTTCTTTAGATATCCCATTTAGAAATTGTATCACCACTTTTTTCAAAGGCATGGTAACGTTGAATCCATCATATATTCTTAGTATGTGTGATAGCCTCTCTCCTAGTCTATCTATCTTGACCTCCTCCAAAGTGTATTCAGCATCTATATTTAATTTATTGAAGGTATAAGCCATTATAACTGGGCTTAAACTATGGGATATGGGATATCCTATCAGACAGTATCTATGTCTAGCCATCTCCATATACCTCCTCCAACTTCCTGATAAATTCATGATAACTTGTCTGCCCAGGGGCTGTGTAGTAGTTCTTATAGGATGTATATGTTATATAACCTCCAAGTATGATACTGATATACCTAGTTTCGATTCCCTTAATCCCCATATTGAAGGCTATAAGTGGTGGCCCTTCAAGATGTCTTAATAAAAACTCAATTATTCTACAGTTGTCTTCCCTCTCCCTGGTTCTACACACCACCTTTATTACATCAGGATCATAATTCAATATCCTATTATATATCCGCTCCAATTCATCCATATCAGGTGTATATTCTATGTTGTGATACGACACTATTATTCCTACTCCTTTCTTCATCGCATATCCCACTATCCTCTCTGTTATTCCAGTGTCCAATCCTATATCAATATATAAAGGTTGGAGGTCCACCAAATTGACGTATTTATGGTATAGTTCATCAGGTGGGCCTATGTAGGATCCACCCTCCATATATGTCCTAATCGTGAATATAGTCCTCTTTAATAGCTTCCTAGGATATTGATCTTTAAAGCGGTCAAAATCGTTAAAGTTATCTAGTCTAACCTCTATCATAGGTTCGGAAGGTATTTCATCTAGAATATTATGTAAGTCTCTCAGGTCTTTAGGCATTATCGATATACATATCTTATTGTATATATCTCTCATTTAGGATCTCCTTTAATTCATTCTCTTCTATCTGGTATACTCCCCATTCTCCTATGTCCCTGAGTAGGATAAATGTAGGTTTTCCCGCCCAATTTTTCTTATCCATCTTTATCCAGGGTATGAGGGCTGTTAGATCTATATCTATCCCATATCTCTGTTTATACCTCCTAAGTATATCTAATACTTCATAGTACTTATCGAATCCAACCTTTATCCTGCTTATATATGATTCTAAAGCTATTCCTATGGATACGGCTTCACCGTGGGGAATGTTATAGTCTAGATATGCCTCCAATGCATGGCCAACTGTATGTCCGAAGTTTAGACATCTCCTTAATCCCTTCTCCTTGAAATCCTTGTGGATTATTGATAGTTTGAAGTTTATGCTTAGAAACAAGATCTCGTCGAATATCCTCTTATCTTCCAATGTCCTCTCTAAACTATTTCTATAGAGAAGTCTATATAGTTTTCCATTGGATATTAGTGAATGTTTAATTATTTCTGAGAAGCCTTCGATCAATAATTTTTTTGGTAAGGTATCCAATAGATCAGGGTCGATTAGGGTGGCTATGGGTATATGGAATGAACCTATTATGTTTTTACCCATGAAATCTATCCCTGTCTTCCCCCCTATCGAGGAGTCTGCCTGAGCTAGTAGAGTTGTAGGTATGTTGATCCAATCTATGCCTCTCATATATGTAGAGGATATGAATCCAGTTAAGTCGCCTATCCCACCTCCTCCTATGGCAACCAACAATGATTTCCTATTAAATTCATTAACATATAGCTCCCTCCATATGTCTATGGCCTGTTCTATATTTTTAGCCTTTCTTGGATCTTTAACGGTATAGATTAGTTCAGGTTTAACATCTCTTGTTATATCTTTTAGCCATCTTAGACCCATTCTATATATCTCTCCATCAACTATAAAACCTGTCTTGCTCGGGTTTATGTTCTCTATCAAATCTTTCAATGTATATATTGATCCACGTCCAAATATCACCTTACCCGTTAGATGTCTCAACTCTTTAATAGACATCTCCTCACCTCCGATACTAATTCTCTATACATATCTGGGGTGATCTGTTGTTTTGAGTCGGATAAAGCATTATCCGGGTCTGGATGGACCTCAACCATTAATCCATCTGGACCTATACATGCACTTGCCTTTGCTAGAGGTATGACTAGGTTCCTCCTCCCTGCTGGGTGTGATACATCCACTATTATTGGTAGATGTGTCCTCTCTCTCAGTGATGGGACTGCTGCGATATCTAAGGTAAATCTACTGTGTTTGACAAATGTCCTTATCCCTCTTTCGCATAGGATGACATCTTCATTTCCATTACTCATAATGTATTCCGCGGCATAGAGCCACTCATCCAATGTCGCAGATAATCCCCTCTTAAGTAGGATAGGTCTATCTATTTTTCCAAGTTCTTTTAAGAATGGATAGTTATACATATTTCTTGCTCCGACTTGAATTATATCCAGATCTTCTCCATACTTCTCTAACTGCCTAATATCCAGAATCTCACTTACGATTGGTATCCCATATCTCTCCCTTATCTTCCTAAGTATCTTTATACCTTCTTCTCCAAGACCTTGGAATGTGTATGGTGATGTTCGAGGTTTAAAGGCTCCTCCTCTCAGTATATCTATTCCAATCTCTATTAATTGATCTACTACCTCTTCCATCTGCTCCATACTCTCGACTGAGCAGGGCCCAGCTATGAATATAAATCCTTCTCCTATTTTTACATCTCCAACCTCTATAACGGTCTTCTCTTTATATTCTTTGGAGGTATATCTAAAGCCCATTTAATATCACCAATATTTTCTTGGAGAGTTGTTCAGGGGTTAACCCCATATATCTAAGGAGGTCTATATAGTTTAGTTCCCCAACTCCAAATCTATCTTCTATACCTAGTCTAAAGACATATTTAGGACTTGTCATAGATAGGTACTCGGCTATAGCGGATCCTAACCCACAGTATACGCTGTGGTCCTCAATAACGAAGATGGGGTTATCCACATCTTTTAATACCTCCCTATCCAAAGGTTTTATTGTATGCATATCTACAACTCTGGCTCTATATCCCCTTCTCCTCAATAGTTTAGATACCTCCAATGCTATAGGAGTCATTGATCCATGGGATACTAGTGTAAGGTCCTCTCCATCCATCAATATATTGGCTTTACCAAGTATAACCTCATCCTCCTCTTCATAAATCTTAGTGGCATTATCCCTACCGAGTCTAATATATGCGGGCCCATCTAAATCTATCACCTGTCTTAATAGGCTCTTAGTTGATATAATATCGGAGGGAGACACTACTTTAAAGTTTGGGAGTATCCTCATCAAACCTATATCTTCAAGGCATTGGTGAGATGCTCCGTCTAGAAAATCTGAGAGGCCTGAATGTGTACCAATTATCTTTACATTTAGACTATCTCTAGCAATGGTATTTCTAATCTGTTCCCATCCCCTCATTATAAACATTGAATATGAAATTATAAGTGGTATTTTTCCTCCTATAGCCAAACCAGCGGCTGTTCCTATTGCATCCTGTTCACTTATACCTACCTGTATAAATCGATCTGGATATCTCTCCTTGAAATAGTGGCTCTTTGTGGATTTGGAGAGGTCCGTATCTACTACATATAGATCTCTATATATCATACCAATATCTACCAAGGTCCTACCTAAAACCTCCCTAAAACTACCACTAAAATCCAGCATATCAAATACCCCTTGAATATCTATCAGCTGGGCCATGTATCAACAATTAATGCCTTGGGTGTTCCACATATCTCGGAGAATTTTGATAAGCTAGAGATAATCTTTTTCACATTATTGGGTATTCTATCAACCAACCATCCAAAGGATCTTAGCCTCTCCTCAATAGATTCTTTCACCTTTATATCTTCGGTATATCCCGTTAACTGGTGGAAGTTCCTATCTATAAGTAGTATTATGTTATCTAGTTTATGGCTTGAAGCTGTGGATAATGCCTCCCAAAACATACCCTCATCCAATTCCCCATCACCCATAATTACATATACATCATCCATTATACCCTCACTTTTAAGGGCTATAGCCAATCCATTTGCAATTGATAATCCCTGGCCCAGTGAACCTGTTGACACCATAACCAATGGACAGCCCTTAACAGGGTGTGTCTGTATAAAAGATTTCGATGTGAATGCCCCTTTAAAATCGATATCCCTTAACAATCCATAATGTTTTAATACCGCATATAGAGCTGGAGCGGCATGCCCCTTACTTAAAACAATTCTAGTATCCCAAATATCCCTACCTAACAATTTCCTTGTCTCGAATATTGAATATATGATGTTCAGGGAGGTTATTGATGAAAAACTGTGGAAACCGTTGACCATCCTCAGTAAATCTCTCAATATATGATTTACACTGTTAATACCATCCATAGCCTCCTTTTCTGTACGATCTACTTCACATTCTAACCCAACTACTTTCACTACTTTATATCCAAGCCCAGTCAATCTAACCATCTTCTTTCCATTCCATCCTACTCTCTCTATTAATCCCCATTCTAGGAGACTTTTAGAATTAAACTTTAGTGTTGACAGTGGTATTCCCTTTTCCTCCGATATTCTATGGAGGATCCATGTAAGTGATCTATTACTGGTCTCTGCAACCCTCCTTAGGATCTCTATATGCTTATCATTTAAGACCTTTAGGAGGAAGGGTCTGACTTCATCCTCCGTGAACCTATTCATAGATATTGGCGTTTCATCACCTTTCCACCATAGATAGCTCGTTAAAGAAAATGGTATATATTAAGATATTTAAAGTTTTTGGGCAATCCAGTTTGACCATAAGTTAGTCAAGGCTGTTTAACAGATCCTCTATTCTTTCTAATCCTTCATAAATATCCTCCTCATATATCCCAGCTGAGAACCTTATGAAATCGTTATATCCACCGAAGGATGAACCAGGCGCTACCCCAACATATTTTTCGTAGACTAACCTATATATAAATTCATTAATCTTATCCTTCTCTAGAGGTGGCTTTGCAAATATATAGAAGGTTGCCTTAGGCTCCACGAATTTGAACCCAAGTCTCCTTAATCCTTTAGATAGGATATTGACTCTTTTTCCATATATCCTCCTAACCCTCTCCACATATCCATCATCGTTTAAAGCTTCTATACCTGCATATTGTATAAATTCGGGGATATTCGTATAGGAATACTGGGCTATCCTTGCCAATCTATTAATGATCTCATCCTTTGCAACAACCCATCCCAGCCTAAATCCCGTTAGTCCATGGCTTTTAGATAGGCTGAAGAGCACTACTGCCTTCTCATATTCATATCCAAGTATTGAACTATGCCTATTTCCTCTATCTAGGATGGTCTCAAAGTACACCTCATCGCTTATTATATATGCATCCTTCTCAGCGACTATATCCATTATAGTGTCTAAAATATTTTTTGGATAAATTGCTCCCGTTGGATTGACTGGATTATTTAGTATTAAGAGGTGGAAATCAAGCTCTTCTAATTTATTTAATGAGTCATGGGGTATCCATCCATCTTCAAATCTAGTTCCTATTGTCTCGATCTTGATGTTATACATATTCAATATTCCTCTATATGCGCTCCAAGAGGGATCTATTAATATAGCGTTCGATATCTCTCTCCTGTTCAATTCTATAAACATTTTTAAACCAGATTTACTTCCAGGTGTAACCAATATTTCATCTATACCTTTTTCTATACCGAGTTTCCTCCATAAGTAATTTAATATTTCCCTCCTAAACTCATATAGGCCATATGGACTTCCATAATGTATATATCCATCCAAAGTTTTTCTATACAAAACATCTATTATCCTTTTATTTATGGGTAGATATGGGTCTCCAACCTCGAAATGTATAACCTTTAATCCCCTCCTCTCCATATCCTTAATGGCGTTGAATATATCATAGTGGGATAATCCCCTACCATATACCGCCATAAATAAAGGGATAGAAACAGAAAGATATTTATCAGTTAGTTTTGGAAATGATTTATTGAACTGATGATAATAGTAAATTGAAGAAGATTTATAAATTTTATTAGGATATATATATCCATGAATCTTTATTATCTCCTAATTATGAAATAAATATATCTATATTTATTTATATGATTGAAAAATTATTATTAATGAGATGAATCTGGATAACTATGTTTTACAAGTTGTAATTGATGTAGGTAGTATAATCTTGGCGATAGTCATAGTGGCGGTACTAGTTCTCCTACTCAACGCCTCTATACGAGTAGTAAGGGAGTATGAGAGGGTGGTAGTATTTAGGCTTGGTAGAGCTATAGGAGTTAAGGGTCCTGGCGTAGTCTTCCTAATACCATTCATTGATAGGCCTGTTAAGGTTGATCTTAGGGAGCAGTTTATAGAGGTCTCTAGGCAGACATGTATAACTAGGGATAATGCACCTGTAGATATAGATTTTCTAATATACTTTAAAGTTTTGGATCCCCTCGGAAGCGTCTTAAACGTTAGGGATTTTAAAGGGGCTGCAACCGGTATTGCAACTACAACCCTTAGAGCGGTTATAGGTGATATTGATCTGGACTCTGTATTGGCTAGGAGGGAGGAGATAAACAATATTTTGAGGGTTAAGCTGGATGAAGTGACTGGTAGATGGGGTGTAAAGATAACTACGGTTGAGATTAGGGAGATAACGCCTCCTAAGGATGTTCAGGAGGCGATGATTCGCCAGATGAGTGCTGAGCGTAATAGAAGGGCTATGGTGACAGAGGCTGAAGGTAAGAAGGAGTCTGCTATTAGGGTTGCTGAGGGTGAGAAGGAAGGTGCTATTTTAAGGGCTGAGGGTGAGAGGCAAGCCCTTATTCTAAAGGCTGAGGGATATGCACTAGCCCTTAAAAAGATTCTAGAGGTCGCCAAGGAGCTTGACAAAAATACTATGGCTCTCCAGTATATGGAGGTTTTAAAGGAGATGGCTAAGGGTGAAGCCACCAAGATAGTATTACCACTTGAGCTAACTAAATTAATTGAGGATATGAAGAATTTCTTTAGTGGAGAGTAGAGGGGTGTGATGAGGGGAGTCAAACTCTTTATCTCAATATTTTTAATATCCATAACTGTAAATCTGTTTATATCCTCAGGCATAGCTATATCTGATGAGCTCCTACTAATTAGGATAGATGGGACTATAGATGCCGGATATAGCGATCTAGTTAATAGAAGGTTATCTAAAGTATTGCCTGGCCAACCTGTATTAATAGTTTTGAAGACGAATGGCGGATATCTAAAGCCTACACAGGATATTGTATATGCGATAGTTAACTCACCTGGAAATGTAACTGTATATATACCTCCAGGGGGATACGCTTATTCGGCTGGGGCATATATAGCTATATCCTCTGATATACTCGCTATGGCACCTGGATCCGTAATAGGATCAGCTGAACCTAGGGATTTAACAGGTGGATCCGATCCGAAGGTCGTTAATGCAATGGCAGAATGGATAGCTAGCCTAGCCGAAGCTAGAGGTAGAAATGTTTCTGCAGCTGAATCTATGGTTAGAGAAAATCAAGACTTTACCGCTAGTGAGGCATATAGATACGGGATCGCCGATATATTGGCTCAAGATATCTCTCAACTACTTAAAATCCTTGGATGGGATGGATACAATATAGTTGAGGTTAAGAGGGATACCAGAAGCCAATTACTAAGTCTATTATCCAATCCCCTATTAGCTGGTATCCTCCTAGACCTAGCTGCGATATTAATTTTGGTGGAGCTTATCCATCCAACATATATTGGCTTTATAGTAGCTGTAACACTACTTGTCCTATCCTTCCTAGGTCTAGGTTATCTAGGTGCAGATGCAACAGCTATAGTATTGCTTCTACTCGGAATCTCAGCTATTATTATGGAGACATGGGTTGGGGAGGGTGAATTGGCTACGGCGGGAGCCATTCTAAGTGCTATTGGGATTGTAATGCTATATAGATCTGAGCATTTTATATGGACATTCAACTATCGATTATTCGTATTTGGAGGATTAGTAATTATAGTATCTTTAGTGGGTTTCCTCGGGTTTTATCTACATAAAATCAAGGAGGTTATCATGAGGGGGAAGAGCCCACTAGATCTAGATGTTTTGATCGGTAAGACTGGCGTAGTTAAGGAGGAGATTAGACCGGGTAAGATGGGTGTAGTATTAGTCGAATCTGATCTCTGGAGTGCTGTTTCCGATGAAGAGATCGGGGTGGGTGAGAAGATAGAGGTAGTAGGTATAGAAGGAGTTATTCTAAAGGTCAGAAGGATAAAAACTAGGTCTTAATCTCCAGATTTTTGATAAGTTTCTTAACCTCTTCTTCAGCCTCCTTATAATATTGTATAATTAATTGGTCTCCACTTCTTAACTTCCAACCTTTTATAGGTGGGTTTAGATACCAATATCCACCTCTCTTCAATGCCAATATATCTACCCCGAATTTACTTAGGTTTAGCTGGGCTATCTCCTTTCCATCCAGTATATCCGGAATCTTTAAAACTATATATCTTTCATCGGTCTTCTCAAGTATACGTTCAATAATTGGGTGGGGCGAACCGCCTTTTCTAATGCTATATGTCATATCTATCGCTGCATCCGCTAAATATTCACATGAATCTATAAACTCTATAAGCGCCAATTTCTCTTTGTTAGATAGTTGGCTATCCTCCATAACATTCAACTTTAACTCCTCCGTGATCTCATCTATTGTCTCCTCCATCGACTCTAACTCATAGGCCAGATCCTTTGAGGATGTGAATAATGTGCTATAGGCAATATCGATCATGAACTCACTTAGATTCTTTATATAGATGATGTTTTCAAGTATATCTCTATTTAACTTCAAACCACTTGCCTCCTTCTCCACTCCATGGAGTCTCAAAACTTTCCTAATAGTACTTGTTAATCCTTTAATATAGAGTTTATCTCCCTTATATAATGTGAAGTCTTCAGATGGGGATATTATAAATCTACCGCTTCTCCTCACAGCGACTACATCGAAGACTTCCTGAATATCTTCATAAATCTCTTTAATAGTCTTTGATATAAATGGACTATTCTCATCTACTTCGAATACGAAGATAAAGTTGGTAGCACTATTTATAAATAGATAGTCTCCAATATCTATGGTTAGATGTTCATGGGCTAGTTTGGCTATATCTAGGCTTACCTCACTTATCTTATCGACCGAGGAGACCATATCAAATACAGATAACATCTTAGTTGCGTCTTCCCCATCTCTAGTAGCTAAGGAGGCCTGCATTATCAATAGACTCTTTAAATAATCTATCTTATCGTCCAACATCTCCATCTCTACATATAGAGACTCATCTCTAAAGAATACGCTGCAGAAGGCGAGACTCATCATGATCTGAGAAAGGTTTTTTAGTCTTATCAAGAGGTCTGTCAATGGTATAGGTTTATATTCTATCTTATCCTCCCCAGCCAATCTCTATATACACCTCTCCAAAACAAAATTATATGGGGGGATATAGATATCTTTAAATACATTTTTAAATGTATATCTCCCCCTCCCCTCCAAAGATTTTTAACTATTCATCCATATAATATATATGGCATGTCCACAAAAGAAGTTATAAAGATTCCGGATAGGATAGTTAAACAGCTGCTGAACGCCCATTATGGAGTATATAACCATTCAACTGTTGAGATATGTCACTGGACTAAGAAGAGTGTGAAGAATCAAGGTGTATGTTACAAGAGGGTATTCTACGGCATCGATAGCCATAGATGTGTGGAATTTAGTCCTGCTGGTATGATGTGTACAATGAAATGTATCTTCTGTTGGAGGCCAATGGAGTTTATGAAGAAGGTTATAATGACAGAAGATGAGGTTGATGATCCTATAGATTTGATGAATGGTTTGATGAAGGAGAGGGCTAGATTAATGAGTGGATATCCAGGTATGCCAGGAGTCGATCTTAGGAGGCTTGAAGAATCTAAAATACCTACTCATTATGCAATCTCTCTATCGGGTGAACCTACTCTCTACCCTAAACTTCCCGAGCTGGTCAAATATTTAAAGAGTCTACCATCGACTAGAAGTATATATATTGTATCAAATGGTCTCCAACCAGATATGATTGAGAGGTTGATGGAGGAGGACGCCCTCCCCACACAGTTATATATATCAATGTCTGCACCTAATGAGGAGTTGATGTATAAGATAGATAAGCCTCTATATCCAGATGCATGGGATAGATATATAAGGTCTCTAGAGCTGTTATCCCAGGTAAATACTAGGACTGTTATCAGGATGACTATGATTAAAGATGTTAATGCATTGGATGAATATATCCCAGAATATATTGAGCTTCTAAAGATCGCTAATCCCCATTTTATCGAGGTTAAGAGCTATATGCATCTAGGTTATTCAACTAAGAGGCTTAGAAAGAGTAACATGATGAGCTTCGAGGAGATTAAGAGGTTTGCAAGGAAGATTCTAAAGGGTTTAGATGGGTATAGATATATGGATGACTATCCACCTTCAAGGATATCTGTGTTACAGAATATGGTTAGATATGTGGATAGATGGATACCCTAATACATTACTTAAGCTATAAAGCTGATAAAAAATTTTTTAAGATAATACGCTGGGTCGACGATTGGTCAGCCTAATAACCCTTTAATATTTTTAATTTCGATATTGAGATATGTGTACATACCTTGGGAGGTTTAACTAATGTGGGATATTGAATCTTTTAAAAATGGTTTAGAATATCTTGATGGTCTATATAGGGATAGGCTTGATAAGATTAGGGATCTAGACATTGACACTGGTGATCTGATACGTGGTTTGAACGTTGGAGATGCTAAGAAGTATCTTCTGGAATACTTTGGTGAGGGTGAATATAAGGCCCTAGGTATAGATGGATCGATGGAGTATACGGTGGGGCTAGACGTTATAACAATGTTTGTAGCTGTAGCTGGATATACGTTAAAATTTAGGATTGGTAGGGAGGGTGACATAACTCTCAACTTCAGCGATGTCGAGAAGATGGATGCATATAGCATATTTAAGGTTATCCCATTCTGGTTTGAAGATCTAAATGCGTTTAGTGGCGTATCAAATCTATTAGATGATAGGTCCCTAGGTAAGAGTATAGAATCTATACCTAGGAGTGTCATGACTTTCGGGGAATTCCTATTTGCATATCGAGCGTTGAAATCGGGAGATATCAAAATAGTATTTTTGGATAGACCTATTGCAAGTAGCTATGGCCCATATTTCAGAGATGCTAGGGAGCTTATCCTCAGATATAGAGGGGGGATATTTACGTCTGAAGGCTCACCTCTAGGCCCCATACCCCTAAGAGACCTCTATCTAGCTATATATTTTGGTCCGGACCCCTCAATGATCTCTATCGAGTATAGACCTGGATATAAGATGCATTATATTATAAATAAGATGGTTAATTTAGCCTATGAAACTGGTTCAGAGGAGATAGATGTACATATGTTGATGAAGTATCTACCTGATAGGGTCTCAATCGATAGGCTTTTAAAGAAGCTGGATCAATTTAATAATGAGTTTTTGGATGGATCCTTGATAGATGACATATCACTAAATAGGGTTGTCCTTAACAGGGGTATATATAGGTATTGGGATAACGCCTTTAAACTTGTCGATGTCTTTACTAGGTCTCTTCTATATGGGGGTGTGGGTCAGCACCCTCTATATATCAATGGGAAACCCATGACTGTCAAAGAGATAAACACATTAACCCTTTTACTATTATATGAGTTGAAACGGGTTGAGGAGGAGGTCGGGGGATTAATTATAGGTATTGGTAAGGATACATCCGTTACTGATTTGAATAGGTCTGTAATACCATATCTAAAGAGTGTCGGAAGCTCGATAAACATAGAGACGGTCTCGACAAAGTCGGATAGGAATATGTTAAATATTTTATCGGCACTATTTAGGGATAAATTCCCTACTCCATGGAGGACAGCTGGATATGATAATATATTCTCGAGTCTAATACACGACGGCTCAGACCTTATACCTGCTAGGAGAAAGGCAGGAGTATCAAGTCTACTTGTTAGAAACTATTTCCAGCTTAGAGAGGTTAGATATCTGGATGACCTATATATACGTAGCCCCATATTCTTCTACGATAGATTCATAAGGGATGGAGACAAGAATTTTATGAGGGATGTAGAACTTAGGCATGTCACAGGTAAATATAGGTCTAAGATATATCTAGAGTTCCCAGAATCCAATCCATTGGATAACATGATCCTCTATATACTTAGAGCTTTTGATAATGACCAGATAATAGAATCGGCTGGCCATAACTATCTACTATTTATAGCTGATAAGGAGGTTAAAAGGATGATTAAAACAATAAGGTCTTCAGTATCTAAAGTTGTTGAGAATACTATGTATAGAATGATTAGGAGGTATAACATATACATACTTACAAAGAGTTTTAGGGAGTATAGGGCTCAACTCGAGAGGAGGCGGAGGAGATGAGGATAGAAAACTTATTTGATGAGTTGGATGGAAGACTGGAGGCAAAGGTCAGGGATTATAAAATTGAGAGTGTGAGGTTCCAATTCCACGGGGAGCTCTCGATATTATCGGAGGGTATAGCATATATAGACGCGGAATTCGATCTCGATATATTCGATAGACTTCATAAACCAGCTATTATTGGTGTCGAGAGGATGGTTGGTGATTCCCTATGGTATACAATCTTCGAGGTTACATCCGTTAAGGCATACCATTTGGAGATGGGAAGTCTTCAGCCTGATATTCCTCCACTACTTAAATGGGATACTTTGGAGAGGATTAGGGAGAGCTGGTATGGAGGCGGTGAGAATTGGATGTCAATCATAGCTGTGAATACGGGATATAGAATTAGGTATTACGATGATGGTGAGGTGGAAGTTATAAAGGATAATCTAAGCCCATTGATAGGGTCTAAAGCCCATTTAATGAGTGCTGAGCTATATGGCCTACTCATTAATAAGCCTACTACCACATCAATAAATATAGGTAGGATAGTCGGATATGACTTAGATACCTCTATAGATATATATGCATTGTTTAGGTATCACACAGGTATATTTGGTTATACAGGAACTGGGAAATCAAATTTAATATCCGTATTGATTAGGGAGGCCATAAATCGACTTGACGATTTAGCAGTAGTCGTTATAGATATCTCAGGCGAATACCCTATCAACCTATTGGATCTCCTATCTGAGGTAGGTGAAATATATCTGGATCCATCTATACCTATGGATAGATTTGTCGAGACGACTATATATCCAGAGACATTTGGGGATCTATTGAAGCGAAACAATATTGATCCGGAAAATGTATTGGAGGTTTTAAGAGGTATACCTAAGAAATATCTGGAGTCTACACCCCAGTATCTAACAGTGTATCATACCATTGAAAGTATTAAGGAGGCTATAGGGAAGGTCCATCCACATCTAAAGCTTCCACTTGAAAGGATTAGGAGGATCCTATATGGATACGACTTCGACCAATATGTATATGAAATTAGGGATATCTCGACTAATGACTGGAATGAGATTATAGCCACCATTAACTTTGTAAATAGCCAGATTAAGAGGTCCACAGCTGTGAAGGATCTCTTAAATGGTTTACTGGCAACCATGCAGGTTAAACCCGAGGAGGGTGATAGGAATCCTACCACGTATCAACTATCAAAGAAAATATTGTTCGGCGGAGATAAGCGACTATATTTAATCTACTATCCAGAGGCTAACCATGCTAGGGAGTTAATATATAAACTTATAAAGACACTCTTCAATTTCAGGAAGCGAATGTCTGGTGGTAGAAACATTTTATTGGTTGTGGATGAGGCCCACGAATTTATGCCTAGGGACTCTAAGAAGGAGAATTTTACGTTATACTCTAGTGAGGCATTAGAGCTCCTATTTAGACAGGGGAGGAAGTATGGAATAGGTGGTTGGATAGCTACTCAGAGGGTTGCCCATCTAAATACAAATATACTCCAACAGCTCCATAGCTACTTCATATCCGTACTACCTAGATCATATGATAGGAGTGTGATAGCGGATACCTTCTCGATAAGTAAGAGTGTAGTAGATAATGTAGTTAACTTTGATAAGGGTGAATGGCTATTTATGAGCCATGTAGCTACTAGATATCCCAGTATACCTGTCCGGATCAAAGCTAATAATAATGAGGAGATATTAATTAAATGGCTTATATCTAAATGTGGAAATATTAACTCATGATATATATATGAGGAATGTAAATGACTATATGTGAGTAATATCTCCATAATAGCAGTAGTATAATAATATAATATGGGAGGCGTATGGAATGAAGGAGGTTAAAGAGTTAAGGGAGTCTTCTCCTGAGATTTATCCAGTTGATATAGGATTAGTTGTTAACGAGATAATAAAGATGATTGAGGAGTCTAAAGAGATTAGGTTTAGGAAAGGGAGTGTAAGCAAGGTTATAGAGTTGGGTCAGGCGGATGGAGATAACTCATGGAGATATTTTCTAACGTATTATCCATCTACCGGTGACTTTACGATCTCATTAAAGAGGTTTAAAAACCAGTCAAACTCATTCGCTATTTTAAAGATAACTGATAAGATTACAGAGGTTGAATCTTTTGAAGATTTCATTGAGAGGGTTGGTAAAGCATATCTAATTTTAAAGGATTTGAAGAAGAGATATTTGAAGAGGGAGATTGAGGAGGTAAAAAAGAGGAAGCAGCTTATTTAGCTAGGCTACGACACAGGCTGTCCATCCACAGTCTAGGCATTTGAGGCAATCTTCACTATATATCAGTGCCTCACTTCCACATTCAGGACATGTTAAGATCTTACCCTTTTTACGGGAAGATATATCAGATTCTTGAGCCCTTGTAGTCAGCTGTATAGTTGCCTGAGCCAATACTGTGTTGACTCCTGAAAGGGTAGGCTTCTCTATTCCGAGACTCTCTAATAGATCTAACGTCTTATTTTCCACGATGTCAAAATATTTACCTCTTTTCTGGCTTGGGGTAACTAGAACCTGGACAGTCTTAGACCCATCTCTATAAATGGTTATTCCTTTTACCCCTAGTCTATAGCTGAATAGATATGCCTTCTCAACATCATCTACAGTTACCCAGTTGGGCATATTGATCGTCTTGCTTATCGACTCTGTTATCCATAACCCCGCTTCATACTGCATCCTAATATGGTCCCACCAAGGAATATCATATGCGACTGGAAATACCTTCTTTAAATCGTCGGGTATCTCATCTAATCCCTGTAGACTCCCTCCATTGTCAGCTATCTTCTTCAATATATCTTCCCTGTATAAGCCCTTCTCCTTTAATTGTCTCTCGAACTCTAGGTCTGTGTAGAAGAATACACCTACGGTTACCCTCTTTTCATATACTAATGCAAATATCGGCTCTATACCAGATGAGACGTCGACCAGCATGGATATCGATCCCGTAGGTGCAATTGTTGATACACCTACATTCCTAATTCCATACTTCCTTATCTCCTCCACCAAACCATCCCAGTCAAGGGTCCATATGTCTCTCCTATAGTATCCTCCAACTGGCATCTGGCCATCTCTATATCCACTCTTCTCATATAGTGGGAATACCCCCCTCGTCTTGGCCCTCTCCACACTCTTCTTCATCGCATAGTATGTCAGATGCTCTGTAACCTTTCTGGTAAATTTAAAGCCTTCTTCACTATGATATGGAATCTTCAATGCGGCTAATGTATCAGCTAGCCCCATTATCCCTAGACCTACCCTTCTTAGGGATATCGTTCTCTCCTCAATCTTCTCAATTGGGTATTTGTTTACATCGATTACATTGTCTAGGAATTCATAAGCCGTCTCAACTGTTTTATGGAAGGCATCCCAGTCAAACCATGTAGATCCATCTTCATTAAACCTTACAAAAGCATATAGATTTATACTTCCAAGATTACATGACTCATATGGATATAGAGGTTCCTCTGAACATGGGTTGGTGCTTCTAATTAGCCCCAGGGAATTCTTCATCACGTTATATGCATTTATCTTGTCTAGAAATAATAATCCTGGATCTCCTGTCTTCCAGGCATATTCAGCTATTAACCTAAATAAGTTCCTAGCTCTAACCCTCTTAACCTCCAGACCAGATCTGGGATTTATAAGTGGATATTCTCCATCCCTATCCAAAGTCTCCATAAACTTGTCATTTATCATTACCGATATATTGAAGTTTTCTAGTATACCCTCCTCTTCCTTAGCCCTTATAAATTTCTCTATGTCTGGGTGCCATACCTCTAATATACCCATATTAGCCCCTCTCCTCTTCCCGCCTTGTTTTATGACGTCGGTTATCGTATCTATAATCCTCATGAAGGATACCGGCCCACTGGCCACGCCGGAGGTCGATGAAACTATATCTCCCTCAGGTCTCAGCTTACTATAGTTAATACCTACGCCTCCCCCGCTCTTAAATATCATTGCAGCGTCCTTTGCTGCCTGCATTATACTCTCGAGATCGTCATCCATATCTAATACGAAGCATGCTGAAAGCTGTCCAAGTCTAGTTCCAGCATTGAAGAGAGTAGGTGAGTTAGGCATAAATCTCTTGCTTACCATTAAATCGTAGTATTCCATCATCTTTTCAGCATATTTAGAAAATTCTCCCCTCTCCAACATAGATAGGAATTCGCTCCATGATACCTTCATCTTCCCCTCTCTATTCAACCTATCATATAGATACTTCATCCTCTCTAGATGATATCTATTCCAAAATATCCTTTCTCCATTGTCCAGGCTGAAGCCATATTTATATTCATGCTCTTCAGGATTAAACTCCTCTTCTTCATGGATATTCTGTCTCCCCTCTTTATCATATACTCTTGGGTCATACAATAGATCCGGTATCACGATCGTCATCGCGACTCTCTGGAATAACTGTTTTGGACTTTCAATTACCTTCCCCTCATCATCTTTTAATAGGTACCTAGCCGCAAGTAGTCTTATAGCATTTAAGCTAAACTTTTTATCAACTTCATCTAATTTATCCTTGTTTAGGAGCAACATCTTCTCCTTTCTAATCTTCTCCCTTTCCTTTCTATAGAGTATATAGTTTTTAGCGACCTCATAGAGGTCAAATTTTACTAGGCTAAATTCCACTATATCCTGTATCTCCTCAACTGTGGGTATTCCCTCCTCGCCATACTTTTCATTTAATATTTCAACGATATACACCAATACTTTATTCAGGGTATCCACATCATATTTATCGGCGCTGAGCATAGCCTTCTTTATCGCGTTCCTTATCCTATTCAGATCGAAGTCAACTATCCTACCATCTCTCTTAACTATTTTCTTAACTAAAACCTTCATATGGATATCCCTCAGAGAAATTGCTCGGTATTAAATATAGATAGTATTTCAAGATATTTAGCTCTCTAAATAAGGGGAGGGGTGAGTGAATGTAAATCATATATACCTCATTCAATTCATAAATGTTATATAAATATAAAAATTAAACTTTCTATCTAATCGCCCATTTCGGGGAGCTCCTTTATAAGACCTCTCTTCATTAACTCCTTTAGAGTCTCCCTACTATTCCTAATTATGGTTATAGCTCTCTCCCATAACTCATCCCTGGAATATTTAACCCTGGCTATCCCCTCCTTTATACTTTCCAGTGCTACAGCTACAGCTACCCTTGGATATACTTCCCACTCCTCCATAGAGGGAACTATATATTCTTCATGGATTCCCTTCTCCTCGGCATACTCAGCTAATGCCTTTGCAGCTACTACACACATCATATCAGTAATGGTTTTTGCCCTGACATCTAGGACTCCCCTAAATATTCCAGGGAATCCTAGGCTATTATTTATCTGATTGGGAAAGTCGGATCTACCTGTAGCGACTATTCTTGCTCCAGCCTCTTTAGCCTCCCAAGGCCATATCTCTGGGACAGGGTTAGCGGTTGCGAATACTATTGGGTCATCCGACATTATCTTTATCCACTCCTTCTTAATCACATTTGGCCCCGGCCTAGAAGCCCCGATAACTACATCTGCCCCTCTAAAGGCGTCTTCAATCTTCTCAATCATATCTGGATTTGTCTTTTCAGCCAGCCTATATTTCCATGGATTTTTCTCCTTCTTAAGTATATCCTTCCTTCCAGCATGTATAACACCTTTACTATCTATTAAATACATATGCTCAGGCTTTGCACCGGCTAACATTAATACTTCCGCGGCCTTCGTATTGGCGGCGCCCACGCCGAATAGGACTATCTTAATCTCATCCATCTTTTTACCAACTATTTTCAAGGAGTTTATCAATCCAGCTAATATTACCGTTGCGGTTCCCTGCTGATCATCATGCCATACAGGAATACTTAACCTCTTCCTAGCCTCCTCTAATATATAGAAACATTTTGGTTTCTCTATATCCTCGAGATTAATCCCACCGAATGAAGGCTCTATCCATTCGAGGAATCGGATGATCTCGAATGGGTCATGGGTCCTAATACTTAGGGGGATCGCATCTACACCACCTAAATATTTAAAGAGTAGGGCCTTCCCCTCCATAACAGGTAATCCAGCCTCTGGACCTATATTTCCAAGTCCCAATACCCGAGAACCATCTGTAACTATGGCAACGGTATTTCCCCTATTAGTATATTCAAACGATTTATCTATATCATCTCTGATTTCCTCCGATACAGACGCTACACCTGGTGTATACCATATGTCAAAATCAGATAATCCCCTCACGGGGCATTTAGGTATTGTCTGTATTTTACCACCATAATATTTATGTAGATATGGAGATATCCTACCCGGCTTTTCAGCCTTCTCAATCAATTTTTTAATATCCTCCTCCACTCTCGACACCACAATATAAAAAACTTATGTGTAGGCATAGTATGGAATAATAGTATAAATAGTATATTTCAATTTATGGATTGGTTTTAGGCTTGAGCCGTAGGGTTGATTATCTACCTATATTGATATATTCTTGCTATAAACTCGTTTAAATTCTTAGACTTAATCAATTCTTCTAAGGCCTTATCGCCACCCATAAGTTTTACAGCCTCCTCAAATGTCTCTAGGAATCTTAGCTGGACGGTATCCTCAGGTCCGCATCCCCTAATCCTAATGAATTTATTGTAGGCTTCATCCAATGTATAACCTTTTAGAATTAGGAATGCTATGGATACTGTCCCAGTTCTCCCACATCCAGCTCTACAATGTAGATACACTTTCTTACCCGTATTCAATAGTGCATTGATCGTCTTCAATGCATATCCTATATTCCAAATGGGCTCTACATTGAAGTCTAAAATGTCGAAGCAATAGTTATCAACCTCCCTATTGATATATGGCTTTGCACCACAGTCTAGAGATATAATTGCATCAATCTCTAAATCATCTAGAAATATTTTCCCTGGTCCGACGAATAATCCCTTATATATTTCTATAGGCATAATACTCAATATATCTAAATATGGATTAGATAAATCTTTAGGGTGATGGGGGATGGATGTGGAGAATATAAGTATACCTAAGTCTCTATATAATAGGATCTTGAAGATTGCGGAGGACCTAGACGTTAATGTTAATGAATTAATTATTGATATGTTGAGGGAGGCGGTGTCTAGATATGAGGAGGAGATCGGATCACGTTTAGAGCTGTCTGAGGAGGAGGTTAAAAAGATTAAGGATAGGCTTAGGAGTCTAGGCTATCTAGACTAAGGTGGATATTGATATGGTTAGTAGGCCCCATGGTGGGAGGCTTGTTGAAAGGATATTGTCTCCTGAGAAGATTGAGAAGATCTTGGGGGAGTTGGGGGAGTATGAAGCGTTGGAGGTTGACGATGTAAGATATAGGGATGTAGAGAACCTTGGATATGGAATATATAGTCCCCTCACAGGTTTTATAGATTCGGTTGAGCTGGATAGCATACTAAATAACATGAGGCTTACAAACGATCTTCCATGGACAATCCCAATTATATTAGATGTTGACGGGTCTTTTAGGAATAGGTTTGGGCCTGGTGATGAAATCATACTTAAATATAGTGGTAAACCTATCGCTAGGCTACATATAAGTGAGATTTATAGATATGATAAGAAGGAGTTTGTGGAGAAAGTCTTTAAGACAAGAGATGTTAATCATCCAGGTGTGAAGACGTTATATGGATATGGAGATTATCTCGTTGCTGGTGATATAGAATATATCCCCTCCTATGACGATGGATATCAAAACTATTTCCTATCTCCTAAGGAGACTAGGGTATTGTTTAGGGAGAGGAGGTGGGAAACAATAGTTGCTTTTCAGACTAGGAATGTCCCACATCTAGGGCATGAATATGTACAGAAGACTGCCTTGACATTTGTAGACGGCCTATTTATAAATCCTGTTATTGGTAGGAAGAAGAGGGGTGATTTCAGGGATGAAGTTATCCTAGATGCATATAAGACATTGATTAAATATTATTATCCAAGGGATTCTGTTATCCTGAGTATAGTGAGATATGGTATGAGATATGCAGGTCCTAGAGAGGCTATCCACCATGCAATTATGAGGAAGAACTTTGGCGCCACCCACTTTATCGTGGGTAGGGACCATGCAGGGGTGGGTAATTATTATGGTAGGTATGAGGCTCAGGAGATATTTAAGGAATTCCCAGATCTAGGTATCACACCCTTCTTCTTTAAGGAATTCTTCTACTGTAGGGGATGTGGAGGAATGTCTAATGAACGTATATGCCCCCATAGGGTTGAGGATAGGATCTATATTAGTGGGACTAAGATTAGGGAGAGCCTTAAAAAGGGGGTTCTCCCACCTAGTGAGATGATGAGGAGAGAGGTCGCCGAGACGATTTTGAGATATGGTGATCCATTTGTCAGGTGAATCTGGTATACTAAAGGATTTAGTGGGTTCCAAACCCCTAATTATTTTCCATTGGGATGCAGATGGAATCACCTCTACAAGTCTGTTGAAGAATTTTCTAGAGCTAGATCCATATCTATATGTCCCCAGGATAGGCTTCTATTTAATAGATTTGGATGAGGTTTCGATGTTTAAGGGTTTTGACAATATCTTCATTGTAGATTTCGGTGTTGAGACCCCTATTTTAGAGAGATTGGGAGATAGATTTGGATGTGAAGTCTTCGTGTTTGACCATCATCATAGGAGACATTCAAAGAAAATCAAGATATTCAACTATTTAGTGGATGGAAGGCCGTATCCATCTGAGTCTGTCATGGTAACGGAGTTGCTCCATCTCGAACCCAATCTACTAACTGTATTAGGGTATGTTGGAGACCTATTTGATAGGGCCCTCAACGATAGATATTCTTATATTCTAAAACATGTAGAATCCAGATATGGATATGAGTATAGTTCTATTAAATATATGGTTGACCTAATACAATCCAACTATGTATTCCAAGATAGGGATGAGATAATTAGATCTGTCGATTATCTAATCGATTCTCTAGAGGATCCAAATATCATCTTTGAGAATGATTTATGGAAGGCTAGATATAATGAGATGATGGATACCATAGATAGGCTTCGAGATATGGAGCCTATAAAAATGGGTAGGGTGTTATTCTTCGAGGTTAAAGAAAGTTTATATATTACCTCATATATAGGCCGGGATCTAGCTAAGAAGTATCGTGGATACTATGTCTTAGTGGGTTTTCCAAACCTCTCGGATGGATATTCCCAGATATATTTAAGGATAGATGGGGAGCCAGATATAAGTTTTAGAGATTTGATCGCTGAGTTGAATAATCTTGGGCTCTATGCAGGTGGGAAGGAGAGGGTCTTAGGAGTATTTATGGAGAAAGATAGATATAGAGAGGTTATTAATCATATACTTAAAAAGTTGGGTGTAGGAGATGGTATGTGGTAAGGGATTTGTCATATGGCTAACTGGTATTCCAGGCTCAGGTAAAACTACTTTGGCCAAGAGACTAAAAAGTTTTCTTGAGGAGAGGGGATTATGTGTTGAACACTTAGACGGTGATGAGTTAGGCCATGGCTAAGTCCCGAGGCGGGATTTTCAAGGGGGGGAAGGGGTAGGCACCTAAGAAGAGGCGCTTTTGTATCCCATCTTCTAGCTAGAAACGGTGTCATAGTTATAGCATCCTTCGTCTCACCCTATAGAGAGACTAGAGATGTGGCTAGAAGCCTAAATAGAGGTAGGTTTATAGAGGTATATGTAAAATGTCCAGTTGAAGTGGCCATTAAGAGGGATCCTAAAGGATTATATAAGAAGGCTTTGAGGGGTGAGATTAAAGATATGACTGGTATACAGGATATATATGAGCCGCCGGAGAATCCCGAGATCATAGTTGAGACAGATAAGGAGTCGGTCGATGAATCACTTAATAAGATAATTGACTTTCTGATTCGGAACAGTTATATTTAAGAGGTGGTATATCTGAAGAAGAGATTATTTGTGTTCGGTTTAGATGCGGCTCCTCCAAGCCTACTCTTCCGAGACTTCCTACCATACTTACCAAACTTCCAAAAAGTCCTGAAACATTCTATATACGGGGAGATGAGGAGCTGCGACCCACCTATAACGGTCCCAGCATGGATGGTTATGATGACTGGTAGAGAGCCTGGGGAACTGGGTCTATATGGTTTTAGACATAGGAAGGGATATAGTTACAAAGATATAGTACTCCCATCTAGTAGGGATGTCAAGGTTGATAGGGTTTGGGATATCCTAGGTAAAAATAATTATAAGAGTTTTATTATGGGTGTTCCCCCTTCATATCCACCTTATAAGATTAATGGATGGCTTATAAGCTGTTTCTTGACACCAGATGATACGACGACATTTACATATCCATTGACTTTGAAGTATGAGGTTAAGAAGATAGTTGATAGATATATATTTGACGTTCCTTTTCGCAGGGAGGATAGGGACTGGGTGTTGGACAATATAAATTTAATGACTGATATACACTCTAAAGTCGCTTTAAAGATGGCTAAAAGCAAGCCTTGGGACTTCTTCATGTATATGGAGATCGGATTAGATAGGGTTCAACATGCATTCTGGAAATACATGGATAGGAGTCATGTAAGATATGAGGAACACCCTAGATACTCGAAGGCGATTCTAAATTACTATATTAAGCTTGATAAGATCCTTGGAGAGATATTGGAGGTTGTAGGTGACTCAGATATTTTAATCGTCTCTGATCATGGTGCTAAGAAGATGGATGGAGCTTTTGCAATAAATGAATGGCTTATGGATAGGGGGTATCTAAAGGTGAGGGATAGAGATATTAGGCCTAGGACTAGGTTATCCGATGTAGATATTGATTGGAGTGAAACCATTGCATGGGGCTGGGGTGGATATTATGGTAGGTTATTTATAAATGTCGAGGGTAGGGAGGAGTCAGGAATAGTTTCTTGGGATGAATATAATGATATCTTAAGTAGATTGGCTAAGGAGGTATCCTCTATAAGGGGCCCGAATAAAGAGGTATGGAATAACATTGTATACCGTCCAAGGGATCTATATAGAGAGTTAAGAGGTAATCCACCTGACCTCATGATATATTTCGACGATCTAAACTGGAGATCAGCTGGGACTATTGGATATGATACTCCATATCTTGAGGAGAACGATACAGGTCCGGATGATGCAGTCCATGACTATAACGGTATATTTATATGGTATTCCAAGAGATTTAATTCACCCATTAATATTGGGGAAGTATCGATATATGATATAGCCCCCACAATATTGGGATACTATGATCTAACACCTCCAGATGTAAGGGGTAATGTTATAGAGGAGATAGTTAGATATATGTCTTAAGTTACATAGCTAGATAATTATCTCCAAAAGGAGTCATCATATATTTATCTCCTTCCTCATATAGGCTATGAAGGATATGAATATTATGACAAGCGATATGAATAAAGTTATATACTCTAGTACATACCATCTCAATGTGAGATAGTCTATATACCTTGTAGCGGTTAGGGGACCTATAAAAAAGGTAATAATTGAGGCGATAGGATCTAGTTTATAGTTGAGCGATCTCGCCCTATTTAGGAGGATTGGGGGTATATAAGGAAGTAGTAGGAAGACTATTGATAGGTATATAAAAGCCCCCCTATAAGATGGTAGGAGGAATGAGACGGATATAAATGCTAGATATATAACTATCTTAAGGTTAAGTGGTGAAAGATATAAAAATCCATCTTCATGGGTTGATATTACCAGGTTTAGAGGTATAACTATAAGTAGGTTTATTAATAGGAATGTTACTATCCTCCCTATGAATGTGTCGGCCATACTTCCAAATATATTTATCTCGAATGCCTCAACCCTAGGCTCTCTATATAGAAATATAGAGATTACAAGTACTATTATTGGGAGTATAGCCATATCTACATCTAGGATAAAGATATCTAATAACTCATTTCTCCCTATAAATGGGACTGTTATCAATGTAGGTAATAGGTATAATATTGAGATAAAGGGATGTATAAAGACATCTTTAAAATACCATTTGATCGACCTAAGGATTTTCTGCATATATCCATCTCCTCAATCCAGCTCTCCTATATCCAATTATAGATCCATTATTTAGAAGCTCATATAGAATGTCCATATCCTCTAATTTAATCAGTAGATGTGTCCCGAAATCCGCTAAAATATTCAGTTTTTGATATATCATATCTACTACATCTCTATCTACGAGAACTTCATAAATTCCCTCAGTAAATATATCCCTCTTATCTCCGACCCATCTAACCCTACCATCACTAATAATCATTAATTTCTCTGATAATACCTCAGCCTCCTCTATTACATGGGTTGTAAAGATAATCCCACCTCTATCCTTCATAACATCGTAGAAAACCCTTCTATATTTAATATCTAGATTTGATAGTGGTTCATCTAGAATCGCTATCTTATCTCGATATATTATTAGGCTTATCAATAGGGATAATATTTGAGACTGCCCACTACTTAATTCATATAGTCTCTTTTCCATTATATCATTTAATGGAAGGTCGTCTCCATAATTATCTAAAATGTTTCTCAATCCATCTTTGCCTATGAGTATATTTAGGATATCTCTTACTCTTAATGCCAAATTATATCTCGGTTTCTCAAAAGTATATGTTATATAGTTATATATTCTCCATCTATTAGAATATGGTTCTATACCGTTAATATAGGCTTTACCAGATGTAGGCCGTCTAATACCAGATAGTATGGTCAGGAATGTGGTCTTCCCAGATCCGTTCGGACCTACAATAGCTATTATATTCCCTGATATCTCTAGATTTAGGTTGTCTAATGCAACCACTCTACCGAATACCTTCCTAAGTTTAACAGCTTTGATGTTAACCATCTTACCTCCTCCTAATATGTAGGACGAACATGATGATTGCAACAGCCGTTATTACCTCACTTAAAGGTGTCAGACCTATATATAATGTGATTAATCCTAACAGCCATTCCTGTGATCTAGGGGATATATTTGTATTATAAAGTATCAATTTTTCCCAGTATATGTCAATGGATAGGTTTGCTATATTCCTATATGCATCCCTTATAAATGATAGGAAGTCAATATTAAACGTATCTATAAGCATATTTATTATTGGCCCTCCATTTAGATAAATTATCCTACTTAACCTCTCTTCTTTAAAGTCGTTTGCATAGTCCGATGAGAAGTGGTAGAGAATATATCCATTATCCATTTTTAGGTATGACAGGAACGTTCCTCCATCATATCTATCTCTGAGAAAACCACATTTAATGTCGCTATAATATAGCGGAGCCTCACCAATTAATACATCATCATTCAATAGGTAGAACCCAGCCACATATTTCCTGGGTACACCGAATATAGATGGTGAGCCGGATAAATCTCCAAATAATATCTTTCCAGGTGATTCACATATGAATATTTTAAGGCTGTACTCAGATACCATTTCCTTTGATGAGGTTGGGAATAATACCTTTATCATTGGGTGATCCCTATCAACCTGCAGTTCTCTTATAAATATGACCCTCTCTTCGGAGAAGTTAAATATATCCCCTGCTATAAATCCGTCTGCTATATCTGTATTGTTAACAACCTTTATCCATATTTCCGCATAACTATCACTAAATGATATATTCAATTTGAAGATGTAATGCCTCGATAAAGAATTAATAATATGGGTTTCATTATATGTACCTTCAAAAAATATTCTTCCATAATATGTAAACCTTGCCCCATTTTCTATCCCATGTTTGGAAGAGAAATATTTAATATATGCCATAGCATATGGAGCTAATATGATTGTGAAGAGTAATAGGAGTAATACCATCCCCACAACTAGATATGTAGATATCCTCATATCCAGACACCACACCTTAAGAATAAATAATTATAAAAATTATTGTCAATCAAACTATGAAAATTTTATCAGATTAACCTGCCTGCCCTTCGAAGAACTTTCTCAAGAATCTATATGCATCCTCTAGGGCATCGATTATTGAATATCTTACATTATCCACTTCATAATATACTACATACCTTACTACATAGTTTCCATAAGTCTTCAACTTTACTATATTCTTTCCACTGAAGTTGATATTCCACGATCCCTGATTCCATCGAGTAACCTCTTTCACAATATGGGGACTTATCGTTTCACTATATGTACTTGCTGATGCGAAGCATGTTATACACCACCAAGCTACCCATGCTTCATGACGTGTATAGCTTAGGAATGTGTCGAAGGTAGATGGATTTATAAGTATCCCCTTCACCGTGGTTTTTACATGTGTAGCCTCCCATCCAAGATAATTTACTGTATAAACTTTAAGGGTTACCTCCATTCCCGACTGGCTATATACATATAGAATATGAGGCATTAGGAGGAGAAGAATGGATATCATTAATAGACCCTTTTTGGACCTCATATCTATTTAAATCTATTTAAATCTATTCTCTATACAATATTAGTAATCTATCAATCTATAGATATGGAAAATTAGAAAAATAAGAAATGTAAATATAGTCTATTATGTCTTATATATTTCTCTATAGGTAGCCTAGGCTTCTTAGCCTCTCCTTAATCTCTTCCTCCTCTTCCGGTGTATATACCTTCTCCTCTTCTCCAAGCGTCTCCCTTATGATGAATTCCAGCAGCTCCTCGGGTGATTTAAATTCTCCTTCACTCTCCTTTACTGTCTTTACTAGGAGGTCATATACCTCCTTTGAAATCTCTATCTTCACTTTCTCATCACTCATATATCATCATTATAAAAGTATAGGTAGGATGGTAATAAAGCATACATATCTATGTGGTACTAAATACTTCAAACCTAATTTCCAATACATGTCATCTTCTTTATTGGAAATCTTATAAAGTATTTAAATCATTATAACATTCCATGAGGATCAGGATCATATACGTAACTATAGGTCTTAGGGATGCACCCCGTTTCTCTAGAGAACTGGTGGAGAGGAGGTTGGCCGCCTGTGTAAATATAGTGAGAGTTACCTCGATTTATAGATGGAAGGGGGAAGTGGAGGAGGATGAGGAAGCTCTATTAATTATCAAGACTTTTGAAGATAGGGTTGAGGAGTTGAAGAGATATATCCTTGAGAATCATCCATATGAACTTCCCGAATTTATAGTTATTTCCCCATCAGATGTTTATAAGGAATATGGCGACTGGGTTATTGATTCATGCTCCATATAACTATTCCCTTGGTATAAATATGTCATGCGGCCTCAACTCCGATATGCCTTGAGGCGGTACATAAGCGAATCTCGCTTTGTTCCACATCTCAGGAATATTTTTTGCCCCTACATACCCCATTGCAGCCTGTAGTCCACCGATCAACTCCTTCACCACATCTGAGACCCTCCCTCTATATGGTACCCATCCCTCGATACCCTCATCAATATCCTTTGATGGTTTTGAATATCTATCTAGTCCAGCTCTCTTACTCCTAGCCCTTGCACTACCCATTCCATAATATTCCTTATAATATTTACCCTGTATGGCTATTAACCTTCCAGGACTCTCTTTAGTCCCTGCAAATATGTTCCCCATCATTACGGCAGATGCTCCTGCGGCTAGGGCTAAGGCTATATCTCCTGTATTCCTTATCCCTCCATCAGCTATTATAGGTATCTCTCCATGTAACCCAAGTTCCTCTAAAGCTTCAGAAGCCATTATAGTTGCATAGAAGGTGGGTGCAGCGACCTTCGTAACTACGCTCGTAGTACAGATTGAGCCGCTACCCATCCCAATCCTTAAGCCTGAGACGTTTTCTATCCTTGATAAGGCCTCTAATACACCTTCCTTAGTTCCTAAGTTTCCTATAACTATATCAGCGTTTACATATTTAGCTAGTTTAGACGTTGCATTGATAACGTTTTCATTGTGGAAATGGGCTACATCTATTACTAGGATATCTACATATCTATCGAGTTTCTTGGCTCTCTCAATATCATATGGAGATACAGCTGCCCCGACCAATAGCCTTCCCTCCTTATCTCTGCTAGCATTGGGATATCTCCCCCTCAACTCCAGGTCTTTAAATGTTATCAAGCCTTTAAGCCTCCAATTATCATCTATAATTGGTAGCTTCTCAATTTTATGTATCTGCATCAACTCCTTAGCCTCATCTATAGAGACTTCATCCTTCGCAACTATTAATCTATCTCGAGGAGTCATTACATCTCTAATATATAGGTTTTTATCTGAATACCTTACATCCCTCCATGTAACTATACCTACCAACCTATCCCCATTCTCGACAACGGGTAATCCATGGATATCCATCCTATTCATAATATTGATTGCCTCTGATACAGTTGTATCTGGTCTAATAACTATTACATCCCTGATAATCATAGATTCTGCCCTTTTAACCCGTCTAGCCATCTCCACCTGCTCATCAACACTACAATTTCTATGTAGAATACCCAATCCTCCCTCTCTAGCAAGTGCTATAGCCAAGTCTGGACCTGTAACTGTGTCCATTGGGGATGAGATGAAGGGCAGGTTTATCCTAATATTTTTCGTTACTTTAGTCTCTAAGGAGATCTCTCTAGGCTCAACATCTGATTTACCAGGCAATAATATAACATCGTTGAATGTATATGCTATAGGCATATTTACAAGTTTGTTTAAAAATCTTCCCATCTATATCACCAAATATTGATATTATTAATACACTAGACATAGTAGCTATATTAATCTTTCGCTTCAATCTTTTAGAATGTTAATTGATGCCAAACCTAATTATATAGTGGATGTGAGAGCACGAGTTATGTATACTCGTTTTTCCGGTTCTATTCAGCATAAAACACCTTTTTAGGATAAGATGGATCACTGTTTTTTCCTAGCTTTATGTATGGATGTAGGATTTTAGTTTATGGAGGGAATTATGGATGTTGTGGTAAGAATTGATAGAAAGGGACATATATTAATTCCAAGGAAGATAAAGGAGGCCTTAGGTATTAAGGAGAGACAGCCTATTAGAGTTAATGTAGTTGGCAATAAGATAGTTTTAACCCCTTTGAAGGATATTGAGGATGTATATTATAACTCTATAGAAGTAGGTCTAGGATTACTTTAACTATTTCGTCTAGACTATAGTGAGCTAGGTCTTTTGGGTTGGCAACTTCACTTAACTCTACGGAGTAGGATAAATCCTCATTCCAAAGGGTAGATCCCATGGCATAGAATACCCTGAACCATTCTATCTACCGCATATTAAGTTCTTGGACCACCATATTCCCATATCCATAGCGCTCATTATAAGTGGTAACTTAAGTGGTAATTCTTGAGGGACGGCTTAAGATATTATATCATGAAATCGCTACTTCTAGTCTTCCCAATACTTTATTATCTCCTACATGAAATCTATCCCTAGGATTTGTGGTCTATAGAAACTAAGTCTCGACGAGTAATGTATAAATCGAGCTTCAACACGGTGATCTTATCACATTCAAACTCATATGGATTATTTTGTTTTAGCTAAAAAGATGCTTAAACAAATTATTTATGTAATTATCTGGTTAAAGATGGTTGTCAATCTTCAATATTTCCAATCTCTAATGGGTTATTCCTACTGGATAGACAGTATGATATAGGAAGATGGTTTGTAAAAATAGAATTAAGTATATCAGTTTGTTATATCAATATTTTTAAATATATCGTTTCTAGGAAGGTCTAATAAGCTGTAAATATATTTCTTTTCCTATTTTTTAACCGTTTTATTTATATATTTTTTAGGCCTTTTTTTTGGGTGATGTATTTGGGTATGGTTATTAGGTTTTCAGCTTTTCTCCTTCTTTTAACAATAGTTTTCTTTAGTTTTGGTTATGCTATTTGGTATCCATCTATTAGGAGGTATAGACCTGTTATTGGTGGAGTTAAGTATATGTCTGTAAGGGTATATATTGATGGTGATATATCTGAGCCCTATGGGAACTGTACTATTGGATATATTGGGAGAGATATGTATGGTAGGAGATATATTGTCTCTGCTTCCCACTGTTTTAACTGGACTAGATCTGGGGTTGGCTGGATATGGACCATGCACCAGCCGAAACTATATAGTAATGAGAGGTATGGATATATAGGTAGCCTATCATTTATAAACCAATATGTAGATGCAGCCTTCATATCCCCAATAACAAATACAAGAGCAAAAATACTGACAAAACTACCAAGTGGAACACCATACAAAGCAAAAGTAGTAAACTATTACCACATATCAGAAATCAAAAACAATATCTTAAAGAATAAAATAATTTTAAAGACTGGATATAGTAGCGGTGTTACTAGAGGTAGTTTCATAGGTTATAGACAAGTTCTATACCTAGCTGGACGGCCACTATATTATGTCGTTTTGATCGATATTCCAACACAAGATGGGGATAGCGGTGGGCCTTCATACACCGCTAAATGGGTATTTCAGAGGGGGAGAAGATACTATGTATTAAACCTGATAGGGATACTTTCTGCAAATCCCTATTATGCGTGGTTCATATCTGTACATGGTATTGAGTTGATGACAGGCGTTAAACCTATAACATATAATGTTTAGGGGGTGGGATGTGGTATGGAGATAAAATATGTTGTTTTAATATCCCTCCTCATAGGAGTATTATCTTCACCATATCTAGTATATGGAGTCGATAGGAATAGGTTGGATTATAAAGTTGAGGTATATTTGCTTGATGTAAATAATATCTTCGATAAGTATGGAGATCTATACATACTGAGGAATGAGTATATTTATCCAGAGAATTTTGTATCGGTTAGTGGACAGATATGGATATCTATCAAGGGTCTAAATGATTGGGATCCAAATGGACATCCATATTTAGAGGGCTTCACCCTAGATTCAGATATAGGTAATTATTCCGATAACTATTTTTGGAAGAGGATTAGGTGGGATATCTACACATATGTTAAAGACTTGGGATATAGAGATATCTATGTTGGTATAGCTGGTAATTTAATAGAGATTTCGATTGGCGGAGGGGCTGATCCAAATGACTTATTGAATAACGTTGATGCCATCGGAGATATTTATATGAATTGGATAGGAAAGGCTTTAAAGGCTTTAGAAAGAGAAGGTTTCTATCTACCAATTGATAAATTCCTAGATGGTATAAATAATAGAATTAGGATAGTTATATTAGAGACGCCTTTCAAAAGATATACGGATAATTTCTCCCTGGATCTCGAACATATCTCAATAACGGATCCCTCAAATATCTATCCAAAATATGGATTTATTATCCAGGCAATGGGTCCGGAGACATACTTCGGCGTATATTCGATTGAGATACCTGTGGCATGTGTAGATCCAACATTTAACGTGGAATATAATCTATCATCTATAACCGATATACTTGGAAGTATAAGGGAGATAAAAAATGCCTTGTTTGGATATGAAAAGGAGGTTATCATAATACCCACTAAGAAATGCTATAACGGAAATCCATTTACAGGTCCCGGCTCGGAGGATATAGAAAATAGGGCGAAGGATATAGAACTTTATAAACCTATCCTAGTGAAAGTTATTAATTATGGATATGTAGTAGATACCCCAGTAGAGACTAAAGATTCTACTAAAGACTTAATGGATCAAAAACCAAAAGCCGACATAGACATGTCTCAAATAAAATGGGGTTTAGAATTATTTTTAGCTAGTATAATAGGAATAACTGGATTAATAATCATATTAATATACATATTTAAATCTAAGGGGTAAGGATATGTAAGCCATACTATTACCCAACATATGACCTATTCATTTTTAGATGTATTCCAAAGAAGTTCCGACAATATGCTGGGGCTCATAAGTGATATAGTAATTTAGTATGGAGATAAGATCTAGTTTCCAATTGGGAGATAGCACATTTAATAATCTAAAATAATTTTATTCGATGTGAATGAGGGCTAATATACCTTGTTGAATATATCCAGTAGTCTATCCAAACTGTATAAGTAATTCTAACCATCATATATGTTTTAGAGACGATGGCTCTAAAATCGAATTCCCAATAAAAAAATCTCCGCCTTATCCATACTTACTATATCCTACATTTGGATTCTTGAAACTTATAGTAAACCATCAATACATTAATTCATCATCTATATTTTTTAACAAGTGATCCCATCTTAAGTGGTTAGACTCCCTAACTGTTGCACCCCGTCCTATGAAGTCAGTTGTATATGAAGCTAGAAATATTTATTCTGAGAATATTTCAGGTAAGAGGTTTGAGTATATATTATAGTGCTAGATAGAATAATTCAGTCATACTAAACAGCTTATCGGGTGGCCCTAACATATTTATTAATATGGTTATTCCCTCTCAATATGCATGGAGGTGGATCGGTCTCTACATCTAAGGAATACTAATTGAAATATTCTTATCTAATCTAGAGTTAAGGTTATTTATAGGGTTGAGACTGGGGATATTCTTATAGTGAATATCAAATTTATATGATTCATCCTGTCTTAATGTATCCTTTGTATTTAGATTTCATGACTTTATCCTTAAACTTCTCATCAAACGTGTTAAGAAGGTCTTCTCTATATATCGCTGTAGCTAAATATACCGAGTCATATATAGTTATTCCCAATTCAACCGCCAATTCTAAGGCCTTATCAATTACCTCTATAGAATTTATTAATTCAATATATCCCACTATATCCTTCATTATCTTAATTAATTCAACCGCCTCATCAATGCTAATCCTTCGATATAGATATACATGTTTCCAAACCACATTCATAGATTCTGGAATAATTAGATCGGGAGCTATTATCTCTCCAGTATAAAATATCTTTTTAGCTTCATCAAAGAATTCATCTCTCACTAAATAACTAGCTAATACCGATGCATCTATTATAGGCATTACCTCTCCCTATCCTCCCTAATAAGGATCCAGCTAGGCTTTACGCTACCTCTAGATACAAACCTTGAGTTTAACTCCTCAACCCTTTTTAAAGCTCTCCTATATAATTCAGCTTTAACCCTCTCCTCAATAAACCTCCTAATCTCCTTACTCCACTCAATATCAACTCTCTCCATATCCTCCCTAAGCGACCTAGGTAGTCTAATTGTATATACAACCATATCTTTACCCATATAAAAACCATAATATGATAAAGTAATATAAAAGTGTAATACAAATTTAAAATACCTAAAAACTCAATTTTTGGATCATGAAGATACTGTCATATGCTTATTTCTCCAACATTTGTTAATCATGTAAAATTAAGGAATAGAAGTTGGAACCACACTAAATTCATGTTCTATTATTATTTTGAATCCTTTTTCTATATGATTATTTTTTATTTTATATGGATTTCCTCCAAATTATCTTTTTGAGGTTTTCCTTATAAACAATTTGATTTCTTCGAATATCTATGTCGTTCCCCCTATAGATGAAATACTATGGATCTCTTCTCTCCTGTTATTCATTTCTCATTTATATCACAATTCTCAACCTTTAAAAGTGTTGATTCACATGTTGGGTACACATTCTTTACAAATCCCAACACCTTTCCATCTATCTCATGCTTCTTAATAATTAGTTTAATGACCCTTAATACTACTCTCAATTAGGACTCTGATATTAGAATGTTTCTTAGGTAACTCCAATAGATTTACTTAAATTAAGTTTTTGAATAACTTTATTGAACTATTAATCACATCTCAATTTCATTAGTATAACTCATTTGGATATAATCAAGGAGGACATATATCAATTTAAACATACCTACTTAAGGGAATGTTAGCCATATTCTCCGTCAGTTTATGAAATAATATCAGGTAGGCATAATCAGGATTATAAGAATTACCATGGTTCGTCTTATTCTTCCTTTAAATCCAATCCCACCATCTAAATATCATTAACTGCAACATCATATTCAGAGACGAGTTCTTTAATATGTTATTTAGTAAGTTCCTTTAATTGCCAACTCCTCATTTAATCAACTAATTTAAGCCAGTATATTAGTATTCTTGTATACTCAGTTGTCTCAGGAGATCCTAAAGTTGTAAAACATAACCAGGAGGTTTCTTAATATCCTGGCTGCCTTTTTAGTTAGATCTGGATGGCTCCGATATACTTTTCATCTTCTTCTATTATCCTAGTTATTATATATGCTCTACAGATATCTCACCATAGACTTTGGTCAGATATGGAGGCCATCATTGTATCTTCATCGAAGTTAAATCCCTATAATGTTTTTAACCTAGGTTAGTCTTCCCTCCTCATATCTCTATCTCTTTTAGAAACCTAACCCCAAGCCTCCTCAACTCATCTAAAACTGGCTCCATCTCCTTCTCAACACTCCTAAAAACTGGTGTGGCTTTGAGCCTCTCAGCTGCGGCGATAACATAGCAGTCTGATAAAGCTATGTGTAGGAGCTTCTTTAACTCTCCCGCTCTAACAATTATTTCATCTTCCATATCGATCACTTTAGCCTTTGCCTTAACCCACTCAACATAGTTTAATGCCTCATCATTTGGATCATGTATTCCAGCTGCTTCATAGATCTTTGAGGCAATATATAGCGTCTCGCTTAACGTAAGAGGGGTTATGAGTAGTTCTACCTCTCCTGCCGTCGACCTATTAAATATCTCGTCCACTTTAGGTCTATATACTGATCTAAGCACTATATATTCTACCAACACACTCGTATCAAGCACCAGTCTCCTCACGCCGTAGCATCCCCCTATACTTCCCCAGCTCAAGACGATACTCTTCCCCAAGCAACTCATTAACTAATCCGGGGTCTACATCTACCACCTTAGGCTTCAAAGTCCTTATAACTAGCCTGTTCCCCCTAACCTCTATAAGGACCTCATCCCCCTCCCTTATACCAACCTTCTCCCTTAGCCTCTTAGGCAATATCAAAACACCCTTCTTCCTGACCTTAAGCACAATCCTCATAACGATACAAAAATGTTAAACCATCTATATAAAGTTTACCATTTTCTAAGCTATCCAACTTTTATAAATAGAATAACGATATGGAATTGTCTAACAAACACTGACAAGGGAAGCACTACCCAATACCTCTGATCCATCATAAGAAAAGGCTAAACCCAACATTAGAACTTCATACTAATAAAATAGATAGAATTATGTAACTCTTCTCTGCCTTCTACATGGTGCGAAGTCCAACCATACCTGAATCTAGAAGCTTGTAACTCCTCTCTAATAATATTCAAGATAACAGCATTATTATGTTCTGGTGTATGGCACTTAGTATTATCTAATTTGTATAAATACCCTCTACCAAGTTTATCCCTAAAACCTCTATCTCCGCTTCACTCCCTAGTTTTATAACCTCTGATATTAAGAACATATGTCGATATTCTAAGTCTAACAATACTCAAAGCTCCCTTCCCGCCTCCTAAATGATGCTCAAAATTCTTTTAGTCAGCCCTACAGCCCTATACATATCGTTAATATTTATGCTAACTATCCAAAATATTCTTAAAGCCGATATTAACTAGAATCACCCTCAACACTTAATAGCCTTAAATGTCTTGTCTGTATATCCCCCTCTATAAACAATATAAAAATATTCTTAGATGATTATGTCGAGGAATAAATTTTGAGGCTGGTTTGAGGAAGTTATATATATGGAAACGCGGGAATAAAGAATAGTACCTTCCCGTTTCCATTGTTATCTAGCGGATATCCAAGGAAAATTTAAACAAATGGGAGTAAGGAAGTAATATAGATTCAAGAATGACCTAGTGAAAGCTTGTAACACTTATTAAAACGGTATCTACCTGGAGTTGTTGAAATTGAGATATAAACCGATCCTCGTTTTTGATAACCAGAGACTATATATTTAATCATTTATTCATTCTACCGTCTTCTCATCATCCCTATACAGAATTCTATCTCGTCCCATATCCATGTTTATTGGTATTTGCACCAGTAGAATGTCCTCTCCCCATATATCGACTTGGATTAGAAGATAATATTCTCTCTGTATTCCTCACATTTACCTTTATATTTATTGAAGACTTTTACTGATGGTTTTATCATCTTTCTTCTCAGCTTTAGGTCCACCTCAAACTCTAATATTTATCCTATGTCTCTCTGAGAAGTATTTTTAATAGCTAACCAAATGTCATTCCTATATTTAACCTTTAGAAAAATGATATTATGTATATCCATTAGTATAACTACATTTATATAATTCATGTCTTTCAAGGATTCTTTGACATCCCAAACCTATGGGGAAGGACTATTTCAGATATATCTCTTCAATCTAATCCCCTTATTTTATCTATAGGTCTATAGCCTGTAATTCGACCCTTCATAAATAATTTACTGAGAAATTTTATGGGATTATAACCTTAAGTCCAAGGTTTTCGAAGATTGTGTAGTGTCTCTTATCAAAGGTTAGAAGGGGAGCTTGGTATTTAAGAGCTGTAGCTGCAATAATTAAATCTGCCTCAGGAATGTTTATTCCTCTAGAGCTAAGCTCTACATCAATCTCTAAAGTCTTCATAATTTGTTCTTGATCTGGCCACACAATATCGCCTAGAGAATCGAGAATCTTTTTGGCCTTCTCAATATCCCAATTGAGCCTCA
This sequence comes from uncultured Nitrososphaeria archaeon, assembly GCA_964529905.1. Classification (GTDB taxonomy): domain Archaea; phylum Thermoproteota; class Nitrososphaeria; order Geothermarchaeales; family JDFR-13; genus SZUA-1514. The sequence continues at coordinate 52,597 of CAZGXJ010000003.1, forward strand.
TATATCCATATAAATACTCATATACAACTGGGAAGGGGATGAGAACCTGGTTCTCAAGTATATACTTGGATAGCTCCTTTCTGCCTCTGTCCAGAAGTTCTATAAGGAATGAAGTATCTACTACGACCTTCTCAACCACCTACCCCTCTCCCTCTTCTCCTTTACTACCTCAATTAACCGTTCAACATCTGATTCAGACTTCAACTCTCTCCATGCCTCCTCCAATGCCCTTATCTTACCATATCTATCATTATTTCTAATTAAGATCATTATAACCTCTTCTAAACTATCTACACCATATTTTCTCTTTAACTCTTTCAATGACTCCACCAACTCCCTATTTACAAGAATAGTCGTCTTCTCACGTTTCATTACATATATAGTTATATCACTATATCAATATATAAATATATCAATACCGAAAGATATGTTAAAGCTTTGATTTTTTTTCCCATATTTAGAGATTAGAGACTCTATCCATAATTATTTTTGAGAGTTAGTCCCTTATTTCCTACTATATCTTTTTTATAATGGTAAGTGAGAAAATGATCGTAGGGTCCTAATATAAAAGTGTTATAAGTGATTTGGCAAGTTATAGTGGAGGATAACAATACGTTAAGAAGACCAGCCTATTAAAGGAATATGTAGAACATCGCTTTAACTGTAGGGATAAAATAGCAGACTTCCCAAAATTACCTAGCCTCTTTAAAACAATTTATAATTACTTATAATGATTTAATTAGAACGTAATTACTATTTCTTCCGTTCCTTGGCTATTATGGATTTAACTGTTTCGTCTAGGTCATAGTAGATTAAGTCGTTTAATATGGCTATTGCTGCATGTATCGAGTCGAAGAATGTAAGTTCATGGTACTTAAGCCTTAACTCAGCTGCGTAAGCTAATTCCTTCAATCCCAGTGGTGGATACCGTGGCTTGGAGTATCTCGTAACTATGTTATCTATAGCCTTAAGGGCTTCCTGCACCTCTTTATCTCCGAGACCGTGAGCCCTCATCACGAGTGATAATTCTATAGGGGCCACAGGCGATACATATAGGACGATATCCCTACTCTTAGCCGCCTCCAATATTTTAAGAGCCCATCTATGATACTTATCCTTAGGGTTTAAAGCTATCATAAACCCTGTCTCGACAAGAACTTTTGGGTTCACTGTTTCAACCCTTAACCTCCTTCATAGCCTCCTTCTCAGCGAGTCTTCTCAAGTCCCGCTCAAATGTTAAGTCACCAAATATCCTCTCCAACTTTCTAAATGGATCTTCACTTTTCATAAGAATAATTCTACTTCCTTGGATTGAGAGAATCAGCTCCTCCCCCTCCCTAATGCCAAGAGCATCTCTAACTTCCTTCGGTAGAACTATCCTCCCCCTAGTATCGACGCGCACCCGTGTATACATAATCCCACAAAATTATATAATGGATCCCACAAAATAAATTTTTCCCATGAAATCAAAGGAAAAACCCCTCCAACTATCTGAGCATATGTGAGTCATTCAGAACTATTTCATATCATACATCGTAAATTATGACGAATATTACTTTAAAATATTCTAAAACATGTATATCCTAGGAACTTCAATTGAGTCCGTTATTGGGACAATAATATCATGATTATAGGATGCCTTTTACTATCCTCCCATATTAGATCTTCCTAATCTATATAAACAGAGAATAAGCGGAACAACTAATGGAATTCGCTCAAAGAGGTGAGGAAAAGCACTTATTACTGTAAAAATACAAGGAAAGGAAGAAATTAATATCCACCAAATCACAACTTTCTCATATGAAATATAATCTTTCACCAGCATGTCTTATGTAACTGGACGGTATCCCCGCATGGCCAGGATCTCAAGAACAGATTATGTTTATATCTATAAGGAATCCTTTAGTAGACAGTCAAAAAGAAATAAAGAATCTATATCAAGAGTCTATTAGGTCAGAGACTCTATCTCTAATCATCGATTCATTCTACCGTCTTCTCATCATCCCAAGAATTAAATCATATCATAGGCTTAAATAGGATATATCCATATTTCAATTCTCTTTAAATTTTTATTTTCCGAATTTTTTATAATCATGAGTCTCAAAAGGATCGATTTATCTCTTGGTGAACGTCTACTATATCCCTCTAAACCTATTGTAGTTTCGGCAGAATATGATGGTGAAGTCTCAGCGATGTTTGCTAGTTGGTGGACTCAACTATCTTTTAAACCATTTCTAATCGGGGTTGCCATCGGTCCTGAGAGGTATACATATAAGCTTGCATCTAAGGCTGGTAAATATGGGTTAAACCTTCTAGGCTTCGACGATGTAGTTAAGGCTCCATATCTAGGTGATGTATCTACTAGGTTTATGAAGGATAAACTGAGGAGAGGAGGATTTAAAATATTTTATGGTGAGGAGTTAGGTGTCCCATTGATAGAGTCTGCATATATAGCTATAGAGGTCTCTCTACGGGATATATGTGTAGTCGGAGACCATGACCTATTTATAGGTGAGGTATACTCCATATATGCATCGGATCTGATAGGCGAGGATGGCCTATGGAATGTCAATGAGTTGAGGCCTATCTTCTATATGGGTCGGTTTTGGAAGGGTAAGAAGATGTATAGGAGATTTGTGACTTGGAACAGTGTTAATATCTCAAATATTGAGTATGCCCCATACCCACTGAAGAACCTATCATTTAAGAGAAGCAACCTGAGGAAGAAGATATTTAATGTCTTGAAGAGTTATGGGGAGCTTAAAAGGGAAGATGCATTGGAGATCGTCTCGAAGATCTTAGGTGAATATGGAATAGGAGTGGAAGATGCGGTATATTATTTGGAGGAGGCTGTTAGAAACGATATAGTAAAAATTATTGAGTAAATTAATCATATTTTTGGCATCGTGGACAGTAGAAAGTCTTCCTATTGATATCCTTTTGAATATAGAATACTATCTTCTCACCACATTCTTCACAGAAACCCTTATATTTATTATATACCTTTAAGAGGGGTTTTAGCCTTCCACCTCTCAACTTGAGATTTAACCACTCCCTAGAGAGATTTACCGATGTCTCTATAATCCTTATAATATCATCCATATTAAGACTGTCTATGGGCCTCTCAGGATGTATTTTACATCGATATAATATCTCATTCCTAAGTATATTGCCTATGCCAGATATATATTCTTGGCTCAGTAAGGCTTTTGAAACAGATATCCCTTCCAGGCTCCTCAATCTATTAACAGCTTCATTAATGTCCCAGTCATCCCTTAAAGGATCTGGACCATATCTCATCTTAATATTGTTGACAATATTCTTGGCCATCCCGATCTCAACTATCGGTGCATTATAGACTACAAGTTTATATTCATCTGTATCGATCTTTAACCTAATCCTCTTAAAGGGCTTCTTCAAATCCTCCTCTATCTTCTGGATATGTATAGTTCCATATAGCATTAAGTGGAGTCTAATGGCATATCCATCTATAAATATAAGGATATTCTTCCCATATGCCTCGGAATTACTAATAGTCCTTCCTACCAACTCTCTAGGGTCTATATCCAACCTTCTACTCTTCACATATATATCCCTAATCTCCCTATTCCTAAGGGTGTTGCCTATATCATAGGCGAATTTATGTGCTGTAGGTCCTTCAACCATATATAAGGCTATAATATGTGGTCCAACTACTTATAGATACTTAGATACATTTAAGTATTAAAATCATTTTTATCTTCCTATTACCCTATCAAGGATCTTCCTCTCAGCTCTTCTTAGTATTTCGGATACAGCCCTGGGACTAATATCAAGTATCTCACTTAGCTTCTCAAGCGTTATACGTCTGGGTATGTCATAGTACCCAAGTCTATATGCCAATTCGATAACCTCCCTCTGTCTCTGAGTAAGTATTACATTCTCCATTCTATGTTGAATCTTCTCTATCTCATATTCCATGCTGGAATCTTCAAGTATTCTTAGGAGTCTCCTCAATGTCTTATGGCTATCTAGTAGTAGGACCCACCTCATCATACCATTCTCCCTCATAGATACCTCAACCAAATTATGCTCAGCTAATGTTGTCGATCTACATGGACAGTTAACAGTCTTAACCATAAATAGGTATGTATTCTCACCTAGTGAGGCCGTCTTTATACTCTTGACATACGGAAGCCTCTTAATCCTCCTGCATAATTCATTTAGATTTGGATTTCCAGGGATATGTAGTCTTGCTAATGCAGATATCTGTCTCTTACCAGAGGGTATACATTGTAGAAGCTTGACATCGGAGGATTCGGTAACCCTTAATATATCTAGCCATGGACACTTAACCTTTATAGATAATGTTACCCTTAACATCTACCAACAATTAATATATAGATACATATAAAATATTTATTCCCCTAATACGTTAGGGAGGAACTAGAAGATAATTAATCATATTTGAACCCTATTATTTTCATAGAGGGATAATATATATTATTTATAGATGTACTTATATGAAGTAGTATTTCAGTTTTGAAGTATAGCCCTTATGTCAATACATTAAAAAATTAAATATTTGATGAATCTAGAGGATTTAGTTCTACATCATAGGGCTTTAGATGCTCCCTTGATGCCTTCTAAGGAGTGGTGGGGAATATTCAACTTATTTACTACTATCGCCATTGTAATAGGGTCGATAGTCATAGGGTCCCTTATAATCGCAGCGGTTAAATATAGATATAGGGAAGGCCAGCCAGAGCCTAGTGACTCTATTAAACCGGGTAGAGTTCCTAGTGAGAGGGGAGGGCCTAAGGTAATCATAGTTATAACACTTATAGTAGTGGTAGCATTGATGATGGCTGAAGGCAGTACATTTACTGTATATGATACATACCAAAAATTTGCTGAATCCTCTATGGAGAACGGAGATGTATTAAAGATAGAGGTTACTGCTTTTCAATGGGACTGGAGGTTTAAATATCCCAATGGTGTCGAGACGGTCGGTGAGGTATATATTCCTGAGGATACCCCCGTCCTCTTTATAGTTACAAGTATCGACGTCAAACACAAATTTGGTATACCTGAGTTGAAGACTGGTGTAGACGCTATACCGGATGACATGGGATATCTATGGCTATACGTCGAGGATCCTGGCGAATATGAGATTAGATGTTATGAATTATGTGGTGTTGGCCATACATTCATGACTGGTAAGTTGAAGGTATTATCAGGACAGGAATTCGTTAATTGGTATTCCTCTATGGGGGGTGGTTAAATGACAGAGGTAAATATTAGAGAGTGGATTATGACTACAGACCATAAGAAGATTGGGATACTATATATAATAACGGCATTATATTTCGGGTTCTTGGGAGGAACGCTGGGTTTTCTGATTAGGCAGCAGTTGATGTATCCAGAAAATAATTTACTAACTCCACAGATCTATAACCAGATAGTAACGGTTCACGGCCTTGTTATGGTCCTATGGTTCGTATCTCCACTTGCCTTTGGACTGGCAAACTTCGTTATACCCTTACAGATTGGGGCGAGAGACCTCGCCTTTCCTAGGCTAAATGCCCTTAGCTATTGGCTCTTCCTATTCAGCGGTCTCCTAGCCGCAGTTACATTCTTTCTACCTGGAGGTACAATTGATACTGGATGGACGGTATATGCACCGCTAAACACCGCTAAATATTCTCCGCAACCCGGTCTAACCCTAGCGGGTATAGCGTTATTGATGCTTATAGCATCGGTGACACTAGGCACTATAAACTTTACAGTTACGATAATTAAGATGAGGGCTCCAGGAGTTACGTGGAGTAGGCTACCCATGTTTACGTGGGGTATACTCCTCACAGTATTACTTATGCTATATGCATTTCCATCGGTAACAGCTGGTGTAATATTATTGGCTGTAGACCGGGTTTTAGGGACTACATGGTATCTAAGTCCTGAGGGTGGAGATTTATTATGGGAGAATCTATTTTGGTTCTTTGGGCATCCAGAGGTCTATATAGTGCTCTTCCCAGGCCTCTTCGCGGCTTTAGAGGTTATAGAGACCTTCACAGGCCGGCCTCTATATGGGAGAAAATACATAATTGGAGCTGCAGCGACTGCTTTCCTATTGAGCCTAATAGTATGGGGTCATCATATGTATACAACTACTATACCTCCCCTGATAAAGAAGTTCTTCGTAGCCGGTACCATGGCCATATCCTGGCCCTTCGGGATAATAACTATATTAGCTATAATCTCGATCGTTGGTGGGAGGGTAAGGTTTAATACGCCTATGTTGTTTGCCTTAACATCTATAGCTTTATTCGTCATAGGAGGTGAGACTGGAATATATAACGCATCGGTATTCCTAAATTACCATATCAGGGGGACCTACTGGGTAACGGCTCATCTACATTATCAATTGGCAGGGGCAACCATGTTTGGGATTATAGCCGCTCTATATTACTGGTATCCAAAGATTACTGGGAAGATGTATAATGAGAAGTTGGGTAAGCTCCACTGGCTAATATCTACGATAGGTTTTAACCTCTTATACTTCCCCATGTTCCTCCTACTGGATATGCCTAGGAGGATATATACATACGATGCTGTAACTGGATGGGCTCCCTATAACTTCTACGCCACTATCGGCTCAATAATATTCTTCTTAGGCCACTTACTCGTAGGGCTACCCAACTTAATATACTCAGCCGTAAAAGGTAGGCCTGCAGGGCCTAATCCATGGGGTGCATGGACCATTGAATGGACGATACCTTCACCACCTCCACCCCATAATTTCGACACTATTCCTGATCTTAGAAGTGGAAGCGTAGTATATCTAAACGGTGGTTCTGTTAATGTGGCACACCATGAGAAGCTCAGTATCACACCCTTCACACTATCACTTGGACTATTCATATTCTTCTTAGGATTTATGACGTTCCTTCCACTTGCACTGGTAGGTGTAGCCATATTCCTCATAGGACTGTTTAAATGGTATGTAGATGATATATCCGATAGATATGTCTCGGAGGAGCCAGAGGGGTTAGAGGAATATCCCTATATAGGAGTGGCGAAGGAGAAGCTCGGTACATGGGTCTTTCTGGCCTCAGAGATACTCCTCTTCGGAGCATTGATAGGGTCGTATCTCTTCGTGAGGGCTAACAGCTCAACATGGCCAGTTGGATATGCAGTTCATGATGTCTCAATAGGATTTATAAATACAATTATACTACTAACCTCAAGCCTTTCAATGGCCCTTGCCCTAGCATATATAAGGAAAGATGATGTTAAGGGGACGGCAGGAGCGCTCGCAATGACCCTAATATTGGGTCTCCTCTTCCTAATCATAAAGGCTTTTGAGTGGAGCAAGCTATATGAGGAAGGATTCACGCTTACAAGTGGTCTCCCAGCCGTTACCTATTACACAGTGACTGGCGCCCATGCGGCTCATGTTATTGCGGGTCTATTCGGAATATCATACTTAATACTAAAGACATTGAAGGGAGGCTATAGTTCTAGAGATTATAATGGTATATGGAATGTGGGGCTATACTGGCATATGGTGGATATTGTATGGGTCTTCCTCTTCCCATTATTCTACCTTATATGAGGTGGGAGGCATGGAGGAAGAGACATTATATGTATCTATATGGAGCATATTAATATTCTTCACGGTATTAGAGGTAGCTTCATTAATGTTCGGCTTTTCATATCTCCTAATAGCAGGTCTAATCATCCTTTTAGCAGGTGGAAAGGCCGTGTTGATAGCCCTATATTATCAGCATCTGAGGCATGAGACATCATATCTAGTCGCTATACCTATATTTGCATTCGCTATGTTAATCGCTCTCGTAACTATATCGATTGCTGGTATTCTATAAGGTGGTATATATGAAGGCATCTATACTCGCCATACTACTGTCAGTATTGGGGCTAGGTATCTGGTTGGCATTAGCCCTAGTAATATTAGTTCCAGGTCTACAGCCACCATTGACTGGGCAGCCATCAACCTTAACCCCCAACAAGGAATTCACACTATATCTTGGAGAGATTAACAACGAATTTGCATTCGGATTCTCACCAGATTCATTATCCGTCCCAGGACCAGACATAGTTGTGGAGAGAGGGGATATAGTGAAGATATCATTAATAAATATAGGTAGGATCCCACATGCATTCGGCATAGGCTTCTCCCCTACTTCACAGACAGAATACGTCTTCGAGGGATCTGAAATACCGGGTGGCAAAGCTATTCCACCTGGTGGAGAGGCTGAAGTAATATTTATCGCTAATCAAGTAGGTGAATTCTACTATATATGTACAGTTCCAGGGCATCCTGAGAACGGTATGTGGGGGCATTTCATAGTTAATCCCTAACTATCTTTTTACATTTATCTACTCTACACAACACGGCATCAAATCAATCCTCCTTATAAATGCCTGGGCCGAAGCCTTAACCAATTCAGATACTGTTGGGAATACCTGGATTACATCTATTACATCCCCAACTCTATATCCATGTTTAATATATAGGGATCCCTGTAGGATGATCTCAGATGCATAGGGGGATAAGACGTGTAGCCCCTTTATAACACCTGTATATGGATCAACAATTATCTTTGCATATCCCTCAGTATTGTTTAATATGGAGGATTTAGGCATATTTTTAAATCTTACTCCTCTACAGGCACATGCACCCAGCCTATCCATAACCTCCTTCTCAGTTAGACCTACATATGCTAGTTCAGGATCGGTAAATACTACTACGGGTATTGATCCATAATCGATTGGGGTTGGGTTATTCCCAGTCATACTTATAGCAGCCACTACACCTTCCCTAGCTGCTATCGTCTCTAGTAGGGCTGGTTTGGGAGATCCAGCCACATCTCCAGCAGCATATATGTTGGGATTAGATGTCTCCATCTTCTCATTTACCTTTATAAAGCCTCTCCCATCAACCCTAACACCCGCATTTTCCAATCTCAAAGCATCTGTATTAGGTTTCCTCCCAGTAGCTATGAATAGCATCTCAGCATCAATAAACAATTTGCCTTCGTTACCTGATGCCTCAACAACAATCTCTCCATTTTTCTTTTCCACCTTCACAACCCTCGTCTTGAAATGGAATTTGACACCTTCTCTCGATAAGATGTCTACAAGCATCCTCGATATCTCAGGTTCAGTGGATGGTATAGGCCTGTCTAAAACCTCGATTACATGTACGTCTACACCTAGCCTAGCGAATGCCTGTGAGAGTTCTAATCCAATGGCTCCTGAGCCTACAACAACCATTTTAGATGGTATATCCTCAATCATCCATATGTTATCAGTCGTATAATATTTTACATTCTCAATACCCTCAATAATTGGGATAAATGGCCTAGAACCAGTAGCTATAAGAATCTTTCCACCTTCAACTATATTCTCTCCATCCCCTTCAACAATGATTTTATTCGGTGATTGGAATCTCGCATATCCCTCAATAAAATCCACGTTTTCATAGTTCTTCAATATCTCTTCATACTTATCCCTTCTTAATCTATTTACTAACTCCCTGATTGAAGAGAATATCTTCTCAGTATCTATATTGAACTCCCTCACCTCCACTCCTCTATCTATAAACCTATTTAGATTCTTTACATGTTTGGCAATTTCAATAATTGTTTTTGAGGGTACACATCCAGTATTTACACATGTACCCCCTAAGGGACCCTTTGAAACGAGTAGGATATTCGATTTTCCATCTGTCAACTCACTTATCTTTACTATTGATGAGAAGCCTGCAGCACCTCCACCTATAACTATATAGTCATATTTCTTCATGTATCTAGTAGATTCCCCGAATTAGATATAAATGGAATTAATCAGCTATGTGTATCTCCCCCTTACCCCTACAAATTTTTTCAAAGTGGTGTTAATGCTGTATTTAGATCAATAATCATCTCACCGATATCCGCAGAATATTCACATATTCTCTTACCACTATCCAATATTGTATTTAAATGTATTATATTCTCCATTGTAAGTGTCTCCACCTTCCTTAAATCATGTGATATGTTATCATATTTTTTGGCGGCCTCCTTCACCCTAGATATTATCTCATTTGCTAGTTTCAAATCCTTCTTTATATATGCATGGTATACTGAGGTGAATATCTCACTGGTTATATGTAGAAGTGCGTATATTCTCTCCCTTAAATATAGACCCTTTATATCACCCATCTCCATAATCGTATATGCTATTCTCGCGGTATGGTCTACTATCCTTTCTAGTGCCTTAGCCATCATAGAGGTTATTATTATCCAGTTTGTATCGACCTTTCCAGACTTTGTCTTCCTAATCATACGTAAGGTATATAAATATAGTCTATCCATATCATCATCGCTCTGTATAATAAACTTGGCGTTCGCCTCGTTAAGACTTATAAATGTCTCTGGCAATGTACTCACTAAGATCTTACCGAGTTTAAACATTCTGGTTAAGGCAATGTCAAGAGATAATTCCCTCTCCCTTACTAGGGACCTCATCTCAATACTATTCACATCTTCATCTATCACCTCGAATCCAATCATCTTCTTCATCATCAGCCTCTTTATTAAAGTTCTAAGGTTTTCATTTAATGGCTCAGCCTCTATACGTATTATATCATATCCAGCTAGATAGTGGGAAATTATTAGTCTCTCAAGAAGTTTTGGATCTATATCATTTGCCTTTATTATAGCTCTCTCATCAAACTTATCCCCTTCAATGTAGATCGTTATTAAATTTTCTTCAACATTTAAGGCGAGGAAATCGCCATCTCTTAACCCATGTTTCTCAATCCACCATTTAGGTAGGGATATTATATATGTAGATCCACCTGTCCTCTGTATCTTCCTATGTATAATCTTTGTATCCTCCATCATTTCTATATAGTATATATAGTACTCTATATAATTAAAACCCTTTCTATATAGATGACTCCCAGATATAATTAGATATGGTTATGGCTGTGAGCAACGCTAGGCTGTTGATGTTCTCGATATTCGTTGCATTTATATTTGGGATACCGATCGGTGCGACCATTCACGATATATATAGTGGTAATAGATATGTAGATCTTACCAGTGGTTCTAGGGGGTTATCTCCTTCATTGTCAGGTGATATCTATATAGATGGTTCAAGTACTGTATATCCGATTACTGAATATATTGCATCTCTATATATGGATAAGAATCCAGAGGTAAATGTATATGTAGGTATATCTGGTACTGGAGGTGGATTTAAAAGGTTTGTCAATGGTGAGACTGATATAAACGATGCATCTAGAAGGATTAAGGATAGTGAGATGGAGTTGGCTATGGATAATGGGGTGGAATACGTTGTAATACCAGTAGCGATAGATGGGATAGCTATAGTTGTTAATAAGGATAACTACTGGGTTGATTACCTTACTTTGGAAGAGTTGAGGATGTTATGGAGCCCAGATTCTAAGATTACTAAGTGGAGTGATATTAGGCCGGAATGGCCAGATAAACCCATTAAACTCTATGGCCCAGGCCCAGATTCAGGTACATTCGACTTCTTCACAGAGCATGTGGTGGGGGAGGCAGGGGCCTCCAGGATAGATTATGTAGCAAGTGAGGATGATAACTTCATTGTACAGGGAGTAGCTAACGATCTATATGCATTGGGGTACTTCGGATATGCATATTACATTGAGAATAAGGATAAGTTAAAGGCTGTACCTATAGATGCTGGAGAAGGCCCTATAGAGCCCACCATTGAAAACATAATATCATTTAAATATCCATTAAGTAGGCTTCTATACCTATATGTAAACCGAGCCTATCTAGAATCCAAGCCCCAATTGAAGGACTTCATCCTATTCTATTTAAGGAATGCCTATGAAGCAGCGTCCTATGTGGGATATGTTCCATTCCCAAAGAGCTATTACGACGCGGCATATGCCTTAATAGATAATGGGGTATACATAGGTTTGGAGGAGCTTGCACTTAAATGGGCTCCATCGATAACCCAGTCTAGAGATGAATGAATCTATTTATTGGGAGAAGCTTAGGAGGGAGAAGATATTCAAGTTTTTACCCCTATTAGCTAGTGCTCTCCCCGCATTCTTCTTCTTCATAATAATATCTTTTATCACGTTTGAATCTATGGAGTTCTTCTCTAGAGTAGATATACTGGAATTCTTTACAGGATTTAAATGGTCTGCACTATTTAAGGATAAGAGTTTTGGCTCCGTCCCCCTTCTATGGTCATCATTTGTTATCGCAGGTATAGCTATATTTATCAGCAGTATATTTGGTTTGGGGAGTGCGATTTATATAAGTGAGTATGCATCGGAGAAGTCCCGTAGAATATTAAAACCTATGATAGAACTACTTGCAACTGTCCCTACAGTAGTATATGGATTCTTCGCTCTTCAATATGTAACGCCATTTCTAAAGATATTCCTAAAGGACATTGAAGTATATAATGCCTTATCAGCTGGAATAATGATGGGTATTATGATTACTCCAATAATATCTTCCCTAGCAGATGATGCACTGTATAATGTTCCCTACTCCCTTAGGATGGCAGCCTACTCTCTAGGAGCTAGGAAGTCTCAGGCAATTCTAAAAATAGTGTTTAGGGCTGCTCTACCCGGAATTGTCTCTGCCTATATATTGGCATTTGCAAGGGCGATTGGAGAGACGATGATAGTTGCTATAGCTGCAGGCTCAAGACCAGTATTTACATTAAATATATTGGAGTCTATGCAGACGATGACAGGCTATATCGCACAGGTAGCTACAGGAGATGCGCCCTTCGGGACAATTGAATATTATAGTCTATTCGGCATAGCCCTATACCTCCTAGCTATAGTCCTAATCTTCATCCTAATCGCCCTCTATATAAGTAGAAGGTTTTCATATGCAGCCTCTAGGATGTGATGGTTTATGGAGAGAATACTTAAATATTTCTCAATGATCTCCCTCATAACCCCAATATTAATCTTAGCATTCTTATTGGTGGAAGTCTTTATATCAGGTTTCAGATTTATCTCATTAGATTTTATATTAGGTATGCCTTCATACAGGCCTGAGGATATGGGCATATTACCGGCTATCATCGGTTCAATATATATCGTAGGTATGTCAAGCATAATCTCCTTTTTAATGGGCCTCGGATTATCCATCTATCTCGTGGAATTTGTGGAGAGTAGTAGAGTTAAAGAGTTTGTATACTTCATAGTAGATATATTGGCTGGAGTTCCATCCGTAATATATGGTTTGGTGGGTTTAGGCTTTATAGGATACCTTCTTGGAGCTGGGAGAAGTGTGTTGACTGGCGTAATTACCATGTCATTCTTAATACTCCCTCTAACAGTTGTGGCGACGTTAGAGGCATTTAGAGCCATCCCAGACTCATTGAAGATGGCTGCATATTCTCTTGGTGCATCGAGGCTTGAAGTAGTTGAGAAAATCCTCATTCCTTTAGGAATATCTAGGGCCTTGACTGGAAGTATATTGGCTGTTGCAAGGGCTCTCGGTGAGGCCGCCCCAATCCTGATTATTAGCGGCTTATTATTTACCAAGAGTATACCAATAAGTCTGTTTGACAATTTTACAGTATTGCCTCTCCTCATTTTCAACCTTGTGACTAGGCCGCAGGAGATATATAGGGATATCGCCTCCGCATCAATTATAGTCTTGGTCTCGATCTTCATCCTCGTATCCCTTCTCTCCCTATACTTCAGGATGAGATATAGTCATAGGATATATGAGGTGTAAGAGATGGTTAAGATTGTTATAGAGACAGAGAATCTAAATGTATATTATGGTTCTAGGAAGGTTTTGGAGGATATAAACGCGAAGATATATGAAAATACTATAACAGCTATCATCGGGCCTTCTGGAACGGGCAAGAGTAGTTTCCTAAGGTCTCTGAACCGTCTGAATGAGTTGATACCAGGTGCTAGGGTAGAAGGTAAAGTACTCTATAGAGGGATGAATATCTATAGTGATGAGATAAATGTATATCTCATTCGAACCAAGATAGGTATGGTATTCCAAAGACCGACGGTATTCCCAATGTCAATATACGAAAACGTCGCTTTTGGATTAAGGATAAATGGATATAGGGATGAAGAGATTATCAGGTCTAAGGTGGAGGAGGCTTTAAGGAAGGCCGCTCTATGGGATGAGGTTAAGGATAGGTTGGATGATGAAGCCTATAACCTATCTACTGGGCAGCAGCAGAGGCTATGTCTAGCGAGGACATTGGCGATAGAGCCCGATGTACTCCTCCTTGATGAGCCAACTTCATATCTGGATCCAAGGTCGACTAAGAAGATTGAAGACGTCTTAACAAAGATAAAAAATAGATATACAATAGTTATAGTTACACATTCATTGAATCAGGCGAAGAGGATCGCCGACTATCTCCTAGTATTTATGCCAGATGAGAATAATGTTGGACATCTAATAGAAGCTGGTCCAGCTATGAAAGTATTATATGAACCTGAGGATCCAAGGACTAGGGAGTATGTAGAAGGTCTAATCGGTTAATATATCTATCCTGCTAATGGTTATATAGAATGTTTAAAGCTAGGAAGCTCTCATATTACGTTAGGGGGAGGGTTGGTAAAGATAAGAAGGTTATTAGACTAGTTGATAACGTATCAATAAATGTTGATGAAGGGAAAATAGTAGCTATATATGGAGATAGATATAGTGGGAAATATTTTCTACTCCGGAT
>CAZGXJ010000004.1:0-61943 GCA_964529905.1 uncultured Nitrososphaeria archaeon
TAACTGTTCTCCATACATTCGTGGTGCATCTCCATCATATGTTGATACATCTCTTGCTGCATCTCACCATGCATCGGGCACTCTCCATACATACCGTGATTCATCATACCATTCATCATTCCATGTCCCATACCACTACTATGCATCATACCATTATGTCCATATCCCATCATCCCATTCCCATACATAGGCATATTCCATGTCGGAGCCATCATAGGCCATCCCATCATGTAGGGATATGAAGATGCAAGACCCCATCCAAGTAGTAATGCTAGTATTCCTACACCCACTATCAAGGCTAGATATTTACCCTCCATCACATCTCACCAATTAGCCATATATAGTGAAACATTAGATAGGGTTTACCTGAAACAGTTGAAACACATATGTTTCAAAGAGTTCAAAGCTATTTAATCTTGTCCATTAGCCAATCTGAAAGCCTTACTTCATTAGTATTACCTACTGGTCTTCTAACAACTATATTCCTCTCCTCAAGCCTCTCCAAAACACGGTGTACCTGTAACCTTGACATGTTTAGCTCCCACCGAATATCCTTCTGGAGTATCTTACCACCCTTATTTATTAAAAGCTCTACAACCCTCCTCTCATCATCCCTGAGAACCTTTAAAATATCTTCTATGCTACCCTCCTCCCTCTCATATTTCTCACTAGACATTTCTTCACGATATATAGATGGGGAACTCTGTTGGCCTACGACATATACCAATCCAATTAAAGCTATTATAAATCCTAGTAGGAATACCCAGAAAGGTATAAACATTGCGAACATGTGGATACCCATGTTTGACATCATACCCATACCCATATGGAAACCATTCTGCTGGGAAAAGACCAACATATATAGAATTGGGACAAATGTAAATAGGAGGATTAAAACCAATAATATAATCAATATGTTTCTAAAGTCGGATTTACTCATATACAATCCTTAGATACAATATCCACCTCACTATTTAAATATATCGATATATCTCTCCAAAAGAGCACAATTTTTAGCTATATACACCTGATTATAATATGTGTATCGAAGATGATTATCAGACCCATCGACACGATATATATTGGGTTGTTATCATTAGAAATATTTATAACCCTTTTGATAGGGTCTTACGCCTATAGAGGATATAGAGACTTGAGAGATTCAAGATTACTTAACCTACATCTCGGATTTACAGTTATTGGAGGTGGATTACTTGTAGAGCTCACAATATTTATCGTTACCCATATTACAAGACCCTTTATATATATGTTGATCGCAAACTATGTATCAGCTATAGCCCAGGTCCTTGGTTATCTAATCATAGTTATAGGCTACTATAGGGTACCGAAGGATCAGATGCTACTCTCTACATTAGGAGTATCCACCATATTTCCCTTGATGACCATATATCTCGGGAGCTCAATACTAATAATATTTATTCTATATAGGGTTCTCGTAAACTACGTAATAAGTAGGGATAGAATGCTGATCTATTCAATATCCGCCTTTACACTGCTCTCCCTCTCATACATATTACTTAGTATAGGTGTAGCTAGGCCGGAAAGCTATCTACGATTCATAGGGAATTTTATCAGGCTACTCGGCTTCACACTCCTAACATATTCAATCTATAGATCCTCAAGAGGATAGGATCATGGTTAGGGGATATAGATCTAGAGTAAGGATATTATATGACATTCTAAAACAGGTGGATATATTAGAGAATATCGATGGAGTTGCGCGTCCGACCAAGATTATGTACAAGGCAAACCTATCATATGAAAGATTGAAAACATATATCGATGAATTAGAGAGGAGAGGTTTAATATCTAGGGAGGGTGAGGGATATAGATTAACAGAGAATGGAGCTAGATTCCTAATTGAGTTAGAGAGGATAATCAACATGTTAAGAGCCTTTGGATTCGAGCCATAGAAGATTCTTCTATATCAATCATTCATAACCCTTTTAAAGGTTAACATCTGTTGGATACATGATGGGTTATGAATAGTAGACGATTTTCTTATATAGCTATATGGATGGCTATATTCATAATACTAAGTGGGATATATGGGTTTAGCTATGCCGGATATAACGGATACATCGATGGGAGAAAGATACAGTTAATTGAAGGATATATAGTTCATGTAAGTGATTCTGGCATTACTATATACACTAGGGAATTCAATAGAAGCGTATCTGCAGAGGGGAATTGGATCTACATTGGAGAAGGGGTGGGCAGGGCAAATTGGACAACAATAAAAGATTTTATTCCTAGGGGGAGAGCCAAGATATTAGTATTAAATACATTTGGAGAGGAGACTTCAGACGCTATTCTACTAGCATTAAAGACAGAGCACTTAATCTTGGTGAGAATTGGATTAATGAGAAGGGCTGTTAAGGTTCATAGATATAGTTTCGATTATCAATCCCTCTATGGTAAGATAGTAAAAGTAGGGGAGAACTACATCATTTTAAAAAGAGGGGAGATAAAGATATTAGTGGTTATACCTGAGGATAGTATATGGTTCAGAGCAGGAAGTGGCAAAGATAGATGGATAAACTATAGGGAAGTATTTAGTGAAGGAGATATATTAAGGATTTTCTTCCATGATAGAGTTGTATTCAAAGATAGATTCGCAAAGTTTACAGGTCTAAAGGTTGTAATATGGGGATATAGTGGTGCAATAATAGATCTGACCAATGGAGAAACATTGGTTAGAGTGTGAAGATGATGAGAATACCCTTTTTAACTATACTCCATTTTTATATTTTGGTTTTTGGGTTTTGTGATATATACCATTATTTATAAATCTTTTGTGAAATATTTTGTTAAGAATTTATTGGACAATGAGGTTGAGAGTTTGCTTATAATTGGGAGAGATGAGGAGAGAGAGGGGAATCCATATATTGTTAGATATGGAGGGCGTAGACCCTCAAATCTTAGACGATTCTATATTTCTGATGAATCTCATAGATAAAACTGTTAGAGACTCAGGGCTTAAATCCTTTGGGACACTATATCATAAATTTTATCCACAGGGTTTTACATCTGTGACTCTTTTATCGGCTAGCCATATATCAATACATACCTGGCCTGAATATGGATATATCGCTGCCGATATATTTGCCTGTGATGATATAGAGAAGGCGTTGAAGGCTGCAGAGATCCTTATAAAGGAGCTTAAACCTAAACGGGTTAAGAGGGTTATAAAGAGGAGAGGATTTATCTTTAAGGGTTATCTGGTGGAGAATGAAGATGGAGTATCACATAGAGAGGGTTAGGATTGGAGATGGATATATAGAGATTAGATATCCATTGAGAAAGGTTTTATATAGAGGGAGGAGTGAATATCAGGAGATAGTTATAGCGGAATCCGATCTAGGTAAGATGCTTATACTTGACGGCGTCCTCCAATTCACAACATATGATGAGGAGATATACCATGAAACACTTACGTTGACTACATTCAAGGAGGGCTTTAGAAGGGTATTGATATTGGGAGGTGGAGATGGGGGTGCGGCCAAGGCATTGAAAAATAAATATCCAATGATCTCAATAGATATTGTCGATATCGACCCAGAAGTCACTTATAAGGTCTTGAAATATATTCCAGAAGTTCCTGGAAAAGTGTTTGAGATGGAGGGTGTGAAACTAATAAATATGGATGCCCATCAATACGTGAGGAGGTGCAAAGTGAAATATGACTATATAATAGGAGATCTAACTGATATCAGATTTGAAGGTGAAGCTGGGAGTCAGGTAAATAGGTTATACACCTCGGAATACATCTCAGAGTTAAAGGAAATTCTAACAAATCATGGAGTTATAACCTATCATATTGGTGGGTATAATATCGATAAGAAATTCATACTCGATGTCTACAATATCTTCAAGGAAGTTTTTAAATATGTCAAGGTGTATGCCGTCTATATACCCAGCTTCATAGACCTATGGACATTCATAAGTGGATCAGATGGAGAATTCATGCTTAGAAGCTTAAGACATAAAATATATGACTTCACCGATGACATAAAGGATTATGAAACAGGCTCTATATACCATGTAGGATGAATCTCACTATAGGAACCATGGTCAGTATCAACTACCCATACACCTATAATCCTTATCCTCTCCCCTTTACTAGGTATATATACACTCTCTTGGTCTTCTGGAACTATCTCCACGTGAATATTACCCTTCCTAATAACCCATGAACCTATTGAAAGCATATATTCATATTGGGGGTCAAGTCTAACATCAAAGAATATATCGCCATCATCCCCCTTCACGATCTCACTTACTACTACTCCATATACCTCTACACATTTATCTAATATCCTTAGCCTTTCAGGGTCATAGGTATATCTAAATACATTTCCCTCCCTACAGAAGTCTCCAGTCTTATCTTGGATCCACTGGATACCAGATAAGGTAGAGGGTTTATAGGGGTATAGAACTACATCTAGGTTATAGTAAATATAAGGCATAGAGAGATATCCAAATAAGATTGAGCCGATAATAACTATGGACATTAAAATCTTAATCCTATAAATAGATCTAAATTTATATAGGATTATTAGCATTACAAGACTAAACATATTCAATGCGAATCCATAGAAAAACGCAGAAGAGAAGTAATAAGTTAGCATTAGTATAAACGGAGCTAAACTATATATCCTATATCCCTCTCTATACATCTTATGCATTAAGTAGATAAAGGGTATATACGATATCGAAAATATGTCAAGCCCAACCTCAATAGCGTCCTTTCCATAATACAGCAATGCTAGGGAATAGGCTAGAAAAGTATCTAGTGAAACTATTATAAGTAAGAGACTAGGAAGATCCTTTAGATATCCTTTCTCAATCAATATAGCTAGTATAAATAGTACCAACGATCTAACAAGTAGGGATAGGAATATTACAAGTGTGAAGGCTGAATGGGTATAAAGGAGAATTAATGAACCTAATATATGTCCGATTAGAAATGTCAATGCCCCATAGAGAGGTCTTATAAATATCAATGAAAGCATCATGGCGGGGATTACCAATCCATAGCCGATTAAAAGGTTTGGAGCGTTAATCATTGTAGATACGGCGAATATATTATAAAGGATTAGAAGGAATGGTTTAAAGCCATTTGAAAATCTAAACATAATAAAATAATTACTAAACCAAGTATTTTATACTCATCGACACATAACTATATTTTCCATTTCTCCATGTTATACGCCATATCCCAAAACAGATATTCATATTTACTTCCCAAAAGAAAGATTTTCCTATATTTTTCATAGTAAGTCCCGTCCCATAGATCGTCAACAGTCTCTCTAAGTCTCTGTACTATATCCCTATATTCTTCTTTTAGATATACCTCTGCCCACTCTCTATAGAGCCTCACCTTGTTTTGAAGGAGTAGGGATTTATTATTCTCAGCTATCTCGAGATAGCTCCAGAAGCATGGGAGAATCGCTACTAAACCCTCCAATAATGTACCAGTGGCACATGTCGAGAGTAGGAAGTCCATATATGCCCTATTCGTTGGAGCTGGTTCTCTCCCGATGACATCCTCAATATTTAGGTTTAGAGACTCCAAAAGCTTTTTATAGTTATCCATCTCTATCGATGCATCTATATAGGCCATCTCCAGAATAAATCTAGCTATATCAGGCTCCGCCTTTGAGGCTAGAAGGCTTAGGCATTTATACATAGTGACTAGATAGTTATAGTCTTGAACCGCATAAAACTTAAATTTTTCTAGGGGGAGAGACCCGGAGTATAGCTCTAAGACGAATGGATGGCTAAAAATCTTATCCCATATATCCGATGCATCCATCCTAAGTCTTTGGGATAGAGTCACTTGATATCTACCTCCTCACATATTCAGCAACTATAGATGCTAAACCTCCATATATCGCTCCACTTATCATAGCTGCTAAAAGCCATAGAGCCATAACCTCTACAGTAGCTATATCCTCAAACAGGATAGCGTCTAAGACGATTGCTCCCGGTGCAGCCGCTAGACCTGCTAAAGCACCTGTTATATAGTCAAATCTCCTATATCCGAAGACCAGATATATTAATTCAGAGAGGAGGCCTTGGATAACACCATACATTAGATTAGTTAGTCCACCTACTGTAGGTATTATCGTCTCGATTAATGCCCCTAATGTCTCACCTAGGAAGGCTGAAAAGGGCTTCTTAATAAGGGTAGCCCCTAGAGGAGCGCCTATAAACCATAAACCATATGAGATTAGCCTAGCAAATATCGGTCCTCCTATAGCTTTTCCAAAGTAATATACATACCATGTTCCATAGAATACTACTCCCATTACAACAGCTACTACTCCTAGATATGCATAGTCGATGGTTGTGTATCTAAACCCGCCTCCCCTCATAACCCCATAACGAGATATAAATATATTATCTTGAAAACTCAATACATATACTTCTGAGAATCGATATTTACATTATATAGAAATCCTGGGTAGTATACCGATGGATATGGCGATAGGTATCATTACCTGAATAATCATTATTAGAATCACTATATAATCATAACGTGATAGTTTAATGGGTTCATGGAGCCTCCTCCTAATGTTGAAGCCCCTCAACTCAACCGCAATACCTGTCCAGTAAGCCTTATCCAATAAATTAGATAGTAGAGGTAGAAGGAAGGTCGAGAAATCTCTCGGTGTAATTATATATCCCCTATATCCCCTCTCCCTCCTAATAAACCTAAGATCCCTATATATCCTATCCACCAGTGGGAGAAGTCTTAATGCATAATATATGGAGAAGGTAGGTCCTTTGGGAAGCCTCAAATCGTTTTCAAGTGTCCTAACAGTCTCTAGAGGATCTGATAGGGATAGAAATATAAGTGTTCCACCAGTAATCAATCCAAGCCTAAAGAATATGGAGTTAGCTGCCTTCAAGGCCCCCTCCCTAACCACTAAAAACAAGAATTTGAAGACTACAGCACCTTGATTAGCCACCAGGAGAGAGTTGATGAATAGACCAATGTATCCTAGGATAAAGAGAAAGATAATAATTTTATATCGCCTCCACCCAAGTATAATTCCGATAGCTAGATTTGGGATTGCGATTATAAATATGGAGGAGGACTCCCTAAATATAAATGCTAGAAGAGTGATAACCAATCCATATATAAAGAGGATTGACGGCCTAATCCTAGGCATTTCTCCATACCTCTAGGTATGACAAGGCATATTCAATATCAACCTCTTTGAAACCCTTATCGAATAGATATACCCTATCACATACATCCAGTAAAATCCTTGGGTCATGGGTCGCTATCAGAATCCCCCTCCCATCTCTGGCCAACCTATCTATCTGGCTAACTATCCATCTATACATGTTTAGATCGAGCCCTGTAGTGGGCTCATCCAATAGCAATATATCACTTCCATATATACCCCCGATAAGATTAGCCAACCATCTTCTCTGCCCATGGCTAAGTCTAAATGGGTTATATCCAAGTGATATCCCGAATTCCTTAAGATATTCTAAATATTTCCCAATATCCCCTCCAACCTTCCTAATCGATTCTACAACCTCCTTCTCAACACTCTTAAACATAAACATCAGGTCTGGCTCCTGGGGAACATAGAATATGGATCCATTAACCTTTAAAGAACCGTCAATTGGTTTGATATATCCAGATAAAGTCTTTAATAGTGTAGACTTCCCAGATCCATTCCTACCCACTATACATACAACTTCGCCTCTAGCTAGTCTAAAAGATATGTTTTCAATTATTGGTACGCTATAACCGATAGATAATCCTTCGACCTCTAAGAGATCTTCACCAACAGCTCTACCACCAAAAAGGAATCTCTTTCTCAGTTCAGTCTCTAAGTCTACCATATCAAAGAAATCCTTTGAGGGGGGAGATTCATATATCTTACCATTAAATAAGAAATATGTCTTATCCACTAAATCTATAAAATATCTGGCCTTATGTTCAACCAATATAACCGTCTTCCTCCCCTTAAGGCTACCTATAAAATCCCTTACAGTCTTTATACCCCAGGGATCCATAGAGGCGGATGGTTCATCAAGTATAATTATATCTGGGTCATGTATAATTGCCGAAGCTATTGTAAGTCTCCTCCTCTCACCTATAGATAGATTCTCAACATATTCAAAATACTTCCCCTTTAAACCTATCCAATCAATAACCTCCATAGCTCTATCCACATCCCTAACACCATATATATTCTCCAATGTGAATAGAACCTCATCTAATACCCTAGGCATAGCGATCTGCTTCTCAGGATCTTGTAGAACTATACCAATCTCCTTAGGTATGTTTATATAGTCCACTTGATCCAGGGGATTTAGCCCATTAATATCTATCGATCCATCCACATATCCACCGACTAGATTTGGGATCACACCTAATATTGATAATAATAAAGTAGTCTTACCAGACCCAGATGGACCAGTTATTAAGATCGATTCCCCAGCATCTATATCTATTGATATATCCATTAAGACAGACCTACCTATTTGATAACCAGCATCCTTAATATCGATATCTATCATCTCAGTTTTTCCCTAATCTATATCCATCCATTTCGTATATATACCTAGATGCAAACTCCTCAATAGAAGATATGTAGGGTATTAATTCTTCATATCGATCCCTCCTAACATAAAGCTCGAATGTCTCCCATCTAATCTCTAGAAATTTAAACCCATTAACCTTAGCTTCATAATATGTCCCTATCATCACATCAGATAGACCATCTTTTATAGATCTTAGGGCCTCCACATGGCTATAGTATTCCATTCCATATCCATTTATCCTCCCCCTAAGATCATCTAGGTCTAGGCCTGATGTCTCAGCATATCTAATCAACTCTTCCTCCAGATATATCCGAGAGCCTGAACCCCAAACCCTATTAGCCAATCTATATCCCCTCTTTATTAAATCCTCTACACCGTTGAAATCTATATCGCCTCTATATATCCAGCCAATCAATCTGTCATACCTAAATACATCCATCAATAGATTTTTAACTCCAAATAACTCTATTACCTCATTAGCCCCTGATAAATGTATAGATGCTATATCTCCATCGCCGATCAACACCTTAAATAGACCTATTAGACTACCTATAGCCCTATATTCCACATTTATTTTCAACTCACCACCCATGTACCTCGAGACCTTTCTAAGGAGTGGGTCATCGCTTCCAACAATTCTAAATGTAGGAGGAGATATATTTATGGAATCCAGATCTATATGTGGTTTGAGTGCTCTAATCAACTCAGATAGAATCCTTCTCCCATCATCCGTTAATGATATACCTCCTCTTCCCCTAACAAATCTAAATAGCTTGACCTGGAGCATCTCCTCAAGCCTCCTTATATATTCCCATGCCCTTGAATAGGGTATCCCCGTTATCTTAGAGGAGGTATATAGGCTATACCCCTCCAACATCCTTGAAATTAGGTATATCCCCCTAATATCCAGGGCTCTCCTATCCCCAATATATATGACTGGCTCTAAACGTATATTTACACCATATTTACCTAGGTTCATATAAAGATTAATTATCCGAATTCGGATAATTAATCTTATAATGAATAGGTATGCTGGACTCGGGATATATAAATTAATTGTTTTAGCCGTAACGGTAGTGATCTTACTTGGGATATTCTACTACATAGGTTATGGGAGGAGAGAGGTTAGGATAGCCACGACCACCTCTCTATATAATACTGGGCTTCTAGACTTTATAGTCGATAGTTTTAGGGAGAGGTATCCAGAGATAGATGTGAAGATCCTACCCCTAGGAAGTGGAGCCGCTTTGGAGACTGGTAGTAGGGGGGATGCAGACTTGGTTCTTGTACATGCACCTAAGCTTGAGAAGAGCTATATAGATATGGGTATATTGACGGCTCATAGGATAATAGCATATAATTACTTCATATTAGTAGGTCCTAAGGATGACCCTGCAAACGTAAGTAATCAAGAGTCTATAATTGACGCTTTTAAAGTGATTTATACGGCTGGGTCAATGGGTAAGGCCTACTTCATAAGTAGAGGAGATAGAAGTGGGACACATATCAAGGAACTCTCTATATGGTCTAAAATAGGGATAAAGCCGTCGGGAGAATGGTATATAGAAAGTGGGAGTGGAATGGCACAGACATTGATCATAGCCAATGAGAAGGGGGGCTATACCTTATCAGATATTGGGACATACATAGCTTTAAAGGAGAATGGGAGGATAGATAATCTCGTAATACTATATAGTGGAGATGATGAATTAATAAACATATATAGTATCTATCTCGTAAATCCAGAGAAAGTTGCTGGAGTAAATTATGGAGATGCATATATCCTATATAAATTCATAATCGATAACATTAGGTATTTTATAGAGGAGTATAATTCTAAATACTCGGTTAAACTGTTCTACCCAGCCGATAATGAAGATATCCTTATGGATAAATGGTGGATGCTGGCGGGATGATACCATGCCATATGAAATATGGGATATAGCTATTAGAAGCATCTTCATCTCAGGATCAGCATCGATATTGGCCACTACATGGTCAATCCCCCTTGGCATATATCTAGGGATAACCAACAATAATCTATCTAGGATTGTGATATCCATTATAAATATCCTTATAGGTATACCCACGGTATTAATTGGTCTAATACTATACCTAATATTATCTAGAACCGGTCCACTCGGTTTCCTAAACCTATTATATACTCCATATGCCATGATCATCGGCCAGAGCATACTGGTAACACCCCTTGTAATTTCCTTTGTATATGAGGTAGTAGCGGGGAAGTCGATCGACCTGATAGAGATGTTGAGGACATTTAACGCATCTAGAGGAGAGATGATTAAGATATTATATGAGGAATACGAGGATAGGATGTGGGGATCCGCCGTCATAGGATTCGAGAGAGCGTTAGGTGAGTTGGGTATAGCCCTCATGCTAGGGGGAAATATTAGAGGAGTGACGCGCGTATTTACAACGACAATAGCGTTAGAGGTTCAAAAAGGTATGTATGAATTAGCTATAGAATTAGGTGTAATACTACTAATCCTCGACCTACTATTAGTATCTATAATACGTATACTAGGCTGGAGAAGATGATAGAGCTTATAAATGTTTCATTTAAATATACGGATAAGCTGGTTATAAAAGATGTATCTGTAAAATGGGGCAGTGGATTACACCTGATTAAGGGTCCCAACGGTTCAGGTAAAACGACTATTTGTAAAATAATATCAGGTTTATTACCTCCCGACAGGGGGTATGTATATATAGATGGGGTCGATGTATATAGTGGTGAATCGTCTAAAATATTGAAGGATGTAGTATATGTACATGACAAACCCGTAATTCTCAATAGGTCCGTATATGACAACCTTATCCTTGGTGCTAGACTACTAAAGAGGAATGTAAATAGGCTTAAAAATCTAGTAGAGTTTTTTGGACTATATGATATACTAGATATAAATGCTTCTGAGTTATCAGCCGGATATAAACAGTTGATAAGTCTCTCAAGAGCATTTATAGTGAGACCGAGATATCTAATCCTAGATGAGCCATTCACAAATCTAGATACGAAGTTTAGGGATAAGGTTATTGAATATATTGTCAAGGAGTATAGGGAGAATACGGTTATAGTCGCTACACACACTACATATCTAGATAGATATGCAGATACAATTAGAAAAATTCATAAGGGTAAACTTGTCTAAACACCTGTATACCCAGTATTATTTATTAGGATGATATAAATGATAGGAGCCTCCCATCAGGGTCTCTAACCTCTAATTCATAGAGATTTGGAGCGATCTCTCTAGGCCCAATATATTCTACTCCCTTATCATCTAGAAACCCCTTAAATTCATTTATATCATCAACCCTGAAGACTATCTTGAAGCCAGATGGACTACTAATCTCCTCACTTATATGTAGACCCAATCTTAATCCATATCCCTCTATAACCACGAAATCAGCCCTTGAAGCATCAAATATCGTCTTATGAGATTTAAGCTGGAAGCCAAGTAGATTGACATAATATTCCAATGTCCTACCGATATCACCTGTAAAGAGAATAACCATTTCAAACTCCATATAACACACCATAGAGAAATAGTTACTCCATTGACTTAAAGATATGTATGGACTCAATCCTATTCCCTAATCTTACGCAAATATAATGTTGATGATACGACTAGGAAGACCAGGGAGAATATACTTAGATAAATAACCTTATCTATCGATATATATCCACCCTGTAAAATCTCCCTCATTAGATCTGCCCCATGGCTTATGGGATTATATAACGCTATATAATAGATGACCCATGGAAGCCTCTTAAAAACATCTATAGGGTAGAAAACGGTACTGTTAAACATTAATAGGAAATATAGGAGACCTCTAACAGTTACATATGCGTCAAAATTCTTTATAACGGTGGCTAGAAATATAGCTAATGCACTTACACCTATGGATAATATGAACATGATGGGTGGGATAGCTAATAGTAGATATGGATTTGGATTCGGGCTTAGAATTATTGCCAGTAATAGGAGTGGAGTAGAATATATGAGGCCTCTAATACTTCCAGATATAGATCTACCTATGATTAATTCCCAATCCTTAAAGGGAAGGCTTAGATAATAATGGTGAATTTTACGTCTAACTTCCGCTGAAACCTCCCTACCAATTGTAAAAGCGGATGCAAATAATGCTAGGACTACAATACCGGGTAGAAGGAAGTTAAAATATCTAAATCTAATTACTAGATTGTTGAATATCAACGCCAAGATAAATATATCGGCTAGATTCATACTGATTAGTCCAGCCATCCACCATCTATACCTAAAGAACCTCCTTATATCCTTCTCAATAATGTATATAATCATCGGCATTCTTCCATACATATACCATTCAAATATCTCTAAAGCGATATATAACCTTTACATTTAGACTTTTAAGGGACGGAGACATTATCTTCATATATTCAATGATATATCACTCTAAAATGGGTTCCCCTATAGGTGGTAAAATTGGAAATACCAGTGGGGAAATGGCTACTATTAATAGATCTAGACGGAACATTATGGGATCATCTAGATATATCATCACTCAAGCCCCCCTTCAAAAAAATAGGTGAAGGGAAAATAAGGGATATAGATGGTGTGGAAGTAACTCTAAATAGGGATATTGTGGATCTGGTTAAATGGGCTAGGAGAAATGGAGCTATAACATCCACCCTATCCTGGAACATACCCTGGAAGGCATATAAGGCGATAGAGACTTTCAGCATTATGAGTATTTTCGACTATATCACCGTGATGAATAGTGATAGAAAGGATGAGATGATTAAAGACCTATTGAATAAACTTAGGGAAATGGGGATATTGATAGACATATGTAGAATAGTCTATATAGATGATAGAGATATCCATATAAAGGAGATCTATAAGAATATAGGTAAAATATTCTTTCTACAATATGGAAGAGATTTTAGCGGATTCGAAGATGGTAGAGAGAGGATCTTAAAACATTTATCCACATGTAAAAAATAGGATTTGAACATATGTAGAAATATGGAAGTCAGTTGAATATCAATATACATGATTTATCCATGGAATAGCGAAAAATTATATTTATATGAAGATTCCTGAGGATGGACTAGACCGCGATAAAATCTTTGAAGATTTGAAGAAGATGGCTTCAAGAGATTTAGATCCTAAATCAGGTATGTTATTCTCACATATATATGAAACTGGTGATGATAAGCTTTATGAGGTGGCAGTTGAAGCATATAAAATGTTTATGGATAAGACCATGTTAAACTTCACAGTATATCCCAGCATCCTAGATATGGAGAATAGGATAATATCTATGGTCTCTAAACTCTTCCATGGTGAAAACCCTTCTGGAAATTTTACATATGGAGGTACTGAAAGCATTTTTATAGCTATGAAAGCCGCTAGAGACTACTATAGGCATATATATGGATATGATGAAAGGGTTAAGATTGTCATCCCCTATACAGGACACCCAGCCTTCATCAAGGCAGCTAAGTTTCTAGGCATTGAGATATCATATGCGAAAGTGGATGAATCATATGAAGTGGATATCGAGGATGTAAAGGGGTTACTCGACGGAAAAGCTATTATATTAGTAGGTTCAGCACCATCCTATCCATATGGAGTAATTGACGATATAAAGGCGTTAAGTGAGATAGCGATGGAGAAAAACTACTGGTTACATGTAGATGCGTGTATAGGTGGATTTATACTTCCCTTCTTCAAGATGTTGGGAGAAGATATTGATGATTTCGACTTTATATTAGAGGGAGTAAAATCCCTCTCAGCAGATCTCCACAAATATGGATATACACCTAAAGGTGCATCTGTCATACTATATAGGGATAGGGAATATAGAAAATACGGATTATATATAAATGCATCATGGCCTGGATATCCACTGGTAAACACCACTATATTGTCTACCAGGTCAGCTGGTCCCTTGGCCGCATCATATGCAGTATTAAACTATCTAGGTATAAAGGGATATTTAAGGTATGCAAAGTCCATTCTAAATGCTAAGAATAAAATAATCAATGGATTGTCAAAAATGGGATTCCAAATAATTGGTAGACCTAAATCAAGTATTGTAGCATTTACATCTAGGGAGATCGACATATTCAAATTAGCTGATATATTACGTAGGTTGGGTTGGTATGTACAGCTACAACCCGGCTCAAAAAGTTTGGGTTTCCCTCCGTCAATCCATCTAACTATTTCACCGATACATGAGAGATTAATAGATGGATTCATAGAGGATGTTAAGAAGGGTATAGAGTTGATTGAGGAGGAGGGCTCCATAGATATTGGGAACATACTTTCTCTATTCGATCTTGAGATAAGCAAAATGTCAGATGCCTCAACATTAATGGATTTACTAGGGTTGAGGGAGATGGATTTCTCTAATATGGAGGTGATAAATAAATTGATCCATTACCTACCACCAGAGACCGTAGAAAATACGTTTTTAGAGATTATAAATCACCTATATACCTAACCATTTAGACATCTATAGATATCCTTCAACCTATCATACATCCCATTAAATATAGTTTGGAGTTTTTGATATCTCCCCCTCTCACTCCTTTTAGGTTTGAAGGTCTTATCCATGGGTATATACCTAGCAGCATCCTGGAAACTTTTGTATATATTTAGTCCTACAGATGCTATTATGGCCGAGCCTCGAACTCCTGCGTTCTCAGGCTCAATGGGCCTCACCAACCTATTATTAAGAATATCTGAAATGATTTGGACCCAAATATCGGATTTTGCTCCTCCACCAACAATATATACTGGGCCGTTCCAAGGGATCTTCCTCTTAAAATATTGGTAGGCCCACCCTATGTTTAGGGCCACCCCCTCTAAAACAGCTCGTAATATATCTTCAACTCCATATTCAAACCTCAAATTTAAGAGGCCACCGCCTAGATAGGGATCATCTATAGGAGCCCTCTCACCATACATCCATGGAAGGAATATAAGGTTTGAATCCTTTACATCCATATCTTCAAGCATTTTATCGACATTCCTATAATCATCTATATTAAATAAATCCATGAAGTAGTCTAGGGCGGCTCCAGCTACTTCCTGCTCAGCTATAAATAGATATTTATCTGGTATAGCGCTATATAGAGTCCCCATGTAATGGGATATATCAAGAAGTCTCTTAGGCGTATGTGCAGCTATCCAGCTGCTCGTCCCAACATATATATGTGGAACACCATCCTCCACTGCTCCTGAGCCCAAAGCGGCGGTAGTTAGATCACCAGCACCTATGAATACTGGCAGGCCATCCCTAAGCCTAAGAATATCGAGAAGCTCACCATCTACATATCCAGCTATATCAATTGACCTACCTATTAGAGGTAGTTTAGATTCGTCGATTCCATATCTATCTAATAACTTTCTTGACCATTTAACTCTAGACCTAGTATCTGCAAGCCATGTAAGATGGGCTTCATCAGGACTTGTATAGATCCCCCCTGTAGCCCTATATATTAGGTAACCCTTTACATCTAGGAATTTATAGGTCGACCTATATATATCCGGCTCATTCTCCTTAATCCATAAGATCTTAGATAGAGGGTCCTTACCAGTCTTACTAGGCGCTCCACCAGTTATCCTTAGGAATTCAATCAACCTAAAGATATTATATCCAGATATTTTTATAACACCGCTAAACAATTCCCTTGGCAACCCCTTCCCCCTCTCATCAAGCCAGATAATCCCATTTCTAAGGGGATGGCCTTCAACATCTATAGGTATTACCCCAGCCATATGTGCAGTAAATACCATCGACCTCAAATCCTTTATTACCTCCCTATCCGCAATACTATATAACTCACTAGCTAAGTATGTTATTTGACCCCATAGCCTATCTACATCTATCTCAGCATACCCAATTTTTGGATAGACTACCTCAGCCTTAACACTCTTGGTGTATATTGCCCTAAAATCCTTCATAGATACTATAGCCCCTTTAACGTTGGTGGTGCCCACATCAAAACAGAGAGTATATCCTGTCATACCACTATAGAGAAAATTGGGGATTCCCTATATAACAGGTCTCAATCAAGGGGTTTACCCTTAGTCTCCGGTAGAAATATGGGTATGGTTACCATTAATATGAAACCTATAAATCCAAATATAAACATTGACCCGGCTAGAGAGAATATGTTGGAAGTAGCCCCCACTATAAAACCACCTAATGAAAGACCTCTTGCAATACTGAATGTCAAGGATACCGCTGTAGCCCTAACCCTCGTAGGGAATAACTCAGATGCCCATATACCATATAGGGAGTGGGCTGTAAAACCAAAGGGTATGATAAATATAAGGTAGAATGAGGACTCTACATCACCCATAATAAAGAGAATAGCACCAAATATTATGGAGCCTAATAGGCCTATAGAGGATGAATATATAAATGCTTTCTTCCTACCAATATAATCACTTATAAAACCTACAATAGGTAGTGATAGACCTACAAATAGCGATATTATTAGGATTATGCCACTAGCAATACTTACGTCGTATCCATACAACTCTGAGAGGAGAGTTGGCGCCCAGTCAACCCATGCATGGTAGGCGAATTCACTTCCCCAGAAGAGGATACTCGCAAGGACGGTTAATCTAAGGATCTTAGGAGATGATAACTCTTTAAAGATATCTCTACTTATCCCCTCTTCATCGGACAATTCCAACTCTTGATACTTCCTCCATAGCTTAGATTCAGGTAATAAAATGGATAATATAGCTATAATAGGTATAGGATATAGAGCAATTAAATATGGCACTCTCCACCCATAAATTGGATAAAGTAGATAAACTATTCCTGCGCTGATGGCATATCCAATAATAAATGTGGAGTGTATCAACCCACCAAATAAACCCCTATGTTTAGGTGAATAGGCTTCACTCAACAATGCATATCCAATACCCCATGAAACACCCATACCTGATAAGATCCTGAGTAGTGCCAATACAAAGAAGTTCGGTGAGAAATATGTAATAGCAGTAAGTATTGAATCCCATAGAACGGAATATATCAACGCTTTTTTCCTACCAAATCTATCTGCTAAATATCCAAATAATAGGGCTCCAGGGACAGTTGCAATAAACTGTGCAGAAAATACGAAACCCATTAAGAATTTATCGACATTAAATTCCTCCATAATAGGTTCTGCCAAGAAATTCGTTAGAGTTAGTCCAACTGCATCATGGCTCCAGCCGATCATAGCTGCAACGAATATAAGGATCTTATCTTGTAGTGAATACTCATCTTTAGATTCCATAATAGAATAATATTGTATTACAGATAGTAAATGAATCGAGGAAAACCAGGTTGCCTTATATACACCATATACCCTGCAACATATAATCAAGATGTGATATCCAGATACTGTGAATACCAAATTATATCCTACTAAATATCGACAATATTTGGATGGATATCCAGAGAAAAGGGGGTATATTCATAGCATATATAGAAACATTACATTATGCAGATAGTCCCTTTGATTGTAATATATAGTTCTCTTTAACATCACCTATTTAAATTGAAGCATCTTATTCACATAAAATACCAGTTATCCCAATGATATGTTTGGAATCCCATCCTCATCATATATCATAATATAAAATTATGTAATACTACCCACATTAGACAACTTCACAGTCATAGTTAATTTTTGGACTCTTACTCCGACAAAAATGATTCTATATGTCCGAATACCGCGTTGTATCCAGTAAATATAGCTAATATACCACCGACAAGTAGAAGTATTATGAATATATATGCCGAAAACTTCTTAGTAGTTTCAAATGCCAATAAGGGCGATAATAAAGCGGTAAAACCTATCGCCAAAAACATTAGACCTGAAAATACTGGTGACCTCGTTAATCCATATCTGAGTATAGAGACTCCATAGAAAACTATTGGAAGGCCTAAAGCAGATACTCCATAGAGAATACCTCTAAGATTTAAATTGAATATGTTTTGTAGGCCTAGTAATATAAATGCTAATCCAAATAACGGCCAAGGATCAGATAATATTATATTATATGGACCTGGAAGGGGCCAGGTGAAACTAGCCCATAGACCCGTTATAAAGCTATATATTCCAATAGCTAGATAGTAGTAGCCCAAACCCCTATTCAACTCAAACAGCCTATCACCATACTTATCGGGCCTGATAAAATTAATCACAAGCCAATAAATAGTTATAAATAGTGATGCTCCCATCAACGTAAGCCAGAGATCGAGAAGATTTACAAAAGCCATTACCCCCACCTATGTTATATATATCTGAGAATATAAAATACCCTAAATAATATTTAAATGAAAATAAAATTTGTCATTAGGAATTTTAATACATAACTATGTCCAGCCACCTCCCTCCATCCTCTTCTCATATAGGTATATCCCAAATGTGGTCATGGATACCATGAAGGCTATTAATATCACCATTGAATAGATGGGATCACCTTCGACCCCTATTCCCAATCCATATCTAAAGAGTTCAGATGCATGGGTTAGTGGATTTATAGCTGCAGCTCCAGAGTAGTATGGAGGCATAAATGCCCTGGGATAGAAGACTGTACTTAGCCTAATCATAAAGGCGTCTAAAGCACCTAATAGTATATCGGTCTTATCACCAGATTTGAGGAGAGATACTATCGTTATACCCAATCCAGCTACTCCAAATGATAGGAGTAGGAGACCTAACAACGCCTCGATAAATACTATGGGATCAGTAACTCCTATAAGTATGAGGGTAAATATGAGCGGAGGGACGGTAGCCAAAATGCTTCTAAGACCTCCACCTATAGCCCTTCCAATGATTAACAGCCTCCTATTTATAGGGAGGCTCAATAGGTAATCCACAACTCCATGTTCAGCTTCTTCAGCTATATCGAAGGCTACGAACATTGCGGTGGAATATAGTGTAGCTACATATATGCCGGCTGCATAATAGAAGTAATAGTTCTCCACAACCACGAGACTTGAGATCGCCAATCCAAATATTAATACTTGTAGGAAGTACCATAGCCATCTCAATATTAGGAACAATTTATATTGGATGATCATCCTCAAATCTCTCTCTATAACGAGGAATAACCCCTCTAGCATCTCATCACTCCTCCTTTAGACGGGCACCTGTATAGTGCATAAAAACATCGTCAAGTGTAGGTTCCCTCATATGTACAGATCTAACCCTCACACCCCCTTCGATGAGTAACTCCAATATCTTTGGGAGTAACTCCTCCACTTTATTTAGATATATTTTAATAGTTGAATCGATGATGTTTACCTTACTTACCTGTTCAAACTCATTTATCCTGTTTAAGATACCATCCTTAAGTCTACCCTCAATAGATATCTCCAAAATATCTCCACCTGGAATAGTGTCCTTAAGTTCCTTGGGAGTCCCTACGGCCACGATTCTACCCTTATATATTATCCCAATCCTATCTGAGAGTATATCAGCTTCATATAATTCGTTGGTGGCTAAAATAATTGTTGAACCTTCATCTCTCAACTCTCTGATCATATCCCAGATCATATGCTTACCAGTTACATCGATTTGAGCTGTAGGCTCATCAAATATCGCTACTCTAGGCTTCTGGATGAAGACTTTAGATATCTCAACTCTCTTCCTCATACCACCCGAGAGCTCGAAAGCTCTCTTATTCCTAGCCTCCCACATATTAAACCTTGTTAAGACATCTTTGACAACTTCTCTAGCCTTCTGCCCCCTATAACCACATACCTTAGCATGCCAAATTAATATTTCATAGGGGGTATTAATCCAAAAAAGTTTTGGGTCTTGGAAAGCCATACCTATCAATTCCCTAACCCTATCCGGCTCCCTCCTAATGTCATATCCATAGACATATGCAGTCCCATCACTGGGCTTTAAAACTGTAGTCAACATCAACAAAGTCGTAGACTTACCAGCACCGTTAGGCCCCAACAAACCGAAGATCTCCCTATCATAGATATCCAACGTAATATGGTCAACAGCCAAATATTTACCATAATACTTAGTTAAACCATCTATCTTAACAGCTATATCACCAGCCATAATTTTTATACACACCTCCAAATCAATCAACTAGGGGCAATAGAATTAAAAACAGTATTCAATATATAACTTTTAATCTAATCCAGAAAACTAAAACAGCGATTTATATCGATATATTTTGACTAAGTAGGACCGTGACTAATATAATAACTAATATAACTATAGTTGAGACACCTACATAGTCCCTATTCTTATATAGGCTATATAGGGAGACAGATATAATCGTCATCGGAGGGAGGTAGATTAGATACATGAGATATATAACTCCCTCCCAAAGCCCTTGAAGGATTGAGATCGATATAGATGAAAATAGTGCTATTAACAGTGATGATGTAATTATGACCTTTACATGTTTCCTGGATACGCTACCCACATTCAAATAGATACACCTCTGACCAACATCATAAACGCAAATATAATAATGACACCTACAAATACCTTCCGGAGGATATCTGCTCCAGCCCTGATACCAGCCCTACTCCCTAGTTGAGCCCCGAATATGGAGGATATGTATGCTATACCCAATAACCTCAAATCTATTTTCCCTGACATCAAGTATATATAACTACCAGTAAAGGATGTTATAGATATCATATATTCACTGGTCCCAATAGCAATCTTCATAGGTAGACCTAGATATAACGTCATTATAGGGACCTTCAATATACCCCCGCCAACACCAAGTAAACCAGATAAAAGCCCGGCGATAAAGGAGATGGCGGCCCCACTTAAAAGTCTTTTAGGTGATACTTCCCTATAGGTGAATCTCTCTACTACCCCACCACCTTTAAACATCATATAACCCACATATAATAAGACGATGCCAAAGAGAATGTAGAGGTATTTCTGATCAGTTATCAAAGCTAAATGAGCACCAAAATATACCCCTAATACAGTGGCTAATTCAAGGATAGACCCGATCTTAAAATCTACATCCCCATTTAAAATGTAGTTAAGTGATGCTGATGACGATACACCTACAATTGATATTAAGCTAAGACCGATAGCCTCATGTATAGGGAGGCCCACCACAATACTTAGAAGGGGGACCATTAAGAATCCACCACCTAGACCTATCAAGGACCCTATGAAGGCGGAGATGAATATGGTAAACCCAACCATGATAAACTGTACTAGTGACAACATATGAAATATATGATATCTACATATAGGTTAAATAAAGGATTTAAAATATTTCCCTTAGGAGTTATATCGATTTTAATATGAAGATATTTCTAATGCAACATGGAAAATCACTTCCAGAGGAGGTAGATCCAGAGAAGAGCCTAAGTAGTGAAGGGAGAATTGAGACTGAGAAGATTGCAGATATTCTTAGGAATATAGGCGTCAAACCTGATAAGATATTGACTAGTGGAAAGAAGAGGGCTATAGAAACCGCTGAGATAGTCTCTAGATATTTAGATGTTGGATATGAGAGAGTTGAAGGACTAAATCCTTTAGATGATCCAAGCATAATTTATTCTAAGCTTATGGATATGGAGAGGGATATATTCATAGTGGGTCATCTACCACATCTATCAAGACTATTATCAAAGATACTAGGTGTAGATAGAGAAGTAGTTAAATTCAGATATTCAGGAGTTGTATGTCTTGAGAAGGAGGAGGTATGGAGGATCCTATGGTATATAAGACCCGATATAATTAGGTAGTATCAAAGGATTAATTATAGTATCAAAAACTAATTGATGTGTATATGAAGGAGATATTTAGGAAGGGGAGGACTATAATAGGATTCTCCATATATGATGCCTTCGGTGCATACATCTTAAAAGAAGTTGGGGATATAGACTTTATAGTTATAGGTGATAGTGCATCGATGGTTTTAAAGGGATATGAAGATGTTAAACACGTCACAATAATGGAAATGATCGAATATTTTAAGACTGTGAAGAGGATTATAGATGATAAACCCGTATTCATAGATCTCCCCTATGGAACATATGGAGATATGGTAGACCATAGAGATACATTACATATTTTAAGGGATTTGGGGGTTGACGGGATCTTAGTAGAAGGGGTATATCCAAAGGTAATTAGAGATTCTCTGGATTTAGGCCTAGAATGTATAGTCCATCTAGGATATATGCCAAAATTCGATGAATATCCTAGGGTAATAGGTGAAGACGACTTTGACGACCTATTGAGACAAGTTAGATATGCCGAGGATCTTGGATGTATAGCAGTTAAGCTTGAATTAGTTAAGATGGATGTAGCTAGGAGAATAAGGGAGAGTATCTCTATACCAGTATTGGGTACAGGCTCGGGACCCTACGTAGATGGACACATACTTGTTCTATATGACTTCCTAGGGATGACCCCAAAATTCAAACCTAGATTCGTTAGGATCTATATAGATATATTTAGGATGGGTGTGGAGGCGACAAGGAGACTTGTTAGGGATATATTGGAGGGGAGATACCCAGATATAGATGAGTCATATGTTTAAAAAAGAGAGGGAAGATTATCTAACAGCAGCAACAGCCCCCGTCGCCATGGTGCTCATGTTCATGCCCATGATGATGCTCCCCAGGCATCCCTTTAGGGCCGTGTAATAGATAGTGCTCTGGATCCTTCTCAAACTCGGATTTACACATAGGGCTACAGAAATAATATATCTTACCTTTATAAACCGTCTTAGCCGCCGCTTTACTCGGATCCACCTCCATACCACATACAGGATCTAACGCCATATGTTGATCACCTCATATAAATAATACACCCAAAATATTTAAACTATTATAGTTTTTTTCGTAGCGGTTAAAAAAATATTGTAGTCTTTCAATCGACCTCAGGGTTCCACCTCTTTAGGAGGAGTGCATTTCCAGTGACTGAGATCGAGCTCATCGCCATCGCGGCACCTGCATATTCAGGCCTTAAAATAATTCCATATATTGATAGTATGCCTGCTGCAACTGGTATTAATATCACGTTATATATGAATGCCCAGAATAGGTTGAATTTTATCTTATCCTTTATCTTCCTACTTATCTTAATGGATATGGGTATACTGCTTAATCGGCTACCAACTATTATTATATCTCCAGCCTCCTTAGCTATATCCGTGCCTCCACCCATGGCGAACCCTATATCTGCCTGGGTTAGACTGGGGGCATCATTTATACCATCCCCAACCATTGCAACAACCTCACCTCTCCTCTGAAGCTCCTTAATCTTCTCAGCCTTATCTTCAGGCGACACCTCTGCATAAACCTCATCTATACCTAATTTAGATGCTATTGCCTCAGCGGTAACCTTATGATCTCCAGTCAACATCACGATCCGATATCCCTGCTTCTTAAGAGAGTTAACTGTTTTATAGGCATCCTCTTTAAGCGGGTCTGATATAGCTATTAACCCAGCTAAAGCACCGTCTATAGCGACATAGATAATTGTTTTACCCTCACCTCTAAGTCTTTTAACTATATCGGATACATCATCTATAGATATTTCGAAGCCGCCCATAAGCTTGTCATTCCCCAATACAACTGTTCTCCCCTTAACAACGGCGTAGATCCCCTGGCCAGGGATATATTCAAACTCATCCGGTTCACCCAATCCATCCTCGATAGTTTCGCTTGCTTTCTCAACGATGGCCAATCCAATTGGATGTTCACTCCCCTTCTCCGCTATACCTGCATATTCTATGATATCCTCACTCGTATATTCATTTGAAGTAGGGATTATATCGGTTACAACGGGTTTACCTTCTGTCAACGTCCCTGTCTTATCAAATACAATAGTCGTTAAATCATCTATCTTCTCCAACACCTCGATATTTCTAATAATTATACCTTTCTCAGCCGCCTTACCCACACCAACAATTATGGCTGTAGGCGTCGCTAAACCCAATGCACAGGGACATGCAACTAGAAGGACAGATGCGGTAAAGGTCAATGCTAGATGTAGTGGAGCGTTAAATATGGTGCTCCATATTATAAATGTAGATATCGCTATAGCTATAACTATCCATGTAAAATATCCTGATATCCTATCCACAAGCCTCTGTATAGGCGGTTTAGCTGACTGTGAATATTTCACAAGTTTAATTATCTGTGACAATACGGTTTCCTTACCGACCCTAGTAGCTATAACCTTTAAATATCCATTCTTTAATATAGTTCCAGCTACTACGGGGTCCCTCTCCTTCTTATATACAGGTATAGGTTCACCTGTCAACATCGACTCATCTATATATCCATCACCCTCAACTATTATACCGTCGACAGGAATCTTCTCACCAGACTTTATAACTACTATATCCTTAACCTTGACATCCTCAATATTCACCTCAACCTCTTCACCATCTCTCAAAACTCTGGCTTTCTTAGATTGTAGCTCCATCATCTTCCTAACAGCCTCACCAGTCTTAAACTTCATCCTCGCCTCTAGATACCTACCTATCAAGATGAAGGTTATTACAATAGCTGATGCGTCAAAGAAGGACTCACCAGATACTACACCGAATAATGTGGATAAACTATATATATAGGCTGAACCAGTCCCAAGGGCCACCAAGGTATCCATATTCGCCGTACCATTCTTCAACGCTCTATATGCACCTATATAGAAACGTCTACCAGGAATAAACAATACTGGTGTACTCAATATGAAACCTAGTATATCCTTATATTCAATAAATGGTAGTCCAAGCCCTAAGATGGGTAATGTATAGTAGATCATAATAGGGATAGTAAAAACTATACTTATTAACACGTGAGACTTAAGAGTTGATAACTCCTTCTCAGCCACCTTCCTCTCAATATCTTCAAACTCAGCCTTAGACTCTATCCTAGATACTTTATACCCAGCTTTATCCAATATTTCTCCTACCTCCTGGAAAGTAATTGTTACTGGATTTATGGTTACATAGAGCGTTTTGGAGACGTGAGATGCCTTTACATCTACAATACCAGGCCTCTTCAACAACATATTCTCTACAATTGACTCATCATCTACAGTTGCCAGGTTCTCCACTATGAAGACTCCCTCCTCTTTATATACGTCATATCCAACCTTTCTAATCTGGTTGACTACCTCCTTTAGAGACAGTTTTAATGGATCATACTCAATTAGAGCCTCTTCATTGGCAAGACTGACTGAAACGTTTCTGACGCCGTTTAACTTCTTAGAAGCCTTTTCAATAGTTACTGCACATGTTGCACAGTGCATACCGACTATCTTTAACCTCTCCTTAGCCAATTCCATTCTTTCCTCCTTAGACATGTCCATCACCATATTTTTTGTACCACTACAATTATATTTATAATGGTATATAAATTCTTATAGTGGTATATTTATTTTTAGGTGGTTATATTGAGTATTCCCCATGTATTCCGGATAGATGAGGTTAAGGCCCTATCAGATGAGATTAGGATAACGATTTTGGATATGCTCTCTAAAAAACCGATGAGTGTCCAGGAAATAGTTGAAGAGTTGAAGAAGAGGGGGATAAATAAAAGTATAAATGCAGTTAGATATCATGTTAAGGTCTTGAAGGAGAGTGGATTAATAGACCTGGTTAAAGTAGTGGAGGTAAAGGGAGGTGTATTAAAATACTATTCGACATCTAAAGATGTATATCTATATGAGGAGCCTAAGAACATAGATGAGTTAATAAATCCATTCATCCAATATGTAGAGAAAAGTGTTAAAGGAAGCATTATAAGATTATTGACTAGATATGAGGATGAGATAATGGAGGTTGCCAAGAAGCTTAAGCCATGTCCATACTGCTATACCCAGCATTTCGTAGAACATATACTACTTGAGACTTTTAAGGGGGCTGTTGGAAAGGCTTTAAAGGACGAAGAGGTAAGGAATATTCTATCTAGATTTAGAGAGGAATTTGAGAAATAATTTAAAATACTATTATCTGCCTCTTTAAAGCCCTACCTTCTTCAAGTCTCTTAAAAGCCTCATTTATCTCCTCCAACTTTATATGTTCAGTCAGCTTCCAATACTCTATAACTCCTTTTATACCCAACTGTCCTAGTTCATATAGCTCCATTAAAGAACCATATAACACGGTCTGTATGGATATCTCGTTTATCACCATACGGTGTATAGGTATAGGTGGGCCATACTCATTTCCAAGACCGACTAACACATATACCCCTCCTGGTGCCACCAAGTCTAGATATGTTGATATGGTCTTCTCCAGACCAACGAAATCTATAACGGCTTTTGGTGACTCACCTCCAAGTATATTAAGCAACTCCCTCTTAGGATCCACTTTAGATGCATCTATCAAGAAATCCATCCCATCTCTAAGATCTATCAACTCATTAGCTAACCTGAGCTTATCCGGATTTATATCAACTGCGACAACTGGATTCGGCAAAAGCTTCCTAACGGTTTCCAATCCAAACATACCTGTCCCGCCCAAACCAATTATAAGTATGTATTCATCGGAAGATAGAAATCTAGATGCCTTTTTAACCGCTCTATACGCTGTTAAACCCGCATCACTTAAGATGGCTGCCGAAGCAAGATCTCTAATACCATCCACCTTAATTAAATATCTATAATGAGGGACAAGCATATACTCGGCATATCCACCATTATACATTATAATGCCTCCGGGTGTCCTAAGCCCACATATCTGATGGAGACCTGTCAAAGCATATCTATCATCCTCCATACAGTAAAAACTATATACTAGCACCTCAGTACCTTCGGAGATATAGCTTGAGGCTGAGTCACCCACCTCCTCTACAATACCGGATACTTCATGTCCTAGTATAAATGGGAATGTAACAGGCAACTCATCCGAGAACTCTCCCTTTATTAGATGTAGATCACTATGACATACACCGGATCCCTTAACCCTAACCAAAACCTCATTTCCCACTGGCCTAGGCTTCTCAACATCCTCAATTTTGAATTCCTGGTTATATCCATATAATACCGCGGCCTTCAATTAGATCCCCACCTTCTTGGCGATATTCACCAACTCAATAGCTGCTTTTGGATATCTTAAGATTGTGGAGAAATTACCCTTAACAAGCCTAATCTTCCTCCTAACTAGGGCATTAACCGGGTTCATACCCTTCTCAATCAACTCCCGCCAATCATCATATTTACCAGAAATTATGAAAGGAGCTTCATTACCTGTATATTCACTGAGAAATTTAGCCTCAAGACATCTACCATTCTCAAGTTTAACTAGTATAGCTGGTCTATCCCCATACTTAGCCTTTAGGTCTGGTGGGAGATCCTCGACTGTGAAGAGGATTGGCCAGACCCAACCCTGTGCACTCCTCCTATATTCCTCAGATTCATTTATATATTTACAGAATATATCCGCCCATTCTTGGGAAGGGAAGTCAGGCATCATATACACCCCATAGCATCCTATAGATATTATAGCAGTATATTGATAAAAACGGTTTTACAAATATTATACCTCAGCTATTATTATAGGTATTCATATTATTAATCTATGGAATATATAGATATCCATTTATATAACTCGTAGTTCTAGATGTTTTTTAGGTGGTTCACTTGCCAATAGATCCAGAGTTCAAGAGTAAGAGAGAGCAGGTAGATACACATGAAGGTCATCCTGTATGGGGACCTGTAAATCCACCTGAGCAATTAGGCATACATGGAAACGTAGTAGCAGTAGATTTTGATGTATGTATTGCAGACGGTGCATGTATAGATGCATGTCCAGTAGGTGTATTTGAATGGTTCGAGACGCCAGGGCATCCAGCATCAGATAAGAAGGCTGATCCGAAGAATGAGGATCAGTGTATATTCTGCCTAGCATGTGAAACCGTCTGTCCAGTAGAGGCAATTAAAGTATTTGTAGAATAATTAAGTCCATAAAATATTCACTATACCTCTCACATCCTTATTTTTTACCTCCCAACTTTTCCATTAGTCTCTCTACAACGGTATTATCAACTGAATCTCTAGATCCCTCTACCCATTTATCTATGAGTTCTTGGGGTGGCTCAGCATCTGCTAATATCCATACCATAACTATATTACCTATATCACCCCTTCTACCATCTACGGGTGTCTCCAGAATTAATGGCTTCCTCCTAATGTCTTCATGGGATAATAAGTATTGGAAACCCTTCTCCCCAATATATCCTAATCCTATATGTTCGTGATGATCCCTACCACTCCCAACCTCATGTTTAGAGTCGTTTAAATGTATCACATATACGTTATCCCATCCTATGAGACTATGGAACTCGTCATATGTCTCCTCAACACCCCTCCTAGTTTTTAGGTCATATCCAGCTGAGAAGGCATGGGCGGTATCGAAGCATATCCCTATCCTATCATGGTATCCAGATAAAGAGTCATATAGCCTCTTCAAATCCTCAAATCTACTACCCATATTATTTTTCTGTCCAGCCATATTTTCTAGTAGGATCCTCACATTGTTATCAACCGTATCTAATGCTTTAGATATGGCTGATGTCAGACGCTTCAAACCATTTTCAAAGCCAGAACCCATGTGACTACCTAGATGTATAACTAGATAGGGTATCTCCAATTCTCCACATCTCCTCAACTCATTAATTAATGTCTCTAGACTCTTCTCATATATATCGTCCTTTGGAGATGATAGGTTTGGTAGATATGGCATATGGGCCACATTATATCCCTTAAACCCGTATCTCTCCACCTTAACTTTATACATTAATTTCTCCTCGTCCTTCAAAGGTGGATACTTCCATCCCCTTGGATTCCTAGTAAATATTTGGAAGGCTGTACATCCCATCTCATAAGCCCTATCAACACTCTTATCTATCCCACCAGATATCGATGTATGTAGACCTACATGTAGAGACATATGGCCCACCTATGAAATATATCCGAATCCCTTCTCCCTTTTCTTAGTCGCCTCAGATAGGCTTTTCATATATTCCTTATGGAATATATTCGCTCTCTCCTCCAACTCAGATAGATCAATATCTATCTTCAATATCTTAGACATAAGTCTAGCCAAGACTAGTGGGGCTACATAGTCATGCCCAGTCTTTAGATATGTCTCCGCTAATAGAGATGCTCCTT
This sequence comes from uncultured Nitrososphaeria archaeon, assembly GCA_964529905.1. Taxonomy (GTDB): domain Archaea; phylum Thermoproteota; class Nitrososphaeria; order Geothermarchaeales; family JDFR-13; genus SZUA-1514. The sequence continues at coordinate 29,753 of CAZGXJ010000004.1, forward strand.
TAATCCCATATAGCTTTGCATATCCAATTATCAATCCATTCATACCTGAGATCATACCTTCACCCATCATCGGTTCTACTCCATAGGCCATCAACTCATTCAAAAATTCTCTAGATGTAGCCACTCCATATACCTTCACATCCGTCTTATAATACTCAATTGGGGTTGCTCCAAGGGTAAATATAGCCTCAATATCATAATCCTTTAAGGCCTCCACAGTAAGTTTACTCATTATATGCTGCCACTCCCCACTTAGTGGCTGGACAGCTCCAGTGAATAGAACTATGTTTCTACCATTTATATTCCCATAGTAAAATGTGAATATCTCCCTAACAATCTCATCCGCCACACCATTAACACTTGATATCACTGGTGGATTCAGAAACTCAGATTTAATTGAGCTTATCTTCTCCACATCTAAAACCTTTATGAGATAGTCTACAGCCTGCTTCCCACTTAGACCCATTCCAGGTAACCCTGCTATAACATAAATATCTTTAACATTGGGGTCTAGATCTAGTTTTATATCTAGCCACATAACCACCACTCCAATATAATTAGTATTGGAGAGATAAATCTACTTTTACACATTTTATATTTCTAAAGACCATCACCAAATAGTTAAAATGCTCCACTTAATAGGTTGGATAGGTATTTAGCTGCCCTGAATGCTGGCTCATATATTAGGTTTGGAAAGAGGCCGAATGCTATTAAGAAGATTGTAATTATTAGTAGCGCACTGCCTAGGAAGGGTGGTATATCTACATCCCTCTTAATATCTTCTGATGGCTGTGAGAGGAATAATCTCTGGAAGAGCCATAGATAGTAGAGTATAGCCAATACACTATTGAAGACACCTAGAAAAGCTAATAGCCATTCACCCGCATCTACAGCCGACAATATCAATAACCATTTACTCCAGAAGCCTGGTAATGGAGGTAGGCCTCCCAGGCTAAATAGGGCTAACATTAATACCATGCTTAGACCTGGATATACCCTTCCAAGACCCTCCAACTTCTTAATACTTCTAGTATGTGTAACATATAATATTCCACCTACTGCTAGGAAAGCTGCCCCCTTCCCCAAGGCATGGGTAAGGATATGGGAGAAGGCAGATGCAAGACCGATGTCTACTGAACCCTTCACAGCAATACTAAATCCAATAAGTATAAAACCTATATTTACTATACTACTGAAGGCGAGAAGCCTCTTAATATCGTCTTGTAGTAAGGCCATCATATTAGCTATTAATAGTGTGGATATAGTTATCACTAGATAAATTGGATAATATATGTTTGAAAGTTCTAGGAAGAAGGGTAGAGCGAACTTTGCAAGACCCAATATACCTGCCTTTATAACTATACCTGATAATAGGGCGCTTATGGGGCTGGGTGCAGCTGGATGTGCGTCTGGTAACCAGGTCCATAGAGGGAAATACGCAGCCTTAACTCCAAAGCCTATTAGGAATAGGCTTGATATTAGAAGTATAGGATAGATTACATTCCCGGGATTCACAGTAGCTAAAAAGCTTAATACTTCATCTAGTGTCAATACTCCGACCAATCCATAAGTATAGCTTATACCTAGGAGTAGGAGTAGGCTCCCAACTCCGCTTATGACGAGGTATTTAACCGCCGCCTCAACAGGCTCATCTAAATGGTATCTAAACCCTACTAATACATAGCTACTTATAGCCATTGCCTCCCAGAAGACGAAGAAAGTAAACAAGTCATCTGAGAAGGTTAGACCTATTAAGCCGAACATCATAGTACCTATTAATGTATAGTAGCTAGTTAGATTACTATCCTCCTCCATATAATCAATAGATTCTAGATAGGCTGGCAATGCGAGTAGTGCGAATACTATTATAAAGAATTTTGTGAAGGATGTTATGGATAGCCTAGAACTGCCTATGAAGGGGGATAGTGGTATCGATAAATCTATTGACCATACATCTGGCTGGAAGAGATAGAATAGTATGGTTACATATCCTATGAAACCTATTAGGCCTAGATATTTCTCATATCGCCTACCTAGAAGTAGGCCCAATAGAGCTGTTATGATAGGTATTAACCCGGAGAATATCAGTATATCATATATTGGATTTATGAATATCATCCATCTATACACCTCCAAATAGGTTAAAGTATTCAGACAGACCACTTAATATAGGGTTTAGGATTGGAGTGGGATATATACCTATCAATATTGCAAGGATTGCTAGTGCAACCATAGGTGCTAACATCGATGTAGGGACTTCATGTATCTCCCCGATATTTTCAGGGAGCCTACCGAAGAATATCTTCCTGATAAAAATGGTCATATATGCGGCTGATATAGCGGTTCCGAGGACAGCGATAACTGTAAACAATATCTTATTTGTAAGTGATATGTTATATACACCGCCAAATATTAGGAATTCACTTATAAAAGCTGCTATACCCGGTAAACCCGCTATACCCATAGCTCCTACAACTGCTGTAACAGCAGTAATAGGCATTCTAGAAGCTAACCCACCTAACTGGTCAAGATTCCTAATACCTATCACATGTATTAATACACCTGCCACCATGAATAGGAGGGCTTTTAATAGTCCATGGCTATATACATGCATTATACTACCCTCTAAGGAGATAACGTTCGCCGCTGCTAATCCTAGGAACATATATCCCATCTGACTTATACTACTATATGCAAGTAGCCTCTTAACATCCTTCTGAACAAGAGCCATTAATCCACCATAGAAGAGGGTTATCAATGCTAGGATCAATAGGAGAGTTATCGATCCTTCAGAAGACCATATGCTGTATGTAAATGGTAGGGTATACCTAATTAAACCATATAACCCTATCTCTATCATAACACCGCTCAATATAACGCTTATAGGTGTAGGGGCCTCTGCATGGGCCTCAGGTAGCCATCCATGGAGGGGTACTATGGCCATCTTAACCCCAAAGCCGAAGAGCATCAGAATCAATAGAAGTCTCTGTATATTTAGGGGTAACTCACCTATAAATGTATATAATATGTTTACATCGAAACTTATTGAACCATATCTATTTAGAGTATATAGACCTAATATTCCTATGGCAACTATAAGTAGGATACTTCCAAGCTGGGTATATAGGAAATATTTAAATGCAACCCTCCTACGATCTCCATATCCCCACTCAGCTATCATGAAGTAGCTGGGGATTAGCATAGCCTCCCAGAAGAAGAAGAATTGGAGTAGGTTATAGCTTGCAACTGCACCTATCATAGCCGCTGTATATAACATGTATGCTAGGAAGTATACCTTCACATTCTCAGCATGATCCATATATCCTACACTATATATGGCAGAAAATAGCGTTACAATGAGTATTATTGATATAAAGGCATAGGCTATTCCATCAATCCTAAATAATAGGTTTAGAGTTATTAGTCCTGGGACATTTGCCCATGTCAAGCTCTCAATATAGTTTCCACCTGATGCTAAATACATCTGGTTTAACAATATGTATACTATGAATATCGTTCCCGCGGATACATATCCAGCTTTACTCCCATATCTTGCTCCGATTACATATGATAGGAAGCCCCCTATTATTAAGGTATATAGGGATAGTAGGATTATCACTTTAGACCACCACCATATAGGTAAGAGTAAGTATTATGAAGGTTAGTAGTAAGTATGACATGTTAACCCTAAGCAACCCAGTCTGAATCCTCCTCACAATATCGGTTAATTCACTATAGATAAATTTAATGGCTTCTCCACCTCCATTAGACTCAATATATGTAAAGATTTTCTCTGATACAGTTCTGACACCGTCTACAAAGACTAGATAATATAGTGAATTTATGTACCATCTATTATATAGGAAGTTCCATATAGGCTTTAGATATCCCTTAACAAGCTCCTCTGGTTCATATCTCCCTACTATATAGGTATAATATGAAGGCATTAATCCCAATACGACTGCTCCAATAGCTACCAAGAATAATGGGCTTGCTAATGTCCCTATTAGGAATTTGGATATATTTAATAGAGATATCTCCTCCAATATATTAACCTCTATATTGAGGCTGTGGAATAGGGGTTTAAAGAATCCACCTAGATATGGTAGTAAGAAGCCTGAAACAATAGAGCCAATAGCCAGTATAAATAATGGTGCCTTCATTAGGATGCCTGGGTCATGAGGTGGATGCCCATGTTCGACTAGATGCCTAACGTTTTCACTCTCCTCTCCATAGAATGCTAAGCCGATCATTCTAAATGTATAGAATGTAGTCAGGACAGCTGATATCAGCAAGACTATATATGCTATATAATGCCCCTCTACATATGCAGCATGGAGGATAGCATCCTTACTCCAGAACCCATTAAACGGTGGAACACCAGCCAAGGATAAGCCTCCAATAGTCATGAGGGTGAATGTCGTGGGCATGTATCTTCTTAAACCGCCCATATCCCTAAATAGATAGCTATCCACCGCATGCCCTATTGCACCTGCACTTAGGAATAGTAATGCCTTGAAGATCGCATGGCTACTTAGGTGGAATATACCTGTTAGATATGAATCTATAAAGGCCTCAGGATGTTCAATCATCAACCCTGCAAGTCCAAAGGCTGCAAACATGTATCCCAACTGACTTACAGTTGAGTATGCCAAAACCTTTTTAATCTGGTCTGAGACCATACCTTGTGAAGCAGCTAAAAATGCTGTAAATATACCTATAGATAATACGGCTAAATAGAATGTTTCTAGGTCACCCCAGATATTTATGCCTAGCTCCTCTAAGGACCAATATACGTTGTAGAGTATGGTTGTAAACCTACCTAGGAAATATACTCCAGCCTTAACCATCGTAGCTGCATGTATCAATGCACTAACAGTTGTAGGCCCGGCCATAGCCTCTGGAAGCCATTCATGTAGTGGAAACTGGGCGGATTTACCTATGGGACCTAGTAAGGCTAGGAGAAGTGTTATAGATAGGAAACCCATCCTAGATAACTGGTAAGCCCAATCTGGGTTACTCGATAGATCCATGAAATTAGTGGTTCCAGCTGTTAGAAGTATTATAATGGTTGCGGTTAGAAGCCCTACATCACCTATCCTCGTAGTTATAAAGGCTTTCATACCCGCATGTGTAGGTGGATATGGACCTATCCAATACTTCTCCTCATCCTTATAATAATATCCAATCAATGCATAGCTGGCGAATCCTACACCCTCCCATCCGAAAAACATGGTAACCAAACTATCTCCAAGTACAAGGAGTTGCATAGAGCCAATAAATATATTCATAAGGACCCAATATCTAACTATCGATTCATCACCATGCATATACTCAATCGAATATATCAGTATTAGACTGCCTATAAGGGAGACTACGTTAGCCATAAATATGCTTAGAGGGTCTAGGAGAAGACCAAATGTAACGTTTAAACCATCTACTGGAAACCACCTAGTCAATATTAGATCATAGGGGATATCTTTCTCGACCCCACCTATACTTAGTATACCGTCCATAGCATCTAGACCTATTGTTAATGAAGCTCCAGCAGATATTAGACCTCCTAAAACAGCTATAAAATCCCTAAATCTATGGCTAATTCTATCAGCTAAGGGTATAATGAAAATGATTATAAATGGGGATAGCCAGATCAGATTAGCCAGGATATTTAACATATTTACCACCTTAACCTACGGAGCTCATCGACATTTAAGGTATTATACTTCCTAAAAACTATAAGGGTTAGGGCTAGTCCCACCCCAACCAATACGCCATCTAAGACGATGGATGTTATAACTATTGCATTTGTCAATGCATCCGTCAACCCCCCAGTCTTTATATAGGATAGACCTATAAAGTTTAGATTAACACCAGTAGCCAATATCTCAATACCTATAAAGATCTTCATCAAGTTCTTCTTAGTGGATGCCATATATATACCTATACCTACTAGAAGTAGGGATGTTGCCATTAAGGAATATTCGATCACTCCCTCTCACCTCTCAACACATATATTAAGACACCCAATAAACCAGCTAACACGACTATACCCTGTACAACGGTATCTATCACTCTAGATCTCCAGAGGAAATACGAGGTAAGATTTAAACCCTGGTCGGGTGTATTAACGTTACCCAAAAAAGTCTTAAATATTTCAGGGGAGATCTCGACTAGCCATACAATCAGGAGGATGACGGCTATTAAACCTATAATCCTATATATAGTTTCAGTAAGTGGCATCCCTTGGAACACCTCCCCTAGTCATTATGAATACGAATATGAACATTATTATAACAGCTCCAGAGAATACCGCTATCTGGACTATTCCAGGGAAGACCGCTCCCAACATGAAGAATATCAAAGCTGCTAATACGCTTATGATCAACAAGCTTAGGATCGCGTAAGCCAAATTTCTAGTCTCCGATGCATATATAGATAATAAAACCATTAAGATCTGGATAGATAATATCGTTATCTCGAAGGGGGTCATTCCAACCTCCTCTTAATATACTTCATACCTTCCTTAGTAGTAACTGGCTTCAATACATATTTAAGCTGTGGCAACAACTCCTTAATATTTTCTGGTTTAGTCATCCTCTCAGGATAATATGTCAAATCTCTATATTCACTACTACTCAACTCAACTACATCTTGCATATATAGGGCATCCCTAGGACATATCTCAACACACAGACCACAGAAGCTACATTTAAGGAAATCTATAGCTGGGTAGGTAAGCTTCTTCCCTTCCACAGGCTTCATCATAATAGCTTCATCTGGACATATATATCCACATGCCCCACAGCCGATACATTCCTCCATCCTCAGGACTATCCTACCCCTAGTCCTCTCATATCCTTCCAACCGTTCGTAGGGATACTTATGTGTAACAGGTTTATAAGCTACATGTTTCAATACAGTCGCGAACGGGACAATAATTCTACTTATAAAGTTTCTCTTCACCCTCTACACCCCCAACACATATTTAATTATTAATGTTATGATGATGTTTAATATGGAGAGCGGGATTAAATAATACCATCCAAGCCTAATGGCTTGGTCTATCCTAAGTCTAGCATATGAGATTACAACTGTAAAAGTTATAGTTAATACAATTAATAATTTTAATAGCATCCAGAAGGCCCCATTTAAGACAGGGTCCTGGAAAATTGTTGGGCCATTATATCCACCAAGATATAGAGTAATCATTAGGAGTGCCCATGCCAAGACGTTTATGTAGTCACCCAGCATAGTATCCAGGAATAGTGCACCTGTATATTCCGTCCTATAGCCGAATACAAGCTCCGTCTCAGCTTCTGGTATATCCATTGGGGCCTTCTCGATCATGGCGAAATAACTTATGAAGAAGACTATAAATCCTATAAATTGGGGAATTATATTCCACATCATGGCCTGCTTCTCCACTATAGTCTGGAGATCATATGATTCGGCCCATATAATAACTCCTAAAACCGATAGGAACATCGGTATCTCTCCAGCTACATCTAAATAAATCGTCCTAAAGGCACCAACAAGAGTAAATTTATTGTTTGATGCCCAACCCATCAAGATAATGAATATTGGATATAGACTCATAATACCTATAAATAGTATCGCTGAATAGCCCCTAACATCGAATATCGCATATCCAGGGGCGAAAGGTATAAGAGCTATCGCTGCAGCGGGGATGACTGGTAGGGTAATCGCTGATAATAGGAATAGCTTCTTATAGGCATATTTAGGAAGTATAATTTCCTTAGTTAGTAGTTTAAAGGCATCGGCTATTAACTGTAGCCAACCTAAAACCCTTCCAGCATGTACAGGCCCCATCCTCATCATGAGCCTAGCTAGATACTTCCTCTGATACCATACAGCGAATATGGTGAATAGAAATAGGAAGGTTAGACCTGGGAAGAAGGTTATCTTAAATAGGGTTGGGAAATTCTCATTTATAAATTGGAATATCTGATCCAACATGGCAATCACCTATCCGCATCTAGAAACCATGGATCGAAGCTATATATAAGGGGTGGAACATCCGCCAATCTGATCTCCTGAATCTTGGGCAGCTGCTCAATTACGTAAAAGTTCCTAAAGCTTGCTGGACTTATCTTCACCCTATATGGCTTATCCCTACCCTCAGTATAGATGTAGAAGTTTATCTCACCCCTACCAGTCTCAGCCCTGGCTAATGTCTCCTGTTTAACGGGCCTAGGTGGGAGAGCCTTCTTAACAGGCCCATCTGGGATATTCTCTATAGCTTGTCTAATGATATCCACGCTAACCTTCATCTCCTCAAACCTTACCCAACCCCTAGCATATGAGTCTCCTGCCGTATGGGTGACGATCTTAAAATCTAATTCAGGATAGGCTGAATAAGGCTCATTTTTACGGGTATCATATGGGACGCCAGAGGCTCTAAGGCTGGGGCCCGCTGCTCCCCACTCAATAGCCTTATCCCTAGGAAGTACACCTACACCCTCTGTCCTCATCCTAAAAGTCTCATTATATATCCATGCATCTTCATATACCTGGAACCTCTTCTCGAGATAATCCATTGTATTTAGGATCCTCTCCTTAATCCCATTAGGTAGATCAGCCCTAACACCACCAGGTATAAAGAAGGAGTGGCTCCACCTAGCCCCCGTAATCATCTCTAATAGGTCAAGTATAGGCTCACGATCAGCTGTAGTCCATATAAATACAGCAGGGTTCCACCCTGCAGACTCGGCGAAAAGACCTAATGCATATAGATGGCTCGATATCCTATTCAACTCATTAATAATAGTCCTAATATATTTAGCCCTTGGAGGGGGTTCAACACCATATAGATCCTCTACAGCCCTAACAAACCCCATCAAGATATTTGAGGTGTCTAACATAACCATTCTCTCCAATGGGACTACGGCCTGTATATAGTTTTTAAACTCCAATATCTTCTCTATACCTCTATGGCTATATCCAATATCAACCTCGATATCATATACAATCTCTCCATCCGTTAATATTAGGAACCTGCCTTGACCACTTATTGGATGTTGGGGACCAATATTTAATCTAAATAATCCCTCCCTAACAACCTCTATATCTTGGAATGGATCAGATAAATATCTATGCATGTCATAACTCACTTCTCATCACCCCATGGAACCTTATATCTAGCTGGGTTGAAGTCCTTCCTAAGGGGGTAACCCTCCTTCTCAAAATCCCAGTCATCTGGTAGTAGTAGGAGTTTAAGCCTAGGATGTCCCTCGATCTTAACTCCTAGTAGCTCCCACGTCTCCCTCTCATAGTTATGTACCGATGGCCATATATCTATAAAGGTCTTGAAGCTAGGATCCTCCCTAGATATATCAAATTTCATAAATGCAACGAAATCATGTTTAGACGACCACACACCATAAAATATCTCTATTACATTCTTCTTAGGGAAATCTGTTCCACCCATAGTAATAGCCATATCGAAGCCAAGATCCTTTAAAAATTTAGCTACTTCATGGGCTACATCATATTTAACCTTGAAGTATAGCCTCTTATCTTCAGGCTTGGCCGATATGATGTTTTCGCCGAATCTCTCCTTAAGCCTATTTAGAAGCTCCGTTGGATTCATCTCCTCCTACCTCACGTAAAACCTTCTCCCTAAGCTTCAGTATTCCATAGTGTATCGACTCTGGCTTAGGTGGACACCCAGCTGAGAACATATCAACCTTCATATAGTCCTTAACCCTAACTAAGCTATAACTCTCGGGGAAAGGCCCCTTACTAGATGCACATGCACCAACAACATATACCCATTTAGGTTCAGGCATCTGTTCATATAGCCTTAAAGCCCTAATCATCATCTTCCTAGCCACATTGCCTACAAATATCATCACGTCGCTCTGCCTAGTAGAAGCCATTGGGAGGACACCCCACCTCTCTAAATCGTATCTAGGCCCGAATAACTGCATATACTCTGGGCTACAGCATCCAGTGACTAGGTGTACAGGCCATAGACTGAAGGATCTTCCCCAGTTAAATATCTTTTTAATCGTCTTAGGGAACCTTTCGAGTAGACCCCTCTTATACTCAACCTCACTCATCCCTTAAACACCTCCAATATCTTAGATAGGTAAAACCATAGGGCGGTCAAGATTGTAACTAAATAAATAAGTAGATATATAATTCCAATACCTCCAATAACACTTAATGCAAATGAACTACTTATAAGAATCCAGACGAAAGCGTCTAAAACGAAGAAGGCCATTGCATATGCAAAATATCTTATAGATCCGAATAGGCCTACCTCATTGGGGATTACATCCATCTTCTGTCCAGCCTCGAAAACATCATATTTATATGGCTCCCTCTTCCTACTAGCCAGTATCCATGCAATAACTATTGTAGCTGCAGATGATACGAAGAATAAGATAATGTATATCCAGAAAGCTTCATATGGTGATAGAGGCATCTCTATCCACCTCCATATAACTTGTTTAACATATTTATAATTTCATCCTCACCATATTCCAGCTTCTCCAATAAACCCTCGCTTAACATCCTATTCACGATCTCCTCAGCCTTTTCACTCCTAATAATTAGTATAACTCCATCTATTCCGTCAACCAGCCCAGCTGAAATATCTGAATACTCCCCAGTCACGTCGTTTACCTCCTCAATAGCAGGGTTCACCGCGTCTTTAACATCTTCAAATTTAAATTCGATCCATTTACCATTTGCTTTAAGCCTAATAGATTCGGGGGTATACTCTACATCCTCTATACTACCCCAATTCACACCATTTTTAACTAGATACTGTGTAAATTTAGATGGTAGGAAGAATTTCCTATGGAAGTATGAGGCCAGAAAGACAACGGTCCTAAGCAGTTTTGTATGTCCAGCCCATGAAAACCTCCCCCTCCAGATACTCCTAATATGTTCAGGAGGCCCAAGAATAGCTACCTTAGGGACCTCAACCCCCTGGAAGAATCCACCCTTCAACTCATCAATTACTCCTCTTAAACCTAGTATGGTGGGTGGCTGGCTAAATACCTTCAACTTCATGTTATCAACTTCCTCAGGCTTCAATGCATAGGAAGGTCTAGATTTCCAGCCGATAACCTGGTAGCTTAACAACCCCTCGGTAACGGGTTCATCCCTACCCGCATAGGCTACAGCACCCCAATACCCATTTTCAAGCCCATACCTAAGTATCTTCTTTAAGACAGCCTCATCTGGAAACGCGTTAACATCGTCCACCTTCTTAACAGCTATAACCTTTCTATATACACCAAATGGATATCTCCTCTCTACACCAAAGACAAGCTTATCTATCTTAATTTTATCTCCAAACCCATCGAAATCTTCTTCTGTAGTTCCTGGACATGCATAGTAACAATATCCACATTTTATGCATACCCCCAGAAGTCTTGGGACATCATCCAACATCTGTATAGCATATGTAGGGCATACAGAGGCACATGCACTACAATATACACATTTACCCGTCCTAATTATATCCTTCAATAGATTAGCAAATATCTTCCTCTGTGTGATTGGCCCATATGGAGTTGGCCATAGTTTCAACTCTCCACTCATCTTATTCTATACCTCCGCCAATACATCTAATGAGTCTAAAGTCTTTATAGATGTAGTATAGCATAATATATATGTGTATTAGATTTTTAACCTAACGTAAATACATTAAAAGATATGGATTTTAAAATAGCTATAGAACATCTCGAACCAGTATATAGTCTATGGCTTATCTATGAATATATCAATGCAAGCAGGTTTCAAAGAGGTGGGATAGCCTATACCAATATAGGTAATCCAAGGGTTAGGAGGATATTAAGTAGGTATGGTTATGTATATAAGGAGAGAATTGGGGATATCGTAGATAAGGAGCGACTTATAATCCTGGATCCCAATGCGGAGAAAGATATTGAATATAATGAGATAGGTGATAAGATACTTGTTATTGGTGGAATACTTGGAGATAACCCTCCAAGGGGGAGGACTGAGAAGCTTCTATGGAGTAGATATAGGGGAGCTATAAGGAGAAGGATGGGGATAGGACAGATGAGTATAGATTCATCCGTATATGTAGCGTCAAAGATCTTAGAAGGTTATAGCCTTAATGATATAGATTTTATTGAGGGATTAACTATTGAGACGGATCTAGATGTTATAATACTCCCCTATAGATACCCCCTTGAAAATGGAGAACCTATTATATCACCAGTAATAAGGAAGATAATCCAATTTATAGGTCTTTTCCATGAATACTGGCTTAGGACAATTGAATAGGGAATATAGATATTATTTAAACTGTAAAGACTATTATATATTTAAATTACCTGGGTGAGGCTTTATTTATTGAGGGGAGTATAATGATAGAAGATCTCGTCTTGATTTTGGGTAATCAGGAATTAATCATACTAGTTATAATATTTGTGATACTCCTTATATGGGGTCCGAGCCAATTACCTAAACTCGCTAGAGCCTTAGGACAGGCAAAGAAGGAGTTTGAAGCAGCCCAGAAGGAGAGTGAAGAGAAGGAGAAAAAATCTGAGGAGTAAAAAAAATATTAACAGGAATTTAGAGTTGTTTATAAAGAGGGTATTTAATCCTCTCCGCCGAACTCCTCCGTCCCTGAAGGTCCTTTACCCTTCTCCTCTTCCTTGAGTCTGCTAGCGGCTATTACGTCGTCTATCCTTAGTATCATTGATGCTACCTCAGTGGCAGCCTTAATCATCTGCTCTTTAACTAGTGCTGGCTCGATAACCTCCTTCTCCATCATATCAGCTATCTTACCTGAGGACACGTCTACACCATGCCATGTCTTACCCCTACTATGGGCACTCTTAAGCTTAACCTCAATATCAATTGTATCCAAGCCAGAGTTCTCCGCTAGAGTCAATGGGATTACTTCAAGGGCATCTGCGAAGGCCTCAGCGGCTAACTGCTCCCTACCATGTAGCTTCTGAGCCCATTTCCTAACCTCTAGAGCTAATTCAGCCTCTGTTGCACCTCCTCCTGCGACGATCTCAGGCCTTAAAATTATATCTCTAACCACGTTTAATGCATCTACAAGGCTTCTCTCAGCTTCATCCACTACCCTCTCACTACCACCTCTAACCAGTATGGTGACAGCCCTAGGATTCTTACATCCCTCTATAAAGACGAATTTGTCATCCTCGATCTTCCTCTCCTCTACAACATCTGCATATCCAAGGTCATCAGGAGTTAGATCATCTATATTATTTACAATCCTAGCACCTGTAGCTTTTGCAAGCTTCTCCATATCACTTTGCTTAACCCTCCTAACAGCCAGTACTCCAGCCTTAGCTAAGTAGTGCTGGGCAACATCGTCTATACCCTTCTGACATATAACTACATTTGCACCCGTAGATGTAATCTTATCAACCATCTCCTTAAGCATCCTCCTCTCTTCCTCTAGGAACATTCTAATCTGATCAGGAGATGTGATGTTTATCCTTGCGTCGAACTCCGTCTTCTCAATCTCCAATGGAGCATTTATCAATGCAATCTTAGCTTTCTCTATCCTTCTAGGCATACCACTATGGACAACCTCTTTATCTAATACTACACCATTTACGAAGACCGTATCCTTGATACTCCCACCCGGCTTCTTCTCAATCTTTACATCGTCAAGATCAATCTTTACACCGCTGTCAGTCTTCTGGATAATATGTCTAACAGCCTTGACAGCGATCTCTGCTAGGTAATCCTTATAACCAGCGACAAGTTTACTGTTCATAGCCGTCTTAGCAGCCTTCTTAAGCGTCTCATCATCATTGGGATCTACCTTGACCGCGATCTTCCTTAAAACCTCTACAGCCTTATCAGCAGCCCTCTTATATCCATCGATAATCACTGTTGGATGTACCTCCCTCTCAATCAACTTCTCAGCGTTAGATAGTAACTCCCCAGCTAAGACGACGACGGAGGTTGTCCCATCACCCACCTCAGCATCCTGTGCCTTAGCAACTTCTACCATCATCTTGGCTGCAGGATGCTCTATCTCCATCTCCTTAAGCATTGTCGCACCATCATTTGTTATTACCACATCACCTAGGCTATCTACAAGCATCTTATCCATTCCCTTAGGCCCTAGGCTCGATTTAACTATCTCAGCTACAGTCTTAGCAGCTAGGATATTCTTCTTCATAGCTTCACGTCCCTTACTCCTAGAAGTACCCTCCTTCAAGATTATTATCGGCTGACCAGCCGCCACCGGATATGCAGGAGCACTCATGTTCTCAACCCCTAAATCATATTTTTCACCATATAAAAAGTTGGAAATCCTTTATAAATCTTTCCTTTCAGATGATGAAAAGTATGAAAAGAAGGAATATTCTTAAATATCTATTAATCGGTTATACTTAGTGATAGTTTATGCTAAACATGATAAAATATCTCCAGTCATTGATAGGTAGAGAGATATATGTTAAAACAAAATTCGGTCTGGTGAAGGGAATATTGAGGGAGGTAGGCCACAACGGGGCACTACTCCTAGAGAATTATGAGACTATAGAGGGGAAGATAGAGAGTGACTTCCAGGGAAAAACGATATTGATTCGGGGAGATAATATCGTTGCAGTTATGTTGGATATGGAGGAGATTAAGGAGGGTGATTGAGACATTTATACATATAATCTTCCTACTAACCATTCTATCCTCGATATATTACGCATTTAGAGGGGCTAAGGATAGTGGGGAAGAGCCTGAGATAATAGAGACCCCCCATGTAGCTATAATACTCCCAGTAAAAGACCCTCCTAACCTTGATCCATTAATAGAGGGGATAGATAAAGAAGAACTTGATATAGACCTTCACATAGTATATCAGGGGGATAGGCCCCAGATAGGATATCGGGCTGGGAATATCAACGTATATATACATGAGGGGGGTGAAGAGCCCGGATATATAGGAAAAATCGGAAATCTGATAAAGCTATTGACTAAATTGGATCTTGAGGGATATGACTATATAGTATTCATAGATGATGATATTATACCCCATAGGGGATGGCTTAGAGAGTTAATAGGTTTGGCTGAGAAGTATTGTATAGCATCTGGGTATAGGCTATATCTCCCAAAACCACTAAATATAGGTAACATATTTTTATCGGTATGGAATCTATACAGCCTAGAGACGATGTATGGAGGAGATAGGATCGTCTGGGGAGGCTCAGCAGCATTTAAAAAATCGGTGTTTAGGAGGGATATATTGAGGAGGCTATGGAGAAAAGCGGTATCCGATGACGTTGCATATACACATATAGCAAGATGTAATGGCATAAAGATAGGGTTCAATGAGAAAGTCTTATTGATAAGTAGGCCATTTAAGAATCTATGGGAGGCACTTAACTTTATAATTAGGCAACAGAGGATCGTCTATACATATAGCTATAGGCTATGGCTAAAAGGATTGTTGATACATCTATATCTAAACCTTTTAACAATAATCCTTCTTCTAAACATCTACCTAACCGTCTTCTTAGGAATAATCAACCCATTCACCATATTAGAAATTATATCGATCATCATGCTATACCTATCATATATCCTAAAGGGACATCTAAGAATAGATAGGTTCTCAAAGCTCTTCGGAGAAGAACATATGCGAGAGTTTAGGATATTTAAATTGGTAAATCTGCTATTTATGCCGATACTTCTGAATATCCAGTCAATACTACTACTAATTTCAAGGGGGGAGACGATATATTGGAGGGGGAGATACTATATATTACCTAGACCTGAAGATCTAGGATATAATGAATGTAGATATAGCGTCATAGAGGAACATCCCTGCAAAAAAGAGGAGTATAAAGCCTAGAACGATGTTTACGATCCTGACTATCCTCCCACCAAATCTTTTAACCCCATATCCAGCCAATATAGATAGAAATGTAAGCCAGAAATAATCCATCCATACATGAGTTAAGTATATCAGAGGGAGGAAGCCGAATCCTAGAAGCTTCAAAGTATCATATATAAATATCGACCCGATCATCACCCACCATAATATAAAATATGGATTGAATAGACTGAAGATAAAGCCTATAAGTAGGGGATGCCGAGAATCTCCTCTAGCCTCGAACCATTCAACATCTATCCTAATATGTTGGATAGCTAGATATATCAGGAATAGACCTCCAACTATTAGGAGGAGCCACCTGACCTCCAATACCGACTCTACTGTTAAAAGACCCAAAGCGATTAGATAGAATATCGGTAGCTCAGCAATCAAATGTCCAGTGGCTGAAAATATACCGGCCTTCCACCCCTCCTTCAGCCCTGCTCCAAAAGTAGCCATAGAAAGTGGACCAGGGGCAAGGGCTCCTGAGACCGTAAATATCTGTATCTCAAGTATTAATAGCAATACCTCATTTAATGACGCCATTATATATATTTAAAAATAGTAGCTCATTATATATGCATCTTCACCATCCCTATAGTATCCAACAACCCTCTTAGTAATCTTAAAGCCTAATTTCTCGTAAAACTTGATAGCCGGAATATTTGATACCCTCACCTCTAAATATACATATTCTACGTTGTAGACATCTCGGAGGCTCTTCATAGCACTATTCATCAAAGCTGTACCTATACCCATCCTCCTATAGTTAGGCTTAACAGCTATAGATACTATATGTCCAACCCTCCTAATTCTAAGGGGGATATCCAATTTAAACTCTTTCTCCACTCTACACATTATATATCCAACTATCTCCTCCCCAACCTTAGCAACATAGAATGCATCTCCATAGTCCCTAAATAATGACTCATAGAAATACATTGGATAGTTCTCAGGTAATATAGACTCATTAATAGATTTAACTATACCTAACTCCTCATACCTAACCTTCTCTATCCTATACTCTACGATACGGCTCATCCCACAATATTATGTATATCAAAACTTATCTATATTCAAGGAGCTAATTCATTTTAATATAACCAAGTCATTTCATTTAAGTATTGAAGGGGATAGCTTGATATGGAGGAGGAGAGATTTTACGATATAGCCCTTTTAGATAAGATAACAAGTAAATATTTTATCCTGGTAGACAGCTATCTTGAGAATAGGTTATATAGATACATAGTAGAGTATACAGATGACTTTAAAGACAAGTTCTTCAGATATAATGAGGAGTTAAAGGAGAATGGATATATAGCATTATCGGATAAAGATCCCTATGGAAGGATAAAACTTACTATAACTAGGTACCCCTTCGTAGCATCCAAACCAAGTAGGAAGCCATTAATACTCTTCATATTAACAATGATATTCATATCTATAGATGCATATTATAGAAGTTTTAACACCATTTTAATAGATATCATCCCAGGGTATAACCCAATATTGACCGCTGTATTGTATGGATTAGGCTTGATATCTATAATAGGTATTCATGAGCTAGGCCATCTCCTAATGATTAGGAAATACGGTGTGGATGCATCCCTACCATACTTCATACCAGGGATACCAGTATTCGGACTACCTACATTTGGAGCAGTTATATCGCAGAGGGAGCCTCCAAATAATAGAGACGCCCTATTTGACATAGGTTTGGCTGGACCATTAGCAGGTCTTATACCTACATTCCTAATAATGTTCTATTCCATACCATCTACACCAGTTCTCTCAAGAGCTGAGCTAACACAGCTTATAAATAAGTATCAAGTTTCATTAACCCCTATGCCGACTCCATGGCTATATCTAAAGATATTAAGCCTATTCAAGACCATAGGTCCAAACGACACCGTATTACTTCCCCCATTAGCCTTCGTAGCACTACTGGGATTCCTAATAACGGGCCTAAACTTGATCCCTGCATGGCAATTGGATGGTGGACACTTAGCTAGGGCAATATTTGGTGAGGAAAACCATAGAATAATTACTTTGATAGCTATAGGTCTACTATTCTTCATAGGTTTTATCCCATTCGCCCTATTAATCCTCTTCTTCTACTTCCTAACTGGTGGAAGGAGTGTAAGGCCTTTAAACGATATTACACCATTATCTACGGGGAGGAAGATATTGTATGTAATATCCCTTATACTTGGCATACTCATGCTTCCCCTTCCACTTCCTCTCTAACACATATACTTGGATATAGCAGATACAGATCCTCTATCACCAATATATCCCTCTTTTTAGACATAGGGATCCTGGCAAGAAACCTCTCAGGATTATTCGTCTTGGAAAAACCAATTAGAGACAATATCGTTTTAGGTATTGATCCATAATGTATAATATTTATGTTTCTCAATGACTCTATAGAATATGCTAGATATAGCTGATCAACATTTTCGGCTTTATCAATGGATAGATCCTTCAAAATAGTTGGGTCTAAATTATGGAGGTTAACACCAGCGACAGTTAATACACCTACCTCTGGATCCGCTATGATTGGTATCTTACTAAGTGAAGCTAGATATAATATGAGGCTTCTATCCCATGGGAATCCACCCATACTGGCTATAATCAATGGTGACGGCTCACTTCTTAAACACCATCCACTAGAATACACATTTAATATATCCTTATAATGGCTTCCATCCCTGGATGCATATATGTCATATATCCTGGCTCCTCCGTCCAATAGCAAATCTATATATAGCTTATCACCCGTAATCCTATTGGGGATCTTCTCCTCTTTGACCATATAACCTTTAAGCTTTCCGAGTGGATCATCATGGAGTTCATCAACCCAAATAGAGGATCTAAATCCAATTAATGGGTCGAACCTAAAAATATCTATTGCTATATCAGCCTTACCGGGTTCATCCACCTCTATATATCTTATCCCACGCCTAGTCAAAACACCCCTAATAAAATCCCTCTCAACGTTGTCCGCATAGATGGGAATATATATTTTAGGTTCTTTAAATCTTGAGAGTATTAGATCTAGCTTCTCCAATGCATACTTCTCAATCCTTGATGGATAAATAGTCTTAGGCATTATCTTAAGGTTTATTGGGTCTGGAAGCATTATAGGTATCTCGGTATCTCTATATGGTAGCCAAACCTCAACCATATAAACACCTTAACAAATACCTCAACATATTTATTTTATGTGGTCAAGATTATAAAGAAGGGTTCAAGGATATTCTCAGTTACTGAGAGCTTTAAGAGGGGAAGGAGATACTCTGTATTATCAGGTATAGTATATAGGATAGACGGATTGATAGATGGCGTCTATCTAATCTATAATACTATAGGAGGTATGGATTCAACGGATAACATACTTAAAATGATTAATGGAAGTGGTAGGGAGGATATAAATTACATCTTAATATCTGGAGCAGTTATTAGCTGGTTCAACATAGTTGATCTTGAGAGGATATATATTGAGACCGGAATACCAGTTATATCCATAACATATGAGGAGAGTGAGGGGATCTTTCCATATCTACAGAAATACTTTAATGACTGGGAAGATAGACTCCTAATGTATATAAGGTTGGGGGATAGATATCCATATAGATTGAAGACGGGCTATACAATATATCTAAGGACCTTTGGGATAGATGTAGATATAGCAGGTAAAATACTTGACGAGATAACAGTTGAGGGTAGATACCCCGAACCCGTTAGGATAGGCCGTATGGTTGCATCTGCTGTAAACAAGTTATGTCTCTAGATCAACGTTAGATTTATATAGTTATGAATACCCGAATCTATATGGAGACAACTGTTCTTTTGAGGGCTATGTATTATGAGGGGTAGAATGATAGAGCCGGGCGAAGTTGAATTCTGTACACCCTTCTGTAGATTCTTTAGGTGCACTAATAGATCTCTTTTAATACTTAGGGATAAGAGGATATGTAAACTTGTGAATGACGACTGCGATCCCCTACCATGTAAATTCCCAGCATGTTCAATAAATAAGCTTCTCCCAGATGGGAGATGTGGACTATATGTCGAGAGGAGGATGAGAAGTAGGAAGAGGATAAGCAGCTTAGAGAGAATACAGATAAGTGATATAGAGGACTATGATAAATATATCCGTTAGTTCTATGCCTCAACCCTCTCCAATGCTAGAGATGAAGCTACTTCTTGGAAAGGCATACCTTGGATGAGCCTCTCAACGAAGTCAACCACCGACTCTATTTTTATTCTATACTGTATCCAAGTATCCCTATCCCTAACGGTTACAGTATCATCTTTTAGAGACCTGATATCCACGGTAAATGCCACTGGAATACCGATCTCATCACCCCTTGCATATAGCCGCCCAATACTATCACCATAATCATAGAAGACCCTAAAACCTGCGGATTCTAAATCCCTAACTATGGATTCAGCTATGGCCTTTAAATCATCCCTATCTAATAGGGGGTATACAGCAGCCTCTATAGGCGCTATGTATGGTGGTAGTGAGAGTATTATTCTATCACCCCTCTCCACATATGCATATTCCAAAACGGCATATGATATTCTATCCAAGCCGAATGAAGGTTCCACAACATGTGGGATGAACTTCTCTACCTGTACCACCTTCTTCTCTACAGATAAATCGAAATATTCCTTACCAAGTCTAACACCCCCTACTTCTATGTATCCATCCCTCGATAACCTATTATATATCTCAACAGGGTCTATACTAGATAATTCCTTCATTATAGAACCTATCTGGTCAGGATAATCCTCTTTAATCCTCCTAGGCTTAGGCCTAGCATATCTACTTTCAATCTCCTTAGGTTGTGGAAGCCTCCTCTCAACATAGATCTCTTCACCACTAAATTCCCTATGCCTAGAAAGGTCATAGTTAGTCCTATCTGCATGTCCGGATACCTCGACCCACCCCCATCTATCCAGGAGTACCTCCTGATCAAAAACCTTCCTTGCATAATGTGCCCTCTCCCCCTCCAGCTTCTCCCTAAATCTCTGCCTATTCCTAGGGATACCTAATGCCTCTAAAAATCTCTGGGCTAAGATCATGAAGTATAGCATAGACTTATGCTCCACTATACCCTTCTCAAGGATCTCCCTAACTGTTAAAGTCTCATATTCCCCTCCACCTTCCCTTATCAACTCTTCATGTAATATGTTTAGGGTCTCATCCATATACTCATCTAAGTTAAATTCATCATCTTTCTCTGGATCAAAGAAATATTCTATCTCCATCATGTCAAATTCTCTAAGCCTTATAACACCCTGTCTAGGGGAGATCTCATTCCTATATCCCCTACCTATCTGCGCAATGCCAACTGGGAAACGCTTCCTGAAGATCTCATATATACGTTTAAATTCTACAAACATTCCCTGAGCAGTTTCAGGCCTCAAGAAGCCGGTTGCATCACTATATGGACCTATCGTAGTCTTAAACATCGTTATGAAATATCCAGGTTCCCCTAACTCACCTCCACAGGAAGGACATCTAACCCCATTCCTCTGGACAAGGTCCATATATTCCTCCGGCTTTAGGCCTTCAGGAGCTTCTATACCCCTCTCCTGTAGTAGATTATCTACTCTAAACTTCTTTCCACATTTTAAGCATGTAACCATTACATCTTTAAAACCTTCAACATGTCCGGAGGCCTTGAAGACTATATATGGGGCTATGGTGGGGGAATCGATCTCATAGAACCCATGGCTATATACAAACATCTCTCTCCATAGATCCATAATCTTCTTCTTCAATAGAACCCCATATGGACCCCATGTATAGAAGCCAGCTACACCACCATATATCTCATATGCAGGCCAGAAGAATCCTCTTCTCTTCGCTAGGCTAAATACCTTCTCCACCTTAGACATGTCTTTACACCGGCCCCTTATCTATATTCAATACTATTCCAATATAATATATTCTACCTCAATAACCTTATCCCGATATATCCATACCCTATATTCACCACTTCTTGAATCCATTATTACCCATGGGATATTCCATATAGCCATATTCCTCAAATCAATTGGACTAGGCCTTGGAGAGGCTGGATGGCTATGAATAGTGCCTATAACGTCTAAACCATATTTATCTGCATAGCTATAGGCAGATAGAATCGTGTATGGATCCATTTTAAAACTGATTGGGCTGTTATCAAGATTCTTAGCTATAAAAAGGGCCTTAACATAATATTTATCATCTTTAATTCTGCCTACAAGTAATCCACATTCCTCAACAACGCTATTCAAAGCCTTAACCCTAAAAAAATCGATGGTAGATTTCGGAATGACAAGCTTCATAGATATGGATCCCTATAACATTTTTAAACCATATAATTGGATATAAAACTGTGATTCTATATTACTTTGAAAAATAATTTAAATTATGTTAAGATGGTGAATAGGAGATATCGTAAGGGATATAGATTTGAACATAGGGTCAAGAAGTATCTAGAGAGATTTGGATATAAGGTTTTTAGGTTAGCCGGTTCAAAGCCCATAGATCTAATAGCGATTAAGGTTGGAGGCGAAGCAATATATTATATAGAATGTAAATCTACAAACTACGTTAAAAGGGCTGGTAAGAAGCTATTAAGGGTAACCAGCGGACTACCTGGGAGAGCTATCGTGGCCTATAGGGATATCAGAAATAGGATAAGATTCTATGATCCAGTAATGGAGAGGGAGGTCTCAATACCTCCATCCAAGGAATTAGATAAATATCAATGAAGATGTATATTTACAATTGAAATATTGTTTAATGCCCCGGTAGCTCAGCGGTAGAGCGGCGGCCTCGTAAGCCGCAGGTCGGGGGTTCAAATCCCCCCCGGGGCTTTAAAACAGTAAAGAAATATCTATTCCCTCTTGTATATCTTAGATACTTCATAAATTACCTTCCTAATAGAGACGCTCCTAATCTAAATTGCATATAATCCTCCTTGAATTTTTATTTATAGGACTACCATCTTCACCGTCGATTCATCAGACCCCTTGGTGGATATAGTGTATAGAATAATATAGGTTCTTCCATACAGCTTTATCGGTTGTAATGCCTTATAGTTCCCCTTTAGACTTACATAATCTACCAAGTTCTTTCCATTGGGATCATAGAATATGATATAGCTTTTATTATAATAGTATGCAAGGATAACCAGATAATTATCTACCTTACTTGAATATATAATGGTCGGATTAATACCTTCAACCGATAGATCCAGGATATCATAGCTTAGTGTCCCGTCCTCAAACTTAATCATAATAGTCTTACTAGACCCATTCCTAAGTATGATTGTTAAGATTAGCCTATTATCATGGCTACCTGTATAGACAACATTAACAACATCTCTATATGGTAGTACTATATATCCTATCTCCTCCCCACTATTAGGATTAATAAATGTGATATTTAGGCCAGTATCACCTTTGTATCCTATATATATACCTGACTCACTCAAATCGGCAATAACTATGTTCGAGGGGTCTATCTCCTCAAAGATTAACTTCTTTCCAGAATCATCTAATCTATAAATATAGAGATTCGTAAGAGTCTTTACAAAAGATATATATCCATCTCCAAATCTGAGTATCTTAATTCCTCCATGTGGGAAGCTGAAGGACTTCTTTATAGCCAACTTGCCATCAGTATTCACTCCGATGATATATGCCTCGTTATCAACAGCAACTAAGAAATCTTTTACCCCTTTAACCATATAGGCCCATGTTCCCCTACTAATCTCTATGTAGTTGAGTAGTTTACCCTCTAAATCATATATATTTACTCTCAGCATCGCCTCCAGGGTATCCGTCTCACTACCCACTAGTAAGACCATATACCTCTCTATTAGTAGAGGCTTATCCACTGGATATCCATTAGATACATTTATAGTGAACTCCCGCTTAACCTCATCACCCTCCAAGTCAAGGATCTTTGGCAATATCTTTCCATCATTTACTTTAGCTAATCCAGTTATATATATTAGTCCATTATACTCTAGGTGATCCGTTAAGAGTATATATCCAGTTGAAAGATTCACCAAACTGAAACTTAGTGTATCATTATTATATGGTGCTTTATTTATACCAGGAAATGGAAAATTTCCTATATAGACCAACTGAAATACTAATAGTAGGATCATTAAACCTACAATCATTATTAAGTATTTAAATCTAAAACTAATTTCAGTCAAATAATAACATCCCCTCTGATTTAGTGTATACTTAATCCAACCTCACTTAATATAATATGATTAGGTGAATTAAAAATTGTATTTATATATCATTCAACTTAATAAGATATATGCTATTTAATCCGTATTGAATATTCCTTAAATAATATCATACAAAGATATCTCAAATATAAAATAGTAATAAGTCGTTTGGACACATCTAGTACACTTTCTCATTCTTTACTTTGATATGAAAGTAATCGTCATGTCTGATACTCATATCATTAATAATTTTTTGGATAGGTAGGGTAGATAGCCCCAAATAAGGTTGATGTAGCTATCCTTACTGGAGATATATAGCTACCTTTACCTTAGAGTAGGCTGATAAATTGAGGATATAATGAAGTTTTAATTATGACGATGGAAATGTTAAACCAATCATGACTGCAACCTTTAAGGATAACGATGTTCTCAATAGTAACAAAACATCAAAAACCTACTTCCCAATATCTTAATATTACTTAAAGTTCCCGTTACCTCAAATGGATTATACCGATAAACATAGTTTATATTCTAAGCTTTCCACAGCATATATACCTTGTGACCATATGGGGTTGGAGTGATGTAACCCAGTAACGTAAAAACATTAACTATAATATATATTAAAATTTGACCTTGGTATAGCCCCTAAACTAAGGAAAGTCGTATATGTTAATCCGTATTTCCCGAAAGATCTGCAGGCAGAAATAAAATTAACAAATTTCTCCATACTATAGGTCTCTTAAGCCACTTTTATCTTATATCTTATTTTGATGTGGGGGTTGGCCGTTATGGAATAGACATGAACCAATGCCTCCTATATGGATGCCAAGAGTGCTTAAGCCAGTATCTGTATGATATAAAAATCCTTTCATAGCTTTAGTGCATATAACCTGAGGCCTGTTGATACATATGGAGATACATTAGTTGGCATAAAGATATCATTTATACCTACATTAGTAACTAGAGATATGATCCTATCAGTTATCGATTCTTTAAAATCCAGTGGATTTAATGTAACAGCTCTAAATATTATCGAATTAATAGTTTTGGTAGAGTGTTATTCTAGTTGTTATAATGTAATAACAATATATAATTTGGAGAGTTGAATCAAACATGTTATTCGGGATTAATACGGATTTAAATATAAGTTTAAACGATGTCACTAGAATCGAACCCAATAGAGATTCCCCGTAATAACTAATATAGAATGTTTCTTCGAATTGGCTTAGACTTAAAAATTTTTTATCCTGGTGTAGGTGAATTATGATATATATGAGAGTTATTGTAATCTCTGATACCCATGATAATAAAGTCTTCTTTGATAGACTTAAGAAATGGATAGAGTCTAATGAGGTATATACAGCGCTACATGCGGGCGACCATGTAGCACCATTCACTATTGAGTGGGCTGAGGAAGCCGGTATAAAGAAGATGTATGGAGTACTTGGGAATAATGATGGTGAATATAGATTGCTACATCATAGATACCAGGAAAGAGATTGGGTGTTAAAAGATTATTTAAATGTCTTTGAGTTGGAAGGTATAAAGATTGCATTGACCCATGGGACTGATATGGATATGCCATTTATATTAGCTGAATCTGGGAGATATGATATAGTTATATTTGGGCATACCCATAGGATATACCAAGACTATATCGGGGAGACCCTACTACTCAATCCCGGTGAGGCATGTGGCTATCTAACTGGAAAGATGTCATTCGCCCTATTAGATATAGTGAAGAGGGAGGCTGAGATCATCTTCCTATAGCTAATCCGTTATATTTAGCTCTTCACAATATCTAATGCCATTTTCAATAGATCTATGTTTGTTGGGGCCTTGGTATATACCAAATCAGTCAACCTATCCCTACCAACCTTCTCCATAAATAGATCTGTATATCTATCATCCCTAGTGATTAGATCTATAACAAGTCTCAAACGATATCCATCCTCTAATGCCCTATATAATAGTCTCCTCCAGAGTTTCTCATAATACTCCAAATCCTCAACACCCTCTAAATATTTTGAGACCGCCTCCCCAGCAGCTATACCTCCAATAGATGATGTAACTATACCTGCCCCAAGAGATGCTATATTATGGTTAGCCGCATCACCTACCGATATAAATATACCCGACACAGTCTTATCGGGGGGAGGTCCTACAGGGACTAATCCACCTACATATGATAATGGCTGGGCCCTAGAAAGCTTTTTACTGGCTACTGGATGGGCTCTCCAGAACCTCTCCATATAAATGTTTATATCCCTATCCCCGTCTACATATGGATATCTAATACCTAATCCGACATTTGCCAAACCATCACCCTTAGGTATTATCCAGGCATATGCACCGGGGGAGTACTCCTTACCAGTATACATTTCGACTACCCTAGGATCACTATCTACGCCAGCCATTTGATAATTAATTACATGTCCAAGATTCATCTCATCCCTCTCCCTATATAGGCCTACCTGGTCTAGAAGAGTGGAAGAAGTTCCAGCTGCTATAACCACAGTCCTAGCTCTGAATATGAGATCCTTTGAACCATATCTAGCCCTAACTATGCCGTCTCTCTCGAGTTTATATACAGATGTATTGATCATCACCTCTGCACCATTGTTTACAGCCTCTTTAACGATCCATTTATCGAAGGCCTCCCTATCTATTACATGGCCATCGAACTTAACCCTATACTCCCTACCCGAAGGCGTTATAACAGCTACTGAATCGGTATTATTGGTAACTATCCTTCTAGGGAATCTCTGGAATATCACTAGATATTCATCTTCTACTTCGGGTAAGATCTTCTTATATTCATGATATTGGGGGATGAACTCTCCACATTGTATAGGTACACCTATCTCCCTTCTCCTATCAATACCTAGAACTTTGAAGCCTTCCATAGAGAGTTTATATAGTGCTGAGGCCCCACCTGGACCCAATCCTATTACTATAGCGTCATATTTATCCATGTAATCCACCCATTCAAAAAGAATTTTATTTAGTGAGTTCTATAAATCAATGGATATTATAGATATGTGAAGATATATTCAAATTATATTTATAGATCTATTGAAGGATCTCCCTAATATTATCATTTAAATATTCAACCATTCTGTTTACCCTTTCCAAACCCCTATATTCAGAGAGGCTCGACAGGGATATGGGGGTAATACTTATATTATTTCTTTGTAAAACCTCATATCCATCAGTGCCAACAGCGAAACTCTTAAACTTCTCACCCCATAACCAGTAATATTCCCTACCCCTAGGATCATATCTTATATATACCTTAGTATTCAGTGATAGCCTAGCCAATCTAGTTGCTACTATCCTAGTGGAGCCATCAATATATTTAGGGAAGTTTACGTTGAGCATATCCACATTTTCAGGCATACCCTCCTCCAATACATATTTAGTGATCTCACCAGCTATCTTAGATGCAGTCCTAAATCCACCTTTAACTACTTCACCACCTATTACATCCGCCCTAGGTATTGACTTGGAGAAGGATATACTTGGTATGTTATGTACAGCTGCGAATAAGGCGCCTGCAACTGTTCCACTCATGAAGAATTCAAGTAGACTTACATTCTCACCTATATTTATACCAGATATTACCATATCAGGTAATTTATTCATTATATGGAATAGGCCCAAGCTTACGCAGTCACCAGTCGTCCCATTAACCAGGTAGCATAACTGCTCCCTATAATATGCCTTCTTAACCCTTAGAGGTTTATGTAGGGTAACGCTTAGACCAGCCGCACTCCTCTGCTGCTCAGGACATATAACCGTCAACTCACTAAATCTCCTCAAGACATCTATCATACGTCTAATTCCTGGTGATCTAAATCCATCGTCATTGGTTAACAATATCCTATACATTTCGGTGATTCACCTTGTAATACCCATCTCACTCAACTCCTCAAGATACCTCCTTCCATAACCCCTATTCAGATATTCTGATATGGGCTTCAAAATCCTCCATAGATATTCTGCGAGGGCATTCTTAAGGTCTAATGGATGTAGATTCCCTGAGATATATGCATCAGCAACCTCATCAAAATCTTTAAATATATATTCTTCATCCTTCTTAGGGTTGTATACCTTGAAATATTCTTTCCTCCTAGTTATATAGGGGAAGACTACGTTCTCAAGCATTGAAATAATGGGGTTCACTTTAACATCTCTAGGTGGGCAGTAGGCCCTCAATATCTTCCTCCTTATAGCCTCCTCATCGTCATGGAGAAATATAGCGGTTTCAGGCAGGGATTTAGACATTTTAATGTTAAGGACAGCATCTACAAAGGCATCTTTACTACCACTCTCCCTAGCCTCTCGAATCCTCTCTGCATCACCCTCTGTAATACCTATTCCCAATACCAATTCATGGTGAAGTGCTATAGGCTTATATCCAAAACGATCTCCAAGGTCTATTGCAATTACATGGGCCTTCCTCTGGTCAATACCTCCATGGGCGACATTAACCTCCAAACTGAAGATATCGGCTACCTGCATAGGTACATAGACCAACTGGCCAAAGTTTACGCTCTCCCCCTGCTTCCTACCCAATATAGATATGCTTCTCCTAATCCTTGAAAGGGTATTATTCATACTTACCTTAAGGAAATTCTCGAAATATTTCACACCTAAATCCTCATAGAATTCAGATGCCATCACAAACCTAGTTTTACTATGGTCCCCACCAAGTATATCTATCATCCTCTCAAAGACATCTCTATAATATCCACCTGCGAACTTCTTTATCTTATCCAAATCTCCCCCCAACTTTTTATTTATCCAACTATGGTAGTCACCAAGGAAGATCATAGTCTCTACGCCGGCCCTCTGTAAATCCACTATTTTATGGATAGGGACTAAACCAGTTCCCAGATGCATATATCCAGATATCTCAAACCCAATATAGTGCCTAAGCTTTACACCAGTCTCAAGATATTCACGCAGCCTATCAATGGTTAATATCTCGTTGGTAGGCCTTCTCTTAAACAACGCAATTTTTTCATCAATATCCATTCCATCCACCTATACAAATGGCATATATATTTAGTATTGGATATACACATCTAAATATTACATCTATATAAATGTGGTAACTATGAGGATAGATGTAAAACTATATAAAGAAGTTTCAGACTTAATAAATGAGGCTAGACTCCCTTATAGGTCATTGATAGATAATCTGAATAGATATATTTCAACTAGATATATTGAGTTTACAAAGCTATATCACATCCTATCCCTACTTAGGAGCCTAGATAAAATCAATTATCTAAACATAGCCTCTGAAGCTGTTAAGACCGTTATAAACAGTCAGATATCAGAAGGAGACACCGTCATCCATAAAGACGATTTCTATGGAGTTAAGGTTAAGGGAGAAGCATCTACATTTATTGAAGGGGGTTTACCAGATCTCCTAGAGAAGGGGGAAAAGATCATTAGAGGCGAGACTCCATCAATCATATCGACATGTGCATCCCTAGAGATATTGATCGAATATTCGATAGAGACACAATACTGGGACGATGATATAGACAATACACTGAGGAATGGATATAAATATCTCCTTTTAAGGGATTTAAATAGAGATGGATTACTGGAGCAAGATCCTAAGGAGGATTGGATATATCTACTTAGGAGGGGAGGGGCAACCTTATCATCCAACTCAATCTTCCTTAAGTTCTTGGAGGATATGTATTATCTATATATAGACAAGGATAGGGAATTCGGTGAGGAGATTAAGAGGAGATATCTAAGGCTATATAGGGATATAGAGGGGTATTTCTGGTTGGATGGCTTCTATGCCGACTATATAAGTGAAGCCTTTAATATTTTCTATAGATCTACTATAGACACGTCTCTAATCGGTAGACCGATAATTTCAAGGGAGGGAGATAAGCTATATAACCACTTTAGGAATACATTGGATAAGCTTATAGTGAATGGAGTAATCCTCGCTACTGAGGATAGGGTAAGGATATCTCCCGAATATAGACTTAGGGGATATATAGCCTCCACATATCACTCCACCATATATGTCTATGACATTCTCCAGAACGGATTCTTAGATCTAGCATTAAGGGCGTTAAAATACATTATTCCAAATCATAGGTATAGCTACATAATATTCCGTGAAGATGGCATGGTTAAACGGTTAAAATCTCGGGATAGTAACCAGGAGCTACTCCTCCTATTAACATATAAGAAATTCGAGGATATGGTTAGAGGGGGTGGGGAGCATCAGCTGGCTTGATAGCCAGCTGTATCAGTCTCCATAGCCTCTCGGGCCCGGTGGAGATTTAGATAGTCGGGGGCTTGCCCGGTGAGATGGTGGCCAGCCATCCCCCGTGCCCCCTTCTATCTAAATCTCCAGAGGCTTATGGAGATGCTCCCTCCTTTTTTAATGGGCTCCCCCCACCACTTCAGAGGTTTCAGTTGATCTGACAGGTTTATCACCTAACCCTCCTAAGACCCTTGGGGATAGGCCCGTTTAGAGATACCCCTTGGAGACCGGGGTGTTCCCCCTAGTCTCCTTGGGGTCCATTACCCCCAAGGGTCTTGGGAGTTAGGTGATAAACCTGCCTTGGACCAACTGAAACCTCCTTATAGGTGGGTTGGCCCAAGGCGGGAGCTTACAGCTGGCTATCAAGCCAGCTGATGCCACTTATATGGGATTAATTAGAAGTTTTATAGATAATGTATATCTCCATAGCTTTTAGAGAGTCACACCCTACCCTTCTTCATAAACTGTTTATTATACATCTCCCTTAGCTCTCTAAGGGTTGCAACCTCTTCAGGTGATTTATCTTCCCTAATTCTTTTAATCCTAGCCAGTCTAAGGGCATATCCAGATTTATATTTAGGGCTTGCCTGGATCTCGTTAAAATCCACTTCAACAACTATCTGGGGTTTTACCCATACCCTATACCCCTCATCCCTAACTACGATTGATAGAAGCCTCTTAGTCATATACTGAAACTCCTCATCAGTTAAACCTTTAAAAGTCTTGCCTACAACTGTATATTCACCGTTCTCCTCGTCATATACTGCTAGGTAGTAGTCGCTTAGCCACCCTCTCCTACGTCCATGTCCCCACTCAGCTCCGACAATGACTAGATCTAATGTCTCCTTATCCTTAACCTTTACCCAGAACCTCCCCCTACTCCCAAGTATATATGGTGAGTCGTCCCTCTTCAACATTATACCTTCATGCCCAGCATCAACAGCCTCCCTGAAGAGCTTCTCCGCCTCACTAGGAGAAGCTGAATATATCGTTTTTGATATATATTCCTTAGGAACCGTCTTCTCCAGATATTCCCTCCTACTTAAGTAATCCATGTCTATCAAGAGCTTCCCATCGATATATATCACGTCAAAGAGCTTCAAAGTTACCGGAATCCTCTCCATATACATCGAGATATCCTCAATCCTCCTAAACCTCTTCATCAAGTCCTGAAAGGGGAGAGGCCTTCCAGACTCCCTCTCATATGCAATAATCTCACCATCATATATACCCTCCCTAACATCAAATTCTTTTGCTATAGATACTATCTCTGGGAAGCTAGATGTGGCCTCCGTTAGGCGGCGGCTAAATATCTTAACATCACCATCTTTGATATGGATCTGGGCCCTAAATCCGTCATACTTATATTCCGCTGAAGCCGTGTTTACACCTAATATGTTATACCCCTCGAGGACGGAGGATGCTGGCTGTCCAAGCATCGGTCTCAAGGGTGTAAAGATCCTAGGTTTAATATCCTCAAATTTCACCCCTTCACTTATCAACTTAACCGTCTCATATAGGCTTCCTCTCAAGAGATATATTCTTCTAACATTATCCTCAGAAGTCTTCAATGCATACGCTATTGCTGATAATAAATGTCCATCTACAACACCTATTCTCATCTCCCCCATGATTATGTTCGAAAGCCAGATCCTCTCCTCATTATTTAATCTACCCATTAATGCAGCCAACATGTTAAACTTCTTCTTCTGACTATCCTTCCCCTTAGCCTCAGCAATCTTTAGAAATGTATGATAGATATCTAGG
>CAZGXJ010000005.1:0-58306 GCA_964529905.1 uncultured Nitrososphaeria archaeon
GATACGTTATAGAATGTTATGGTATCCGCTTGGAAATGTGTTTTTCTATAGCCTCCTCTTAGTAGGAGGTTCTCAGCTACATATGTGAATTCAGGTTTAACCATCGACTCGTCCAGTTTTCTTTCAGGCTTTAAATATAGCCTAAACGGGAAATAATATGTTTTACGAGATGTTTTGAAGGTTATAGGTTCCCAAGGAGGTAATGTCTCAGCATCTTTAAAAGCTACCTTCTTGACGACTTTATATAGATTCTTGATTCGAGCGCCATATAGAAATGAGATATAGTCTCCAACATCTATATCGAGAAAAGCCCAGAAACCATTTATGCTATTTGTAAATCCAGCCAAAGCATATTTAATACATAACTCTAAATTTTTTCTATTCGATACTGAAACAAGGAAATAGCTTGGTATAGTGCCACTCATATTATACACCAATAATTTTAAATAATAAGAAACAGCGGTAAAATACATCTAAATTTGGGGGAACCTCAAGCTTCATAAAGCAGGCTCCTTTTTCTAAAACATTAAGATTTAATAATATTTAATGTGTATGAAGCATATCTACTTCTCATACCTATAGATAAGGATGTCTTCATACATGTCGGAAACCTAGATGAAATAAAATTTATTAAAGGTGTATATGTATATGTCGGTTCAGGCGGAAGGAACGTTTTTAAGAGGCTAGAGAGACATTTTAAAAGGGTTAAAAAGGTTAGGTGGCATATCGACTATTTAACTAGCCAGTTTCAACCACATTCAGCCTACATCATTCCCAATACATCTGAAGAGGAAATTGTAGAAATTTTAATCAGAAAATATCCATATGTAAGGGGCTTCGGCTCATCCGACACAAAATATCCATCACATCTATTCCACCTCAAAAACAAAACAGAAATAAAGAAGCTTCTAAACCACCTAAGAAACAAGGGATATAAACCCATAAAATACACACCAAAAAACCAAAACAGTTAAACAAAAGAAACACATTCACCAAACTCTACCTCTTTATAAATGTTAACTCGCCTATTTAGTGGGATGATCCTACATAGCAAAATATGATGCTATGTAGGTGAACAACCATAGGAATGACGAGACATCCCTATGGCGAAAAGGGAGAAGGGTAGATAAATACAGAGAAGAAACATTAGCAGAGAAAATGGCGAAGGCATCCCACCGTAGAGGTGGGCCTCCCCAAGAATATGGATAGAGAGGCATACCCGATGAACCAACCAATAATTTAAGTAGGCTTTCCATGTGGAGGGGAGAGGCTAAATGATTTAGGGGTCCACATGGGAGGCCACGGCAAGTATCCACCCATCCCTCCCCTTCCAGCCCCCCTAAAGAAAGTGGGTGGAAAATATAATAGGGAGATATATCAGGAAGCAAAGGAACTGTACAACAAAGGGTACAGTGTTACAAGAATAAGTAGAGATTTTGGTATTCTAATATCTACATTACAGCATTGGCTGAGATATGGTATGGGAGAACATATATACCTAAACTGAAAAATAGAATATACATTATCGGAATACTATCAAGTGAAACAACTATACAAAGAAGGTTATAACGCATGTGAAATACATGGAAATACTTGGAATACCCAGGATAACAATTAGAAACTGGCTAGCAAGAGGGAAGAGACCTAGAGATACATATTCAGAGACAATAGGAAGGTTCAGTAAATGGATAGAGAAAAACCATCCATATAACGATGAATACTATAAGATATTCTATGACCCAACAAAATGGCCATACATAGCCTACCTATACGGAGTAATAATCACCG
Organism: uncultured Nitrososphaeria archaeon; assembly: GCA_964529905.1. Classification (GTDB taxonomy): domain Archaea; phylum Thermoproteota; class Nitrososphaeria; order Geothermarchaeales; family JDFR-13; genus SZUA-1514. The sequence goes on from CAZGXJ010000005.1 coordinate 1,789, forward strand.
ACGGAACAATATTTTATAATATAACATACAAGAGATATGCCATTAGGATAATGGGAGAGAAAATTTTCCTTGAAAGAGTAAACAACATGATCTATAAACTGCTTGGAAGAAGATATAGCATTTTCAAAGATAAATTGGGGAATAGATTCATAATAGAAATTACAAGAAAGACATTATGTCAAATAATGAAACTTGGATTACAAAGCATTGAGCCCTTGATGAATATAATCGGATACAATGAAACAACCAAGAAAGGATTTATTCTTGGAATCGTGGATGGAGATGGGACCTATACTCCAACTGACAACTATGTTATTATCAAGAAGACAAAACGATGGTGGATAGTATCATATAGTGGATATCTTCTAAAGACATTAGGAGTAAGATATCGATGGATGGTGAACAGGAATGGAGGTAGGATACGCATCATCAAAAATCGTTATAAAGTAGTTGAAAAGGATAGATTTAGATGGTACTGCAAAGGAAAAGTCTTCATCACAAAGATTGGACCAACAATATAGATCACGAAGAGGAAAGGCTTACCAGAAAAAAATTAAAAAGCTGCTCAAAAAAGGTAAAGGATCCATTAAAATAACTTATATACCCCTCCTCCCTTTTTATCACCACCAAAAAATCTTAAATTAAATAATGGGAAAACCGATTTTTTCTCATAAAATATTTGAAAATATCAAGTATGGTGGGCCCGGCCGGATTCGAACCGGCGACCTCTCGCTGGGGGATAACTCTGTCCCCGAGCGGTAGCTTATCAGCCCTACGCATATGGATTGAGCGCGCTACCAGGCTACGCCACGGGCCCTCCATGGGTCATATATTATTTTTGTGTGTTGTTCGTTTTTAAGTTTTTCTGTGTTGTGTCTGTTGCAGTTATTCTTATCGTTAGCTGTGTATTCGGATTTTTTAATTTGTCTATTAACTCTCTTTTTATGTCTTTAGCCGCCTTATCGGCCTTTATTGCTAGTGTCCTCTCATCTATGTATGTAGATTTTCTTATTACTATTGATTTTGGGGAGGTCAGGATTAGCTTATTTGATCCGTATGCATGTATAACATCCTTTATTCCTTCTGCCTCTATCTCTATTGTAATATATGTATTATCATTTTTTAGGAGTTTTCTCAGCTCATTTGGAAGGTCTATACAGGCCTTTTCAGACTTTATACCTATTATACAGTCCCCTCTTTCTGTCAGGAAATCTTCCTTCGTTATTTCGAATGTCGATTTGTGGGTTGCCTTAATATTTACATGTCCATATGCTTTAAACACGTATTCAATCCTCATTTCCATTGGATTCTTTCAATGGTACAAATGCTACTGGAAATAATTCCCTCTTAAATATTTTACCTATCCTCTTTTCGATTAGGTATAGTGTTTGGTAGAGTGTATATCCTATTGGGATCAACATTCTACCATTATCTTTAAGCTGACTTATTAAATATTTGGGAGGTTTTTTGGCTGCGGCCGATACCAAGATCTTATCATAGATCTCGATCTCCTGTTTAGGCGGCCATCCTAGACTCCCATCTCCATATATAATTGTTACATAGTCTTCGAGACCCGTCTTTTCTATATTTTCCGATGCGAATCTATATAGTGGATATAAGTATTCTATGGAATATATATGTCCATATCCCCTACCCAATTCAATAATTTTACCTATTAACGCCGCTTGATATCCGCTTCCCGCCCCAATTTCAAGGACTGAGTCGTTCGGCTGTATATTCAATATTTCTAGATAGTATGCATTCATATGTGGAGCCGATATCGTTTGTCCAGTTTCACCTAATGGAGCCGGCGAATCTTCATATGCATATTTTTCATATCCTGGCCACATAAAATCTCTTCTATCTATCTCTTGAAATGCTGATATGTAAAGCTTATTCTTTAATATACCACTTCTAACCAGTGAATCGACTAGATCCCTATTTGACTTCATTATTCTTTTAAATATGTTGTTGAGAGGAGGTCTAATGGATATGCATCTACACCTATTAACTCTTTGATCCCCTGGACCAACGAATATATCTTGGAGATCTCACCATGGACTACATATACATTTCTTAGGAGGTGCTTCAATCTACCAACAAATCCCATAAGCTGCCTCCTATCACTATGACCTGTAAATCCATCGAACTTCTTAACCTCCATATTCACGGTTATGGTTTTCATCCTTCCTTCATGTAGAATATCTATCTTCCTATATCCATCTACCAATTTTCTTCCCAGAGTATTTGGAGCCTGATATGATACAAAGGCTAGAATATTCTTCTCAGATTTAGCTAGATTGACAAAGTATTCAATTATAGGTCCTCCCTGCATCATACCCGATGTAGATAATATTATAGCTGGACCCTCAGATTCTATAGCTTCACTCCGATCCTCTGAATTCTTAATGGGAATTATGTTTTCCGAGCTGAAGGGGTTCCTCCCCTCTTTAAGGTCCCTCCTAATCTTTGGATTTAGATATTCTGAGAACATGTAATGTATCTTATTGGCCTCATCTATCATTCCATCAATATATATCGGCATCTCAGGGATCTTATATCTCTCATCATTTGTATTCAATAGATAGTTTATGACGGCTAGAATCTCCTGCGCACGTCCAACTCCAGGTGTGGGGATTATAAATTTGCCTCCCCTCTCATATGCCTTCTTAATATATTGTGAAAACTCCCATTCAACTTGACGCCTTGGAGGTAGTATATCACTTTTAGCCCCATATGTACTCTCCATAACTAGAGTTTCGACTCTAGAAAACTCTGTATAGGCTGCTTCAAGTAGCCTAGTTGGCCCAAATTTAAAGTCGCCTGTGAAGAGTATATTATATACACCCTCCCTAATGTGGATGTGTGGCATAGCCGATCCAAGGATATGGCCTGCATTGAAGAACGTCAACTTAATATCTGGCGAAACATCTGTAACCTGATTATATCTCAGGGTAATGGTATGTTTAATCATTTCTTTAACGTCATTCATGTTAAATAGCGGTTCAAAACCACCCTTACTACTTATCTCCAGAAAGTCCTTCAATAATAACGTCGTTAGATATAGAGTAGGCTCGGTCATATAGACCGGCCCATCATATCCATATTTATATAGTAGTGGTATCAAACCGCTGTGGTCGAGATGGGCATGTGTAAGAATGATGGCATCTAGATCATTTAGAAACATATCTATAGCGTCTATCCTTGGAATATAATCTGTTAGAGATATTGCATTTACTTTCACCCCAAAATCTATGAGTATCTTACTCTCTGACGTCTTTAACAATATACATGACCTACCTACTTCACCTACACCACCTAACCCAATTAGAACGATGTCTTTACTAGGCCTTACCGCATCCCTAAAGATCCTCTCCCCAATATTTGATAAGAGACGTTTATCTCTAGCTTTTCTCTCATCTAAAACAAATGAATTATATACTTCTGAGAGGACTTCTGGTAGGCTTATGTAATATGACCTAAATTTAGGGATCCATTTAGTAGTCTTTACTATTTCAAACGAGATTTCCCTAATATCCTGTTTCTGCAAAGTTTTAGAAAGATAGATATGGACCTCCCCCCTTAAACTATCGAAGAATATCTTTATATCCCCATTATTTACGCCAAAATCCTTTAAGATCTCATATATTTTTTCCCTTGCGATCTCTCTATCCATCCTAACCTCTGGATCTGATCTAAGGATTAAACGCTTCTTAAATTTAGAGGCCAATGAACTTATCAACCTGGAATCCTCATAGAACTTCTCTGGTTCTGTAGTATATAGAGCTAGAGCTGGACCTTCATATGTTATATTTTTAACTATTGCCTTACCCATTAACTCTTTCATAATCATCAATGTGATATTTCTCATTTCACTCATTACATACCACCACTTTTAATAGAGCCTTTATAGGCTCTATCTAGACATTTTCTATTTTCTTTTCAGTTCATGAGACCATCATCTATGTTCGAATATCGAGAGAATTTATCAGACTTTCTTTTTCCTCTAGGGTTAATTCGTGATATCCTTCTTCGTCTATGACGGCCACTATAAAATTATCTCCACTACCTATGTCACGTTTCATAGCTGCTAATAAAGCCTCCATAGCTAATTTAACACCTTCTTCCTTATTAAGATTATCTGAGTATCTACTCTCCAATACACCTACCGCCACCAATGAACCTGAACCAGATACTACATACTTATCTTCGATGATACTTCCTAGGGGATCCAGCTTATATATGTGGAAACCGGTATTATCTCTTCCTGCAATTATCATCTCCGTAATAAACGGCAATAGCCTATGAGAATAAAGAACATTGCTTAGATAATTTGCCACGGCTTTAACCGTTAATTTCTTCTGATATAGATTTTCAAAGAGGTTTAGATGATATTTAACCTGGTCTAATAAGACTTGAGCATCTGCAACCACACCAGCTATGGTTACCGCAATATTCGGTCTAATACTAAATATCTTTCTCCCATGTTTATGCGCAATGTAGAAGCCTGCAGTCACTCTAGTATCAGCGGCTAATACTATACCATCTTTACATTTCAAAGCTAAAGTCGTTGTTCCTGTCGAGAGGAATCTATTATCCTTTATAATAGGCCTCACCACGCTTAAATTCTATATTATACTACCATGATGTTTTATATAAATGTTCATACTTATTTCCCCAATTTATGGTAGCTCGATGCCCTTGGCTAAGCCTAGATTTATAAGATATATGGCTAGGGGCTCTGGCAGAATTACATCCTCCATATAATATGGGCCATATTCCTTACCGGCCCAGACTATCCGAGGTAATATCTCAACATGTATCTTTGCCATTAATTTTGATGGAATAGACTTCTCTATAATGTTCATCGGATTATCTATATCATCCATTTCCAAATCCTTTTTAATTAAACCTGTTTTACCGTGTAGTGAGAGAGGGGCCCTTATAAGCCTACTTAAATCAGTTAATACAGCTGGATCAACCTCCACACCAATCTTCTTTTTAATATATTCATTTAACTTTCTCCTGCTTCCCTCACTAACCCTCATATTTCTGAGGGCTTTTAAAGGGTCGTCATACTCAGTCAATATATGTTTAATCCTATTTAGAAGCATCTTTAATTCTGGATCATCGATTGTCAACAAGGATTCGAGGTTTTTTAGAAGGATATCAAGGATATATGCATTTCGATCCCTTACATTAAATATATCTATTCCATCTAAAACAAGGAGATCTTTAATAGCGATTCTATCTATATCATCTAGGGATATATATGGTTCCTCCTCTATGTGGATATGGAAGCCTCTATGTCCACTGAAATATAATTTAATATATTCATCCGGAATCCCTAAATAGGTATTCAATATCGATATTAGAAATTTTAATTTTTGGGTAGCATCAAATATGGTTACATCGTCAATTATAGGTATGTTCCTAGTTTCCCCACCGCATTTCTCACATTTATTTTTAAAACTAAAGGCTCTACACTCCTTATTCACACACATATATACGGATTTTATCCGTATATTATCCATATGGTCGGCATCTAGATCAAAGATTAGATCTGTGGACTCTCTACCCTTTAACTCCATCTCCTCATCTGGATTTTGATAGTAAGAAGCTGAATAATATAGGCCTTTAGGGGCCTCCTCCAAAACCAAATCTTTAAATTTGGTCAAGTTATCCTTGTCCAATCTTATATGTCTATACATTTTATTATCATAAGTAAGTAATGCCCATTCCCTCCTATGAGGATCTTTAACATTTTCAACTATTCTTTCAAAACCACCTTGATAATATATTTTAATATAGTTTCTTAGATATTTTAGGTCGCCTTTCTTCATCTTTTACTCCTCTTCTTGAGATATACGTATTTTAGGGGATGTAATATTCCAAATCTCTTACATGTATCATCAGCATAGCAGAAGTTGTAACTAACTATTTTCCGACAGGATGGGACTTTATACCTAATTTTACCCCCACGAATACCTAATATATGCTCCACCTGGTACCTGGTAACCTTTTCATTAAAATCTGGTGTTACGTTAAATATATTTATTATCTCTTCTTTAGTATATCCAACAGCGTTTAGAAAAGTAACTAATGTGAATCTTGCTGGATGAGAAAGGCCGCTTCCAACATTCTTAAGGGCATACTTTATACATGGGGGGAATATTTCTATATCTTTAGTTTTTACATCAAATTTGTTTGAAGTATGTTTAGGTATATGTATGGATAGTTTATCGATATAAAACTTCTTCGACTCTTCGAGGATATAGTCAGGAACTTTCTCAACACTTAGGATTAACTCATAAATTTTGCTTTTTATTGCTTCACTAAGCAGCCTAATATATTGTCTCTTCTTTACATATATATACCCATCTCTAATTGGGAAATAGTATATTCTCCAATGTCTACTTGATAACCTCCTTGAAAATCTTAAGAAATCTATAAAGAATATTCCGATATGAGTATCTCCAAAATATTGATCTATTTTATACCTGAGGCCCAGATTAGACCCAAGTTTAACTAGTACATCAAAAGCTTCCCTCGATAAAATCTTATAAATTCTTTTAGATAGTGCTTCAATAAATCTATTCTCTATATAGGAGCTTTCAAGGGCCCTTACAATCAATAGCTCTAGGTAGAATATTATGAATTTTCTATAGTGGTTTTCAATGGGGTTCCACTCAAGTGTACCCTTTTTAATTATATCTTCTATTTCCTTAAAAGCCTCCTTCAAAAGTTCTTTATCTTCCAATATTTCATTAATGGATAGAGAGAGGGATTGAAGCAATTGAATACTCTTCTTATCAAATGGATATTTGGCTGCCCATTCAAAATCCTCATCGATAACTATAGGCATTATACCCAAATATTTTAGAGGACTGATTCTTAAATAAAAATATTGGTGAAGCTATTCCTCAGATCTAGGAGCTGTAATAAATTGGTAACTTTCAGCCTCTAACATATCAAATTTTAAGCTTAGCGGATATTCAGTTGAGAATTCTAGGGTGACTACACCTGATATAGTGGATATCTCTCTAACCACATCAAGAATTGGTTTTACTACATATACCGCTGTAGAATCACTAGATACATTTATTTCTAATATTTCAACATTATCTGGATATCTTAGCTTATGCACAGACTGGAAGCCTTCTTCACTTTTACTTATAAATTCTATTTCACTATTTGTTGCATGTACGGTAACCGTTTCACTTACATCTTTGGATTCTTTCAATACATCTCTCAATGTCTGGGAAACCATTCTTACATTTGCTGCGAAATCTATTTCAGGGACCCTTGCAAGTTCTCTCTCTTCATCTAACATTGCTGGTAAGACGAAACGCTTCTCATAGGGCCTCCTTGAAGAAATTATAAATCTCCCTTCTCCCGCTTCTATAGTCAATTCATCTGCCTTTGATAAAGCCTTAGAATATTTTAGGAGTTTATCGCTGTGGACACAAATAAAGAATGGAGACTCAGCTGTAAATTCGAACTCCTCAAAATATGGTTCGCCAAAATAAGCATTTATCATATTCACACGTGTACTATCCAAATCTCTGAATATTATCCCTTCTTCTGAGATATAGAAACATGCTTCATCGACCATCTTCTCTATAGTTGTGACTACCTTTATCCATCTCTTAATCTTATCAGAATCTATAGTAGCCTTGAACATATCAATCACCGTTATAATAAAAACATAACTATATCAGGTATATATCCTCCAAGTATATCTACACTTTGTACATCTATAGAAGACCGTTCCTCCTTCATCCCCAGATCTTGTCTGGACGATCCACGTATATGCCTCATTATTCCCACATTTAGGACACTCAACTTTTACTACAGGCTCAGCCGTTGTATCTTTATCTAGATTTAAAACTTTATTCTCTCTAGTCACTGGAATCGATAATTCGGTATTTCCATAGGGTTCTTCATAGCCACAAGATGGACAGATATATACTAGTGACCCATTTTTATTCTCAAGCTTCATTAGATCTTTACATTTCGGACAGAATTTCATTTTCCTACCTCCATAAGATTAAGGATAGAATCTCTTAACTCAGAAAGATAATTTAACATTTTCTCAACACATTCAATGATTATTTCTCTATATTGGCTTTCCTCCACCTCCTCTTTGAAATACACGTCGAAAAATATTTCTTTTTGGAATGGGTGGGGCTGATGGAAACCTGCTCCTAATATCCGGTCATCATCCATTAAAGCTTTTTGAAGAATATTTCCAAATGTGAACGTCTCCCCAGATATCTTCATTCTAAGTCTACCTTTCTCAATCTTCACTATTTGGACTTCCATTTCTAACACCCTACCTAATAGCTAAATAACTACTCTATCAACTAGTATAAAAGCTTTTTTATTATAGCGTTTCCGTACATCGGAGATAACTTTTTATACTGAATGGATTTACATTGTGGACATACCAATATTTTTCTTTGGGTATCTTTTTCAATATCTACATACATTATCTCTCCACAATATTTACATAGAGATTTAACGACTCCATATTGTTTATCTCTAATCGAGATATGTAGTAACCGGTTCTTCTTACTAACTATGATACCATATATTTCATCCCTCAATCCATATACCTTGTCTACATTTGTCACCCTATAAGGTGGATATACGACGGCGGTCTGTTTATAAGGCAATTGGTTCCACCTCTTCCTATCACTTGAATAAAACTCTATCTGTACATATCCAAAAACACCTGAGATGTTTATGATTGATCCTATTACTTCATACCCTACTTCTATCTTAATTGGAGATTTTAGTGGGATTACGTTGATTACTCTTTTGTTCCAGTCAATATCCACCCTACCTTCCACCATACTTCTAATCACGTCTCCATCAACATATGTATTTTCCCCTTCAAGAAATTCTTCTATATATGCTATTGCATCGCCTGGAGAGACATACTTTTTATCTATCATTATGACACACCTCCATATTTGCTATTTGAGAGGAGGATAAACTTCATTAAAATCCTTTAATCCTAGTAGAATTAAAAGCTGCTCAAAATTTAAAACCGGTCTATTGAATCTAGTTAAATCATCTATAGCTATTCTAGGACACCCCGCAATCACAGGTATTTCATTTTTAGGAATTAAATTAATTAAATTCTCATCTATTCTTTCGCTATGATAGATTGAATATTTTAAGTTATGCTTCTTAAGGATCCTTAATATATGAGGAAGGCCTCCAATAAAAGGTTGATGGCTATCTTTAACAACAATAACGGCAAAACGCTGATAATTAGATGCTCTATAGATATTCCAAGCTATAAGTGACCTATATTTGTTTGATAATTTGGACATATCAGTTATTTTATTGTTAAATGGATCAATTAGAATTGTTGGGATACCAGTATATAGTGAAACTCCTAATGCATGAAATATACCTGATGATACAACGATAAATATTGTTTTATCTGGGTTAGATATTTGTAATTGATGGTTTAAACATCCCAATATTTGGCCTTGGATCATTCCTGGTAGTCTCGGCATCTTTACATTATAACCTCTATGAAGAAGCAGTTTAAGGAGAGATTCAGCCGCTTTCTTATATTGGATAGAATAGACTATGTTTATATGGTCTGCCTTCAAATCTTCAACATACTTGAAAACTTGTGAAGCCAGTTCATCAGATATATTTACATCATCAAATACTGGAATGAAATAAAATTTTGTCTTTTGAATTCTCAATTTTTTAAAAGAATGGGGAAAAGGGGTATGCCCAATGTGTATTACTAAATCTGGCTTTAGATATTGATAATATTGAATATCTATATCACATGAGCCATATCGAGGTGTTCCATTTATTATTATTTCTATATCTCTACCACTATCGCCAAGTTCATCTTTTAATGAGCCAATAGAATCGGATATTTTAAATAGATATGGTTCACTCGCTTCAATAACTATTCTTTTAGCAAATCTATTTCTATCGAGTATTCTTTTGAGAAGATTTATTATGTTTTCTTCAGTTGACTCTGATCTACTTACGTTCTTCAACATGGATATAGGCCCCTTTCGGTACTTTTGAAGCGCCAATCTTTAAAGCTTTCCTTGCAACATCTATGAAATTCTTAAATGTAAATACTCTAGCTATGGTTTGGTCTTTTCTAACTGCGGCTGCTCTTCCCACTGGTTTGCCGAAGGCACGCCTCATACCTTCCTGCAACCTATCTGCACCAGCACCCGTCATCATCTTATTTTCCCTTAAGACGTGGTGAGGATATACGACTATGGTAAAATAATAGTTTTGAGTTCCGATTTTCTTCTGTAGTTGTCTATTAACGTTTACACGTATTGATTCCAAAGCCACATCTCTCAGATAAATCGTCTCATTAGCTTTTAATTCAAGAACCACTTCATAATCTTCTCTCCAATTACCCATGTTGAATCTAGTTATCCTTGGCTGTGGAGCGCCATGAATAAACTCTTGTCTAGTATATGGAACACCTTTTACATTTCTAAAGTTTCTAGCTTTCATAATTCCACACTCAAAAGTAAACTATAGACATTGATTAATATTTATTTAAGAGGGTTCACCATATAACACAGAGAAGATCCTTCTATATAATGCAACAAGAGATTTAATATCAGATCCACTTAAGTTCGATAATGCTATCGACCTTTTAACGATATCTCTTAAAGATTTACTAAATAATTCCTTTTTGAAAAGTTTATATGAAATCTTCTCAACATATTCAGCGATAAGCTTGAGATCTTCCACTCTTCCCAGTCTTTTTACCTCCATGCTTTTTAACTCACGCGATAAATTGTAGATATGATAAGAAATTATAGCTACAGCAGTAGATAGATTTAAAGATGGATATTTTTTTGAAGTAGGGATTCTCACTATGAAATCTGCATAGCTAAGTTCTTCTTTTGTCAATCCAGTACTTTCACGGCCAAACATTATTCCAATTTTCTCTATAGAAAATTTTGAAATTATTCTATTCATGTCCTCAGGAGTGATATGTTGACTCCATGGATATCTATATGATATGATACCGCTTGTCCCAAAGACAATATCCAGATCACTCACTGAATCACCGACCGAATCATATATTTTTAATTTTTTTAATCTGTGAGCCGCGTTACTTGCAAATATCTCTGCGAGGTCATAATCTTCATCTGATAGTTTAGGGTCAACCAATCTTATCTCATTTATATTGAAGTTATCTGCAAGTCTACATATTAGCCCAAGGTTGATACCTCCTTCGATACCCACAAGGATATATGTAAATTTCATAATTAACTTCCCCTCTAAACTACTACAATCGCTTGGAAACTATAACAATTATCTAGTGGGGAATAAATTTCTTAAGAAGTTTTACAATCATAATTTTTGGACATGGTAACTAATCTACCGGCGGAAGCGAGGAGCCAATGGAGAAAAGTTATGGAGGCTAAAACACCGGAAGAGAAACTAGAGGCTTTAAAACGCTTCTATAGCTTAATTCCTAAACACAAAGGAACGAAGAATTTGGTAAGATCGGTTAGGACGCAGATGGCCAGATTGAGAGAGGAAATAGAGGAAAAAAAGAAGAAAAAAGTGGGAAGATATGTATCCCCCTGGTCATTTACCGTAAATGGAGATATAAAAGTACTGGTGATAAGTTCCAACTATGCCTTATTATCTGATTTTCTAGATAGAACATTGGGAAATAGTGAGAGATATATGTTATGGAGAATGTTACCAACTATGTACACAAAAATAATTAATGATATTGAGGTTGCTTTCTCAGTCGCACCACCACTAGGGGCTGATCCTAAAATAGATGATAAGATTTTGAATATCTTTAAACAGGTAGACTTCGTATTAGGAATAGCTAAGGATAAGATGGAAGTTAAATTTCTAAAAGATCATTTACTTAACTATGGTTTTGAAATATCCTCAGAACCGATTAAGGTATCAATTTCTAAGACTCCTTCTGGGGGTATTAGGGTATATAATGTAGCTCCCCCTCTTGTGGAAGATATAAGGAATAGGTTAAGGAGATATGGTATTCACAATGCTATAATTAAGGTTTATGGAAAACTTAATGATGGAGACACTTTTGAGGAGATAATTCTAGGCATCAGAAATTATTTTAAAGGTAACTATATCATAATAGAGGATAGTAACAACTTCAAAACGGTTAAAGGTGAAAGATATAAATTTAATGAGATGGGGAATTACCTAATAAAAGAGCTGGGGTTAATAAGGGTTTATCCTTGCCGCGACATTAAAGAGGAGGTAGGTAAACCGATAGTTTTAAAAAGTGGCGCCACAGTTGCGGATCTAGCTGGTGAAATTCATACAAGTTTTAAGGACAGAATCAGATATGCTTTAGTTCTTAGAAACGGAAAAGTAATTAGAGTAAGTCCCTCCGCAAATTTACAAGACATGGATAAAGTAACTATTAAACTAAAAGTTTAGAAAGGAAAAGATAAATGTCTTTATTCACCTAGGGAGATCCATCTACGCGACCATTCTAAGAGAATATTATATTGTGATTTTCCTTCTATTTCCTCTACTAATTTATCTCTTAATACAATTATTGGATCAATTCCTAAACGTTCCTTAATATCTTTATATGAGTTAAATATTTTTTCTTCCCTCTCCTCGAGTATTTTTACAACTGTTTTTTTACCAATTCCAGGAAGCAATTCTAATGCATGTCCTCTATGTGTTATAGGCCCCGCTTTGTTGAAAAAAGCTATCCATTTATCCTCATCCATTAGTATAAGCTTTTCAACCGCCTTTCTCAAATTTTTTCTTGCATTCTCAGTCAAATCTCTATAGGATAAGAACCTGCTGAACCTTTTAACCTTCCTTCTCCCATGGCCTACATATACACGTTCAAAAAGTTTAAATTCAACATTTGGATCTAATTGGAATTCCATCAACTTGAAATACTTCTCTCCGATAACCTGGCCCAACAGAATGTCCCTACCTCGTCTATATATATCTAATAATATTGCGTAGTCCTCCCACTCCCTTTCTCTTCTCTCTCTATACATCTATCGATGACACCCTGAATACGTAAGAAGAGCCTTAAAAATATAGGGCAAATTAAATGACTTTTTCCTCTTTTAAAACCGACAGTATCTTTTGTGGAAGATCACCCAGAATAACTCTTTCGTGGAAGATCTCCTTTATTTCTTCTGGAGTCTTTGGAAGAATATTTATAATTTGGACCGCCTTCTCCTCGTCCACACCTTCTATTTCGACTAATTTTTTCTTCAATATTTTAGCTTTTTCCGGGCTTATCTTAGAAAATTTATTTACATATTCTCTTACTTTCGATACTATAGGAGGTATTTCTTCCTCTGGAAAGTCTAAATTATCTAATACTTCCTTCATTTCAGGGATTGAAATTGGCTCTTCCTTCAAAATTTTTCTACCTACTTCCTCACTCATAACAAAATATAAATATAATTCATCAATATAACTAAGTTACCTTAACTATCCACTATGTGGCTTTAAATGCTCTGGTGGAACTATCAATAGAACCTTTTTATCTCCTTTAGAGACTTCCACTTCAAAAGCTTTACCCCTCCTTTTCCTTATTACCCCAATTTTACCGTGGTATCGTCTATGAGGCATATTTTCTTGGAATCTAGGGTCAATATATATAACTACTTTATCGCCTTTTGAAAGGCCTTCAAGTTTCAAAAGTCTATCGCTAAACCCCGGATTACCCCTTCTTTTTAATAATTTCCTCGTTTTTACCTTGTATCCTTTAGATTGTGGCATATTACCTCACTATACAATAAAGACTAAGTAATTCCAAATATAAAGGTTGATATCTGGCTAAGGATCATTATTCACAATGCTATATCGACCCTTTTAATGCTTCTCTAAGGAATCTTTTATGCCTCCTATCTTTAAGCATTTTCTTCATGATCTTATACTGCTTGATTAATTCTTTCACAGTCTTTTCATCCACTCCAGATCCTCTACTTATCCTTGTTAATCTAGATCCCTTAATTATTTCTGGATTAAGTTTTTCTTCTAGAGTCATCGAGTCTATCGCTACCCGCCATTTCTTAAGACGCTCCTCGATCCTAGAGATATCCTCCCTGTTAATTTTAGATGAGAAGCCTGGTAGATAGGAGAGAACTTTGTATAACCCGCCCAATTTCTCGATATTTTCAAATTGTTCAACTACATCTATTAATGTTAAACGTCCCTTTGCTATTTTTCTCAGTTTATCTATATCATATTCCTCTTTCTTTATAATTTTCTCAGCTCTAGCTAAGAGCCCAGTTATATCTCCTATTCCCATTAATCGTGCAACGAAACTTTTTGGATTATAGAACTCAATATCGTCTAACTTCTCACCTGTACCAATGAAAAATACGTGGGCTCCTGAGGCAACAGCGGCAGATATCGCACCTCCACCTTTAGCTGAGCCGTCCATTTTTGTAATTACTATTCCATCGATCTTCACCTTTTCTTTTAATGCCATAGTATGGTCATATGCCTTCTGACCCATATATGAGTCTATTACAAGCATAACGAAGTCTGGGTTAGATTCTTTACTTATTAAATTTAGCTCTTCGATTAGAGAAGCCTCGTTTTTATGTCTCCCTGCGGTATCTATTAGAATTACATCACATTCTTTAAGATGGTTTAGCGAATCCTTTAATCTCTTTTTAATATCTATATGTTTAGAGTCATAAAAGTTTATTCTCTCTTTGAAATTCTCTATCTTATTTAATAATTGTCTAAGCTGCTCGATGGCTGCGGGTCTATATATATCCAGGCTGAACACGCCTACCTTGTATCCCTCTTCCGCCAGTAATTTAGCTATTTTAGCTACTGTAGTTGTCTTACCAGATCCTTCAAGGCCAACGAATAGAACTGTAAAAGGTTTTTTAGTTATATTAATTCTAACCTCCTCACCCCCCAAAATTTTTACAAGTTCATCATAGAGAACTTTTATGACTACATCTTTAATGGATCGTTTATCCCTTAATCTAAGCTCTAAGACTTTTTCTCTTACGTTTCTTGTCAGAGATAGAACTATCTTGACATTTACGTCAGCGCTCAACAAAATTCTTTGAATATCCTTTATAATCTCATTTAATGCTTTTTCATCGATATATGGCTTT
The DNA here is from genome assembly GCA_964529905.1 of uncultured Nitrososphaeria archaeon. Lineage (GTDB taxonomy): Archaea > Thermoproteota > Nitrososphaeria > Geothermarchaeales > JDFR-13 > SZUA-1514. The sequence continues at coordinate 16,926 of CAZGXJ010000005.1, forward strand.
GAATATATCTTAGATATTAAACTCTTGAATTTTTGGTCTAATAATCCCATCATTTCGCAAAACCTATTTAGATATGTGGAACACCTAAAATAAAAATATATTTCTCATTACTTTAACAGTGAGCCGTAACATTAACATGGGTATAAATATACCTCTCCTTGATTTAGCTTATTGAGTATCCATGAAACAAGATAGAATAGCATTATTAATAGGTAGATTCCAGCCATTCCATAAGGGTCATTTACATGCAGTTAAATACATACTATCTAGAGAAAAATTTCTGTATATTGGAGTAGGGAGTGCACTAGAATCGCATACAAAGAGAAATCCCTTTACCTTTGCTGAGAGATTCATAATGATCTCATCAGTCTTAAAAAATGAGGGGATTAATAATGACCTATATTATATACTTCCAATCCCTGACTCGAATATTCATTCAACATGGGTATCCATAGTAGAAAGTATTGTTCCTTCTTTTCAAGTGGTTTACTCAAATGATCCCCTAACCCGTGTATTAATGAGGGAGAGAGGATATTACGTCGAAGAGATTCCCTTATATATGAGAGAAGTATATTCAGGTGAGGAATTTAGAAGAAGGGTTGTTGAAAACGGTAACTGGAGGGAACTAATACCCGAACCTGTTTATAAAATAATTCTGGATAGAAGACTCGATCAAAGGATAAGAGACTTATGGAAAACAGATAAAATAAAGAGATCTAGATTCAGTAAGGAATAACTTAATTAGTATAGTTACAGTTAAATATGTGATATAATTCATATTTGTTCATTTTGATTAGAAGATGGTGATAGTATGGAGAAGACAGCTAAAAAGAAAAAACAGCCTAGAAAAATTGCTGAGGGAGACTTTGTTCTAATAGACTATGTTGGTATGGTAAAAGATTCAGGAGAAGTATTCGATACGACTATAGAGGAAGAAGCTAAAAAAGCAAACATTTACTCCGAAAGAGGTAGATATAAACCTTTATTAGTAGTCGTAGGTGAAAGATGGGTTATAGAGGGATTAGATAAGTCATTAGTTGGAAAAAAGGAGGGGGAAGAATATACGGTTGAAATACCTCCAGAAGAAGGATTCGGTAGAAGGGACAGTAAGAAAATAGTGACGACTACTATTAAAAAGTTAAGAAGAGCTGGATATGAAGGTGAAGTCGCACCGGGAATGGTAATAACAGTTAATGGAGCCCCAGCTGTAATTAGAGCCGTAGTTAGTGGTAGGGTAATGTTAGATTTTAACCCTCCATTAGCTGGAAAAACATTGAAATACAATGTAAAGGTCCATAAAATTATAACAAGAAGGAAGGATAAGATTAAAGCTTTGATAGAGAAATATCTCGGTGATGACATAGAGAAAGTTAATTTCAGAGATGAGAAGGAAGCTATAAAAATAGATATGGGAGACCTAGCTTTAAATAAACCAGATATCCATTATCAAAAAAGGAGAATTGCTGATGATTTAATCAAATATATAGACGGTATAAAAGAGGTAGATTTCATAGATAAGGTTGTAAAAGAGGAGAGCGAAGAAACTAATCATGAGGAAAAGCCTCACACAAGTAAAGGTTCAACCCAATAGGGCAGTCTAGCTTACTTAATACCTTTTTAATTACAATTTTCCTACCTAGGAAACTACCGTTATACACACAATATTTAATATATGGACACTGTTTCTCTGCACAACTTACTTTATTGTATATTACTGGAACATCGATAGGTGGATTTGATGAATTGATACTTATCTTTACGGGAGATTCTTCAACCTCAGCGAGATATACATTCTTACCGACTAATTTGCAATATACCTCCCCCTTAGGTTTGATTAGCTTTTTTACCCTATAGCTAAACCCGATCTTTTTATTTCCATAACATATGTTGAAGAAGTTACATTGTTCACATATGTCCGCCTTATAAATCCTAAATATGTCTCCTACCTTAGTTACTTCAGGATCAAGTAACATATACAACTTCTTTTTTTCACTCTCCATCAAATAACACCTGTTTTTCTGGCGATTTTTTCAGCGAAGTTATGAGACATCCTATACTTATTAAGAATCGTATACCTTTCTGGCCTAACCTTCTTTGCCATCTTTAGAGCTAGTATAACATCCTCCCTAGAAATCCTTAATTCCTTATAATTCGTTGGCCCACCCACTGATTCTATAGCTTGTTTAATACCTTCCCAGTCAAATCCATGTAAAAATGACATCATTATTGTTCCAACGCCCACCTGTTCACCATGATACGCACTTCTGCTACGTACATATATATCCATTGCATGACTAAATAGATGTTCAGATCCGCTACATGGCCTGCTACTCCCAGCAATGCCAGCAGCAACACCAGTACTAATTAAAGCTTCCATTAAAGTTCTTATACTATATTCATCACCTTGAGAGATCCCCTCAATTTTGTCCAATACTAGTTTAGCTGACATCAATGCAAGGTTAGATGAATATTCCCCAAAATATTCACCTGTCTCCTCATGGGATAGCCTCCAATCCGCCACTGCTGTAAATTTAGCCAAGGCATCTCCTACGCCACTAGCAATAAGTCTTGGAGGTGCATTAGCAATAATGTCTAATTCTACTAAGACTAATAATGGAGGGTTAGCTCTTAGGGAAAACGCTTTTTTATCTCCTCTTATTGAGGCAAATAAACTGGCGATTCCATCATGCGAAGGAGATGTAGGAATGCTTACAAATGGAATCCCATTTCTATATGAGATTAGTTTAGCGATATCTATAGATTTTCCCCCTCCGAAACCTATAATAATATCCGGAAGCCCATCTAATACTATTTTCTCCTCTATTTTAGTTAATTCCGACCAGGTAGATTCTTTAGCTATATATACTTTATAATTGATTTCTAAATGGTCAACAAGTCTATTAATAAGTGACCTATAGATATTCGGCCCAGTAACTATAGAGACATAATTTAAATTACCCACTATTGAGTCTAGATACTTTGTTATATTTAATAGGACATTTTTACCTACCACCACTCTTTTGGGAAGATCCATTACATGTAGATTCTTATAAGAGTCCAGCACAATTTTTTTCCTCATTATCCTCTTAATATTCTTTAATAATTTAAGATACTTTAATATTCCCTTCAATACAATATTGACTAGTTATGGAGAAACATAACGATGAAGAGATTAACATGATTATAAACTCGATTTTTAGAGGAGAATATCACAACCTTGAAGGAATACTGTCTTACATAAATGTAGGGGGGAAACCTGTAAGGATAGAAAAAAGTGACCTACCTCCAGAAGTATCAGTTTTATATTCATTAAAAGATCTGGAGATCAATTTGGAGGGAAAGGCTCTTCATTTAAAAAAGGGGGATATAGTTTTATTAGATAAGAAACATCTTAAAGTATTAAAAGAAAGGTATGAAAATTTCTTTAAAGAGGTGGAGATTGGGAAATGATAATTCCGCGAGAAATAAGAACATATTGTCCAAGATGTAGAAAACACACTGTTCATAAGGTATCTATCTATAAAAAAGGAAAAGATAGCCCCTTTAGATGGGGTGTGATTAAACATGAATGGGAGAAAAAAGGATATGGAGGGCAAAAATGGCCTATGTTAAAAAGAAAAGCAAAAACCACTAAAAAAGTAGTTCTTAAACTGACATGTAACGAATGTGGATATATAATACATAAAGAGGGAATTAGATTGAAAAAAGCCGAACTGGCTAGGTGATAGATGATGTCAGAGGATATTGAAAAATATATTCCAAAACCTAGAAGTAAGTTCTTTAAGGTAAAATGTAAAAATTGTGGAAATCAGATGGTTATATTCTCCCATGCATCCAGGAAAATATTCTGTATTGTATGTGGGGAGATCTTAGCTAAACCGACAGGTGGAAAGGCCGAAATATTAGGTGAGATCATTGAGGAATACGGCTAATAAAAGGAAAGAAGTAATTTTTCCAAGAAGAGGAGAACTTGTAGTTGCAACAGTCAAAAATATAGTTGGACATGGAGCATATTTACATATTGAAGATTATGATATAGATGGGTACCTCCCCATAAACGAAGTCTCGACAAAATGGGTTAGAAATATCGAAGATGTTATAAAAGAAGGCCAAAAAATAGTTGTTAAGGTAATTAGAATAGATAAATTTACACGAAGCGTTGATGTATCGTATAAAGACGTCTCCGAATCTGAAAAGAATAAGATTTTAAGAATTTGGAAAAAGAATTATAGAGGAACCAAAATAATTGAAGAACTAGAAAAACATTTAAAGGAAAAAGGGATAACCATAAATCTTCTAGAAAAATTAGATCCAATAATTGAGAACGAGCCTACCGTATATGATGCATTAGAATCTATAATGCTTGAACCAACATTACTAGACGAAGTCTCATTATCAAATCTAAAAGAGGAAATTATTGAGTATCTACATAAAAAGATACATCTAAAAAAATACATATATGAAGCAACAATAGGAATTCAATCTATAGAAAAGGGAGGTTTATTTAAGGTTAAAAAAGGGTTGGAGACGCTTCACAAAGCTATTGAGAAGGCAACTGGATTAGAAAACGTTGACATTTATCTGATTGGATCACCAAAATATAAGCTTGTAACGTGGAGCTTCAAACCTGAAACAATAAAGAAAAAAGTTTTACCAACAGTAAAAGAAACTATTAAAAAACTGTCCAAAGAAAAAGGATTAAGAGTGGTTTTACTTGAAGAAAACCTTAAAGTGGGAGTATGAAGACGAAAATAAGGAAATGTCCTAGATGCGGTAAATACACTATGAAAGAACTCTGCGACGTATGCAACATAAAGACAAAAATAGCTCATCCAGCTAAATTTTCTCCAGACGACCCCTACTTATTACATAAAATAAAAATTATTGCTAAGAGTAAATATGGCATAACGATTTAGTCTTTTAGTGCTGAATAATTAATTTTATAAATAACTATTTCTCCTGGGGCTGGATCCGAAGATCTAAATACCAACACTAATGGAGAGTTGCTGTCATCGGATCCTATTTCTGGATATTTTGGAGAGTACCTATATATATCTATAGAGAAGCGGCCTAGATTCTGCTGAGTTTGATATTCATATGGAATCAATTTACCTAAGAAAGTGCTCCAGAAATAATCAGTTAATCTGGGTTTATTTGGATCTTCCTCATTTATTAATAAGCTTCTATTCACACCTGCTATTTTAGCTATGGCAACAAATTTTCCATCCTCCCCTGTTCCAGCAAAAAACACTAGATCAGGATTATTTTCATTTACTTGAACCGATCCAATATATACGAGTATATAGCTGGCATTCATAGATTTCAAGATCTTTAAAGCTGTTTTTTCATCAGTACTCATGAACATGGTGGCAAGTTCTTGTATTCTAGTACTATTTAGAGTTCCGTTATCTGCAAGAGATTTCTTACCTGCTATGAAACTAATCCAATATCCATAGTCCCACCAGCTAGCAATAACCTCATCATCTCCGACGTTGTTCTTTATCCATTCAAGAGCCTGAATCCAGTCATATGATACTGGATTACTTGAAAATTGTGTTCCATGCTGTACCAAAGCAACGGGAGATCTGGATAGTGGTGAGATCGTTAACATATAAATCATTGAAGATGAGAGGACAAGGAAAAGAGCTACAAATGAGAAGGTATATAGCTTAAACTGTTGACTTCTCACCTCGAGGTTATCTACAAAAAACTTATATATATGCTGAAATGCTACAGCGGCCAAAATAACGGCAAATATATCAAATACTATAGTTAATCTAACAAAGGAAGAGGAAGCATATAGAGATGATAGAGCGCCTATGACAATAAGGAGATATTTAGGAGATCTCCAATTTTTAAGTGATATGTAAAACCCGATTATTGTAAACGGAGCAAGAATATGAATGTCTCTAAAATATGTGAAGAAGGACGCTTTTAGCTGTTCCTGAACAGTAGTAGCCACAACGAAGGCCTCTCTCATGAATGGTAAAGCTACAATTATATGCCTTGAGGGAAGGCCTACACTAGGTAGTAAGGATATAATTACAAGTGCAGATACGCCTATAAATGTTGTTACACCTACTACTCTTGAAATATGTCTTGTAAATAACTTAATATCAACGACATTTCTCATAACCAAGAGTAGAATAGCTAAATATTGTATTAGAGCTGTAAAGCCTATGATATATCCTAACCGATTTACGGGAACCGAATTTAGAAATATGAAGGAGGTTAAAACGAATGGAAAATATACCGCCTCATAATTATTAACATCTATGTCAAGAACAACTATTAAGATCGTCAATACGGCTATAAGCACATAAATGTATTGATGTATTCCCCAAGTTGCCCCTAATATTCCAAGAGATGCTCCACTTAAAAACGAATAGAACGCCTTATTAGTGGGTGTTGGTGAGTCCATACTTTTTAAATATAGATAAATTGATAGAAGGAGAAATGTCATACCTAAACCATCCGTATCATACCAACCTAAATTACTTCTTAATATTACACTAGGAGCTAAACCATAAAAAAGAGCTGCAAACAACCCTGTATATCTAGAACCACTTATTCTATACGCAATTTTATAGACGATAAGAACTGAAAAGACTCCAAATAGAACCGGTACAAATACAGCCACATCATATAGGCTTACTTGAAGACCTATAGCACTAAGGAAAAGATAAGTCAACGCACCTATATATGGGACTCCTGGATAATATTTCTGACCTAGATCCACTCCATATGGATACCATGTTAAATCTATATGATGAGAAAAGAATGAGAAAACACCACCCAAACCCCTCTCTTTAATAGACGATACAATAACTTTTGTTGCATAGTATTGGAGATATGGATCAAACTCGTTTATATATGCTCCAAACCTTGCAGGCATAATCCTTATCAAGAAGGCGGCTAAGACAACAAGGGATAATGAGATATAGAATACCGCATCACTTAATTCTACGACCGTTTTAGTGGTTCTGTATCTCCAAAAATTCCTTAAATAACTTTTTATTTGAGACATATGCGGCATCTCACCAATTCAATATTTTTAAAAATCAATAAAATAGAGGAGCATATAAAAGTTAAATCTTTATTATAAGGGCTCGCAACTCAAGATCTCGGTCATTCCTACTTGGTCTCTGCGGCCAACTCGCTCATCGCCCTAAATACAAGATATAACTAACCAATAATATTATTTTAGAGATGTTAACATGACATAAATTATTTAGTGATATTGTAGGGATAGGCAAAGGGTGTCTAAATGAACATTGAAGTATATTGCACACTAGATGAATTGAAATCTTTTCTTATAGAGAGTACAGGCAAAACGAAATTTCCGAGGAAATATCTAAAAGATCCAGATATACTATTTGAAAGAAGAAATGAAATCGGTAAAGTATATATTGAAGCTGAAGAAAAGGAAGACATTGAGCAAATACAAGATATAGTAATAGTCAGAGTAAAAAATGTTTTAGGAGTTGAGTATAAGTCAAAGAGTGGTAGGACTCACCTAAAGTGGAGACAATTATATAAAAATTTTGGAAAATTATATGGTAAGGCCAGTGGAAATACCCTTGTAAATTTATATGAAGTAGGGATAAGAGATATAAGAGTGATAAAGGAGGAAGGTAAGAATGAAGGAGTATGAAACATATGTGATTGTAACTAGAATAGAATCATACACCGATCCAAGTAGAAATGTAAGAGGAAAAAAGATAGAATTTGCAATAATAGAAAAGAGGATTGAGAGGAATGACTATCAACAACCCGAAGTAAGGATCGTGAAAGAGATGGTAAACCAATTAAAAAGTATGGGGTTTATGCTTCCTATGCAGAATATTAGAAATCTTAAAATGGTCCTATATTTATTACCTGAAGAAGAAAATGCTCTAGGCATCACCTTCAACGTAAATAATATTTATAAATTGACCTTCTCGAATAACGGCATACGGTTCAAGGACGTTACAAAAGATTTCTATTTAATTCAATAAATAAAACTCTGCTTATTATAGGAAATCCTGTAATGTCCTTTCCTTATCTCTATAAATGCTTAAAGATGTTTTTAGATCCATGTCAATTACATCCCATCTAGACATTATATATGGATCATCTATTATCTTGACTAACCTACTAGCTAATCTAGTATATTTAACTACACTTTTCTCGCTTACAGTCTGTTTCAATTCTCCCCCACAGAAACTACATTTCCCACTTATGGGGGGCCTTCTGTAACTCTTTTGACATTTCTTACATATATAACTTTGCTTGAAGAAAGCCCTTAGATTTCCCTTTATATCTCTAAATATGTGGTTCTCTAATAAACTATAGAGGATAAGTCTAACACCTTCCTTATCAAATATTAAATTAGCTATTCTTAATTGATGCTCTAACTTTTCTTTCATCGTTTTTAATGTAGAATATTTCGTTGTTGATGTCTCTAACTTTGTTAACGGATCCGACCTAAATGAAGGATATCTATAATAAGCTTCCTCAGATCCCAATTTGTCGCTTAATAATGTTACTATTCCGCTTAAAGACTTGGGGCTTCCATTCTTTTGAGAGAGAGCATATAGTTCTCTTGGATATCTTTGCATAATATCCAGATTATGAACCTGTGTATCTACCTCATTTGGATGCAAAATAGGTGAAATGAATAATGGTGTATCCATTCTTCCTCCTGAGCTTGAAGGTAAGTAGTGTATACTAAAGTTTAATAGGATATCTAAAAGAAGAATTATTGAATCCTGGTCTCCATCACAGTCTCTTCTTTTTGCAGCATGCCATAAGGGAGAAGCATATAATACATTTGAATCGGTAAATCCGATTATCCTTCCTATTATTCCGCAGGAAGTATGGGGAGATAGACCTACTACCAGCTTTCCAATTAGATCTTCTCTTTTTTTCACATTATATACAGGCTTAAGCTTATAGATCTTGGTGAGTGACTCATCTAAAAACTTACATACTCTAATTAAATAATCCGCTATTGATTTAGGGATTATTATATCCTGTGGATAGAGGTCTATAGTCCCATCGTCTTTCACATGGTAACCCAATTTTTCAGCCTTTTCTCTAGATAAGTTTATTTGCTTTATGGATACTGAATGTAGCGGTGCATTTGTAATATCTATTCTACATGTTCCATCTTTAAAGACAGACAGGCCGTATTTACTTCTCAGAAATCCCTTAACAAGGGGTTCAAAATATCCATCACTATTCATTAATTTCTTTACTCCCTTAACCCTCTTAGGAATTTTAAGTCTATATTTCTTCCTGGTTTCATCGACGATAGATTTGATGTTTACAACCCATTCCTTAGTTTTCTTTGTTTTCCTACCACACACCCTACACTTTTCTTCTAATCTAAAATCCTTACATTTAGAACAGTAAAATCTAGGAATCGTTTCATTACCACATTTTGAACATTTCAGTTCATAGGTATATTTATTACATGTTAAGCAATATCTCACAGCTAACTCTATACTTACAATCTTAGACTCTTCAGAGGCTTTAATAATGTCTCTTTGAGGCCCGCCATAATTACCAATAGGGAATAACACGTTTACTGGAGGAGACATTTCCCTAGGTTTAGCTTTTTCTGGCCGGCCCAACCTGGCTGTTACAAATGTTTCTTCCCCAAGAATAACTTTTACACCTATTACCAGACTCAGAATATTCTCTACATTCATGGATTTTGATATCATACTTTTCATCTTTGGGTAGAGTGTTAATAGATCTCTTAGGAAAAAGAAAAATCTATTGTTTACTATCACTTCAGTGTCTCTGATTGCAAATGGAACCCTAAGCGATTTTAGAATATCCGTTACATCACTGGTGTATTTGAAAATGATAGAATCGGTTTTAACATTGACTAAATTATCGGATAATTTATCCAAAATAGATAGTAATTCTTGACCACCTTCTATGCTCCTAAAATTAGGGATATACCAGGGATTTAGGGGCACATTATATTTCATGCTTAGGTTTAGAGATTCTTCATATGTAACGGATCTGGGATCATCTATATTTATCCCAACGTTTTCCAATTCTGCCATCCACCAATATTCATCATAATATTGGGGAACTAATGGATAATTGTTTTCGATGAAGTCACCTATCGAGATAACTATGTCGCCGAGAAATAATATTCTTTTTACCTTATCCTTAATATGTATAGCCTCTCTCTCACTAAGAACTTCAACGACCGACCCATCCTTTAACTCAACTAGTGGTGGCCATGCAACTAACGACGGAACGACTATTCCGCCTTTTCCTGGTAAATTAAGCTTAAGCTGTGATCCAACAACTATAAAATAATCAAGTAATGGAAAAACGGCTGGGTGGACACCTACAGATGATATTCCAATATGAGGCTCTCTACCATATTTCAAACGGAAACCTTTTTTCAATTGGGATATTGAGAAGACTGGCCTACCGATAACTAAATCACTTAGAACTCTATCTTCTACTTTTTTATTATAACTACTTTTTTGATCCTTTGAGTTATTTTTATCATCATAGGCAAGTTTTTTTAACCAGTCCCATCCATCTAATCCTAATTCTTCAACTACCTTTAATAACTTCTTAGCTTTACCTATTAAACCATCATTTATAACTCTGAGAGCACCACCTCTAAGTCTGTTAGTTTCAATACCAGGTAAATCTCTATATGACAATACTTCTACATCATCAGTTGGAACACCTGTTATTTCTACAGGAAGATTTTCTACACAATAAAGTATTTTTTCATCTGGATGTTCATATTGAAACGATCCGACAAACCGTTCATATAGCCGGATCTCCTCAAGTAATCTATATACTTCATACCTTGTCGGCCTATATTCATCTATAGAAAGCTTCCTACGTAAGTAATCAGCAAATATAACTGATAATCCAGTCTCAGTTCCACCAGCAGATCTAATGGGACCTGCATAGTATATAGATATATAAGAAGTATAACCCCTTCTTTTTATTTCGACTTTTTTAATTCCATCTAAAGGGGCAACCGTCATTCCCTCTGTAAGAATAGCTAGGGGAAGCCTTACGCCAAGTTCAACCAATTCATTTATGCTAAAAGATCCAAATTCACCTTCTAAAAGCTTGTCTATTGCTAATAAAGCAAGTCTCTCTCTTGATAAGGACCTATTTTCCCTAATAAACTTAGATACGCCCTCTACTTTCAAACCATTTATTGATAACAATCTCTCAACTCTTTCTGCCATATCCCATGTGAAGAAGGTTTCAACATTAGGTTCAGGATCTATTCCTCTTTTTCGTGCTTCAACGGCTATTGCGTATAAATCTTCTATACTGGATAGTATAGATAGAAAATAATCTTCTAGTAACTTGGAAAAATTGAATTTTTTAACTTTTTCCTTTAACCGATCGAAGTCTATTTTTTCCGCCATCATGAACGCCCCTCACAATGTCAATAAGTACTTCAGGCCTCGATTCAAGAATATTTCCTGTGACGATTATATCTGCACCTGAAAATGCAACATCATAGGCATCATCATAGCTTCTTATACCTCCTCCCACAACCAGTTTGGCCCTACTTAAGAACCTTTTCACCTTTGAAACTAACTCACCATAAATCCTTTTTTCGGCTCCCGATCCTGCTTCAATATAAATAAAATCAAACCCAAAGAACTCGGCTGCTAGACAATAGCTAATTAGTATTTTAGGTTCATCTAGAGGAATGGAGTGAGCGTATCCCATATATCCTACTGTTTTACCCTCGCCAACAACCAAATATGCCATAGATAAAGGCTCAATGCCGGATTTATATATTACGGGAGCGGCTCTCATCTGAGCACCAGTAATATAATAAGGATTTAAGCTGTTTAACAATGACATGAACCAAATTGCATCTGCGTGATGTGATATTGATGTGACATCATTTGGAAAAATTATCACAGGGAGTGATGATAAACGCTTTATACGCAATATCACATCATCAATTACTGATCTATCGAAAACGGTAGAACCGCCTACCATAATTGCGGAAGAACCTGATCTGTTGATTATACTAATAACATTATCAAGTTTCTCTTTATCGTTATAGAATTCCTCAGGATCAATGAGAGAAATATGGATAGAACCAAACTCTTCTATTCTACTAAATAAATACTCTCTAACCCTCGTCATAGGGATTTTTCACTCCATCTGATCTATGTATTCATCAAACAATCTATGATATATGTCAATTTTTTCTTCATAGCTTTTGATATTTGTTTCCCATTCCAGTCCGCAATTTGGACATCTGGCCTTTGCAGTCATCTTCTTTTTATCAACTATAATATTTAGTGATTTCGATCCACACACCGGACAAGTAAATATTTTGGGAATCTTTGGTCTGTATATTTTAACTATTTTCTTTCTTCTCCGTCTCCCCATTATATTCACCTTACAATACCATATATGACATGATGCTTTTATACTAAAAATTAATTAATGTCTATAGTAATACAGAATTGTATAACCTTAATAAAGGGTGAAAATAAATGAGCCCTTGTAACTTTAAAAGATCATTTAAAAAAATATTAAATATATCTTTCCTTACAGAGACCCAGATCAAAACTTTAATTTGTGATGCTGAAATAAAAGGTAAAAAGGTCATAATTGATAAAAAGGTAATATCAAAGGGATCTTACTATCGAACAAGAAATCAAGCAATTCAGAATATAGTAAGAAGTATCATGACACTAGCTGTGATATCATATCACGATATTATAAATCCTAATGATGTTGCAAATCTAATTATAATGATATCATCACTTATAGAGGAAGACATTGATACACAAGACATTGGACTCACAATAACTCGTTTTATAAAAACAAAGTTGAGAGAAATAAAGTGAACCCCAATTCATTATCATGATACCGAATAGTTGTGACTACCTATAGCATCATTTTTAAAATATCATGTGACGTAAATAATTTTTAGAATGACATCATTATTTGAAATCACGATATCAATTTTTGTCGTATCAACGGCTATATCTATCATCATTATAATGAGACAAATAGGGTCTTTAAAGAAAGCAGGTAGGTACTCTCAAAGGTCTCAACTTATGATTATAGAGAATAGACTCAACTCAATCACAGTAGAGTTAGAAAAAATCAAACAACAGATCTCCGGCCTTGAAATAAAGCTGAAAACAGAAGAAGGAACAGAAAAAAGGAAAATCACCAAAACTAGAGAAATTAAAACCTCCACTGAGACTAAAAAAGCTAAATATCCATCGTCAGAAGAATATCTTTCGAGCATAGAGATTGAGACATTGAAGATAATAGGTGAGGAAGGTGAGGTAACATCATCACAATTAACAAAAATATTGAATAGATCAAGAGAGCATATCTCTAGAACACTTAAGTCCCTCTATGAAAAAGGATATCTTGAAAGGATTGAAACACAGAGACCATTTAGATACAAACTTTCTCAAAAAGCGATGGAGGCATTAGAAAAGGTTATAGGTTAACTGATTTCAAATATCTAAATTTATATCTTCCTCTCTTTCCAATTCTATCCAATACACCGTATTCATACAACCTATTCAAATATGTCGAGAGGGTACTTTTAGGAATTTCCTCGTTATACTTCAACTTATATAAGGCATATATATCAGAAAGAGTAAAGTAACTAGCCCCAAACTCAAGTTTTATTAATTCCTCAACTTTTTCAATTATCTTTTTATCATCATACCTGTCATTAAGCTGCTGAATATGACTTGAGGTTGAGCTTAGAGACTGCAGAGACTTTAGATATAAATAAATCTTCTCCGGATCATTATAAGGAATTTCTATTTTGATCTTTGTACCATCTTCATCTTCAAATTCAATTTTCACTTTCTTTGCCATTACAAATATTCACATTCATAATGTGAAAAATAAGTGTTGAGTATGATATCTTGTAGTTATAATGATACATTCAATATAATCCTGTATTTATTCACATGATTCACATGAAACAAAGGGGTTGAGAAGTTCATGTGAAAATTTGTAAATCATGTGAAAGCACCTACCCCTTTATTTCAATTGTTTCAATATGATATTCATATATTAAGTAGGAAAATTGAAAAAAACCAAGATTCTTGATATATAAGTTGTTCTTTCTTATAACAAGTTGAATTCACAATAAGTTAATTTTTCAGATGAAACATGTGAATTGAATGGGTAGGGGTCATATGTCTAATGATAGGATAGATGACATTTTTGAAGAGGCTTTTAAGGGTAGTAATATTTTCAGAAATAAAAATGTTCTTTTTCATGACTATATTCCCGAAAGACTACCTTTTAGGGAGAGTCAGATCAATAGGGTTGCAAAAATTTTTTCTTCTCTTATAAGGAGGGAGAAAGGATCAAACGTATTTATATATGGTAAACCTGGAACCGGTAAAACAGCTGTCATAAAATATGTATTAAATAAATTTACTGATTTCGTAAGGGAAAAGGGCATTAATATTCACACTTCGTATGTCAATTGCAGGATTGCTGGTACTGAATATAGGGTATTGACATCGATTGCGCAGGATATAGGTCTTCATTTACCCTTTACGGGTTTATCCGTAGAGGAGGCCTTATCCAGAGTTATATTTAAAATTAAAAATGACAATATTCCCTTCCTAATAATATTTGATGAGATAGACGTTCTTATATCAAGATATGGAGATAAAATCTTATATTCCCTAACTAGATCCGGATATGAAAGTCTTTCGGTTCCATATGTAATTGTAGGTATATCAAATAATCTTCGATTTAAAGAATATTTGGATCCAAGAGTTCTGAGTAGCTTAGGTGAAGAAGAAATTGTTTTTAAGCCATATACTGCCAGTGAATTGGAAGTTATTTTACGTGAACGGGCCTCTATAGCCTTTTATAAGGATGCAATAGACCTTGCTGCCATTAAATTGGCCGCTGCTTTATCAGCTGCTGAACATGGAGATGCTAGGAAAGCTTTAGACATGCTTAGAGTCGCGGGTGAGATTGCTGAAGAAAAGGGTGCATCAAAGGTCTCTGAAGATCATGTAAGGGAGGCCTATTCAAGAATTGATGTTGAAAGAACATATGAAGTTGTAAGATCTTTACCTCTACATTCTAAACTAATTATTTTATCCTTGATCAAGGTAGGTGGTGGACCAATTCAAGCTTCTAAGCTTTTCGGTGTATATAAAAGCATATGTGAAAGTATTGGTGAGAAACCTTTATCATATAGAAGATTTCATGGGTTAATAACAGAATTATCTCTTTTAGGAATTGCTAATAGGAGGATCTATAACTATGGTAGGAGGGGAGGAAGGATATCTTCTATTAGGATCGATGGAAGCATAAATGAGATTCTAAACATTATTAGGGATGACCCGCTTCTTGAAGACATAGCTTTTTAGCTTATCTTTATTGTAAGTAGATGGTTTATGTATTCTTTCAAGTAATTTTCACCATATATGGTGTCAAACTATTTAGCTCTACGAGCGCGACTTTCCCTAAATCAGGTTCAATTTTCATCATCTTTTGATACCTGGTTTGTCTTTGAAAGGTGCCACTATTAACACAGAGTATTCCGTATATTTTTGAGATATTAAATTTATGGGTATGTCCAAAATGAAATAATGATAATCCATCTTTAATTACTAAATAGTCTCTAGATTCTGGGGCTATCTTGGTAGATAAACCTATCTGTGGAGCTAAATGAGAGTAATCCAGTAGCAATTTGACCGCTAGATTTATATCTTCTTGCGATATTCCTGGGGTTGAAGACAATATATCTTGTATAAAGTCTCCATGGTAAATCAAGGTATTTACATCATGTAAACTTACATTTACAGGATTTCCCAGCATAAGAAATTGATTATCTTCATAGAATTTAGACGCAAATTTTTTGAATATTGGTGGCTGTGGTAGCGATGATCTACTTGCATCGTGGTTTCCAGGTATAATTAATATCTTATATTTCTCGGGAATCTTTTTTAAAATCCTATAAGCTTCTTCGTACTGCTGATAAACATCGAATATTTCAAGATCGTTTTCCTGGTTTTTGTAGACGCCTACACCATCTATGATATCTCCAGCTATTAGGACATATTTTGTCCTCTTGATCAATTTTTTTAGATCATTATTGTCAGTGTGCCCTCTTAATATATCTATTAAGTTATCAAATAGTTCTATATCAAAGTATTTACTCCCTATATGTAGATCTGAAATAAGCACTGCATATATTTCGTTTCTCACCTTTCTTTCTTTTGTTCTACCTTTTACTTTAGGTGGAAATATATCGGTAATTATAGCCCTACCTTTTGAGTTTATAAATACCTTTAGACCAAGAACCACATCTAGAGGTGTCTTTATTAATTGTTCGAAAAGCCTAGGGTTATTATCTTTGTATAGATATGCTGTAACTTGTCCTGTCAAGTCTTCTATCTCAACTAACATCCTGTTCTGATTTATCCTTTTCCTATATAGTAAACCAGTAAGTATAACTTCATTACTTCTATATTTCTTATCCATAATGTCAGCGATATTAATAAAATCATCTATTTTTACATACCGCTTTATCTTTTGAACAAGCTGGGAATATCTATCCCGTAACAACTTCTCGTAGTCTCCTTTACCTCCTCTAAGTATACTTCCGGGATCAAATAAAACATGTATATTTTCCTCTATAATATAGTCCTCATTATTTAATTCTTTGGGTTCGGGTAGAAATCTGGATATATCTGCTTTCCTTATTAAAATTTTATCCTGATGCCTTAATATTTCCTTAAATTTCTCCTGTGTTAGATAGTTGATATTTTCCCTAATAAATGAAATTGCGTCATTTGAAAGTATAAACCCCATTTCATTCGCTATTTTAATATACTTCTCGATCTCCACCATAATCACTTAGTGTACCACTATCTGTAAAATTAATTAAGTAGTGGCGCCGGGAGTGGGATTTGAACCCACGCGGGGCGGGGCCCCATCGGCTGGCCCGACGATCTCGAGGCCTAGGCGCTATCATTCTCGACCCCTTAGGCCGCTCGGGCATCCCGGCATCATCAATCCAAATAGAATAATGTTTATATCTATTTTTATCTCTATTGGGGTTTAATCACGTCCTAATTTGTATTTGATAACAAATAAAAATTTATCTTTTACTTCGATTTGATTCTTGATTGGACTGTGCGGGGGTTCCCCTAGCCTGGCCAACGGGGTGCGATTCAATTTTTTAAGTCACTAGGCTCAGGCCCGCATAGGTGGCGGTGGGCTAAGGCCTTCGTGGGTTCAAATCCCACCCCCCGCACCAACAGTATTAACCGTATTCTAAGTTGTCTCATTTTACCGTTTTATCCTTTGTTTTAGATGATTATAATAAATTCTAAAACTTATGAAGATTGATAAAAAGGATTTATTCATTTATCAGACAACAATTAAAGGTATTTTATTATTTCAAGTATCTAACAATTTAAAGAATACCTTTTCTAAATGGAATTCGTAAGTCCTCTGCGTTTAATCGTCTAAAGGATAATCTGCCGAAACATGCTTGAGTTCTCTAGAATGTTTTTCCTTCAATTCTCCATTAACAAATAATTTTTAGGTATAGTTATCAATGTATTTCTTATAATTGGTTTTGTCGAAATTGTTCTCTTTTTATCGCTTGGTTATTGTGCTACTTAAGTAATTATGTTTTGTATGTAAAATGGTGGGAACTATTCTAAATCAGAATTAAATTGTGTCTTAATTTGTGATGCGGCCGCCGGGATTTGAACCCGGGTCCTCCGGCTTGGGAGGCCGGCGTCCTACCAGGCTAGACGACGGCCGCGTCCTATTTATCGAATAATATCTTTTTCCTTAAAAAATTTAAGATTACTTTTGTTGTTTTAATCTGGTCCGACTATTTTTTGATCTATTCCTTTTTGATATATCATTAAACTTATAATATCATTTTTAGGTGTGGTGGTGAAAAATGGTTGAATGCCCCAGTTGTGGTGGAGATATGAGGTTTGACAGAAAAGTCAGAATGTATGTCTGTAGAAGTTGTGGATTAATGATGACTAGGAATGATTTGGATCTTCTGAGAGAAGAAAAGAGGAGGAAGGAACCTGGGATCATTGATGAATATTTGGATTGGTGGCAGAAAAGGAAGAAATAATTATGAGTAAAGCCATCATAACTGTTGGTTTAGCTGGCGCTGGAAAGACCTGGGTCTCCTTCAGTTTATATGATTGGTTTAGGAATGCTAAACAAGATGTTGCTATTTTTAATCTAGATCCAGGGGCTACGAATCTTCCGTATAATCCAGATTTTGACATTAGAGAATATATAGATTTATGGTCACTAATGGAGAAATACAGGTTAGGTCCAAATGGAGCATTGATTTTATCTATGGACTTAATGGTCAACCATATAGAAAACTTGAATAAAAAGTTAAGGGAGATGGGAAATTCGTTAGTAGTAATAGATACCCCTGGTCAGATGGAGATATTTCTGTATAGGGCATCAGGAAAAATAATTTTGGACTCCATGGATGTTGAGGAATCAGTTTTACTATATGTTATAGATGCCGCGTTTGCCAAAGACACCAAAAATTTTATTTCAAGTCTTTTACTTGGCGGGTCACTTAAGATAAGGTTTAATAAACCAATGATATCGGTATTGAATAAAATAGATCTACTGTCAGAAGAAGAAAAGAAAAATTTAATGATATTTTTTAGGAGACCCACCGTCTTAAAATCACATCTTGATAAGCATTATCCTACATTCGAATCTGACTTTATGTACAAAACATACTTACTTATGAGAAAATATGATGTATTTACTCATTTCATACCGGTATCTGCTATATACCTTACTAACTTTGACAGCTTGATTAGGGGTATAACAAGGGTTTTATTTAGTGGGGAAGAGTTCTATAGTTAAAGGGTTTATATAAATATCCATAGATGTATAATTAATGATTATATCAGTCTACTGGATTGTTAATAGCAAAGGTGGAACGATGTCGAAAGAAGCTGTCGATGTGGAAAGTGTATTGAAAGAGCTGGAAGAGATTTATGAGAAGCTGACTCCACTAGAAGCTCAATATAGATCTTTAAGGGATAAGTTGAAGGAATTACGAGCTGAAAGAAGGACTTTAATAACGGAGCT
The DNA here is from genome assembly GCA_964529905.1 of uncultured Nitrososphaeria archaeon. Lineage (GTDB taxonomy): Archaea > Thermoproteota > Nitrososphaeria > Geothermarchaeales > JDFR-13 > SZUA-1514. The sequence continues at coordinate 36,054 of CAZGXJ010000005.1, forward strand.
TAATAGTAAGATAGATGAAATAGTTTCGCTGGTTAACAAGCAGAAGGAGCTAAGAAAAAATTATCGAATTATCAGAGAGGAATATAGGATATTAAAAGAGGAAAGAAGACGTTTAATCCAGAGACTTAAGGAATTAAAGACCATAATTAGGAATAGACCGAGGCTACCCAAAAAACCAGAGCAACTGAGAGAAGAACTTGAAAAACTAGAGGAGATATATGAAACTAGTAATATGCCTATAAAGAGAGAGAAAAGATTGGTTGAGAAAATAAAGGAATTATCAGCATATTTAAAAGCATATGAGGATTATGTAAATGCAAAGAGCGAGATCTCTAAAGTAAGAGAGCAGCTGGATTCAATAAAGTTGGAGGATTATATTGAAAAAATGAAGAAAATAAAAGAGGAATTAGATAAATTACGCCAAGAGGAGCAGATCCTTAAAGAACAGGCTGAAAAACTTCAGAAAGCTAAATTGGAGCTAGAGAAGGATATTTCTATGTATTCCAAGGAACTGGATAAAATATCAGGTGAAATGAGAGCACTTCAGGATCGTAGAAAGCAGATACTATCGAGATTCGGAATAAAGAAATATTTTGGTTTGTCCTATGAACAAGTAAAGAAGATCATATTAAGTAAGTCTGAAGTATTGGAAAGGGCGTTAAAGAAGCTTGAAAGAGGTGAAAGTTTAACTTTTGAAGAGTTTTCAATTCTTGTGGAGAATGGATTGATATAGTGATATTGTTCTAAACCTACATAAGTTAAGAGCTTTAAACATTACTTAAATTAGGTTTATGTCAATTAATATTGTGGTGTTATGGGGAAAGATAAAAAGATATTGATATTAAATGTAGACAGAGACAATGATATAGGTCTAAAGACGAGCATTAAAACCCCTATTATTGGATATGAAAAGATAAAAGAGGCCGCTGTGAAGCTTCTTATGAGTGATCCTGAAGAAGCAGATGGAAATGCGCTATTTGCATCGTTGAAGTTGTATGATGAATTAAAGGATAGTTACCGTGATATTGAAGTAGCTGCTGTAACAGGGGTTCCTTCGGGAGGTGTAAAAGCGGATATTAAAATAGGGGAAGAACTTGATAGAGTACTCGAGGTGTTTAACGCTGATTCTATAATATTAGTTACAGATGGATATGCTGATGAGGAAATAATTCCAATAGTCTCATCGAGAAGACCATTAATGTCTATCCATAGGATAGTTGTTAAACATAGTAAGTCTATTGAGGAAACATATGCGGTATTAGGAAAATATATAAAGATGTTATGGACAGAGTCTCCTTACAAGCAATACTTCATTGGTGTTCCAGGAATTATAATGCTTCTATTTGGTATACTTTCAATTTTAAATTTGACTCGGGAGGCATTTGTATATAGCTTAATAATAATCGGTTTATCGTTTATATTTAAAGGGTTGGGTATAGATGAATATCTTGCCTCATTAAGGCGTGCACATTTCTACGAATATGTAAGGCTTGCCACCTATCTTGGCACAATAGTCGCTCTTTTATCTGGGATCTATCTATCCTATACAAGCATAAGTTCGCTTCCTCAGTTTAAAGAAGTAGTTAACAACCCAAGTAAATTTTTAGATTTCGGTGCGATACTACTTGGACATATGATGCCATATATAGCTCTTACCATATTAACAGTAAGTCTCTTCCTTATCCTAGGTTTCTCACTCTACAATATTCTAACTGAGAACTATGTAAACTTGTATAGGTATCCAGTAGCATTAGTTTCTGCGGTTGTATTTTATTTCATTGCTAATGAAGTAGGTAATATTTTGGTAACTCCCGAGATCGGGTTTTCTAGGCTCTTTCTATACATAACTGTCGGATTCTTAGCCATCTTCATAACAAGTGCCCTAATGTTCGCAGTATCCAAAATTAAGAAATAACTGAGGTGGGGTATGAATATGAAACTATATGACCATTTAAGGAAGTTCTTTAGATTTATAAAACTATACTCAATTTACGAGAGGTTTCTCTATACTGATATTAAAAGTGGTCCTATCCCTAGGCATATTGGAGTTATATTAGATGGAAATCGTAGATGGGCAAGAAAAGAGGGGCTAGATAAAAAAACAGCGTATAGAATAGGAGCCAAAAAAGTAGAGGAAATAATATCCTGGTCCAAGGAACTTGGTATAAAGAATCTGACATTATTTGTGCTATCTACAGAGAATTATATGAAGAGAAGTGCGGATGAACTTGCCATATTGTTTGAATTATTAGAGGAATATTTAAGAAAACTTTTGGATGACGATCCTGAAAAGAATAAGGTAAGAATTAGATTTATTGGGAATTTAGACCTTCTAAAAGATAGAAATTTAAAACAATTGATAGAAGAGGTTGAGAGAAAATATTCTTATAGTGATAGTTTAACTGTAAATATTGCTTTCCTATATGGAGGAAAATGGGATATAGTGAATGCAACTAAAAGAATAGTTAATGCTGTATTGAAAGGTGAGATCACAAGTAATGATATTTCAATTGAGACTTTTCAAAAATATTTGTCTACTAGTCATTTAGATAGTCAAGATTTAGATATGGTTCTACGTACAGGTGGTGAATGGAGACTAAGCAATTTCTTATTATGGGAAGCAGCATATAGTGAACTCATATTTATGGATGTATACTGGCCCGAGTTCAGAAAAATTGATTTTCTAAGAGCTATAAGGATCTATCAACATAGAAATCGTCGATTTGGAGCCTGACATAATTTATTCAATTATTTTCCATATTTCGTCGATATTTGGTTCTTTAAAATCATAGTGGATCTCTGACTTATTCACGATGTTGACTCCCTCTCCCTCCTTGCTTATAGTACCTAATTTGACGGGAAATAAGTTTGCTTTTCTAGATTTTTCAATGAATTCCTTTTCCTTTTCTTTATTCACTACGATGAGTAGCGAACCTGATGAAAGTATTTTATATGGATTAAGATTATACATTCTACATAGTTTTAACGTGATTGGATGTATAAGATCATTCGTTAATTTTATGTTTATATATCTATTAGATGCAAGTGATATCTCGTATATTCCGTTAAATATTCCACCCTCGGTTGGATCATGCATCCATTTAATTGCTGTAATAAGATTATTATCTAGGATAGTTTTTACATAAGGATAGATGGAGATTTTATCGGGAAAGCTGTTGATTTCCTTTAGTTCTTCTGGGGTAAGTATATCTTTGATTTCCCTCTCCTTTAGCTTGTATATTATATAGCCTCCTTCTATACCTCCTTTTCCCAACATATATAATGCATCATTTTCAGAAATATTTTTTGGCGATAGGATTATGTTGGTTATCCCAATCACTGTTCCTATTGCTATTGGTTGAGTAATTCCAGGTGTTCTCTCGGTATGACCTCCTATTAGGGATACCTCCAATTTTTTTAAAGTTGATGAAAGTTCTTCCATTATTAGTTCAATAGTTCCAGTGTGGGTATTTTCTGGTAAAAGAAGTGTAAGTAGAAACCATTTAGGCAGGGCACCTGACGCCAGTACATCATTAGTAGCAACGTAAGCAACCCACTTACCTATTAGATGAGGAGTTGCAGTTATTGGATCGATGGATGCGACAATATAGTTTTCTCCAAGTTTTATTACACCTGAATCTATACCGATACCTGGCCAGATAACTACGTTGTTATTCGTATACCCTTTATATGGTAGAATTGATTTTATCAATTCCTTTGAACTTACCTTACCTATCTTCATACCATAATATAGATGTTAGATTAGTCAATATTCATAGATATATAAGTAAAGAAGATATACAATAAATTGTCCAATAAGAAAGAATATAGAGGGAGATACCTATGCTATCCGTTGTTGTTGATGGGTTTTTTGGTGATACAGGTAAGGGAAAGATTGTATCTTATCTATCTTTAGCAGATGATGCCGATATAGTTGCGAGAGGTGGTGTTGGCCCTAATGCAGGGCATACAGTTGTTTATAATGGTAAAGAATACAAATTAAGACAGGTTCCTAGTGGGTTTGTAAATAAAAAAGCGTTGCTACTTATTGGTGCTGGTGTTTTAGTATACCCCCCACGATTTTTTAAAGAAGTAGATATGACTAATACAAAGGATCGAATTTACATGGATTATCAGACAGGAATTATTGAGGATCGTCATGTTGAAGAGGAGCAGAGATCAGAACATTTAGGAAAAAAGATAGGGTCCACGAAAACAGGTTGTGGTGCCGCTATGCGTGACAGGGTAATGAGAAAACTGAAACTTGCTAAGGATATCGATGAGTTAAGAGAATATTTAACCGATGTTTCCCTAGCCATAAATGAGGCACTAGATAAAAATAAAGTAGTTATTTTAGAAGGTACCCAGGGAACGTTCCTTTCGTTATATCATGGCACATATCCATATGTAACTTCAAAAGATGTAACTGCATCATCTATTTGTGCTGATGTGGGAGTAGGTCCAAAGAGAGTAGACGATATAATTCTCGTTTTTAAATCGTATGTTACAAGGGTGGGTTCTGGTCCTCTTGAAAATGAACTTCCAATAGATGAAGCCAAAGAGAAAGGTCTTTTTGAGGTGGCTACAGTAACTGGTAGAATAAGAAGAGTGGCTCCGTTTAATTTTAAATATGCTAAAAGAGCTGTAATGCTAAATAGTCCTACCCAAATTGCAATTACTAAAATAGATGTATTATTTAAAGAGGATCGAGGCAAAAGAAATTTTTCGGAGCTCTCAAAAGGAGCTAAAAAATTTATTGAAGAGATAGAGGACAGGTTAAATGTCCCAGTTTCCCTAATCTCTACAGGCCCCGAAACAGATGCTATGATTGATAGGAGAAGAGAATTGGGCATCATATAAAATAACTAAAATAGCTGGTGGTGATACTCTCTATATATATTTCTTAATTTTATCAATTCTAAACCTTCCGTTAGGTAATCTATTTAGAAGGTCATTAAAGTATAGGTCTTTCATCTCCTTTTCAATTAAGTTATATTCTATTAATGATGTTATGATATATCTTGCTGTGTCATATTTAGACATATTTCCTTGCATAAGCTTAAAGATAACCTGCTTATAATTCGAATTTCTATATATTGATTTCAAACTTCCTATGAGGATTCTAGGTTGATCGTTTATATTTATCGTGGATAGATATAATTCTAAAGTCAAGTCCTTAATGTACTCTTTTTTACCATATATCATAAAACTGCCTTTTTTTAAGTATAACCCAGCAGGTGTTTTTTTACTTATCTGTTCAGGTTTTACGAAAAATACAGGTATAGTGGAATAACCAAATTTCCAAGCTTTACTATAACATGCAGTTATTAATGCCGCATCTCTTATATCTTCCTCGGAAGCATCAGCGCCTTTTTTTAAAATGGTAAATGGACTTCCATGGATGTCTGCATGGAACACAAGGTCATTCTTGTCGAGATATTTCTTTATTAAAATTTCGTTTGATGATGCGTCCCGTCCTGATACTATGAGGAAGCCATTAGTCGATATACTCCAAATAAATTTTTCAAACCATTTCTTTTTAATTACTGGTCTTTTTCTAATTAAGTTTATTTTTTTATGTATCTTTTCCTTTTCTTGTTCCAATTTGACTATCTCTTCTTTTAAATTATTTATCGCCCTATCTAAACTTTTAACATATTCATATGCCTTACTCAAAGAATGATATGGATTTAGATCATATCTAAGTTTTATAGAATGATTATTCTTTTGAAGGGAAAGTGTACGTTCTTTTCTATTTATTTCCTTTATATATATATCATTTAGTTTTATATTGGTTACGTCTTCCTCATTACGTATTTTTTCAAAAATCAGCTGTAATTCATTTATATAAAGATAAAGACCGTCTATAATATCTTTAGTGATTCTCTTTTCTTCTTCGATTTTTCTAATTTTTTCATTCAGTTTTTCTATTTCTTTTTCGATTGCTAAAGATTTTTGGTTTCTCTTTTCAACTAACTTCAGGAATATATCGTCCGATATCTCCTCTATATTCCCTTTCTTAACATACTTAATTTTGATATTCTCGAGTTCTAAAGGTTCGATATAGATGTTGTTATCAATATTATACATATAAAAATTTTCATCATTTAGGCTACTTTCAATATGGTTCCATATTTTCTTCTCTATTTCACTTGCTATATCTATATCAATCTCTTCTAAGTTCTCCTGTATAATATTGTTTAGGAATGGTGGGTCAACAGGTGTATACCTAAATAAATCTTTTTTCTTTATTTTTCCTTCTTTCTTCTTTAAAAGCTCGTAAAGTTCTATTAGCCTGTTATGGGGCGGATAGTATTTTGAATTTTTAGAAATTTCCCTTTTTTTACCGCTTATGTATCTATGGGCATATATTATTAATCCAGTATTTTTATCTACTAAGATTACATTTCCCTTTCCAAAAAGCTCAATAATAATGTAAATAGGTCTCTCATTAGCACCAATTTCTATTATTATTACCCTATCCAGATCATATTGCCTTATTGCTGGTATGATGGCGTTCCGGTAGTTCTTGTTGAGAAAATTGACTATAGAGTTCTTTTCTTCAACAAGAATTTTGATGATATTTGGATAAAATAGATTATATTTAAGGTCAACTATTAAATCAATTTCTTTTCCATTAGAAGATTTAATTCTAAATACATAGAGATCATTGGTATATGAAGCTTTTTTAAACCTGACTACCACTTGTTTTCCGTCTGTTAGACCTATTTCTCTATTTATAAAATTAATTATCTTGTGAATAGAGGGAGAAGTTAAATATATTTTATCCATGTTTATCTACCTCTCAATTTTAATTATAACTATATAATTTTTCTATAAAGACGTTTTTGGAGGGATTTAGGATGGATGTTGATAAAAAAATTTATGTGTTAAGAATGTCTCTAGGATTTTTTGGTGGTGTTTTGGTAGGTTTTCTTAAATTAACGATGGAGTATATGGGGATAGTTATTTTATTAGCTACAATTATATATATCACTACCATTATCATTGCATACAAGTGGCTTGTATCAAGAAAAATATATGACATAAAAATGATTTTTTTGGAGGGTATAGGTGCATATATCTTCCTATGGCTGTTTTTATGGGCCGTCCTTTATAACCTCTTAGTTATTTATCCTCCTTTCTAGTTTTAAGGAAGAAATTTATGTAGTCTTTCCACGCAAGAAAATATCCTTTTTCAAAGTCGCCTATGAATCGATTGTCTCCCAAAGAAGTTACAATATTGTTTAATCTTAAGATTGTGGTTAGATCGGATTTTTCCAAAACAAATGAATATTTTTTAATTTTTTTATTGGTTATTGAAAGTACTCCGAATATATACCCTTTCAATACCTTATTTTTAGTTTTTATATTCTTGATTTTTTCTAGGCCTGATTTGTAGTCTATCTTTTCTTGCAATATCTCGTAAAATAATTTTTTAGCATCTAGGACTCCCATCTTTTTCATATATCTTCCACCCCTCTACTTGTTATTTTAAAAAATATGGATCTATTTCTATGAATATCCGTCGCTCTAATTACTGTGTTTTTTATCTTATTTAAAAAAATTATGTAATTTATTCCAGGAATCCAATCTCTATATATTTTTGGTATATATCTAGCAGTTAATCCAGGTATCTGGGAAACACCTGTTAATAATACTAAAGATGCTCCCCATTTATAGATCAAATTCTTAAGAATCAAAAACGTAGACAATTCTACATCCTGTTTTCTAATGCTATTATATAAGTTTAGGTCATCTATAGATATGATCCTGAAATTAAATGTTGTTTCGGAGTACTTTTCAATAATGTTTTTAAGTTCTGCCAATGACTCAGGTCTGTAATAAGCAATGAGGTCATTTGAATTTCTTAAAGAGTCCTGATTAATTTTTTCATATATGTCTGGTTTATAACTAATGATCATTACTTTTTTATGTCTATGTATGGAGTTTTTCACTATTGATTTTAAAATTGTTGTTTTTCCAGTTCCAGCCTCGCCGTAAAATAAATATGTATAATATGGTTTTAAACCTCCATTCAATAGATCATCCAATTTTATTGAACCAGTGCTTATCGGCACTTCTTGATTTACGTAAAGGTCTCTAGCTATCTTTGATGAGATTAGATATCCCCTTATCATTGTCTTCAAAATTATTAAGTATATTTAATTCAATTTAATTATCATCATATGGTATGCCTCCGTTGAGAGAGACTGCAAAATATGTCAAAGAGTTAAATGAGATTGATTTTTGGGTCTTGAAAAATATTTTTATACTGAGTAAAAATTATGAAAGAGTTCCATTACAAATACTTGTATCTAAAGGAAAATTTAAGGCAGACGTAATAATGAAATCTATAAAAAAATTACATAGACATGGATTTATAGAGTACTTTTTACAACCATATGAAAGTATCCGATTATATACATCGGGAGCCGATTTATTGGCCTTAAAAAAATTCTCGGAAAAGGGATTAATAGCTGGAATTGGAAGACAAATAGGCGTTGGTAAAGAGTCTGATATATACGAGGTGATAGATGATGAAGGTCGTAGATACTCATTAAAAATATTTCGAATTGGTAGAATAAGTTTTAGACAGGTTAGAGTGAAAAGAAAATATGGTAGGATCGATATATGGACTAGTTGGCTGAACAGAAACATAAATGCCGCTAAAAACGAATACCGAGTTTTAAAGCAGCTATATTTAAGAGGCGCTCCGGTCCCAAGACCTGTTTATAAAATAATGCATATGATCCTTTTAGAATTTTTAGATGGTGATATTCTGAATAAAGTTAAGTTACCCGAAAAAGAGGTTAAAAAAGTGTATGAAATAATTATTGGATATGTTAAAAGGATTTATGAATTAGGCTATGTCAATGGGGACTTAAGCCAATTCAATGTATTTGTTAAAAATACGGGTGACATCATTCTTATAGATTGGCCACAGGCAATAGAGGTGGATAAGAATGAACAACTAGCTCGACAATTACTGATAAGGGATTTAAAAAACATAACCCATTACTTTGTTAAGACTTATCATCTAAATATGGATTTTATAAGTGATGTACTATCTACTAATAATTTCTCGGACTTAATCGATCTGATCATCTAGATAATCTTGATATTTTAGAACAACATGTATTTCCCATCTAAGATATCCCTAGTCATCTCTTTAAACGTATCTGGAGTAATGTTAGTAGATATTATCTCCTTGATAGCTCTTTTTATTAGATTTTCATTGATTCCTTTTTTAGGGACATACATAACATTAACTATTTGAGGCTTTGTTATTTCCTCACCTATTCTACTTAGAATCCTAACATATACTTCTTCTAAGTACTCCTCAAGGTTAAGATAGATTTCTTTGCTTAGTTTAAATGCTAAGACATTATATATTTTACCGACGTGATTTACAGGATTCTTTCCTGCAACTGCTTCTAAGCTCATAAATCTATTTGGAGTGATTAGTCCATTTACACGGTTCCCCCTTCCAGTGTTTGCATCGTCTCCCATTTCAGCGGACGTTCCGGTAACAGTTAGATATATATCCTTTTTTCTCAAATTATCAGCCGTATTTACATATATACTTACTTGGTACTTCTTTTCCTTTATCTTATCGCTAATTAACTCTTTTACAATGGACTTGATGGTTTTTTTAGCCTCCTTATATTCGGAGATATTTTTTATATGTCGGTCAACTATTGCAGCTGCTATAGTTAACTTTATTTTATTGACCATTCTTAATCCAGCTACTTTTATATCTTCCCCAATGAATGGATACTCCTGTTTTACTTTTTTACTATTCAAGTATTTCTCAGTTTCTAATACTAATTCTTCCAGAAGTGAGTATGGATAATAACTCACCCCAAATGAGGTGTCATTTGACAGAGGGATTCTTTTTTGTTTCATAAGACTGGCTAATTCACTGGCTCCCCTACGTAGTAGAATATGTATGTTCATATGTTCGTCAGGGTCTAAATATCTAAAATTATTTCTAATGTATGACTTTACCCCCTTATATGATATATCTAAAACTTCTTCCTGATTACCCGCATCATATGTTGCCCTTCCAGCTATGTATACTTCTATAGGTTTTAATACTTTTCCTCCTCCAAAATTCGGAGAAGCCTCTCCACCCACTATTAACCCTTTATCTACATTGTGATGCAATATAGAGTTAAACTTTTTTAGATAATATTCACTTAACTCTCGAGACAACGTCTCACATAAAGCATCTATTAGATGATCTGGATGGCCTAAACCTTTTCTTTCCACTATTTCAAATTTCATTCGTTCAACTGGCTTTCTTTGTAGTCTTTCGATTCCGATCATTTCTTAGTCACCACTTTATTCTTTTTATTTTACTAGAGATTATTTAATTTGATTAGGAGAATGTTGTTTCCTCTTATCAAAACTGTGCCAAATCTAGTGGATCTATTACCAGACTCTTCAACAGCATCATCTATAAGTAAATTCATATAATTGTCGACTTTATTTAAGATCCCAGTATATTTTTCCCCAGTTTTGAGTAGAACTGTTATTTCTTCTCCTACATGTCTATAAATTACAGCCAATGGGTTTTTTGTTTTCTCATTATTTTTCTCGTTTGACATTTGTTGCACCTTCTATATATGATACTATTCTTAATATTAAGGATTCTATATTTAGAAGTATTTAATATATACCTTTCTACCATAATTCAAGTATATTTCATTTTTGATAACTTCTTAATATTTACAGTTTTAAACTCCAGCCCCAGATTTTTTAGTAGAACTTCAGCGTGTGGAGAAATACCAGAACCTACAATCAATCCCCTAACATTTTTCCCCAGCTCTTTAAAATATTTGACATATCTATACAGTTGTAATACCTCGTTTTCTCCAATTTTTCCTTTTTTAAGTTCTATTACGACTATTCTTCCTTTTGAGTCTTTTCCAATTAAATCTGCTTTGCCATATGCAACTTCTTTTTCTTCATTTATTATCTTTAAATCTTTTTCGATTAGTGATGGATTTTTAATGATTGCTTTTTTAAGTTCTTCTTCTGTAAGATGCATCTCAAAAGTAGCTTCGTCCATCAACTTACCATATATTAAAAAATATACCTTTTCTAATGTTATTGTCACTTCTTCCCTGGGTGTTTTCCTTATAAAAGTTATAATTAATTTTTCATTCTTTCTTGAAATTCGGAACATATCCACCCTAGGTTGCCAATTTACTGGTTTATATCCATAAGGCCTATGTATTATCATAGCTCCGTCACTTTTAACAATTAGAATTCTATCTCCAGCTTCAATATATGATCTTGCTCTTCCCTTGTAATCAATTGAAAATGATCCTAAAATGAGAAGAACTAAATTGTCTTTAAAAACTGTCCTTATTGATTCCTCTATTTCGTTAAGAGATGGTTCCATTTTTATTTCTATTTTTTTATTCTTCACACTACCCTACCTTCTCAGATCAAATATTTTAGATGAGCCCCGGGCGGGATTCGAACCCGCGACCTGCGGCTATCTCGCATGTTCTAGATACAAGGCCGCCGCTATTGCCTCTCTCTGGCCGCTGAGCTACCGGGGCATCATCCGCAATATAATTTTTTCTTTAACATACGAATTTAAATCTTAATGGTGTAAAATCGTTATATTAATTTTTCCTTCTTACTAGATAAAAAGTGTTGCGTTTAAAATAATTTTTAAGGTGGTTCTGCTTTTTTGGAACTACTTATTTGAATAATTAATTCAAATATATCGTTATTCAATTTAATTGCTTCTTCCCTATTCCTTGCTTCGGTAAAGATTCTTATCAGAGGTTCAGTTCCACTAGGTCTTACTAAAATCGAGGTCTCATTCTTAAATGTCAGTTTAACCCCATCTATCTCGATTAATTCAGTTGTTTTATCTAAAAATTTTTCAATTAGTTTGGTTTTAATTTGTTCGAATACTTCATGTTTATTACCATCAATCTTTACAGATCTTTTTATTACATAATTATTTGGAATTAGATTTGCTATTTCATCTAGTTTCTTCTTTTCTTTATCCAATAATTTAAGTGTGAATAAAAAGGTTACCAATCCATCTCTGCCAGCTATATGAGGAAGATATATCAATCCTCCATTTTCTTCAAACCCAAAGATTATGTTTTCTTTAACCATCTTTTCCACTACATTTTTTGCTCCAACTTTAGTCCATATTATTTCTATATCCTTCTTCTCTAAGATGTTTAAAAGAATTTTACTCGAGGATATAGGAGTAACTATCCTATCAATATTATAACTATCTTTTAAGAAATAAGAAATTAAAACCCCTATTTCATCTCCCCAGTATATTCTTCCTTTTCCATCGAATACCATCCCCCTATCTCCATCTCCGTCAAATGCAACGCCTAAATCTATTCTTCCTATTAATTCACTTACGATATTTTTTATATTTTCAGGTTTTGGTTCGGGTAACCTTCCCGGAAATCTTCCATCAATTACATTATTTATATGAATCACATTTGTAAATCTTCGTGAAAGATATTCACCAGCTGTAACTAAACTGCTGCAATTAGCATAATCAGCCGCTAATTTCAGATTATATATGAAGTTCGAAAAATCTGGGAAAAAATTTGTTATTGTATGAATATATTCTTCAATCACTTCTTTAGTTATGTCAATCTCTTTAGATTTTGAGATTTCCCATTTAATTTGTAGATCGTAATCTCTCCCAAAGTTATAATATAATTCACTTATTCTTAGTTCTTCATTTTCTGTAATCTCAATTCCATCCTTGTCAAATACCTTTATACCAAAATATTCAGGTGGGTTATGACTTGCTGTAAACATTAATCCATATTTAAATTCTCCTCTTCTCTTTAAATATGCCTGAAATGCGGGTGTAGAAATTATTCCACAGTTAGAAACATCTTTACCTTTAATTAGTAATATAGAGCTTGCTAATTTTGCTAATGGATATGAATGGATTCTACAATCCCATCCTATTAACACGTTTCCTTTTCCAAAATACTCATCTACAGCAGAAATAATTTTAACTATATCATATATGTTATGAGTTCTACCCAAAACACCACGTATTCCAGAAGTTCCAAAAATATTTCTCATCAATAGATGCAATATCAGAAACATCCTTTTAAAATATTAATAAATGGATAATTTATGCAGGGCCCGTGGCCCAGCCAGGATAGGGCGGCGGCCTTCGGAGCCGCAGGACCCGGGTTCAAATCCCGGCGGGCCCGTAAAATTAAATATTTATTAATATTTTATGGTGGTTGAAAATAAATTTTTGCTCATTTGGTTGAAGAAAAATAGATGTTTTCTTAGAATGTTATGAATTCATATGGGTTATAATTGTCATCAAAGCTATATTTAATGTTTTGAAACTGTTTTCTGAATTCTCTAACTTCTTCTCTTATTTTTCTTGTATCGTCTTTTTTAGTAATTACTCTATATATGAAATCAGATACTTGATCCATATATTCATCTGTAATTCCCAGTCTAACGATTTCTTGGACTCCCAGTCTAATTCCTCCAGGATTCTTAAATGATCTTCCTTTTTGAGGGTCATATGGAAGTAAATTTCTATTTACAATTATACCTGCCTCCTCCAATCTTTTCTCTATTTCTCTTCCTCCTCCATGTTCACTAACATCTATAAGAAGTTGATGGCTCTCTGTAAATCCAAATTTTTCTCCTAATACATTTAAACCTTTTTCATAAAGTAATTCACCTAGTTTCTTAGCCGTCTTTATAACATCACGTGCATAGGATTCTCCAAAAACTATCATTTCACTTGCAGCAATTGCAAGTCCGGCCAATGTATTTAAATGATGATTACTCACCACCCCTGGAAAAACAGCTTTTTTTAATTTTTCTGAATACCTATTATAGGAGATTATGGCCCCTCTCTGTGGTCCAAAAAAAGTCTTATGTGTTGACATACTTACAACATCGGCTCCATCTTTCAATGGATTTTGAAAAGCTTTTCCAGCTATTAATCCAGCCACATGTGCAGCATCATATGCTATTGTAGCTCCCAAAGACTTTAAGTATTCAGACAATTCTTTGACGGGTTGGTTTCTTAAAATTACACTGCCCCCAAAATATACAAGTTTAGGAGTTTTGCCTATCAAATCAAGTTTATTAATTTTGCGTATCGTCTTATCTATATCTATATTCATCTCATCAATGTCATATTCAAAATATTCAATCTTGAGTCCATGAACAGCCCCCGCGGTTCCTCCAAATTTTTCTTTACCCATAGATATATGCCCTCCTTTAGCAATCGAAAGAGCCATCATTATGTCTCCGGGTTTGGTAAACGCTGTGTACACAGCTAAATTAGCTGTCACACCACTAATTGGACGAACGTCTGCGAATTCGGCATCATACAATTTTTTAAAAAGATTTATTGTAATCTTTTCCACTTCATCTATAAACCTACATCCAGCGTAAACACGTTCTTCAGGCCATCCCTCTGCGTATCTATGTCCAAAATCTGATATAAGAGACATCTTCACAGTTTTACTCACTATATTTTCACTAGCTATAAGGGGTAGGGAGAATTTAAACATTTCATGGTGTCTTTTTATAAGTGAGAGTATATCGGATCTTATTTTAAGACCGACTTCAGTCTTCATGTTTTATCAACTCCATATAATCTTTTGAACCTAAAAGTTCATTTAGCTCGTCTTTATTAGAAATTCTAATTTTAAAAATCCATCCCTGCTCATATGGAGATGTGTTGATTAGTTCTGGTGAATCTAATAGTTTTTCATTAACATCGATTATTTCTCCAGATACTGGTGTATACACCTCCGCTACTGTTTTAACTGATTCTATTTCGCATACCTTCTCATCCTTTTTAACCTTATCTCCCTTACTGGGTAGTTCGACAAACACTACATCCCCTAATTTTTGCTGAGCATAATCTGTAATCCCCACAATACCCTCATCATCTATTATTCTTATCCACTCATGAGTCTTAGAATATAGTAGTTCATCTAAAACTTTATAGACCATGTTAAACCACCGATAATAATATATGTGGATTTCATCAAAATTATAATACTATTTCTAGTTTCAACTTGTTTACTCGTATTTTATTTGTTTACTCTTTTCCATCCATATTGATTTTCATCGTATAGTGGAAATGACTTTATTTCAGCAGATCTCAATTTTTTCCTAATCTCTATGTAAATTTCTTTATTATCTATATAATTAGATGAAATATACCCCATTCCTATGCCTTTATTTAATATCGGTGAATACGTTCCACTAGTTACGTATCCTATGATCGTTTTTTCATGTGAGTCTTTATCTAAATGGTATATTTTATAGCCTTTCCTGGGAATCCCCGGTTCTTTCATTACTAAACCCATTCTCATCTTCAATACTTTATTTTTTAGTTCTAGCAAAGCTTTCTTTCCTATGAAATCTTTTTTATATATTTTAACTACCCATCCAAGTGATGCTTCATATGGATTGGTGTTTTCATCAATATCGTTGTCATATAGACAATAGCCAGCCTCTATTCTAAGAGAATCTCTGGCTCCCAAACCACATGGCAACCCGTTAATCTCTATAACTTTTTTGAATAATTTATTCCAAAGTTCAATTCCCCTTTTGCGTGGTGTGTTTAAGAGAATAATCTCAAATCCATCTTCTCCTGTGTATCCAGACCTAGATATTACTAATCTACTGGTTTCGATGTTTTCAACCCCGAAGTGGAACCTTCTCAAATCTGAAAAATTATTAAAGGTTTCATCAATTATATGTTTACTTTTAGGCCCTTGAACAGCTATCATTATGGATTGTTTAGTTAAATCTGAAAGCCTGATATCTCCAAAATTATGCTTATGTTTATTTAGCCAATTTATAATCTTTAATCTATTAGTAGCATTTACCACTAATAGAAACTCATTATTTCCCATGTTAAATATCGTTATGTCATCTTTTATACCTCCCTTTTCATTCAAAATTAAAGAATATTGCATTTTACCAGGATATATTTTTTCAACATCGTTAGCCGTTAAATAATTTAGAAAGTCGAATGAATTATTTCCCTGAATAAGTATTCTTCCCATGTGAGAAACGTCAAATATACCAACATTTTTTCTAACCGCTAGATGTTCCTGGGTAATAGATGTATAGTATAAGGGAAGCTGGTAGCCAGCAAATATAGTAAATTTTGCATTTAGGTGTTCATGAATTTTGTAAAGCATTGTATATCTCGTCATCGTTCATTACATATAATTCAAAAACTGGATATAAATGTTGAAAAAAAGGGAATCTAGTTAAATATTAAATTATAACTGGTATTTTTAAATGAATTTATTCATTTTCTAAGTCAGTTAAAGGACTAACCTCAATATCTATATCGTTAATTTCCCCAAATCTTCTGCCACAATTTCTACATGTTTCTAGGGTCGATATTATTTGATTTATATTTACAAGAGTGAACCCAATATAGTATATTTCTCCACATTCTTTACATTTAACTATTATTGGCATTCTAAAATTTAATGAATTCAAAGTAATATTTTAAATAGGTCCAACGTAAAATATAACTATTCATGGGATTATATCAATCTCTTGAAAATTTTTTGAAGTATAGAGTTAATAAGATGATCAATAAGGGAATCCTTAAAATTAAAAACATCGAGATCCTATCTTACATAATTTTTGTTTCATTTTTTATTGTGTATTTGAGTGGACTGCCAAACATAGGGCAGAGAAATTTTTCCCTAGTTATTTTGTTTTTTGTTATTAATTTGATTTATGCAGCGGTAGGTATTTTTGTAATTAGATCGATAGATAAAAAGACAAAGGATTATTTTCCAATATTAATTGGCCTGGGAATTATCGTAATAGTGTTACTTTTCAATATCTGGATCGGCTTTTTAAGATTCTGACATTTCAACAAATTTTAGGTTAGAGTCCGTTAAAATAATTTCATATTTTTTATCAAAGGATATTATTCTAGAAAGAAATTCTATAATTGAGTTCACACTTCTATCTTCTTTCCATTCCAATTTTGATAGAACAATAAACAAATTCTTGATATACTTGTTTTCACAAATTTCGTTGATTAATGAGATAAAGATATATTGATCGTACATTAACTTTTTCTTGAATTCATCGAAAACAAGTGGAACGTTTAACACTATAACATTATAATTTTCGTATAATGAATTTTCTATTTCCAATAATAATGAGATTAGATCCATAAGCTTGAATGGTTTATATACCATAATATCTCCTCCATGAGGCCTTATCTCGGAAAGAATTCCTACAATCTCTTCGGGCGTGAGGAGATTATAGCTGTCTATTATCATTGCCTTGTCAATTTTGTTTATCGATATTATCTCTTTGATGATGTGTGGAATGAGAGTTGTTGATTTGCAAAGATACAGTATTTTCATTTTTGTTTCAACCTATCTACATCATCATAATCATTTATAATGACAACCTTATTATTCTCTATCAATTTTTTAAACCATTGAGGCACAAATTCAGAAAAAATGAGGTCGATAAATCTTCTTTCAAAAACAGATATGGTTAGCTTTCTTTTTCTTCCCATAAATCTACCTAAAGATTGAATGAAAAATATCATGGCTGGCATTAAATACCCTAATTTATAAATTTCTTCTCTTCTTTTAAGCTTAAAAAATCGTTTTATATAATCGCTTTTTGTTTTATCAAAGGGTTTAATAGATAAACCATAAAAGATCAAATTTGCATTAAAGTCATATTTCCTAAATATGTTAATTCCCTCGGATAACACACCTCTTTGTGTAAGAATTCCAATTAGGTGATTTTCATGCATTAATTTATCAAAATTTAAGTTGGGTAATACATCCGACAAAAACATTATTCTTATTGGTTTTTCCAGATTTCTACGATAGTTACTTATAAGTACCATTTCTTCTAATGTGTCATAGAATTCTTTTCCTAATTGTTGTGATGGGACAAATATGAATGTATGATATGAATTTTTAGCCAAATTATTGATCGCATATTCAGATATCTTTCTTATTATATTCTTCTCTCTCTCAGGATACTTGCTACTTATTTCTCTACTTAAAAAGAAAGTCACCTCTAAATCTTTTATTGGTTCATATAGGTATGGGGTCTCTATTTCATAAATGGGTAACTTAATATTCATAATTTTAAATAAATGCTTAAAATATTCCTTGGGTGACAAGGTAGCAGACATAACTACAGTTGATATGCTTGAGTTTATCAAATTTTCAATGAACTTTTTATTAGTAGGTTGTATTATATCCAGAGACCCATTTGATAAGCGGATAAGACTTTTTTCTTTCAGTAGAATGCTAAGCTTATTAAGAATATTGATAATTTCGGGGTTCTTTATAACGATCCTATTTGTTAATATTCCATAGTATACTCTTTCTATTGCTCCTACCAGTTTATTTAGGTCATGCAGATTACCTTTATAATAATTGTGTAGTAGATCCTTCAATTCAGATAATTCTTTAGTCGTAGAGTAATTAAAGGAATATAGTATATCATTTATATCTATTCTTTGAACATTTGATTCAATAATGTATTCAAATAAGTTATGTCCCTCATCTATAAATACCATATAAGTATATGGAGAAGGCAGTAAGTTAGGCAGTCCATGAAATAAGTAGTAATAGGTTGACAAAATTATATTTCCTTTATTGGATAAAGATGTGAATGAATAATAGGGACAGGCTCCTGCCATTAATAGATTTTCAATAATATCATATATTGAAAAAGAAGATGTAGATAACTCAATGAGCTTCTTCATTCCTAATTTTTTTATATTGTTAAAATCAATACACTTTCTTCCATTTTCTCTATTCTTACAAAATACATAGCTAGAGTTTTCTAAATATAGGTCACCATAAGGACATGTAAATTCTTTTCCTAATATTGGAATTACAATAAGATCTTCTGAACATAATTTCTTAAGCATGTAAAGTCTATTAAAATATTCTTCAAGCTGTTTGTGTGTCCTACAAAATATAAATACCTTTTTTCCAATAGAAGCATATATCAGGCTCAATATAGAGATCAAAAGCGATTTTCCAGCACCAGTGGGTTGCTCCAATAGATACAGCCCTCTTTTTTGAAATGTTCTATAATATAAGTCTAACGTCTCTTTCTCTATGTTGAATTTACTGGATATCTGATCTAAGCACAAGCCTATCTTTATGTTTCTAGCATTTTCTATCTTCATCACTTAATATAGCTCATTAACATTTAAAATTAGGCAGTGTTTAGTGAAAGTATTAGCAAATATATTGTAGGAATCAAGTCCAAATTGGATTGATTACAAAAATCTCAATATCTCATATAATTTTTGGGAGAGGATTGGATATGAGATACTTTATGCATCCGATGATTAAAGATAAAGTGCTTGAATATAGGGAATACCAGGATAAAATTGCTAAAGAATGCACAAATAAGAATTTACTAATAGTCTTACCAACGGGAACGGGAAAAACAGTTATTGCCTTGTTGGCCACAATATATTGGATGGATAAACATCCGAATGGAAGATTATATTTGTTAGCACCTACGAGACCTTTGGTTCATCAACACATGAAACTATTTAAAAACATTATAAAAGAAGGTTTCTCTATGGTTGCTCTAACAGGGGAAATACGTCCAACAGAGCGTAAAATCTATTGGAAACAAAAATTTATTTTCTCGACTCCTCAACTTTTATATAACGACCTTGTTAGAGGGTTTGTAAAAATTACGAATGACGATATATTGATATTTGATGAATCTCACAGAGCTGTTGGAAACCATCCATATGTTAAAATTATTCAGTTTTTACAAAGTCTTGATTTATCACCGAGAATAATTGCATTAACCGCTTCTCCAGGTGATAAGGATAAAACATTAGATATTATAAATAATTTGAGGCTGGATGATGTTGAGCTATATACTCAGGATGATCCTATGGTCTCAAAATACTTTCATGGTTACAAAGTAGAATCAATATTTGTTAATAAGGATCCACTTTTTAGCCACATATACCAGCTAATTCAAGAATTAGTAGATGAAAAAATAAGAAAAATTAATTTGCTGTTAGAAAATACAGGAGTCGAAATTGATAAGAAAAGGCTGTCTTATACTTATCTTAAAGAATTAAGGGATAATATAGTTGAAAGCTTCACAGATGAAAAATTATTGAAGAAAATTAAGAAAGAAATATACGAACTTATAGTTTTGGAAAGAATAATGACCTACCTCGAAACATATACTTATCCTACTGTGAAAAATTATATGGATACTATATTTGGGACCTCGAAAACTATTCGAAAAAAGGGTCTTTCTCTTTCGCGTGAGGTAAAACTTCTCGAATCGTATTATCTTATTAAGAAGGCAATAGAGTCTAATATGTATCATCCAAAGGTATATGAGCTAATAGATTTACTTGATAGGATATCCTTCACAAAGTGTATAATATTTACCAGTATAAAAGATAATGCTTTGGAGCTGAGAGACATCTTACGTAAGAAAAATATCAAAGCGGAAATATTGGTCGGTCAGGGGAAGACAAAAGGAATCGCTATGAAGCAGTCTCTTCAATTAAAAACTTTAGACGAATTCAACAAAGGAAATATAAAAGTTCTGGTAGCTACGCATGTTGGAGAAGAAGGTCTGGATATATCAGAGGTCGATCTAGTGATTTTTTACGATAACCCGATAAGCGCTATAAGAAGAATTCAGAGGATGGGTAGAACTGGTAGAAAGAAGGAAGGTAAAGTAGTGTATTTGATTATGAAAGGGACCAGAGAAGAATCGAAGTTCTATGCAGGCCTCTACAAATATAAACGTTTAATTAAGGAGATCAAAAGCGTTAAAAATGAATTGCGTCAACGCAAATTAGAAGGACTGGAAAAGTATATAAATCATACCAGTCCTATGGATATAGAACAACATGATGTAACAAAAGTTATTGTAGATACGAGAGAAAAAAGCAAAATAATAAATAACTTGCTAAACGCCAAAATCCCTATCCAGATAGAATCACTAGATATTGGTGACTATATAATAGGGCGGTATATTATTGAACGTAAAACTCTTGAAGATTTTGCAAGGTCGATATATGATGGGAGGTTGTTTAACCAATTGAGAAATATGGCCTCATTAAAAGATATGAAATATAGGCCTCTATTGTTGATAGAAGGTAAATATTCTGATATGGTGAAACTCGGAAATATTCGGTCTTTCTTTGGTGCCATTATTTCTACATTGTTTGATCTCGATATTCCCATAATATACACCTCTACAGAGGACGAAACATCTATTGTGCTAGAATTACTTTATAAAAAGATTTACAATAGAGGCGAAAAATCTCAAAAAATAAGATTAGAAAAGAAACCTAAAGACATAATTGAAATACAGAAATTCGTATTATCAGGGATTCCAGGTATAGATACAAAATTAGCATCTAGATTATTGGACAAATTTGGCAGTCTAAGAAATATTGCTAATGCATCCGTTAGTCAATTGATGAGTGTAAGGGGTATAGGTCCTGAACTGGCTTTAAGAATATATAAAATTTTTAATTATAATAATTCACTCTCTAAGCAATTTTAATAATTTAAGATATTTTTCTAGTAGATCCGCTGATTCTCCATCAATTATGTCTATTTCTTCAATAATTTTTTGGATACTTTTAATAACTTTTTCTCTTACCATCTGTCTCACATTATCCTCCAAATATTTAATGTATTCCTCTATGGATTCAGCTATTTTAACTTCTCTATTACAAATTGCGCAAAATAGTTTATCATCTTTTTTTAAAAGAGGCGATCCACATACAGGACATTCTAATTGTGTAAGTTTCCATCCCTGTTTTATATATCTACTAAGTATGGTTTCTTCTTTATCCACTCTTTCTCTCCTCAAAAAATTAATATAAAAGGAATATCACATAAAACTATGTAGAATCTATCCTCACAGGTGGTTATCATGCCTAGGAGAATGAGTAAAGAGGAGATAAATGAACGTTTTGATAAGGCAAAGGATATTCTTGAAAAAATAGTTAACAATAGACAGATTCCAAGAAATATTAGAAGATTAGCAGAAGAGACTATAAGCATATTAGAAGATAATAGTCTTACTCCAGCTGCAAGAGCAGCTAATGCTATACAGAATATAGAAAACATGGCATATGATCCCAATATACCTATATTTGCAAGGATGTGGGTTTGGTCTTGTGTAGCAATATTAGAACCAATCAGAGATTA
>CAZGXJ010000006.1:0-15149 GCA_964529905.1 uncultured Nitrososphaeria archaeon
AACTGAAAAATATTATTTTAAAACTGTATAAGAATAGGTATTTTAGCGAGATAAGTATAAACGGACAGCCAGAAGGGGTCGTTATAAAAAATTATGACCCATCTTTGAAAGCTTTTAAAATAAGGTTGAGAGAAGATTTTGAATGGATTAAACGGGTATTAAAGAGGTAAAGATAATTATTAGACAATTCGTATTTCAGGGAAAACCGTATCTAACTGGCATAACCCTAAAACATAGTCTTTTCTTCCTTGATTCATCATTATATAATAACCTTTTTAAACAATGAATTTAGCTGAACATAATATCCAACTATATATATGGTTTAATATAGAATCAGTCTATCATTTATAATTTCTCCAATAGAAATTGGATATTCCTTATAATCCACCTTAATATATATTACAACCTTTCTCTTCCTATAACTACCATCTAAATGTGTCGATCCCCTAAACACCAGTTCGGATATCTTATCCCAATCTTTCTCTAATTCAAAGACAATTTTTCCATATCCAAGTCTTTCTAGAAGATACGCATCTAACACCTGCAAAAAATTCTTGTTTTGATTAAGTGATACACCCTTTTTAAGAAAGCGTAATTTGCTTTTGCCAAGTAATCTATCAACATGGGCTGATAATACAAACCTTCTTTTAAAATCTATATATATCCCCCTCATTTCTTCCTCATAAGTGCGATATACATGGTCCCTATATTTCCACCGTAAATCTCCATATTCAAATCTGGAAGTATGTATATAGTGTTAATAAGTTCTGGGTATGAATCTTCAAAGGTATCACCAGGAATAGCTATGAAGGGTATTTTATCTTTAATAGGAAGTGTTGTGAAACCCATTTCGATAGCCTCTCTAATTACCTCCTCACATTCAAGTTTGGATATAGTGCATGTCATGTAAAGTAGATAACCGCCACCTTTCAGGATATCATATATTCTCTTTAGGATCCTTATCTGTAATTTTTGGAATTCTGAGGTCCTCCGAATATTATTCAACACATGATAATATCTCTTATATAGCAGATTGGTTGCGCTACATGGAGCATCAAATAAAACGATATCAAATTGTTGACCATCTGGATATCGCTCCCCCCTATAACCAGTCACCAATACATTGAAAAGTGAGTATTTATCTATGTTATTCATCAATCTCTTCCTCCTAACCCTATCAGGTTCATTCGATATAACTACACCATCACGAAACATATTTGCTAATAGAAATGTCTTTCCACCTGGGGCCGCTGAGATATCTAATACTATGGGATTTTTAAACGTGGGTAGAATAAATATGGGGGTAGTGCTGACAGGCTCCATAATATAGAAATGGCCATATTTAAAGAGGATACTTTTTGAAGGAACTCCCTTCTTCACTATATAGACATCCAAAAAAGAGGAGTCTAAATGTGATACTTCCAACCCTTCAATCCCAAATATTTTATGATTTACCTCTTGACAATATGGAATGAATCTGTTAAATACAATAGATTTTAAAGGAGGGGTTAGACTTGCCCTAAAATATCTCCTAAGATCTATCATAGGATTAAACTTGAGATATCGACTTAAAACATCAATCTCATACTCCAAATCATTACTATTCCTATAATTCATGATAAAACCACATCAAAAAATAAAAAACATTAATAATAAAGAAAATGGAAAAAATAATATTGTTACGGAAGAGGGCCCGTGGCGTAGCCAGGAAGCGCGGCCGACAACTAATATGGCCGAGGCTCCAGATCCATACCGGTGAATTGACCAGAATGGGATGATAGGAAGAAACCGGTAGGTCCCCGGTTCAAATCCGGGCGGGCCCATCAGTCTATTTTATCTGATATTTTTTACTAAATATGATGTTTTATTCTTTGTTTAACTTTTCCATATTCTTAGTCTCCAAGTATTGGTAAGGGGTTATTATGATTCTGTTTTACTATTGGTTAGTGGGTATATGTTGAGATGTGATATTATTCTCCCTCGGTAGCCGTTACATTTCCTTCTCTTATTATGAACCATCCTTTCATGCCTAGATCTGCATGTCCAGGTATTGTACATATATATCTATAGGTTCCCGCTTGACCTGCTATGAATTCGACCTCTACCGTTTGGCCTGGAAAGATGTTTCCACTATCGTCGGATACCTGTAAAACTTTAAATGTGTGGACTATTTCACCCACGTTGGTTATAGATACTATTACGGTGCTTCCTTTAGTAACGGTTATATTGGGATTCGTCTCGTTAAACCAATATTCACCAGCCAGTAGATGTATTCTTTCTACTACACCAGTTCCAACTATAGTCTCACCTGGGAAGATGAAGTTCCACCCAATGGTGTAAAAGCCTAATACAAATAGTAGAACAAGAGGGACTACACTCTCAATTGGCGGTTTTCCACCCCGATATAAAGCTATTGGAAGTACTCCTATACCTAGGAGGAGGATTACTAATGAAATACCTGTAATTTCAGCAAAGGTTTCTGATATATTTGCGTATAGTCCTAGCCATACACCAATTATTCCCATAAATATGAAGAATATACTAGCTATATAGAGGCCTTTATCCATATATCATCACCTTCCACTGGCAAGCCTAACTGCATATGATATAAATCCAAATATAATTAATGAGAGGCCTGTGGCCAACATTCCGAACTGTAGGTCACCCATCAAGTATTTAATTAGGGACAGTCCAATAACGAAGACTTCGACAATTACCATTGCAATGACAATAGAATTTAGGAGATTGTCATCAATACTGATTTTAGCTGGGGATGTCCTTACAGGTCTTGATGGCTTAGAGTATTTAGAATATAGATAGGCGCCGCCGAAGGAAACGACATTTATCAAAACCAATACTCCAAAGAATAAAATAGGATCTATTTCTAGTCTCTCATTAAATCCCTTAAGCTCATCAGGATCTACATAGAAACCCCATACCGTAGTAACGATACTTTGTATAATACCTGATATCCCAATACCTAATGCCACAGGCCTATCCCTAAGCTTCATACCCTTACTTCTATCAACAAATGGAACTATCATAAACATGAAAATGAATAGAGCTGGTAAGAGGACTCCGGCCACGAATTTATCTATTCCCGTTCTCAAAAGAGCATATAATGGGTTAATATACCATTCAGGAACAGTTATATGTAGCGGCTGTGTGGGTTGGTACTTTAACCCAATTGGAACTGGATAAAGAGCTGATGTTACAAAAAGTCCCCCCACTAATATACCGACCATACCTGGATCAAATACAAGATTTCTTGGAAAATGTAATGTAAAGAGTAAAATCATGATCATAGGGAATATTAGGACATGTAAAGTATAAATTCGTATAATTAAATCGTTAAAACCGCTTCCAATTACCACGTCTGCAAGTATCGGCCCTATAACGGGCGTCGAATAGGTCAGTGCAGCACCGATGTTAATAGCTAAAACAGCTCTCTCGTTAAGAATAAGGTCGTATCCAATGTAGGCCTCTATAATTGTCAATGTGCCTAATATGACTCCTGTTACCCATATAACTTCATTTCTTATCTTATATCTTGATGAAAATAGCTGATAGAATAGATGGTAGATAGCTAGGAAGATCATTAGGTTGGATGCATGATAATGGATATTCCTTATAACAACTCCAAAATCGACTTCATCATTAATCATTTTCACCGTATCATATGCCTGCGTAAGGGTGGGCCTATAATAGAACATTAGAAGAGCTCCAGTCACGCCTAAAATGATAAAGGTTATAAATGTAAGCATACCTAGGAAACCGTGAGGACTTACTATCCTATTTGGTATTACGAATCGGATTCCAAATAGAATAGTTCTCTCAAGTCTCTTAACTGTCCAGTCAATAGCTTCCCTCACATCATCAATAAATTTTTTCTCTTTATTCTTACCTTCCATATCCTATCTCACCTTCTATACCTATTGCATATATATCTCCATTCTCATCCACTTCGATCTTTAGAATGGGGAGATATCTATTGGGCTGTTTAGAGGCTGGACCAGCAACTGCAAACCCACTTTTAGGATCATATTGACTTCCATGACATGGACATTCAATTAGGTTTTTATCATTTTTATAGTCGACAAGACACCATAGATGGATACATACTCTACTATATGCATATAACTCATTTTCTGATAATCGAATTATAACGAATTGCCTGAAAGGATCCGTATCCTTAGCTGGATCACCCGTCTTTGGATACACCACGAATAATTGGCCACCGACGGGGATATCTTCAATATTTCCAACCTTCTGCCTTGGAAAAGATGTTTGAGACTCAGGAGTCAAGAATTTACCCATAGGGAAGAATGGAGCTAGACATGCTAATCCCGAAGCTATGAATAGTGACTTAATAACAGTTCTTCTATCCACCATCCATAACCACCATATATACACAACAAACCTTAAACTAAATTTTCAAATCGAAATATAAAAATTATTTTACGAATTAGTTAGGGTATAAGTATATAAATACACCCATTAAAATATGAATATACCGACCTAGGGAGATAGACCAAGGAAAATATAGATTTAATAAGCTTCCCCTTGAACAATAGAGCAACCTACTGATAGTTATAACAAAAATATACTTAGATGATCCAACATTCCAGATTCATTTAACGTTATAACATAATCTATTGTCGAAGATTGGAAATAATCGAGCTATTCCTCGACATCGCCCGGATAGAATTAAACAAATTAGATATGCAATGAAATCTAGTCTTTAAAACAAAAATCTCGAAAATGTTAAGAATGGTGGGGCCGGTGGGATTTGAACCCACGACCACGGGCTCCCAAGGCCCGCATGCTAGCCAAGCTACACCACGGCCCCTGGTTATATGCGGCCGCCGGGATTTGAACCCGGGTCCTCCGGCTTGGCAGGCCGGCGTCCTACCAGGCTAGACTACGGCCGCATTACTTAACCTAAATTATTTCTTTCTAAATTTTATATTTTATTATTTTTTTAGGGTTTATCTTCTATTAATTCTACTTCATGTCTACATAGAAATTTTACATATGTTGTTTATAGCCATTGATCGAGGCCTCTTATACTTTTTGCTTTTTTTAACTCATTTAATGCCTTTTCCACCCTCTGGAAACTGAAGTCATGTTCATCACATAGAAATCTTATTACCCCTTCATAGTCGGGATCTCGGAAATCTAGTTTATAGTTATCTGTTACTTCTGGAGATAGGAAAAGGCTTCTTATCTCCCTTATCTCATCTTCTGTAAATTTCCTCATGGCATCTGGAATCTTCTCTATAGATCCGTACCTCTTTATAAGGTCCAAAGCCTTTTTGGGGCCTACTCCCCTTAACCCTTCATTATAGTCAGTACCTATAAGTATGGCTATATCAATTAATTGAGAATGGGATACGCCTAAGTATTCTAAGACCCTTGATAATTCAACGATCTCGGGCTCCAATTTAACCTCTATACCTTTACTAGGATATTTAATTGTCCCACTTAGTGTTACATTTCTAACTATTTTAGGTGCGCCAAATAGTAGGGAGTCATAATCCTGTGAAGATACGGCGTCTACATCTCCCTTCTTAGCCATATATGAGGCTTGCGCCTCTCCTTCAGAAGGTGCTTGGACAACTGGAATACCTAATAGAGATAAAAGTTCTTTAGCGTCTTCAACCATATATTGTTCAAGAGTAGCCGCTACAGCCGCATATTTTCTAGCCGATTCAAAATCACCCTTATCCACAGCCTCAAGATATTTTCGGTATCCCTCCTCCTTAATCAATTTACGTCTCTTCAACTCCTCCATCTTCTTTTTAGGGGGGGCACCATCAAATACATATACCAATTTGATACCAAACTTCAAGAGGTTTACATTTCTATAAAATAATCCACTTAAATGGCTGGTTACCCTACCATGGCTATCCCGTAGAGGCTTACCCGTTCTATCCCTTATAGTAGTTAAAAATTGGTACAACGCATTATATGCATCAATTGCTAGCACCTTATTCCTCAAATCCTTAAATTCTATTTGTTTCTTAATATCTTGTATTAATGGTGCTAGATTAACCCCCATTAAAATTCACCGGAATTCTCTCTCAACCTTATCTCCAAGTCATTTCCATTATTCTCAACCGAGATCTTCCCCCATATCTCTAGATCAAGAAGGGCCTTCCTAATCTCCTCCTCAGAAAAGTTGGGGAAACGATCAATAATTATATATTTCAATTCGTTATAGAGGATATATCCTTTAAAGCCTCTAGATTTCCTACTCAATTTACTCTTTAATATCCGATATATCAAGTTATGTATAGGTCTTACTGACCATTCCGAGACCATTATTAAACCACCTCATCTAGGTAAATGCCGCGGGAAGCCTTATCTTCTTCCTCTGCATAGACTTACGGTAATTTTCATACCACTCTATAATATTGTCATTCAGTGAAGGAGGCACCCTATTTAAAGCTTCTAGAAAGTCCTCCTGCAATACTTTTTCCCTATTATTCCTTAGAGCATTCATAGCAGCTTCTCTCACTAATGCCTGTAGATCTGCGCCTGTATAGTACTCAGTTATCTCAGCGATATGAGCTAGGTCCACTTCATCATCTAAAGGCACATTTTTGGTATGTATCTTTAAGATACTTAATCTCTCCTCCTTATTTGGCGGCGGCACATATATCATTAGATCCATTCTACCCGGTCTTAGAAGGGCTTGGTCGATCATATCCGGTCTATTTGTAGCACCTATAACAATTACATCTTCTAACCGGGTTATTCCATCAAATTCTGTTAGGAATTGGCTAATTACCCTATTTGTAACCCCTGAACCTACATCACTCCCTCTAATGGGTACAAGAGCTTCTATCTCATCAAAGAATATTATAGAGGGCGAAGCATCTCTAGCCCTTCTAAATACCCTACGTATACCTTTCTCCGACTCACCAACCCATTTACTTAGAAGCTCGGGTCCCTTAACAACTATGAAATTCATATTAGTTTCACTGGCTATAGCCTGAGCCAACAACGTTTTACCAGTTCCAGGGGGACCATAAAGAAGGATTCCTTTAGGTGGCTCTATACCCAGTTTCTTAAACTTATCTGGATATTTTAAGGGCCATTCAATATTCTCCTTTAAGGCCCTCTTTATCTCCTCCAGCCCACCTATATCATCCCAAGTAATTTTAGGTATGGAAACCTCCACCTCCCTCAATGCTGTGGGAACTATCTCTTTATATGCATCCATAAAATCTTTCATTGTCACCACAATCTTATTCAATATTTCGTCGGGAATATCACCTTCATCTGCATATTCCTCGATTATCGGTAGATTCCTCTTTAAAGCCTTCATAGCTGCCTCTCTACATATAGCCTGTATATCTGCCCCTGTATATCCATGCGTTATACTAGCGAGTTTCTTAATATCGACGTCGTCAGATAGAGGCATCCCCCTAGTATGAATCTTGAATATTTCATATCTCCCCTTCTCGTCGGGGATCTTTATCTCTATCTCCCTATCAAATCTACCTGGACGTCTCAATGCGGGGTCAATAGCATCAATCCTATTTGTCGCTCCGATTACAATGACCTGCCCACGCCCCTTAAGCCCATCCATCAATGTTAGGAGTTGGGCCACAACCCTTTTCTCAGCTTCCCCAGATACATCCTCCCTCTTAGGAGCTATTGAATCCAATTCATCTATAAATATGATGGATGGAGCATTTTCCTCGGCCTTCCTGAAGATCTCTCTTAGTTTAGCTTCGGACTCTCCATAGTATTTACTCGTAATTTCAGGGCCATTTATGGCGAAGAAGCTCGCCTCACTCTCATTTGCGACAGCCTTAGCCAAAAGAGTCTTACCACATCCAGGAGGACCGTATAGAAGAACGCCTTTAGGGGGGTCTATACCTAGATGTTTGAAAATCTTGGGAAATCTGAGAGGAAGCTCGACCATCTCCCTAATCTTCTCAATCTCCTTCTCCAAACCACCTATGTCTTCATATCTAACCTCTGCGTCCTCAATCTGCTCAGATAGATCACTTGCAATTACCAGTTTAGTAGTCTCTGAAATGTAAATCGGGGAATCTGGAGACACCTTTTTAACTCTAAGGGAGATCGATGCTCCAAATAGTTTTATGGTTACTA
Organism: uncultured Nitrososphaeria archaeon; assembly: GCA_964529905.1. Classification (GTDB taxonomy): domain Archaea; phylum Thermoproteota; class Nitrososphaeria; order Geothermarchaeales; family JDFR-13; genus SZUA-1514. Next base: position 8,128 of record CAZGXJ010000006.1, read on the forward strand.
TGTTTCCCCTGATCAATGGCCGATTTATCAATCTATTATGGATGGTATTTTCAAAATTACGATCAATATTCTCTATTCGATCTATCGGCACCAAAACAACTTTCTTAGCTGGGAAGAGCCTAATAGGTCTAACCGTAACAATATCATTATTTGACACACCTAAATTCCTCTTCATCTCATCATCAAGCCTGATTATGTCTTCAGGCTCTTCCATAGCCAATGAAGCAACCCATCCAACAACCTTACCCTTCTTTTCAACCAATATGGAACTCCTCTCCCTAATGCCGAGACGTTCCATAACTATTTTATGTATTCTAATTATTCCACGATCGATATCCCTTGGATATGCATCTCTAACTCTTAACTCCACTATTCTCTCCATTTTTTATAAACCACCACCGATAGAGAGATATCCTCTAAATTAATTTTGAGGGGGACACACCTAATAAACTATAGTATTGTATAGACTCATGTAACATGGCACATAAATAAATAATATATTCATTCGTGTGGAAAGCCGAATAATATATGTATTTCCCCAAATTTTTTCAAAGCCTTCCCTCTACAGCCTAGTCATACCTGAATTCTCCACACTACTTACACCAGAGATATTCTTCACCCTCGACTCAAACTTATCTGGGAATACTTCATTCGATTCATCTACAGCTATAAGGACTGTTAAAGTGTATAGACCGAAGGCTAGCGGCTCCACTTTATAATCCTTCAACTCACCACCATATTCCGAAGCTATTTCTCTAATCTCCTCTACTAATTTATTTATATAGTCTGTTCCAGGCTTCTCAGGATTTATCTTATATATTAAACCCATCTTAGCCATATATCAACACCTAAGGCCCTCTAAATCCACATGATTGGCATACATACTCCCTAGCAAATTTCCTACATTTCTCACAACGCCATATAATGGTTTCTCCACACTGTGGACATGGGAAATATACGGCTGATTCAAATGAGAGGATGTTTTTATTACATGAGGTACATTTCGGTGGGTTATATTCTATTTCAATACTCATAACACATCAAAACATGCTAATAACAATCTATATTAATAAAGCTTACTGATTATGAAATTCAGTATATGTCCATAAAAGCCTCATTAATCTACCTATACCTGCAACCCTTATAAGGGGCTTATATTTCCATAGATCTTTAAATATTTTCCATACACTTGAGACGTGGAAATCCATATCACCGAGTGTTAGTATTAAATTTGATAATTCCTTATCGCTTAGGACGGATACTAACTCTCTAAATTCATCATCTGATAATTCAAGAAAAATTTTTCTAGCCAATGTCTGCAGATGGATCTCTCTCCCTAAGAAACTATAGAAATCTTTTTCATAGTCGAGTCTCCCCTCGTAAATATTGTTTGACAACATTTTAGATGCCACGGCATGATACAATAGGCCTCCTCCAGTAGTCGGCTTAACCTGACCAGCCGAATCCCCAATGGCGATTATGTTCCCCTCTCTAAACTTCTTTAATGGCCCCCCAGTAATTACATATCCATATAAAACATCTGAAACCTTGCCACCCGCCATATATTTCAAGTATTCTTTAAGTATTTTACGCATATTCCTCTTACTAGCAGTCCCTATTTTCCACTTATCACCACCAATATTTACACTCCATGAAAAGAAATCGGGATTTATACTTCTAGCGATAAATATATGAGCTAATCTTGGATTGAAGGAGTCTAAATCATCAAACTTATAGACATATTGAATAGCAGGTAGAAACCCACTTCTCCTTTTATTAATATATATTGGTGCCCCCCTAGCATCGATAACCAACGTATTTTTAAAACGTCCCATATTTCTTATCTCCATGTTAAACTTTATGATTCCTCCCTTATCGACGAAGATCCTTCCCAACCACTTCTCATATTCATATCTATCAATAATATATGCCTTGGGAACGCTTGATCTAATTATGTACTCATCAGAGATATGATGAACTTTTAAACCATATAACTTATTTACAATAAGTTTTTGTGGAATATTCATTAACTTAACAAAACGCTCACTAACAATTCCACTACAATGTTGAGGAACTCCTACCTCCCCCTCCCTATCAAATATTAAAACATCGAATCCCTTATCCAATAAATTAATACCTGTTGTCAATCCAGCTGGACCGCCACCAGCTATTTGGATCATATTACTATATTGGTTCATACATATATTGAATTAACAAATATCTTATCAAAAAAGAGGTATAATTACAGAATTAAATTTAATCTGATTAATCTTAAAATAATTCTATCCCTTTTTTAGATGAGAGAATGAGATATAAAGGAATTAAACAGGTAATTGTTGTTAGGAAGGATGTTAAGATGGGAAAGGGCAAGTTAGCTGTCCAAGTAGCCCATGCCTCAGTATATTCATTTTATTTAACGCTACAAGAGAAACCCGAGTTAGCCAAGGAATGGATAGAGACGGGTCAGAAGAAGGTTGCGGTTAAGGTGGACTCATTGAGAGAGGCTATTGAGATTTATGAAGAAGCTGTCAGAAGAGGAATTATATCTGTTAAGATATTTGACGCTGGGTTGACGCAACTTAAGCCTGGAACATTAACTGCGATAGGATTGGGTCCAGACTATGAAGATAAGTTGGATGAAATAACTGGGAAACTTAAGTTGTTATAGACATGAGGGTGAAATCCCATTCTCATGAAGATATTTTTATTGGTCTGTGCAATTACTCTATTCCTTTAGAATGGGAGAGTATAGGACACGCCATAAAATTTTCTAAAGACTCATTTAAAGTAGAGGAGATAATAAACGATGACCACATATCGACATCCGGATACTACCTTTATAAAATAGTTAAGAGTTGGGGAATAAATAGTAGTGATATAGAGAGAAATTTAAGGAAATATTCGGCCAGGCTTTTAGGGAAGAAAGATAAATATTCTATAGCCAAACAATATGTTATCTCAGAAAAACCAATTAGAAGACCTGGGTATATGTATATTGGTAGGGTTAACAAGGATATCAAGACAAATGAGTTACACATAGCAAATAAATTCGATATAATGGTGAGGATCAGAGATAGTGGAAAAATCGATGAGATAATTAATCGATTGGAAGAAATAAGGAAATACCCAATTCTAAATTATTTTGGGTATCAGAGATTCGGAGTAAAGAGAAGAAACCATATAGTAGGATATAGAATTATAAAGTCAGTTGATAGACTCCACAAATTTAAGTGGAAGATCCATAGAGATATTCTTAGACTATATGTAAATGCATTTCAATCCTACATATTTAATCATACCCTTAACCAATACGTATATCCAACACATAACTTAAGAGCTGTGGAGAGACAAAAGGATGGAGAAAGGAATAAAATGTATTTCCTTCAAATAGGTGGGATTAGAGTACCTTCTATACCAATAATTGGCTATTCTATGAAGAAGTTACCAAAGTATCTAGAGGATATAATTAATAAATGGGGAATACAATGGGGCGGGCTCCGTAGGAGATTATATGAATTAAAAAGGTTGGGAATAGATCTCTTCGGATCCCTTAGACCAGTCTATATCCACTTCTTAGAGGAGCCTCATGTAAAAAATATCCATAATGAAACTATAGAGATAAGTTTTACAATTCTCAGGGGTCAATATGCAACGATTATACTAAGGGAGATATTTCGCCCAAGAAAACCGAGGGTTATTGGATATTAAATCAGCTCCTCACAGATTTAACGGCTGGATGATGCTCATCTCTAAGAATTACCTCGAACCACATATACTTACCATCTTCACCAAGGTAATATGATCCTAGAACTCTCAGATTAGGATATTTACGTTTCACCCTGTTTTCAGCGATCTTCTTCAAAGATAATTGTCTCTTAATCTTTGAAATACCCATCCTCTTCTGTCTCCTACCCAGCTTAGGTGGGATCTTTCTAAGCCCACCCCTCGTAACCCTTACACGTACAACTACATAGCCCTGTTTAGCCCTATAACCTAAAGCCCTGGCCCTATCAAGCCTACTTGGTCGATCAACCCTATGGATCGCTGGTTCACGCCTCCACTTAACCCTTAAATAATTTAAATAACGTTTATATTCTTCGTCTCTCCATATACTCCTCCAAGTTTTACTAATGTATTTATACATTGACATATCTATATACACCTATCATCGATACGGTTATTTATCCATAAATCTCCACATCTATTTAAATCTAAATACTATGTTATAAAACTATGGAATAGAATGAAGATAGGTATTGTAGGAAAACCAAATGCCGGAAAATCCACTCTTTTCAATGCCTTAACACTTGGAAACGCTAAAATAGGGAGCTATCCCTTCACAACTATCGATTCAAATGAAGGAATATCCTATGCAAAAATACAATGCAGATGTAAAGAGCTAGGGGTGGAGGATAACCCAAGAAATTCTTTATGTATTGATGGAAATAGGTTCATACCAGTAAAAATAATTGATACAGCGGGCTTAGTTCCAGATGCATGGAGGGGGAGAGGGTTGGGGAACCAATTCCTCTCAGAGATAATGAAGTCAGATGGATACATCCATTTAATTGATCTATCTGGATCTACAGATATTGAAGGAAGAATTGTGAGTGATACAGACTATATACCGGAGAGAGATATTAGAGATATCGAATTGGAGATTATTATGTGGATAGCAAATATAATCAATAAGAACATCGATAATGTTATAAAGATGGTAAAATATTCTAAAACCGATTTGGAAGAGGCGTTAAATAGAATTCTTTCTGGGTTGAATATTAGGAAAGAAATATTGAGCATTACGATAGATGAATTAGGCCTTAAAAAAGTTGAAGAATTGAAAGAAATGGATGTATTGAAAAGAATGGCATTGAGTATACTTAGAAAGGGAAAACCACATATAATAGCTGGAAATAAGATCGATAGTCCTAAGGCTCAAAAAAACTATGAAATTTTAAGATCTAAGGGATATGACGTTCATCCAATGTCAGCGTTATCAGAATACTTCCTAAAAACTTTATCAAAAAAGGGGATAATATATTATATACCCGGGGAAGATAAATTCGAAATATTAAAGCCTAACATGCTTAAAACTAAGGAATATGAAGTCCTAGAGAAAATTAGGGAGAAAATCTTTAAAAAATGGGGAGGAACTGGCGTACAGCGGGTTTTAGATAAATTAGTTTTCGAAAAATTGGGATATATAGCTGTATATCCAGTTGCAGACCCTAAGAAGCTATCTGATACAAAGGGTTTGATACTACCAGATGTATATCTAGTTAGAAAAGGAACTACCTTAAAAGATTTAGCTTATATGTTACACAGTGATATAGGAAGGAAGATGAGATTTGGTTTAAATGTATTGACTGGAAAGAGGATCCCAGCCGATTACGTTTTAGAGCATAGAGATGTAATCTACATAAATTTTTGAGTTAGAACTGAATATAAGTAGATATCACTCTTCTCCGGGTCTCTTTATTACTTTAACCTTATATATTCCAGTACCTTCTCTAATTGGATACACCTTCTTAGAAACCTTTTTAATCTCCTCATCGATCTTCCTGAAGAGAATGTCCCTTATAAAGGTCTGAAAATCAGACTTATTGGCCCATTTATCTAATACTTCAAAAACATATCTACGAATAGCCTTCTTCCTCGAATTATTAATCCTCTTAGTGGTAAATATACTTGCCCTTACTCTTAGCCTATAACCATCTTTGGTCTCAACATCCCTGATAGCCTTGACGTAGCTTGTCCCCCTCATTATAAAGGACCTCTCATACTCCCTGAAATATTCATGTCCATTATATACAGTATAGGCATAGGAATCCTTCACTTCAACTATTTTTAACTTAACTTTTATGAATTGATCATTAAAGTCCCCTGTAAGATCGGACAGAAGGACTTCTATATTTCTACCAATGAGATGGTCGGGACTAGATGCCACTACATAATATAGGTCTTTACCGCCGAGTAACTCAGGAGCCTTAACCATGAAATAATACTTTCTTCTCCCTCTTTTCGTCCTACCATATCTAGTAGACATTTAAAGTTATACACCTCCCACCATACTTACATACTCTTATCTCTATACGATATATATAAGACGTTAGACGTTATATCAGATCTTCTATTGCTCTTAACACCCTGAATATATCATTTACAGTTCCTCTTATACTCTCTACACTATTTGATCTAATCTCTATTACCAATTTATTTCCAGAAATCGTCATATGAATATCGACACCTATATTATCTGGCTTTAAGGATTGATAAATTGTATCTATATCTCTCCATCCTTCAACCATTAATTCTAGCCTATAGGTAGGGGTCATAGACATTTTCGATATAATTGATTACCATAGATAGAATTAAAATCTTAGATGCTTCTCATCATACTTATGGTATTTTCAACTAGAAAGTGGATGACTTGAGGAACGTCGCCTTTAATCGTAGCACCAGCCGCAACGTTATGACCGCCTCCCCTACCACCATATTTTCCAGCAAGTATCTTCATAAGCTCAGCTAAGTTTAACCCCCTAGTTACATCTTCTTTAGGTGCTCTCGCCGAGATCTTGATACCGTCCTCGGCAGGGGTAAGCACGAATACTATTTTATCCCTATACTTTAATGATTTGGAATAGAGGGTAGCTATTGTTCCTGAGAATCTAGGATTTACATTGTCACCCGTCAAATCTATAACCAAGATTTTATCATCATAGATCTTAATATTTTTATCAGCCTTTGAAAGATATTCAGCCAACGTTTTTCTTCTCTTCATATAAACATCATGAGCTAGGTTAACTAGGTTCCCCCTTACCCCCGCTGACAACGAGATACCTATAAATTCGTATCCCATCCTACCTGTCGCATTAACAATATTGGTGAAATCATCAAGATATTTCAATAGGGGATCGCTCTCAAGAGTCAATACAAAATATTCCCGCATCAGATCTTTAGGGCCCAAGTCTACAATGCCTATATTAGCTAAATACTCAACTATTTTTTCAATTAATTGGTTC
>CAZGXJ010000006.1:15159-35790 GCA_964529905.1 uncultured Nitrososphaeria archaeon
AAAACATAGAATGATGACAAAACAAGACAAAGGATTTTTTCAAGTAATTGGTTCCTCTCCATATCACTCAGATCATTTACAGTTCTAAAGGATCCATCGGACCTTCTTAGTTTTATACCAGCCTCTCTTACAAGACTTAAACCTATATCATCCCTCCCCGAGAAATTTGGTATATATGGATAGAAAGTCCATGTGATTGCTTTGTGTATAGGGAGGAATCTATTGGAGAAAAATATAAAGTCTTTTACTTTACTTACTAATCCCCTGGAATATGCCTCTTCTAATAGCACTTTAGTCAAATCTTTAGGCTCTAGAAGTTGCATATCCCCCGAAGCTCCTATCAGACCTGGAATATAAAAATAGGTGTCTCCTGTTGATAGATAACCTAAATAAGAGGCGAGAACCGCGGAACAATCCATAGCTCCACCATCCAATCCATAAAGCTCTGGATTCACAAGCTTAATCTTATCATGGTCAACATCATCTTCTAATACCTTATGATGATCAATTATCATTAATTGGTCAACTTGAAAATCCCTTAAAAACTTTTTAATCAGTCTCAAATCTCCAGATCCCATATCAGATATTATATGAATCGCCGCATCCATCCTGAAAAAATTTTTAATATCATATTCATTTAAGTCCGATACGCTCCTAACAATCCCTTCTTTGCCAAGCATATACAACAGTCTTAATAAAGCCCCGCCAGATGACAATCCATCTGCATCATAATGTGTCAGAATAGCTACAAACCCCTTTGACTCCTTAATTATTTCAGATGCTTCCTTAATAGAATCTAGAATATTTTTTGTATTATCCATATCTAAATCCTCATATTAGGCTGACCAATTATAAAACATAATTAATTTAATATAACTATCCAACGGTAGCTACATACGTTTTATATTTCCAATCAGGAGGTAACTTACCTATCCTTTTATAATATTTTGATAAGTGATGTATCTTTGCCTCTATAAGCTCCAACGAATGCTTATTTCTATAGTCCTTCTTATGTTTCTTTAAATGTTCTTTTAACCTTCGAGCCTTATCTATTAGACTCGCTAAATCCTCTGGAAGGTCATATATAATACCATTTTCTTCCAAGAACTTAGTAAGTTTAACACCCATAACCTGTTTAAAAGTGGGGATACCATATTGATCCCGTAGAATCATCCCGATCTCAGATGGCCGCCTACCTTCTCTAGCAAGTTTCAGAACTAGTTCTTTAATCTCTTCCCTAGACATAGTAACCCATTCCGGTTTAGCCATTACTGCAGGCCTCTTTGAATGGGACTTTCCCCTCCTCCTAATATGCATCCTCGCCATCGCTAACACCTTAACTACCTTATAACTTAATTTAATTTATATTCCCGTTATTAAACCCCGATTTACAATATATTCAGCTATCTCTTTAAAAAGCTTCCCCCTATGAGAAAACTTATTCTTCTCCTCTAGAGACATTTCAGCATATGTTTTTAGAGACCCTTTAGGCACAAATATAGGGTCATATCCAAAGCCATGTTCACCTCTGATTCTATGTGAAATTTCACCCTTTACAGATACTCTAAAAAGTTTAAAGACATTCCTACCAAAGTACAGTAGACCATAGGATATAAACTCCGCCCTTCTATTGACCTCCTTATCCATCAATTTTAAGATTCCTTCATTTCCTATCTTCTTAAATATATAGCTACTATATGGTCCAGGAAAACCATTTAAACACTCTATAAAGAGGCCCGTATCCTCGACAATAAATGGTGAATTCACAACCTTTGATATTTCATATCCTTTCCATATTATAATGTCTTGAAGAGACGGGCTCTGAATCTCATCCACCTCAAGTAAATACCATTTAAGGTTTAATCCATATCTATCGAAGACTTCTTTGGCCTCCAGATATTTATGCTCATTTGTAGATACAAAAAAGATTTCACCTACTTCTCTCATGATACCTACCCATCTTCAAAACCTTCTCATGCTCTAAAATCACCAATTTACCACGGCTATATTCACTAATATATCCTTCTTTAAAGGAATTAAATAGAGTATCTAGTTCACGGGGAATTATAGAGTTTAGAGACCTATACATAACATCTATATCATATACCTGTTCCTTTATGGATTTAGACCAGAATGATAAACCGAAGTCAATGAGAATTAACTTATTATTTCTCAAAATAAAATTTGATGGATGTGGATCACCGTGGACAACACCTGCTCTATGAAGTCTACCTATCAATACTCCAGCATCCCACATCAATCCAGAGTTAATTTCTCTATTGTTCATATTCAAGACATCCATTAATCTATCCCCTGGGATATATTCCAATACAAGAGAGAAATTCTTCAATGAGGTATAAACCAGTTTGGGCGTCTTAACCCCATGTCTCCTCGCATGTTCAATTATTCTAGCCTCCCTATAAGTTCTCAGTAATCTTATTCTCTCATCTAATATGGGGTCTCTATACTCCTTTCTAACCCTCTTCTTAACGATAACAGGGATATTCATATATTGAGATAGATAGATATCACTCTCGGCATTGCGTGATATCAATCTCCCCTTAACTATTAGGTATGTGGTTAAGTCCATTTAATATCAACCTCATCGAAACGCCATCTCTGACGGATAATAGCTTTTTCAACGTCGATTGGTGGTAAAGAATTTAAATACATCTTTAAAGCAACCACAGCTATTTGGACACCATTATCTCCATTCAATCTTTTACTTAACCTATATACATTTAATCCATGGTTATTAGCCATTAAGGATAGTTTCTTATATAATTCATCATTAGAGGCGACCCCTCCAGTAACGGCTATCGAATCTATATCACTCTTCATACTAGCAATAGCTCTTTCAACGGCCTCGACAACTATAGAAAAAGCCGTTTCCTGAAGTGAATAGGCTAAATCATTTAAATCTTTACCCTCTTTAAGAAGCTGAACTGCTTTGGTTAATAACCCTGAGAACTGAAAGTTACTTCCCTTGATAGTATATGGAAGCTCAATATAGTTTCTCCCCTCTCTTGCTAACAGCTCTATTTTTGGTCCTCCTGGGAATCCCAGGCCGGCTTCCCTAGCAAAAACATCGAGTAAATTACCTATAGTAATGTCTAAAGTCTCTCCGTAGCTTCTCCACCTACCATCTTTATATGCTGTAATAACGGTATGTCCTCCAGAAATCAATAAAATCAATGGGTTCTTCAACCTATACATCGATTTAACCAATTCGATGTGCCCTATACCATGATGAACGGGATATAGTGGAATGCCATATCTATATGATAGGACCCGTGCAACTGTTGCACCGATCCTTAGACATGGACCTAATCCGGGTCCCATACTATACCCGATAGCATCAATATCACCAATTTTTATAGAAGCTTCATCTAATGCCTCAGAAACAGCCCTAGAAGCTATACCGCTATGATGCTCAGCCGCCATAAATGGCTCGATACCCATTCCTTCTGGAGGTTTATATTGATATCTAATATCTGACATAATATTTAGTCTCTCATCTATAATTCCCACTCCAAATGTATGCGCTGTAGACTCGATACCCAATACATACACCATCTCTACATCCAAATATATTTTTAACGTTCCAAGTGATAATATTATCCGTGAAAATAAATGTATGCTCAGGTCGACATCCTAATTCATGCGACGGAGGATGGAGATAGAATTTTAAAATCCTTTCTACGTCTATTCGGTATAAAGGAATATAAACTATTTAGATATGATCTCACAGGACACTATAAAAATCCATTAACATTATATAAGTTAAGGATAAGAGGCATAGAGGCCAGAAAACTTCTAGAAAACATTTTAAAAAAATTGGATGAAGTAGATAGGGAATATCTTTTTATAAATCTCGACGAGTATATTGACAGGAGAAAATTTTACTTAAGACTTGAGAAAAATTCTATATGTATCGGTAAAGTGAGACTTGTAAATAGAGACCCAATCAAGATCGTCTTTTATAATATAGATAAGGATGTTATACTATCTTACTCTTGATGAAAAGAGGAGAGATGGAGACCCTCCAAAAACTCAGGAAAAAGGATAGATGTTTATTAGCTCTTGATATGGAATTGGATGTAGAAAAACTGGATAAGGAATTTTTCGAAGAATTATATCTATTTGGATATGACGGGCTAATACTAGATTTCCGAGATGTAAAACCTATATATGACCTAGTCAATAGAGATGTATATAGTCTATTTAAAGATAAGATATTTATAAAATTCCATTTCTCTCATAAAAATAGTACTTTGAATAAGAGAGAGGCGAAGAAAAATATTAGGAGGATAAAGGGAAAATTAGATAAACTAGATCTTAAATATGCATTGTCAATAGATGATACCTATCTCAGTGTATTAAATCCAAATGAGTTATATTCACTCAACATAAAAGTTTTAAAACTTCAGAGAGTTGATTGGAGAATTTTAAATAAATTATTATCTCATCCAGTATTCTTTGAAGTATCATTGAAGAAACTTATGTCAGATGAGCTATATTCGAGGAATATATATCCAAAGCTTGAAATATTAGAGAAAAAGGGGAAACTACTTTTTTCCCAGTATATTCCATATATTCCTGTAAAATTTATGCCCTATATCGTTAATATAATAACTTCTAAAAAGGTCTTTGGATATGGCCCATTAATAAGGTGGTGGGGAGCTTTAAATGCTATATAAGAGGAGTTATGTATACATAGTAATAAGGACGGATAGGAATTACAATATCAAAAAATTGTTACTAGACACATATATTAAATTATTTGGTTCCATATCCTTTCTAAATCAACCTATAAAATTTATAAAGGATGGAGATTTAAGTGAGGATATCCATATTATTAGATGCCTAACCAAATATTTACCTGAAACTATTTATTCCTTAGCATACCTTATTTTAAAACATGAAATTAGAATCGAATTTCTAGGGATTGAGCCTACCCTTAGGAGAGTTAGAGATAGAATATTAATCTTTATTTAATTCACAAAACTTTATATATAGGAATAGAGGTTGGAAGATAATGTTACCTACACAAGCTGCATATGATAGAGCGATTACTGTATTCTCCCCGGATGGCAGAATCTTCCAGGTAGAATATGCGCTTGAAACAGTTAAGAGAGGAACGTTATCTATGGGCATATTATCGAGATATGGCGTAGTCCTATCCGCTGAAGAGACCTATGCAAAATTTCAGGATAAAAACTACAGTAGAAAGTTATTTATCATAGATGAGAATATAGCTGGAGCAATATCAGGTTATGTGCCTGATGGAAGGGTCTTGATAGATTATGCAAGGGAGTTCTGCCAATATCAGAGGATATTATACGATGAACCTCCTTATGTAGAGGTTGTAGCTAGAAGAATTGGAAATATAAAGCAGGGATATACCCAGCAGGGAGGAATAAGGCCCTTCGGAGTTTCAATTATATTTGGTGGGGTTAATCCCGATGGTTCATCAGCCATATTTGTGACAGATCCAAGTGGATCTTGCATAAAATATTCAGTAGCCGCTATAGGATCTAATACCGAGGCAGCCCTCGAATTTATTGAGAGACATTATAATGAAAACATGGAAATAGAAGATCTGAAAATTCTTCTAACCGCTGCAACTATATATGCAACTAAGAAGAAAGAGAATCTATTTATACGCTTTATCGAGATACCTACGGATACTGCTAAAGCTAGATTTGAGTCTATAGAGAAGTCCCCAGAATACATTAGGAAGGCCATAGAAAAGTATAATTTAAGGTAATGTAAATTACTGTATATGGTGTATCTAGGAAAGAGGTAATTATGAATAGGAGGTATTTGTAGGTATGCCTGATTATACAATCGCTAGATATAAGAAAGGTGGCAAAAAATTTGAGGTTTTGGTGGATCCAGATAAGGCGTTGGAATATAAGCTGGGCCGTAAAAAAGATTTTACAAATGTTCTAGTATTTGATGAGGTCTATACAGATGCTAATAAAGGATTAAGAGCTGCGAAAAGCGACTTAATAAATGTCTTCGGTACTACGGAAGTAGAGAAAATTGCTGAAAAAATTGTTAGGGAGGGTGATTTACTTCTGAAGACTGAGCAGAGGAGGAGATTAATTGAGGAGAAGAGGAAGCAGATTATTGACTATATCTCTAGATTCTGTGTGGATGCACGGACATCTGCTCCTATACCACCTCTAAGAATAGAGATGGCAATGAAAGAGGCGGGTGTCAAAATCGATCCGTTTAAACCAGCTGAAGAACAGATCTCGGATGTAATAAGCGAATTATCTAAAGTACTACCCATTAAAAAGCAGATGACCATAATATCCGTAAGAATCCCATCTATATATGTGGGAAAAGCCTATGGATATCTAAGGAATAGTAGTGACATTTTAAAGGAAGAATGGTTGAATGATGGATCACTATCAGCAACTGTTTCCATCCCATCCGGTTTAAAAGTGGATTTCATGGAGAGACTTTCAAGACTGACTGGTGGAGCAGCATTCCTTGAAATTGTTGAAGAGAAGACAATATAAGAGGGTCCTTGAAAATGAGTAAGACTGAGAAAATAGTTGTCCCAGGTGAAACGATTAAAGTTTACAGCCAAAGAGGGAAGGAGGAAGGATTTATATTTAGAATAGGAAAGGGGAACTATGTATTTACACATTTGGGGGTAGCCCATATACAAAACAAAAAAGTTGACCTAATACCATATAAAAATGTTTACATACCAAAGATAGGTGATTACGTTATCGGCTTCGTAGTTAGTTATGCCCCTAATGGATGGATATTAGAGATAGGATCTTATACAAAAGCTTTTCTACCAGCAAATGAAGTAGTTAAAGAGGGTAAATTTGACCCTAAGAAAGTCGAATTGGGTAAATATCTTAAACTTGGAGATGCACTTGGAGCATTAATTCTAGATATGAATAGATTCTCAAATATTATATTGACACTAAAACCTATAAAGGAAGGGGTAAATCCTAGACATTTAGGTAGACTTACTGGTTATTATATGATTAAAGTCCATACAACAAAACTACCTAGGATAATTGGAAAGAAAGGGAGCATGGTGAAAATCATTAAAAAGAAGATAGATGGAGACTTAATTATCGCCCAAAATGGAGTAATTATGTATAAAGGAGAATATGAGAACTTTTTAATACTAAAAAGGATTTTAAACATCATTATTCAATATACTTATGCATCTGGTCTTACAGGTAGAATAGCCGAGCTTCTGGGTGTTAGTATATCTGAAGAAAATCAAGGAGGAGAGGTTAATAAAGGAGGGTGATTAAAATGGCTAAAGAAGAGTTCATTAGAGTAGATGGTAGAAGACCTGATCAATTAAGAAAATATCGAATTAGGGCTGGAGTTCTTAAAAACGCTGATGGCTCTGCTGAAATCAGGCTTGGAAAAAATTGGATTGTAGTCGGCGTATATGGACCAAAAGAACATTTTCCTAAGTTTGAAGCTCTACAAGATAGAGCACTGCTTTTCTGTAGATATCACATGGCTCCCTACAGCACCACAGAGAGAAAGTCCCCTAAGCCCTCTAGGAGAGAGATAGAATTATCCAAAGTAATTAGATCTGCTTTGGAACAGGCTGTAATATTAGATAGATTCCCTGAAATGAGTATAGATGTATATATAGAGGTACTACAGGCTGAAGGAAGCACCAGAGTTGCAAGTATAACAGCTGCATCGGTAGCATTGGCAGAAGCTGGTATACCAATGAGGGACATGGTTGTTGGTTGTTCTGCAGGTAAGGTAAATGGCAAAATAGTTTTAGATGTAGGGGAGGAGGAAGACAAACATGGAGAAGCGGATCTACCTATAGCTATAATGCCAAACCTAAAGAAGGTCGTTCTGTTACAGATGGATGGAAAACTTACCCACGAAGAGTTTAAAGAGGCATTCGAGACCGCATTAAAAGGAGCTATGGAATTATATGAAGAACAGAAAAGAGCATTAAAAGAGCTAATAGAAAAGATGAGGGAATTTGAAGGTGATGAAAAATGAGTGAGAAATATAAGAATAAAACTTTATCTGAGATTGTTAAGATTGAACAGACTAAGAATCTACTAAGAAACAATAGGAGAGAGTATAACAGAGGCTTCTTAGATTATAGGGACATAGAGATTGAAACAGGCTCTATTGAAAAGGCTTTTGGGTCTGCTACCGTAAAACTTGGAGACACCGTAGTTGTAGCTGGTGTTAATTTCGAAATCGGCACCCCATTTCCCGACTCTCCAGATAAGGCTATCTTACTTGTCGAGGGGGAGATTCTCCCCACAGCATCATTCGAGGCTGAAGCGGGTCCTCCAGATGAAAATGAGATTGAAATAAGTAGAGTGGTTGACAGAGGGTTAAGAGAGAGTGGGATGATAGACTTTGAAAGATATGTTATTATATCTGGAGAAAGCGTCTTGAAGATCTTTGTAGATTTTAACATAATTAATGATGATGGAAATATTATAGATGCCGCTAATCTAGCGGCAGTTTCTGCTTTAGCCACGGCTGAAGTTCCAAGTATTAAATATTTAAAGGAGAATCTAGAAGAGGTGAATAACATTAATATAAAGGAGGTTCCAAGGGAGAAATTCGTTATTAAAGAAATTCCTATAGCCACCACTATAGGCATTTTTGACAACAAAATATTTGTCGATCCTACAGCATCGGAGGAGGAAGTCTCAGACACGTTGATCACATTTACACATCTAAGTACAGGGGAAATATGTAGTATACAATTGTTAAAAGGCGGACTTACCTTTGATGAGGTATTCAAAACATTAGAGATTGCATATGATAAAAGTATGGAGATCCGAGACCTACTTAAGAATTATGGCATATCGATTTAAATTGTCTAAACTTCTTAATTTTTTGAATAGGTGTATATAGATGGCTAAAAAGAAACTACCGAATATTGCAGCGAGATTCGGCGCTAGATACGGATCAACACTTAGGAAGAGATGGAATTTAATTATGTTGAAAAAGACATCCCTATATGAATGCCCTCGATGCTTACATAAAAGACTTGAGTGGGTTTCCGTTGGTATATGGAGATGTAGGAAATGTGGATATACAGTTGCAGGAGGTGCATATGAACCTTTTATCGCTAGGAAGATAAAGTAGGGGGGATAAGATATTGCACTACTTATAACCACATCAAGACGGGCGTCAAGACGGGTTATAAGATGTGCTAAGGAATTATCCTGGGTAATCCCAACTGCAAAGAAGATAAATAGAGGGAAGCTAAGTATGGCTGATTTATTAAACTTAATGATTATGAAGGGATTTTCCAAGTTAATTATTGTGGAAAGCTGGAAAGGAAACCCTGGAAATATCATATTCTATGATATGTATAAGGGAATTTTACGGCCTGTATTAGCTACTCGAATATATGGATCAACCCTACAGGTCGATCTAAAAAGAAGTGTATCGGTATCTGAATTATCAATAGAATATGATAATGAAAGCCGTGATATAGGTGAATATTTGAATGAATATCTAGAGCTACCACTTATAGATCCTAGAAGAAACGGTGTAAAAGCCGTCCTGGAAATAGTAAAGAGAGGTGACTATTATACGATGAGTTTTAGGAAACTTGGAGGCGGATATATCTACCCTAAATTTAAAGTGAAGAAATGGATAATTTATGGAGAATAACACTGGAAATAAAGACCAATGATGACAATATACAATTTATATATTATAAAATACTTCTACCTGACGTAAAAACGGAGGATTGGAAGATAGTCCAAGAAGACGGTAAGATATTGATCATGGTGGAGGGATGCTTCTCATTAAGTAGGGCAAGGGGGATAATAAATGGTATTTTACGACAGATTTCTTTAATTAATGATTTATTAGTAAGTATATGATTCTCTGCAGGATAAATATCTAGACCTTTATTAAGATATATAATCATGGATAATGTTTGTTTTGTAGTGATATAAATGAGAAGGGAGATACCCCCAAAAGTTCAACAATTGTTGAAACAATTGAATGATTTACAGAGGACCTTCCAGAGTATTAACACACAGAGGCAACAATTAGAGATAACCCTTATAGAAACTAAAAATGCCTTAGAAGCTCTAAAAAAGAGTGAAGGAGACCATGTATATAGGATTGTGGGTGGCGTCTTCATAAAATTTAATAAAGATGAGGTTATGAACGAACTTGAGGAGACATTGAAGCTTCTACAAACTAGGGTTGATATACTATCAAATCAAGAGAAGAAGCTTATGGATGATATGAAGAAGATAGAAGAAGAGATCCAACGAGAACTTAGAGGATGATGGGAAATTATATCACCTATCCTTAGAAAAGATTACCATAATAGGGATGAATAACCTATTAGAAATCTTAGATAAGGAGGGGGTTGAAGAGATCTATATAGTAACACATGTAAATGGAGATCCCGATGCACTGTCTTCAGCATACCTTCTAACAAAGTTTCTTAAGGTAAATGGATATAGAAAAACATATCTAGTTGTACCTAAGGGACCCTCAAGTAAGACTATAGAAATACTTAGAAGACTTAGGTTTAGAATATCATATTTAACAAACCTAATGCCAAATGGTGAAAAATTCTATATCGTTGTAGATACAGCCAACCCTGAAATGTTGGATGATATAGGGAAGATAATTTATAGAGCTCAAAGAAACCGGGTTATATGGATAGATCACCATAAGACAATGCATAAATTCGTAGAGAGCCTCCCCTATAAATACATAGATGATAAAGCATCCTCCACGTTAGAAATCCTATTGGATATAATAGCTGGGTATATGCCGATAGAGAATTTATTAATAGATGACAAAGAAACTATTTTTCTACTTTTATCCCTATACATAGAGACAAAATGGTTAACTATAGCGACGGATGTAGCTCTCTACTGGTTTTCAAACCTTCTCAACTATTTAAACATAAAAATTGGGGATCTCTTAAAATATATCCCCAGGCAAGAAGTAATAGAGACATCACAGAAGATAGGTATAATTAAAAGCTTTAAGAGAGCTTCGTGGTTCAAACTTGGAGATACATATATATCAATTACACATATAAGTGGATATCATAACATAGTGTCAAGCCAACATATAAGGATCGGTGTCGATCTGTCAATCGTATATTCCTATAAAAAGAAAGTGAAGATACATATAAGGGCATCTAATAAGAAAAATGCACAAAAGATCATGAAGAGATTCATTGAACTTATACTTAGCAGGTTTGGAGATATGGAGATAAGTCATGGGGGCCATCAAACGATATACAACATAGAGATCACCAATAAATTATCTAAAACAATGTTAAATGAAGTAATTATAGATGCTCTAAGTAAGATATCTACTGAGGAGGGGTTGACCTTAGAGGAGATATAATATGGGAAAAGAGATAATTAAATTCACTAATTTCTCATTTAGATATGAGGGAAGTCATGGTTATAGCCTCTCAAATATCTCCCTAGATATCTATGAATCTGAAATAGTTTTAATAGCCGGTAAGAGTGGGGCTGGGAAAACTACATTAGCTAGGGCGATCACTGGACTAATTCCCCATTTCTATAGGGGGATTTATGAAGGTGAAGTTACTGTTAAAGATATGGTTGTCTCTAAAACTCCATTATATAGGCTATCTGAAGTAGTTGGTTTGGTTAGACAGAACCCTGAAAACCAGATATTAATGAGCACTGTTGAAAGAGACATAGCCTTTTCACTAGAATTCTCGAATATCGGTCCAGAAGAAATGCATAGAAGGGTAGATGAAATATTGAATAGATTGGGTATTACCCACTTAAGAGAACGCCATGTAGATACCCTATCTGGAGGGGAGCTTCAGAAAGTAGCTTTGGCAGCGATACTCGTTAAAAAGCCTGATATAATCATTTTAGACGAGCCATCCGCATATCTTTCTCCCAGATCCGTAATGAATCTAAAAGACATGACGAAAGAGCTTAATAGAGAAGGGTATACACTTATAATAATCGATCATAAGCTTGAATATTGGCTTGATATCGTTAAAAGAGTCATAGTGTTAAATAGTGGAAGATTGATTTTCGACGGTGATCCACCATCATTACTTAAGAAACTAACTGAAGATAGCTATGGATTAAACATCCCCCTGTATCATAGAATCATATTCGACCTAAGGGATAAATGTGGGTTTAACTGGATGTATCCAGATATTGACGTAGAAAAATGTGCAGAGACTTTGGAGGGGTTGATAAATAGTGATCGAATTTAGGAATGTATGGTTTAGATACACTGATGATGACCCATATGTTCTTAAAAACATTAATTTAGTAATTGATAAAGGTGAATTGACTGCTATAGTAGGTGAAAATGGATCTGGTAAAACCACCTTAATAAAACATATAAATGGCCTACTTAAACCAGTCAAAGGAGAGGTATATGTAGATGGAGAATCAACTAGGGATATCCCAATTTCAAAATTAGCTGAGAAAGTCTCTATTGTATTCCAGTATCCTGAGAGAATGTTTTTTAACCCAACTGTAAAGGAGGAGATGATATCAACACTAAGTAACTTTGGATATACAGAAAAGGAGGCTATGGATATAGCTATAGAAATCCTCTCTAGATTTGGTCTAGAGGATTATTTAGAGAGGTCTCCGTTCTCACTAAGTGGAGGAGAGCAGAGAAGGCTGTCTATAGCAATTGCATTATCCTGGAGTCCAGAATATGTTATATTAGATGAGCCAACCATAGGGTTGGATGGAACATCAAGGAAAACTCTTATAGATATGATACATGAAATCTTGAGAGATGGAAAAACTGTAATAATCGTATCCCATGACATCAACTTCATATTAGAATTTAAAACCAGACTTATTATACTAAATGATGGAGAGATAAAATATGATGGGCCAATTAGGATGGATAGTAACTATAAAATCCCATTTCATAAATATGGGTTACAACCACCTAAAATAATTAAATTACTCGAAATGTTAGATATAGAGGTAACCCCCCTATACTATGGAAAAATATTGGAGGAATTACTTAAAAGGGTGGATTGTAGATAATGTATCGACTTGGATATGAAGTATTTGAATTCAAACCGAGGGATAAGATCCTCTATAAGATAGATCCAAGAGTAAAACTATTAATATCCATATCTCTAATGATATATGGAATATCACTGCCAAATCTAACTTCATCGATACTCTATACCATAATATTATTTATATATTTGTCAATTCTAGGTGGTTTAACCAAAAAGATAATAAAAAATATTGTAATATTAAGCCCACTACTAATAATTATATTTATTGCTAACTACATCGTATTATACGACTTCGTTAAAAGCATTATCCCCGTATTTAAATTGATTAACCTAGTATTATCGCTAAATATATTTTTCCTAACCACCAGTCCAGATGACTTCTCCCTAACACTCGAGAAATTGGGTTTCCCAATCACAATAACCCTCTCTTTTTCGTTAGCCTTACGATTTATCATACTACTAGCAAAACAGTTAAATGACATAGTAGATGCCCAGCTATCTAGAGGATATAGATTAGATAGGGGAGGCATAATAACTAGGATTAAAAACTATGTACCTATTATAGTCCCACTAATTGTTCTAAGTATAAAGAAGAGTATAGATGTCGCTGAAACCCTTGAAGTTAGGGGATTTAGAACCGATGTTAAGCATGTCCCATACAACGATTTAAAAATAGGTAAGAGGGATATTCTCTTCTTATTATTCAACATATTATTTATACTTACCTTCTACTTTGCAAATACATATATAACCATATTAGTCTCTCCAATTTAGGTATATCAAGGCATTTCTAACAGCCTCATAAACTAGGTCGACCCTGTTGACCCTTGACTTGGATAAATAACCTATAAAACCAAGCTCCTCCCTGCTCTTCAAATCACCTGTTAAATCAGCCAATACATTAGCCATCTCACTTTCAAGTATTTTATCTATATATCTATTAGGCACTTGATATCCCGATGACAATCCAAATCCCGTCAAACCATCCTTTGTGATTATACAGGCAACATGGAAACCTATATATGCGTTATATATATCAACGTTATGTATTCCACCCTCAATCCCAACCGAGAAATCCGGCTTAAACATATTATAACAATACCTTGCCCGTCTATAAGCCCCAGAAAACGTCTCCAACAAGTTTGTTGGTTGACTAGGAAGAGGCATATCTTCACAATAGACTTTTCTAACCGAAACACCTCCAAAAAACTCTTCAAAAGCCCTTTTAACACCCCTCACCTTACCAATATTCCTCGTAAAAACCATAACATCAATCATCACAAACACCTTTAATACAGGTGAAAATAAAAATTCCAAACATTCAAAATATACGAAATAACTCAGTAAATATACCCAGTAAAAAAGTATAAAAGTTTCTATCCAAAAGCAAAATTTCAATCATTTTAGACAAAATATTTAAAAAAACAAACAATCTCAATTTTTTTCAAAACAAATAAAGGAAAATATTAAAAGATGGTGGGCCCGGTGGGATTTGAACCCACGACCCCCGGGTGTCTCCTCCCGGGTTTTCTGGTTATGAGCCCGGTGCTCCGCCAGGCTGAGCTACGGGCCCAAGAGTCTCTCTCCATCCATATTAATTATTTTGATATGTGGATTATTAAAAATTTTTGTGGGTTAGTCGTTTCTCCAGTTTTTATGTCTAGGTGTTCTTTATTTTATAGCTATTAATTTATATCTTTACATTGGTATGAAAACTCTCTGTGGATTTTCCTCAGAAATAAAATTTATTGCGGATATTTTTTCTAGTTTTGGATAGCTATATACCGTTAATCCGTTGCCAGTGATTACATAGATATATCCTTCAATATATACTGCTCTTGTGAACCAGAAATATGGTCTTAAGTCGCCTCCACTGTCTATGGAATCTAGGATACCCTCAAGATGTAAAGATGCATTTGATATATGAATCAGTACAATTTGTGGAATGTTCATATACTCTATAGTTTTAGTTCCATTGGATGTGTTGTCTTGTATTATGTAGAGTTTATCACTTAATATTGGAAATGCTACGAGGTTTAGATCTTTAACTATGGTTATAGCTCTATGGTTATATAATGCCTCACTATAAATAGAGCCATTTAATATTACTTTATCTATTTCAATGGGATTCTCCGGGTTTGATACGTCGAATAGACTTATTTTTAAACTATTCCTATTATCCTCATATCCCAACCCTATTAAATAACTCTCATTTATAGGTTGTAACATAGTGCTGAAACCTGGTATCTTAAGCTCACCAACTACATGGGGATTTAGAGGGTCGCTAAGATCCACCACAAATAATGGATCTATAATTCTATATGTTACTAAATATGCATATTCACCCATAAAACGGGTTGAATAAAGCATTTCAGACTCAGCCAGACCAGTAACCTTTGAAACGACTTCTAGATCCATATTTAAAACATATATGTTGGTATAACTTAGCCACCTATCCCCGATATATCCCATTGTATATGTAGATACCCTTAAAAAACCTTTATACTCATCTAGCTGCAGTTGGGAATATATAGATCCATCCACCTTCCCAAAAGATATGGGCAATATATTTAGGCCATCCACCATAATTCTAAATATTTTCGTGTATATAGTGGAGAAACCAGGTGAATACCCCTCCTCAAGACTTATAATGTCGTAATATGGTTGTGTCAAATAGATATTTTCATAGGACATATAGAGAGTACTAGTATACCCCATTAAAATAGATATAATATTATACTCGAGATTCTCGATATCAAGAGCCAAGACGTTAACATAATTAAAGTCCAGGTCTTTAGCATCCTCTATATAGAATATCTTATCAGGAGAGATAGATCTAAGTGAATTATTTATATAAAATATTGGTAGGGTATACTTTAGAGATGCTTCACTATTTTCATTAACTACATTATATGGAGACTGTCTAGAGACTACATACAATATTCCATTATAGAGCCTACTCTCAAATATATATCCACCCATAGTGATGTTTTCAGTTAGATATGGATCATTACGGTCCTCAACATTAAATACTAGGATTGATGTAAATTGATAATAATTAATTGGGATGAAGGACAGCCTTATGAAGAAGTAGTCAACACGGTAAATTAAATTTCTTGAGGCTATTACCACTAATTTGTCTCCATATATATAGACGCCATTAATTGTATAATTATCTAGTTTAATTACGGATAGGATCTCCATATCATCTATTGGAAAAGCCCTAACAATATATAATTTGTCTCCTACTGAGACATATATATATCTTCCATCGCTTTTTACATAATCAGGCTCATCTATTCCCTCTACCTGCACATTAGTTCTAGAGTAATCTATATTGGATTGTAATGATGGACTTGACCTTATATTAGTGGTCTCATAAAATACTTCTCCTCCGATATAATATTTTATATAGGTATCTAGTCTATGCATCTCAATATATCTCTGTATCTCCATCACATCTCTAAACCTTGAAAAAGGTAGGGAATCATCAAAATCCCCCTTCCATATGAAATTATATACCCCTAAGAAACTAGCAACCATAATGGATAGTAAGAGGGCGCTCCATAATCCCTTGACATAAATATTCATAATCAAACCCAAAATTAATACATTATTAATGGAAGGGATAAGTCTATGGTTTAGAACAAATTTTAATTCTTTGTTCAAAATAATTGAACATTATATAGTAGTGAACATGGATAAAATAGGTTACATTTGATACACTTTATTTTACACTATATATGTGGAGAAATGTAGAAGTTTGATCTCCCTCTGTAAACCTAATTTTACATAGATGTAAATGAGATGTAAATACGTTTCTATAGTGAACAGTAATTGCTAATCCTATGTTGTAGATAAGCATAACCAACTTCACTTTAAATTAATTATTCAAGATCTCTAAAGAAAACTTTAACTAATGATATGTAGTTTAAATCCATTAACCAATAATGGAATATGTAGGATTAAGTTATTTTTGTTAAAGTTTTTATTAATCTAACATTAATATAGATACTCGTATCGATTATCTTTATGATACCATCTTTTAATGGATACACACCCTATTATAAGTCATGCTTTAGGATTTAAGGATATTTAACTCTTGTAGATACATTAAATCTAAATTCCTGTGTTGCATGTTGGCCATAGCCATAATCCACTACATATTTAAATTCAATCTCGAAGGGCTCCACCATTATAAAGCCATATATACGATATTCGAAACCCTTAGGTGGAATATCATGTACCTTTGATGCCAGGAAACAAATCCCTTGAAGGGCTACTATTTTAGATCCATTGACTATTTTATAATGTAATTCACCTGGTGGCCAAGGTATCTCTCGTATAAAGTTAGCCGAGTCCACAAAGAGATGGTTTAAATTATATGTATATCCACAAATCGGCCCAGGACCATATACATATACATAATCATCTCCACTATTGTAGACAAACGTCTCGATAGCCAAGAAAATTATCTTTCCTTCATGAATATATTCGGTTAGGGTATCTATATCAACTCCACATCTAATCCATTCCAATAGGTCTAATGGCACATTCCCACTTGAATTCAACTCTAAGGATAAATTATATTGCGCCTCACAATACTCAACCATATCCTCTAAAACTCTATCAATATCAAGCCTATCAAGTTTAAACCTATATATCGATAGAACAGCTACTAGGGAATTCCTCTGAGAATAGTTAGTAGCCAACTCAACCCAATCATCAGGATTAAAGGCTATAGAAAAAACCTCTCTAGAGATTCTAGTGGCACTTAATACATTTAAAGTCTTGGAAACATATATTTGAGAGGAGATATTGCCTATTCTCCCAGCCTCAAACCTATCTTCAGAATTATATTGATTATTAACATATAGGAGGGATACCGCTATCAACAATATAGATAAAAAGATAATTAAAGACATGTTAATCATGAAATAGTTCCTATTAAGCTCCATAGTCCAATTAATTGATAGGATAAGGATAATTATATGTTTTATATTACCATTAAGGTAATCAATCGTGCTTAAAACTCTAATCCAAGGTTTTGGACTTATTATATGATATAATTGAAACACCGAAATGTTATTATTTTGTATAGAGTATTGTAATAGATTGAATGTCAGGTATAATGTTAATTACTCTTTCATCCAACCACCCCTTCATCAATTCCATATCCCCTATATGTTCCCAGCCTCCATATTTAATAATATAATACTTCTCAATTCAAAGCATTCATATGTTTCCCTAAATTTAAATGATATAGATCCATTTGATGCTTATCCAGTATATTTATTCAGAATTTATATATCACCTAGCTCAACCAACTAGACTCTATTTGAGATACATTTGTATTATAGGATGTAAAAAATAATTTTTGGAGATGGATTACTTCATCCCTATAGTAGGTGGCGATTCCCTTGAGATATTCAGAGAAGTTTGTAGAGAGTTTAACTATGTATTATTACCATATTACGATGTATATTTAAATACTGAGATTATCGCAAGTTTAAGAGAGATAAATCCGGATATAAAGATAATCTTATCAAGTATAATGCCCGATGAATACTTGAAGGAAGAAGATACATTTAATTTCTTCCTAAAGTATGCTAAAGAGATAGATGCCGATTATCTACTTGTATGGGATACACCCACATATCTAAATGATTATAATGAGAGCTGGAAATATACAAGAGAATCTCTACGATACATAGAGAGGATAGGTAGGATACATTGCAACGTAATACCTTTAATTAAAGGTGCCTATATGGACCAAATATCTCATTCATGTAACGAAATAATTAGTATGGGCTATGAAATAGCCGCATTTCATGTCAGCCAATATTTATCGACTAAAGAGACACCATGGCCTGAGATAGGGGAATACGGATTGAGTTTTCAACAATATTTGATGAGAATACTATCAACAATATTAGAGTATGATTTTAAGGAAATCTTACTAGTCGGCGGAGCTAGTCCAAGATTCTTCTCAGATTTCATAAAGATAGATAATAGAATTAGACTTGCTGGATACTCATGGTACATAGATGCAAAGAAATATAGATTGTATACCGACATGGGCAATATAATAGATCTAAGAAATAAGTTTTACATATGTAGCTGTCCAAGCTGTAGAATAGAACATCCACCAAATCTAAGGGATGTAGAAAATATAGCTAAACACAATATCTTATTAAACAAGTCTTTAATCTATGAAGAGGCTGATATGGATTACGAGTCTGAATATATACATATAGATCTATTCGACTTGATATTAGACACTCAAAACGACCTCCTAATTCTAAATGATATAGTCGTAGGTGATGAATACAGTATATGGAGAGGAATAAAACCTTTAGTAGAAGAATATGGTCCAGATCACATCCTATTTACAGGAGATCTCATATATCCGAATGCCTCATATGACGAATTAAGTGAATTTGCAAATTGGATTAGGGAAATCAGCGGAATGGCAAGGATTTTTTACCTATCTAGATATACCAATCCAAAAATATATTTATTAAACATATTACCAACATTATATTTTCAAGATAATGATTTTATAGAGGGACGAGTCAAAAAATCCGATCCGGAAAATACTATTGAACTTATTATTAAATTTATATTAACGGCTAAACCTGTCCGTATGAAGATTAGGAAATATACATGGGGGGGATATTTCGATGTAGATGTTTATTTACCTGGTCCTGCTGAGAAAACATTCGAAGCATCGAGAGAAGAGCTTAAAAATTTCAATAGAGAGGGAGATTGGCTAGTAACAAACTATATCCCACAACCATACATAGATAAAGAAAATAAAGTGGCTACGCTTGGTAGATGGACAAGACTATGTAACACATATGAGAGGCCGGAGCCTGGAGCCGTATACATAGATAAAGGTGGGGATGTGAAGCTAGTTAAGCCTGAATATAGGTGAGTGAAATAGGTCAGACAAAGAAAAATAGCATATCTGCATCTTTTGAGGCAGAGACAAAGCTAAAATCGAAACGATACCCTATGATCGTCCTACCAAGAAAGGTATTAGATGAGATATATAGAGAGTCGGGTACAAACCTTATGAAAATAAGGGTAAGAAATGATGATATGGACTTAGAATACTTCTGGGAATATGACCCAACAAAGAAGCCATACCTAGTATTCAAGGAATTAAACCAAGGAAGATATATGGTAGAGATAGCTCCATATACATTAAAAGACTTCCTTAGGTAATTTAATAAAAATCCATCATATGACGATTAAACAAGGCACAAAGTAGTGAAGACTAATACTAAAACTTAAAGATGATAGATAAAAGCCAACTGAAAATTGGAGATTCAAGGAAGAACATAAAGATTTAAAACATCTAATCACAGAAAACCGTGATTAAATATAAACTAAAGGAGAAAAAGCATCAACTTATCTACTGGAAAAACAATTAGAAAAGAAAAGATTATCTCCGCATCTTATATTTAATACAAATCCTATTGAGAATTATATTTAAATTAAATCCAAACATGGGAACAGAACTAAAAACAACCATAATAGTTCCTATCAAAAGTTATCAACCATATTTATGAGAATAAGAAACGTTAGAGATACTTGGAAGG
>CAZGXJ010000007.1:0-28091 GCA_964529905.1 uncultured Nitrososphaeria archaeon
GTCCCTGGCTAGAAATGCTTCAGCGTTTGGATGCGTTTTTACCACCGCTTGTCCAAAATCGAATAGTATGGGTTTCCTCCTATAGTAAAATATGTTATATTCACTTAGGTCTGCATGTATCAACTCCGCATAGTCATACAATATTTTAACCTGTCTCAATATTTGTAGGAGTATATACTCGGATAATCCCCTCTCATCTTTATACTCCTTTAAAGTAGATGCAGGTGTAAAGTCCTTTCCTATAAACTCCATAACAATTATGTTTTTATATTGGGCTATTGGTTTTGGAACGTATACTCCAGCTTCATATGCTCTCTTCAAATTTTTATATTCTTTGGATGCCCATGCATTTATAAGTTTCTGTGTTGAAGTGTCTAATCCCTCGAATCTCGGGTCTCCAAGTATGTATTTAAGCCTACCCTTCTTGAATTCGGCTGTCCATGTTAAGAATATTTTTACAGCTATTGGATTTCCATCTCCATCTAATCCAGCATATACTCTTGCCTCCTTCCCACTTGATACAACTCCTCTGAGTTCCGATATTACCCCCCTATTGACTAAATTATATAGGTTTAATAGAGTAGTCTTATCAAATACTTCCTCAAAAACCTCTAACTCATCTTTATCTTTCTCCCTTAATAGATACTCCCTTGTAAAGCGTTCAAGCCTCCTATCAATTTCTCTCTCTATATGTTCGTCGAACTCCATTTCAGACTAGCCATTCCGGTATATATCCATTCTCGATAAGCCACTGTTTCTGGGCATTAGTATATCTCCCAACTACATCTCCCCTAGTATCGTTTTGGAATCCCCATAGCTCCACTAAGACCGCGTCACCCACCCTAATCCATACCCTCTTCCTAAGTTTTCCTGGTATTCTACACACTCTCTCTTTTCCATCGGCACATGCAACTAATACCCGGTCAGCTCCCAATATCTTTTTTGCTATGCCAATAATCTGGCCTTCAGATGGTAGGGGTGTATCCTTCAAATCCCTCTCAGACATTACCCTTCTCTTTCCCATCTCTACCACCACCCATTAATATATAATAAATAGTATATGAATCAGAAGGTTAGATCCTTGTATCTATGAAAATGGCTACCTTGACTCCGTGCTGTATAGAGACGGCGTCTTTATGGACATATCTCTCCTTAATACCTATATCTACACATTTCTCTCCATATAGAATGATAGATACAGATTCTCTAAGAAGCTTCTTCAACTCATCTTTATTAACTATCCTTGTATAAGGTTTCTCCCTGAATACTTCATGGCTTTCCTTCACATTCTTATCATATACAGTTATGAATTGGCCATAAAGTGGATTGAATCTTATATCTACATAGAATATTTCCTCTCCGTTATCACTATTTAATTGGCGGTGTCGGGCTTTCCGCGCCACAGACCTCACACTTCAGGATCAGAGTTTTGCCTACCTTATTTAGCTTCGTGTCGTATCCTCCACATACTGGGCATCTTACATATCTCTTTATGAAATAACTTATTGTATTTTGGAGGGTTACATCATCCACCCTCGCATGTAAAATTAATCTACCATTCGATGGGGATGATGGGGCTGCGAGTTCTAAGCTTAAAAACTTCCTCAATAAATTTGGGTCTCTATTTAGATAGTCAGCTATCTCCTTGAAATTTAGTATGACGGTTTTATTCTTTCCTTGGTAGAATATCCTTACGGCTGGGGGATTGAACCTTACACTCACCTGTTTATATCCTGTTTCAGGGATTATCTTATATGCTTCATCCAACATCTTCCTATATGCATCCTCAGATTTAAAATCCATTGTATACACCTTCATAATTATAAGTTGTCTATATCCATATAAATCGAGCTTCTCAATTAAAACATTTGGATACATAAATATTTTGTATAATGAATGGGTCGCCTAGGATAGCTGTTATAGGTGGGACTGGACTTGAGAAGTTTCTAGATCCTGTCGAGAGACTTTATAAGGATACTTTATATGGACAGGTTGGATATACATTTGGATATGTAGGCGATGTAGAGGTCATATTTATTCCTAGACATGGATTTAACCATGAATATCCTCCACATAGGGTTCCCTATAGAGCTATAATAGATGTTGTCGCGGCTCATAACATAGACAAAGTAGTTGCATTTAGTGCTGTCGGGAGTCTAAGGTATGATTTAAAACCTGGAGACATAGTTATACCTACACAAGTGATAGACTACTCGATTCATCAGGAGACTTTCTATGATTTCAATGCATATCATGTAGATTTTACAAATCCATATTGTAGAAGTTTGGCTATTGAGAGTTATAGGGAATTGGTTAGGCGGGGGATAGATGTTAAATATGGGTATACCTATGTATCAACTTATGGACCTAGATTTGAATCTGCGGCTGAGATAACTATGCTACGCCGGTTTGGTGCAGACATTGTTGGAATGACTAATATTCCTGAATCTGTATTAGCTAGGGAGGCTGGTATACACTACATTCTTATATCCACGGTCTCAAATTATGCTGCTGGTATGCAGAGATACGTATCTTCTGAGGAGGTATATGAGGTTATGCGTAGAAGAGAGTCTATATTGAGGGATGTCTTAAAAATAGTTGTGGAAACAATAGCTGATCTATCTCCGATAGACTCCTGTACAAATTTTAGGGATGTATATAGAGACGTTAGGGAGGTGAGGAAATGATTCTAAAAGGTGGATGGATAATACAGGATTGGAGGAGGGATATAAGAGATGGAGCTATTGTTATTGAGGGTAATAGGATAGTAGATGTAGGTCCAACAGATGTTATTATGAGGAGACATGGAGGTGCTGGGCATGACATAATCGATATAACAGGTAAAGTAGTTATCCCAGGCCTAATCAATTCACATACACATATATCTATGACTCTACTTCGTGGATATGCAGACGACCTCCTCCTACAAGAATGGCTTGAGAAGCATATTTGGCCCTATGAAAGGTTGATGACACCCCATGATATAGAGCTTGGGGCATTACTAGGTGCGATAGAAAGTATAGCGTCTGGCGTAACAAATGTATGTAGTATGTATCACTATTTCCCAGATAAGAATGAGGCGACTGCCCTCTTAAAGATAGGTTTGAGGGGGACCATAGGTATAGCTATATTCACATGGGATCCGGAAGGGTCGCTTAAAAATTTTGAGGATGCTGTTAAGAGGTATCATGGTAGAGAGGGATTAATTAGGATAGCATCATGTCCTCATGCACCCTACACGGTTGACCCGGGTCTATGGGTAGAATCCGAGAATTTGAGAAGGGAGCTCAATGATAAGTATGGAGATCTAGGAAAGATCATTGTGACTAGCCACATAGCTGAGGATTGGAGAGAGGTGGAGCTTGTTAAGGAGAGGTTTAATGTAGATGTTCCAGATGGTAGTATTGTAAAATATCTAGATAATTTAGGGGTTATAAATAGTGATTTCCTTGCGGCACATGCAATACATCTAAATGATGTCGATGTCGAGATCATGGCTAGGAGGGATGTCAAGGTGGCCCATAACCCGGTGGCAAATATGAAGCTAGGTATGGGATATGCAGATACTCCAAAGCTACTTTCTAAGGGTATCCAGGTAAGTCTAGGGACTGATGGCCCAGCATCTAACAATACCTTAGATCTAATTGAGACTATGAAGTTTGCAGCGTTAATTAATAAACCTATTAAGAGGGACCCAAGGGTTACCTCGGCCAGGGAGGTCTTTAGGATGGCTACTGAATATGGAGCTCTAAATCTTGGGTATCATGATTTAGGTAGGATAGACAGGGGATATTTAGCGGATATAACTATATTGAATATTAGGAAGCCACATTTAACGCCTGTATATGACATATATAGCCACCTAGTATATTCGCTAAAAGCATCGGATGTGGATACCGTAATTATTGATGGTAGAATCATATATGAAGATGGCTCCTTTAAAAATGTCGATGTGGAGGATATTATGGAGAGGGTTGAGAGGAGGGGGCATGAAATAGCTGACCAAGTTAGGGGTGTTTGAATATGGTTAGCGTAATAAGAGATCCTAAACTAGCTGATTCCGGTAGAATTAGGGTTGAGTGGGCGGAGAGAAATATGCCTGCATTGAGGAAGATATTTGATGACTATAGGGATAGTAAGCCCTTTAAAGGCGTTAAAATAAGTCTATGTCTCCATATTACTAAAGAAACAGGGGTATTTGTGAAGTATTTGAAGGAATTAGGAGCAGAAGTTTCATTAGCTGCATCTAATCCATTATCTACACAGGATGATGTAGCTGCATATCTCTCAAGTATAGGAATAAATGTTTTTGGATGGAGAGGTATGTCTCAAGAAGAATATTTTCAGATGTTGGGTTCAGCCCTAGAGTTTAGACCTGATTTGGTTGTGGATGATGGAGGAGATCTACATTCACTAATACATTCAAAGTTCCCGGAATACATTGATAATATTATAGGTGGTACTGAGGAGACGACTACTGGTGTTATACGTCTAAAGGCTCTAGAGTCTGAAGGGAGGCTTGGCTATCCAGTTATAGCTGTTAATGATACCCCAACTAAAAGAGTTATTGATAATAAATATGGTACTGGTCAGAGCGCTGTAGATGGTTTTCTAAGGGCTACATCGCTACTTGTGGCTGGTAAGAATGTAGTTGTAGCTGGATATGGATATGTAGGTGAGGGTGTTGCTAAGAGGTTTAGAGGTTTAGGAGCTAAGGTTATAGTTACTGAGGTTGATCCCTTGAAGGCTTTGAAAGCCCATCTAGATGGTTTCAAGGTTTTAAAGATGGAGGAGGCAGCTAAGATAGGTGATATATTCATTACATGTACAGGTATGAAGGATGTTATTAGGGGTGAACACATTAAATTGATGAAGAATGGTGCATTCCTAGCTAATGCTGGACACTTCAATGTAGAGATAAATCTAGATGACCTTAGGAACCTATCTAGAGATGTTAAGAGGGTTAGACCATATGTAGATGAATATGTATTGGGAGATGGAAGGAGGATATATTTATTGGGTGAGGGACGTCTAATCAATCTAGTTGCCGCTGAGGGCCATCCACCAGATGTGATGATGGCCAGTTTCTCAAACCAATTACTAAGTCTAAAATATCTATTGGAGAAAGGATCATCTATGGATAGGAAAGTATATCAGGTTCCCAGGGAGATAGATGAGCGGGTTGCTAGATACATATTAGAGGGTTGGGGTATTGAGATAGATGAGTTGAGTGAGGACCAGAAAAAATATTGGAGGATGTGGAGGGTTTAGCGATACATCTCCATCCCTGAAACTTCAGATGACTTCTTCAGTTTACTACTAAGCTCTTTATAACTCTTTATGACTTCTGGAGTTAGAGAGGGCTTAACCTTTTCTAGGGCCTGCATAAAGTGTCTCCTATATACCTTCTTAATGTTTATATCTTCTCTAGCTGCATTAAGTCCAGCCTCTATTACTAGGGCCTCGATATCTGCTCCAGTATAGTTTTCAGTGAGCCTTGCAAGCTCCCTTAGATCTACATCATCTCCTAGAGGCATCCTCCTAGTATGTATCTTTAATATCTCATATCTAGCCTCTTCATCAGGTGGTGGGACGAATATTATCCTATCGAATCTACCAGGTCTGAGGAGCGCTGGATCCAGAATATCAGGCCTATTTGTTGCCCCTATCACTATTACATCCTTGGTCCTCTCCAACCCATCCATCTCGCTTAGCAATTGGTTGACAATCCTATCCGTTACACCTGAGTCACCTAGATGTGAACCTCTCCTAGGCGCTATTGAATCTATTTCATCTAAGAATATTACCGTTGGAGCCGTCATCCTGGCCTTCTTAAATATCTCCCTAATAGCCTTCTCCGATTCACCCACCCATTTACTTAATATCTCAGGTCCTTTAATACTTATGAAATTGGCTTCACTCTCAGTTGCTACAGCCTTAGCTAGTAATGTCTTACCGGTTCCAGGCGGTCCATATAACAGTATTCCCTTGGGAGCTCTGATGCCGAGTCTCTCAAATAATTTAGGATATTTGAGTGGCCACTCTACAGCCTCTTTTAAAGCCTGTTTAACTTCTCTTAAACCTCCTATATCATCCCAATGTACTTCTGGTACCTCTACCGTTATCTCCCTTAAAGCTGATGGTTGTAGCTCCTTCATAGCCTCATAGAAGTCCTCCATAGTTACCTTAATCTTCTGTAGGACTTCTGTAGGTATCTCACCCTCGCTCTTCTCAATCTCAGGTAGGAATCTACGTAATGCATTCATGGCTGCCTCCTTAGCTAGAGCAGCTAAATCTGCACCAACATATCCATGAGTAACCTCTGCAAGTTTATCTAGATCTACATCATCTGCTAGAGGCATATTTCTCGTATGGATCTGGAGTATCTCCTTCCTACCCTTCTTATTCGGGACACCAATATATATCTCCCTATCGAATCTACCGGGACGCCTTAAAGCTGGATCTATAGCCTCCGGCCTATTAGTGGCAGCTATAACTATAACCTGACCTCTAGACTCCAGTCCATCCATAAGGCTAAGTAACTGAGCTACAACCCTCTTCTCAACCTCCCCAACAACCTCACCCCTCTTAGGAGCTATAGCATCGATCTCATCAATAAATATAATAGACGGTGCATTCTCTTCAGCCTCCTTAAATATCTCCCTAAGCTTAGCTTCAGACTCACCGTACCATTTACTGTTATGCATTATATGTCCATATGCTGTTATGAAGGTTGATGATTCAGTTCCGAAATCGTATAAGGTTCTCTTCTCAAATATCTTTTTAATATTTTTAACTCTATCTAGAAGCACTCTTCCTTCGCTAATTCCATCTAACAGTTTAATTATGAGGGAATCTTCCTCATCAAATCTGTTTACATGCATATATAGTATATCTAAGATTCTTCTAAGAGTTGTTATGGTGGGTTTTCTCCTCTTATTAAGATATGGCTCTATTAAATAATTCTGGCCGTATTTTACACCATATTTCTTATATAGTTTCTTAATTATGTCCATCAATTCATATGGAACATATGCGAAACTTCTATGTGATTCTGGAACCTTAATTAGCCAGTTGTAACCAATATCTCTGAGCAATTTCCCGAAGTATTCTAAGTTATATTTACCTCTCAAAATTAGTTTATGGGCATTACTTAGTTTGTTTGTATGTTTATCTGGACCATTTAAAATAATGCCTCTTGAAAAAGCTATATTCCTTATTTTCTCTAATGCTTTGACATCGGTGCTGTAAATTACTATTGAGTGTCTGTATACACTTCCATCGGTTAATATTAATCCAAGAATAAATGCTGTTAACACCTTTGAATCGGCTTTTACTAGCCATTTATCAAGAAATTCATGATAGTTCTTCTTTCCTCTTCTAAATCCAAGATGTTCAAAGAACTTGACTAAATTTTTAGAATATATAAACGCTCTATCCTTAGTTACCCTAGGCTCTATGTTGAATAAATTATTGGATAGTTTAACGAATAATTTTAGTAGTTTATCATTGCTTGATGAGAATACGACCTCATCATTTCCAACATATCCGTCCCCAGCAATTAATCCTAAATATAGGGCTAGATCAGGATTTAATTTCCTTGGATGGTTTAAAGGTCCGCTAAACTTTATCTCGGGGTTCTCTACATCACTAATCCTCAATGTCAATATATAATCTCTATTTGCCTCGATTTCATAAGGCCTCTTCCATCTCAATCCATCACTAGATAATGTCAGAAGTGGGTGATTATGCGATATATTATATTTAGCATGGTCTAATTCTAATCTGAAGTAATAGGGAGCATTAACTTCTGTGACTTCTAATAATTTTGACTGTTCAGGATGAAATGACGGATTGCCCATTCCAGTTAAATATCCATCTCCCCTATAGGATTTATGATTCTCACCCTCCCCCAACAATTTGTTTTTAGATATGTTATACACTTCTTTTGCCAACATCACCTTATTATTGAATATAACTGGTGTATCTCCATCCACACACATGATTTCTGGTCCGTTGATAGCTATGAAGTGTGCCCCGCTTTCATTTGCTACAGCCTTAGCTAGTAATGTCTTACCGGTTCCAGGCGGTCCATATAACAGTATTCCCTTGGGAGGCTCTATTCCTAAGTGTCTAAATACCTCCGGGTGTTTAAGTGGTATCTCTACTAATTCCCTGATCCTCTGAATCTCCTTGTCTAAACCTCCTATATCTTCATATGTGACTTTAGGAATTTTCCTCTCTATCTCCCTAACTGGTTCATGCCTTACATCAACCTCCGTCATATCTGTCACGATTCCATAGGGTCCAGGGAATACATGTGTAACAACCATCTCTAATGCAGATCCTAGGACAGGCACAACTACAATATCTCCCCTCATGACAGGTAGATTTATTAATCTATCCTTGACATAGTTAACGAAATCTCTACCAAATCTAATAGGTGTAGTCGGTGCAATCTTAATCCTTGTAGCCTCCTTATTAGGTATCTTCCTTATCTTAACCGTATCTCCCAGCCTTACACCAGCATTCCTCCTTATATATTTGTCTATCCATATATACCCTTGCCTATCATATTTGCTTGGCCAAACTCTTGCTACAGTCGATTTAGTTCCTATAACTTCGATGAGATCCCCTACTTCTAGATTAAGAGCTTCACGGTCTTTTGTGGATAGTCTAGCCCTTCCACTACCTACATCTCTCCTCTCTCCTTCTTCAACAATTAACGTAAGAAACCCTTTTTCCTGCATCCCAATCACCACTATAGATAAACATATTTCTATTTATAAATTTTTATAATCTATTTTTTCAAATTCAACATAATTTAAAGTATTGATTTTTTAAAAATATACTTTTGCAAAAATTTCACTCTGAAAAGCCATTTTACAAGTTTTTCATTTAATTATTCCTTAATATTACCTTATCAATGGGTTTTAAGCATTTATATTATCCATTGTTCATAGTATTGAGTTGGCGTTTCAAGATTCGTAATTGTAGGTATTATGAATAATGTAGTTGCCATGAATATCAATATTGTTAAAATTATTCGGAGTGTTATTGATCGTCATCCCTTTAAAATTTCCCTAAAATATATCCCATTCTCCACTAGATGCTTCTATTAACTCTTTGGAAACTGGTTTTAATGGCTATAGGGTATATCCATATATAATCTGTGTTATGGAGACTACCTTCCCGAATTATGACCTCTACTCGCTTAATCATCGCCTATTTATTCTATCTTATATAGAAGCATTTTATGATATTCCTACCTTTTCCATATTAGCCTTTTATAACGTTCCCCTTGATAATTGGGATTGGCTGATCTACTTTTGAGCTTATAATAATGTCATAATCTATGATACTCTATCTGCATCCATGTCGGAAAAATCAAGTGTTGTTCGTTAAATGATGAATAAATCAATGTAGGTCTAGAGATATTTCTTCCATATTCATCTCTATAGATAACATAAATTTTATACCTTTAAGCTCTATCAATTAGGGTATGGAGGTTGTATTTAGTGGGAGGAAATTTAAAGTATTAAGTGGTGAGGTTTATCTCCCCTCTGGGAGGAAGGTTATAAGGGATATTATAGATTTTGGTAGATCAGTGGTCATACTACCTTTAGTAGATAGAGATGTCATATTGATCAAGCAATATAGACCTGCAGTAGGTGGATGGATTTATGAATTACCAGCTGGAACCGTTGAAGAGGGTGAGAGCCCGGTTGAGTGTGCTAAGAGAGAGTTGATAGAGGAGATTGGGTATGAAGCGGATGAACTTGAACTGATGTTTACAATGTATCTATCGCCAGGATATTCAAATGAATATATGTACTCATTCCTAGCTAGGGGCCTGAAATATGTTGGGGAAAGACCTGAATATGGTGAGGAGATTGAGGTGGTCTCGCTTAAATATGATGAGTTAATCGAATTGGTTGGAAATGGCTTTGTAGAGGATGCGAAATCTATTGCTACCATCCTCTTCTATGACAAATATAAAAAGGGGGAGTTGTGAATCATTCCTTCAACATATCTATAAAATCATCTACCTTAATCGCTGGTAATGTCTGTGTTCTAACAGTGCCTCTTCTACTCAACTCGACCATTGCTTTCAATACTGCTTCAGTACTTGGAGCCTCGACTATGTTGACGAAATCATATTCACCTAGAACTACGTATTGATCTAATACCTTTACACCGAACATCTCCTCCAATTCCCTATTGACTTCCTTAATCCTCTCAGGCCTCTTCTTAATGGTTTTACTCCCTTCATCGGTAAGTTTAGATAGGACTACGAAGAGAGGCATTCAAACCACAAGAATTAGATAAATATTTCAAACTGAAAAAGGATGCATAATATTTAATATCTTGATTTGGGTGATCTCTTAACCAATATATTTTTAAACTAGTTTAGATTTATATCAGTTTAATGAGTAAGAAAGATGTCGATGTAGTTGTCCTAGACGCCATTGCATCTGAGGATGATGGGGTAAGTTTTAATAATCTAGTTAGAAAGCTGGAGGGGAGGGTTAGTAGAGCTACAATAGTTAAGGTTTTGAGGAGGCTTTTAAGGCTGGGGGCAATAGTAGAATATAAAGATGTTAAACATAGGCAGAAGAAAATATATAAGGTTGGGGAGAAAATAGGTCTGATTTATCGTGAACTAACCTTATCTATCCATGAGCATCCAGATATTCTCTCCTATGTTAAGGAGCTTATCTCCCGGTATCAAAGGATAATGTCTAGGAATTTAGATGAGATAAGTAGGAGATATGCCCATCATAGAGCCTTAAACAGCTTTGGAGCCATTCTGGAGGTGGGTATAGATGGGGAAGATACTTTTAACATCGGATGAGACACTATTAAGTACATATAGAGACATTCCACTCCTTGATTTTCTCGGATGTGCACCGGTTGAGAGGGTTCCTAACTTCATATACAGACTTCTAGATACACCTCTTCCACATAGGAATGGAGTCTTAACGGTAGCCCCCTATGCTTTAAGGAAGGTTGAGGCTGCCCTCCTAAGGGATGGATTTAAGAGATCCGATGTATTGGTTATCCATCCAGATTACATAGGGAAATATATTAAATATGCTGATGTTATCGGGATCTCCACCATGGATCCATATGGATATGGCCCTGTAACGATGATGTTTACTGAGGGAGGTAGGCTACACTCATATACGGAATATATGTTTATGAAGATGATGAGGAATCTTGCTCTACTTAGGGAGAAGGGATATAAATTTAGGGTTGTTGTAGGTGGGCCTGGTGCCTGGCAGTTAAAATATGATATTGAGAGGACTGAACATCTCCCAATAGACCATATAGTAATCGGTGAGGTCGACCATATAGCTGGAGACATCTTCCATGGAGTTATGGAGGGGTCAATGGATAAAATCATTGAGGTTAAGGGTTTTCCAAAGATAGATGAGATCCCTAGAATAGTCGGCGCTTCATATAAGGGGCTTGTTGAGGTGATGAGGGGCTGTGGTAGGAACTGTGATTTCTGCGAGCCTAATCTAAGGAGGGCAAGATACTTCGATATAGAGGATATATTGGAGGAGGTTAAGGTAAACATTAGTTATGGTATTAGAAGGGCGTGGCTACATAGTGAAGATATATTCCTATATAGAGTAGAAGATAGGAGGAACTTCTATCCAAATAGAGATGCAGTCATAGAACTATTTAGAAGTGTTAAAGAGGCGGGTGTAGATTATGTAAACCCGACCCATGGAACCATAGCCCCTGCAGCCGCAGATCCAGATTTGATAAGGACTATATCCAGAATTGTTGGAGCTGGACCCAATAAATGGATAGGTATCCAGAGCGGTTTAGAGACAGGTAGCTCTAGGTTACTTAGGTGGTATATGCCTTTAAAGGCTAAGCCATTTGATCCGTATGAATGGCAGAGAGTCGTAATAGAGGGGACATATATCCTAAATAAGTATTACTGGTTCCCAGCCTATACCCTGATCATAGGTCTCCCAGGTGAATCTGAAGAGGATGCATGGGAGACTGTACAGTTGATAGTGACTCTTGAGAAGGTATTGGAGGAGAGGCTTGGAAGGGGTAGATACCACTTCACAATAACTCCGTTATCATTTATACCTCTAGGCACGTTGAAGAGGGAGAAGTTCTTCGACGTATCTAAACAGCTTACCGAGGCGAGATTCCTAGTAATATATTATTCATGGCTACACCTAGCAAAAGAGTTGAGATATTCACTACCTAAAGTAGTTAGGAATCCGATTAATAGGGCGATATTCAGCCCTATAGCCAATATAGGGATTGAGATGGTCCTAACAATGTTAAGAACATGGGCTAGGAGAAGGGGTTTCAGAATAGATAGAAGAATACCGACACTAGATGTTAGAATACCTACAAGTATATAGCATGGAAAGTTCCATATAAAACCCAAAAAGTTAATATCAACCTTATAACACCCTAATAATATAGTATGATATGTAATATTGGTTAATGCGGGGGTTCCCCTAGCCTGGCCAACGGGGTCGGGCTTAGGACCCGATAGATGGAAGACCGGGAGGGCTTAGGCCTTCGTGGGTTCAAATCCCACCCCCCGCACCACATTAACCTAATAGCTGATCCTTAAGTCTATGAACTAAATGAAAGGATACTTGCTATCAACCCCAATATTCCAGATAGAAGGAGAACATACGTTCTAATCAAAAAGATGTATCCTATGCTTCCATAAAACGCTTCTCCTGGAAGTATTATCGAAGATGCTATCTCAGTTATAATTATCAATAAACCCCCAACTATCCCAAATTTTACTGGAGTTCTGTATTCTGAATAGGCTTTAGCGGCTGAATAAATAAGATATACTCCTATGACAGAAGGTATTCCAAATATCCATAAAGAAAAGAATAAATAATCTATAAGTGTTCCAATAACTCCAAGAAGAATTGAACATATAAAAAGAATAATTATCAAATTCCTTATTACCCCATCTCCCACGACCCATCAACACAAATATATTTGGAAATAAATAATACCTTATAGCTAGGAGAGGAATATCTTCAATCAAATGCCTAAAACTTAATCTAACTTAAATCTCTCTGAAAATTTGTATGTTTAACCATTATCGAGTAACTATACTTCATCATTTATAGGGTTGAAAAGGTTTCCAAAAAGATATTGGAAGTTCTTTAGAGATTTATATATTTGGATATATTTATGTAGTCTATGAATGGCTCCATTTAATAGGTACAATTGTTATCCCTTCTGGAGGATTAGGATGAGATTCGGCTCATAAAGATTTTTTAATGAGATTTGTGGGGAGACTTTGATAAACCATTTGATAAATGGGATATGAGTATATGGCATCCGTATATATTTCTCTCAAATTCCGGGTGGTAGGAAAACTAGATTAAGAAACACGTTGAAGTTGAAGGATTTATATATGATTTTAAAGATAATCTGGGTCCATCAACAGGTATTATCACATCAATAAAGGAGTATAGAATAGTACGGTGTAGTGGCTTTTATCTCAGGAGATAATCTATGGCTAGATAAAAACCATTATCTCTCATTTAGCTGTATGAGTCAAGGAAGGGTATATATAATAGCATCTCTAATAGTTAATGGTTTTATAGATAACTTGACTATAGTCTCAAAAGGGCTAACCATAGATGAAATCGTAGAAAAAAACGAAATATAGGAGGGGAGTGAGGCCTAGTAATGTTTATAGGATATCGGAGAAGCGACATACCCTAAATACATTGTAATAGGTTAGGGCTAGGCTGGGAACACAACTTCGAAAATTATGATTGATCTTCAGTAAGTTATTATGGATTATTAAATATTTACCTATTTTTAAAGTCGAGTTTGATGTCGAGAATATCTTTAGAGATGTTGTAGAAAGAGGACGAGTTATAAAAGGGAGTGGGTGTAATATAAATTACTCTTCTCTAGGGATCTAATCTCCATCTATTAAGTAGGCCATGTAACTTTGTTCTGCTACCGGCTTTCCTTATCACCATCCTTGCTTTTTAACTAGAGGAGCTGATTAAGACATTTATATTGGTATACAGGTATATGTTATATGGGTATACTATATGAAGACAACTACTATAAAGGTATCTAAGGATACTCTCAAATTATTGGAGCATCTTAAAGAGACTATGAATGAAAAAAGTATAGAGGGTGTGATAAGAAGGCTTATAAAAATGAGAAGACTTGCAATTTTAGAAGAGGCATATGGATTAGATAGAGATTTGATTGGGGAGTTTTCTGAGGAGGATAGACTTGAAGGTCGTTATTGACTCTTATGCATGGATAGAATTATTTAGAGGGAGTGAAACAGGGGAAAAGGTGAAAAAGATAATTAGTAAGGCTGAGGAAGTATATACCTCGAGTATTGTTTTAGCAGAAATTTCTAGAAAATATTTTAGAGAAGGTTTTGATCCAAGAACTGTTAAAGACAGGGTAAAATTAATCGAAAGGCTTTCTATTATAGTGCATGTTAAGGATAATTTGGCTGTTGAATCTGGAAAGTGTTTCTTAGAGTTGAGGGAGTATTCGAGGAAGATGGATATGGATTCACCCAGTCTAGCTGATGCGATAATTTTAGCTACTGCCAGGATGATGGATGCAAAAATTGTAACTGGGGATAGACATTTCAAAGGTCTCCCAGAAACTATATGGCTAGAGTAAGTAATTGTAGTTAAAAGGAGAGATGTCCCAACTAAACAGAGCTATTAAAAACATGTGGTGAGCAGTAATGCAAAGTTTATATTTTGGAGATCTGAGATGGTCCCATCTCTCCAGTTGGAGAGGTTAAGTTGGATATTTAAGTATGAGAGTTATATTTATGGCCTAATACCCTGATATGCCATCTCGGTAAATTGCATATCCACCTATCCGAGACCATGATCTTTATTATATATTAAAAATTTATGGGGGATATACTATGTGTGAGTTATTAGGTCTATGTTTTAATCTACCTGTGGATCCTAAGATATCCTTTAAAGGTTTTAGGTATAGAGGTGTGGATAACGGTGATGGATGGGGTCTTGCATTCTATCCCGATAAATCAGCCGTAATAATTAAAGAGCCGATTAACTCATTTAAGAGCGATCTATCTCAGTTTATCTCTGAGTATCCAGTTATCCGTTCAAAGATATTTATTGGCCATGTGAGGCGGAGTAGTGTTGGGAGTATCTCATATATGAATACACATCCCTTTAAGAGAGAGTTGAATGGTAGGGACTATATATTTGCACATAATGGGACTATCTATATTGATAGGAAGGTATTTAGGCTTGGACGCTTAAAACCAATTGGTGAGACAGATAGTGAATATATATTCTGCTATATACTA
The DNA here is from genome assembly GCA_964529905.1 of uncultured Nitrososphaeria archaeon. Taxonomy (GTDB): domain Archaea; phylum Thermoproteota; class Nitrososphaeria; order Geothermarchaeales; family JDFR-13; genus SZUA-1514. Next base: position 15,347 of record CAZGXJ010000007.1, read on the forward strand.
TCTCTCATCGAGGATAGAGGAATAGATCGATGGGGAGTTCAAGGCTTCAAATGGTTACGGGAGATATTCAGGAGGATCAATAGATATGGGACCCTAAACTGTTTAATGTCAGAAGGCCAACATCTATTTGTATATAGAGATATCCATGAATATAAAAGTCTAAAGATTCTTAGGAGAGCCCCTCCCTATAGAAGAATACATTTAAAGTATAATTCACTGGTGTTTAATCTAGATGCTGAGAAGGATCCTAGACAGAGAGGATATATAATAGCTACTGAGGCATTGACGGATGAAGATTGGCTAGATCTTCCACCGGGAGAGTTATATGTATTCCGGGATGGAGAGTTGATATTTCCAACTGGTTAGATATATAATCGTATAAACCCAGTTTAAGAAGCTCTTCTTTTAGACTTTAATAGGTATAGATCAGATTATTCCTATATTATAAACCTCATGATTATCAAAAGCTAACTTCACGTAATACCTTTTAAATACCCTCCGACTATCAAGTTGAGAATGAATCACCAGATATCCCTATTCAGTCAGATTAGGAAGATTTGTAAATGAATTGTAATTAATTCTGGCTAAATTGTGTAAAAAATTTATTAGGTTTTAACCGTAAAGATAGCTATAGATGCTAAGAGGTGTAGTCTGTGAAAGCTAAAATTACCCCCAATATCCTGAAGATTATCACTATAGCAACGGTAACCTCCTTAGTTTTAACCGTTATCGGACTATCAATGATGGCTACATTAGGAGCTAATTCCATGGATATGGCGAAGAATGAGGCTATCCTACATTGGTTCTATATACAGGCAGAGGATATAGGCTCACTAATGGATCAATATACATCTGATGCTGTTCTATACTGGCTTGGAGGGCCGTTGAACGGTGTCTATCATGGTATAGACAATATTTCAACTGTTTGGATGAAGTTCTTCAATGCATGGGAGGATGAATTCGTAAATGTTAAAAATATTAATAGGTATACAATAGGGGATAAGGAGTATGTCGTTGCTGATGTTTCGTTCCTATTAAGGAGCGCAACGACAGGTAAGTATGTCAGGCTAAACCTTACATATATCCTAGTATTCACAGAGATGGATGGTTCTCTACTAATCATGGAGGAGTGGTGGATTATCAGAAGTGCGATGCCATTAGATATTACACCAGCTATGTCCTAATAAGCCTCCCTCTTTTTTTTATCTCTGATAATCTCCAGCTAATAAAATCAATTTTACAAGTTATTTTCCTATCTCTATTCTTATTATGGCTATCGCCTAGTGATATCAATCAATATGATCGTTCCTAGGAGTATGGTTAATTGTAGAACTATTAAGGGGATCGATATAGTAGGTCCATATCCCATGCTTCTCCAATAGTTAAATATTATGAGACCAAGTATCCCTTCTAAGGTAAGTATTACCGAGAGTGATACAAGCCTCAAACCTATAGGTCTCTTATATAGTTTAAATACCTGTGTAAACAGTATCACGGATAATATCCCTTGGATGGCTGTGAGTATTGTAAGTATATCCCAGAAGGCTATCATCACGCCTCACCTAAAACAATATCTATAGATTCTTTTATTACCTCCCAATGGTTCAAAGCTTCTTCACTTAATATATATGGAGTTCCATATCCACTCCTAAATCTTCTTATAAGTCCATTTTCCTCTAAAACCTTTAGATGATGGATAACAGTCCTATAATTTAGGTTAAGCTCTTTCGCGATCTGATTCGGATTTAGAGGCTTTTCCTTGATTATACATAATATCCTAGCCCTCGTCTCCCCTCCTCTACTCCCCTCTATCAACCATCTCACCAATATTTTGAAGTATCTATCTCTATCACCCAATACTCATCTTATATATAAATGTCAATCTCAGGAAATAAGTTTTGGTATTCGATAATTCAAGTCATATGAGATGTTCCAGTTAAATGTTGGGATCTCTCTCTATATATTGGTATATGTGCTACCTAAATATTTGTTATATGGTGGTTAGGGAATTAAGCTGATCTACTTATGTAAATTATGTGTGGACATGGGTGGCCAAATAGATATGAAAAAAATTTGTGGCCCCTTTAGTGATGTTGAAACATTTACAGAATGGTTAGGTGGAGTTGGTAATCTTAGGATTTTCTGGGCTAAACCAGTATCTACGATAGACATAGTATCAGATAAGCCTCCAATTTTTAAGGTTATGTGGAGGAGGAGTAGAAGTGGCCGCGGAGGAGTAATCATTATATGTCCTTCAAATCCATACCATTGTCTCCCAGTTATTGAGGATCTCGATTTTCCATCTGATCTCCATAAATTTATATTTACCTATAGTGAAGATTTCCGTGGTTTTGATAGGTGGAGTAAGGTCTGGATATATGATGTTGGGGCTAGGTTTCTGGAGCCCAACGGAGATGTGTATATAGAGGTATATAGATATGATACGCTGAATAAAGATATCTTCAAGTTACTAAGGTCTATTCAGAGGGAGAGCTGGGGGTTCTATGTTGAACCTCCTAGAGGAGATTATGTATTAATAGGATATTATGGTGATGAACCCGTAGCCTCTGCCTATTATAATCCAGTGAGTAGCAACGTCGATTATGGAATACACGTAGTTAGGAGGCTTTGGAGGAATAGGATTGGGACGTCGATGTTAAGGGAGTGTTCTAGCCTCGCCTCTATTGAGGGCTGGAAATGGTTCAGCGTTGTAAGGGTTTTAAGGGGTGTTAAGCCTAAGTCGATGGATTTAAGAGCTATATCATTTTATAGGGCTAACAATCCATGTCTGGAGATTAACATCTATAGACTTAGTTAAACCGATGCCTTTTAAATACTATGGATCATCTATTTTGGCCATCAATAACCCTTTTTAAAAAGATCTATATATTGTTTATCAGATATGGTACTGCTTAGAATTATATATTTATCCCCCTTATTTTTGGGATAGTATGTTTAAGTAGTGGATGGTGAGATGGATTGGGTCTCACATATCATTGATTTATTGGGAAGGGTTAGGGAGAGAAGGCCTCTTATACAGAATATCACAAATTTTGTCGTTATGAACACAACTGCTAATGCCCTATTAGCTATCGGCGCCTCTCCTGTGATGTCTCATGCCCCACAGGAGTTGGAGGATATGCTTGGTTTAGCCGATGCATTGGTAATTAATATAGGGACGTTGGATAAGTTCTGGATCGAATCGATGTATAAGGCCGCGGAATTAGCTACTGATATGGGTAAACCCATCGTATTGGATCCTGTAGGATCTGGAGCTACTAGGCTTAGAACAGAGGTTTCTCTAAACCTATTGAGGAGGTATAATATATCCGTAGTTCGGGGAAACTTTAGTGAGATGGCATCGCTTCTAGGAAGCTCAGTCAGGACTAGAGGGGTAGATACATCTACCTATAGCCGTGAGGATGCCAAGAAGATCTCTGTAGAGGTAGCTAGAGAGTTTGGGCTTGTGGCCGCTGTCACAGGGCCGACAGATTACATTAGTGATGGTGATATAGTTCTATGGACATCCAATGGACATCCTATGTTGGGTAGGGTAACTGGTACTGGATGTATCGCTACAGCGTTGATAGGGGCGTTCATAGCGGTATCAGACCCATTAGATGCCGGTCTCTCAGCTTTAACCATATTTGGTATAGCTGCTGAGAAGGCTTTTGAGGAGGCTATGGGCCCAGGGACGTTCCATGTGAAACTATATGACTGGCTCTATAGGATTGATGGGGATCTGATTAGGGAGAGGGCTGAGGTGGGATCATTTGAGGCTGAGGGATAGGCTTAAACTATACGTAATAACTGATAGGAGGCTTAAAGACGAGGTTGAATCTGTTAGAGAGGCTTTAAGGGGCGGTGCAACCGCTATCCAGCTTAGGATTAAGGATGCACCATCTATAGAGATGTATGAGGTAGGTAAGAAGATTAGGAGGCTGACAAGAGACTATGATGCCCTATATATAGTCGATGATAGGCTCGACATAGCATTGGCTGTGGATGCTGACGGAGTCCAACTTGGACCTGAGGATCTACCTATAGACGTTGCTAGGGAGTTGGCACCAGAGCTTATTATAGGTGCATCTGTGTATAGCCTAGAGGAGGCTTTACAGGCTGTAGAGCTAGGCGCCGATTATTTAGGTGCTGGCAGCGTTTATCCATCTCCATCTAAACCAGATGCAAGGGTACTCGGCTTAGAGGGATTGAGAAGGATCGTCTCTAAAGTATCGATCCCAGTCGTAGCAATTGGAGGTATAAATCATGGGAATGTAGAGGAAGTCCTTAGGACCGGGGTGGATGGTATAGCAGTTATATCAGCTGTTATGGGTGCAGATGACGTGTATATGGCCACCTATAGGCTTAGAGAGATTATAGATAGGGTATTTTCAGGGGTTGAGGGATAGTTTTTAAACTATTCATAGGTTAATCAATATGGTGATGTGGTGATTATATGGATCATGATAAGAAATTATCTGAATTGGGGGAGGACTACATCGTCGATAGGATATTGGAGTGGATAGAGGGATATTATCCTAGAGACTCTAAGATACCCCTAGGAGATGATGCATATGATATTCCAGCCTCAAATTTGATCATGAGTATAGATGGATACTCTCTGAGATATAGTAAATATGAATGGGAGAACTGGTCTGATTGGGGTTGGAGAGCCGTTACTTCTGCTGTAAGCGATCTAATTTGTAAAGGGGCTAGGCCCTATGGCGTCTCGATAAGCCTTGGTTTGAATAGTGGATATAGCTTCAGAGTCATTAGAGACCTATACAGTGGGATCTTAGAGGCTGTAAAACATTACGGCATATATCTATTGGGGGGAGATACAAATGCATCTGTTGAGGAAGGCTGGATAACAGTCTCAGCCATAGGTATAAAGGGGGATAAGGTATTAACAAGGTTTGGGGCGTCGGTCGGCGACTATATATACACAACACTGGAGAATGGTTATGGATTATCAGGTCTTATATGGAATCTATATAAGAAATATGGAGTCTCACCGAGGGAGTCCATAGGAATAGACCTTAGACTTAGGCCAAGATCTCCTTTAAGATTCGTTGAATTAATTCCAGAGATCCAGATCTCATCCTCTATAGATGTTAGCGATGGCCTCGCGAAGAGTCTATATATATTGGCTGAGAGAAACGGAGTCTCAATCAACATAGATAGGATACCAGATCCCAATCCATTTGTTAGGGATATAGCCCCTAAGGAGGGAATAGATATCGATAAATGTGTATTGTATGGTGGGGAGGACTACGAAGTAATATTTACTTCACCTATTAACCCTGAAACGGTTTTAGAGGCTTCTTCATCAATTGGTTTAAAAGTTATATATATAGGTAGGGTCATCGAAGGATCTGGTGATGTATTTTATAGGGGAAAATTAATTGAATATGGAGGCTGGGATCAATTTAAAAGTATTTAACAGATTGATTTTGAAACCCTGAAATAGAATATATTAACGGTATTCCCGTTTCCCTATATATTAAGCTTTTCTTTGATGAGGCCCCGTTTTATGCGTTAATCCTTATATATATTATGGATATTGAATCTTATTGGTTGGTCGGTGTGGGTCTTAAGGAGGAGTTTCTTGATTTACTGGAGAGGGATAGGGAATTTAGATATGCGATAGCCGGTCTTATAGGTATTAAGGAGATTCTAAATAGGCTTGATAAACATGAGGAGGAACTAGTCAAATTAAGGGAGGATTTAAATAAACTTCGTGAAGATATGAATAGAGGCTTTGAAATACATTGGAAGGCGATAGAAAGGCTGAGGGAGGATATGAATAAAGGTTTAGAACATCATTGGAATGAGATTGAAAGGCTTAGAGAAGATTTGAATAATCTGCGTGAGGATATGAATAAGGGCTTCGAACACCATTGGAAAGAGATTCAGAAGTTGAGGGAGGATATGAATAAGGGTTTTGAACTCCACTGGAAAGAGATTAAAAGTCTGAGAAGAGACTTAAATCAGCTTCGTGACGATATGAATAAGGGTTTTGAACATCACTGGAGCGAGATCAAAAGGCTTAGAGAAGATTTGAATAATCTGCGTGAGGATATGAATAGAGGCTTTGAACATCACTGGAGAGAGATTGAAAGGCTGAGGGAGGATATGAATAAGGGTTTTGATTCTATCAATAGACTTATCTCTTCATTAGGCGCTAGATGGGGTGTTATGACTGAGGAGGCTGTAAGAAGTGGTTTAGAAGCTTTGATTGAGAGAGAGTTCGGATATAAGGTTGGTAGATGGAGGAAGTTTGATGGTGAAGGCTATGTATATGGATATCCATCCGATGTAGAAGTTGATGTAGCTATCCATGACGATAAAATTATATTAATTGAGGTTAAATCACATGTTAATAAGGCTGATATATCAATTTTTAATAAGAAAAGAGAGTTCTACGAGAAAATGGAAGCCAAGAAAGTATCTAGGATGATTGTTATCTCCCCATATGTAGATGAAGAAGCTTTAGAGTTGGCTAAAAAACTTAAAATTGAGGTATATTTGAGAGCATAGCGTTTCCTTGAGATAATTTTTATGAGTTCAGAATCAATAGGAATACGAAGTTTTAAAAAGGAATTTTTTTGAATATTATAAACATAAATAATTGTAAAACATATAGAGCTTATCTGGATATCTTTCATTATATCTAGACAACTTCACGAAATTTATCATGATATCCTGTTAAAAGGAGGACTGGATCGTGTTAATTCATTGGTAGTTTAATGTTTTCCTAAATATCGAACTATATATGTGTTTCCACTTCCTTGAATAATTAATATGCCCAATAATCCCATAAGAACTCTAGATTTACAACATAGATTTATTATATTATAGTTGATTAGAGATGAATTTGGAATGCCCGAAAGCCGTCGTGATTTTGGCTGGTGGAGTTTCGGAGAGATTTGGGTCTTATAAAATGGTCTTCCAAATTGGAGGTAAACCATTAATAAAAAATTTGATATCTAGGATTGAAGGGTGCTTCTCGGAAATATATATATCGGTTAGATATAAATGGCAGGAGGATGAGTTAAGCAGGTTTGTTAATGTAGACGGATTTATATATGATGATATTGAAGATCTCGGCCCACTATCTGGTATTATATCATCCTCGGATTTCTTGAAAGACATAGGTAAAATCGTTTTCATACCTGGTGATAATCTATGGGTTGATGGTGAGGCAATATCCCAGTTATTCAGGCATATTCATCGTGTCCAGACGGTATCTTCCCCCAATGTTAATGGCTTTATCGACACCTTAACAATGGCCATAGATGTTGGTTTAATTAGAAAATTTAAAAGTATATTGGTTTCAATAGACAAGAAATTACGTCCAAGCGATATACATAGGTTCTCTTCAACAGCTAAATATATTAAATATTCTGTTGAGGGATTAACTGATCTAGATATATTCCCATCTAAAGGTTTGGAGCTACCTAAATACAGGTTTTTAGGTGATGTCATCGATACTTCACTTCCACAGAAATATTATAGAGATGCCGTTGAAAAGCTTAGAAGAGGGGATATACATGAAGCGGCTAACCTATTTTATAAGGAATATATGGAATATAAGAAGCTTAATCTTCAGCCTCTAGCAAGACATTCCTATAGGGATTTTGAAATTCTAAGGAGGAAACTCTAGCTATTCCTACTTATATGACGTGATTCTATATCTATGTGTTAGGACCGTGAGCCTCCTCACACCTGATTTCTTCATATTTGCTATTAGTGTTACACCCACCTTGTCTGCAGACTCTACTCCACTATATAAAGGCCCCCTCATAGAAATTATGATTGGAAGGCCCAACCTAGCAAGTCTATACACCATATCAGATGATACTCTTCCTGTTGTGAAGGCTACATGTTTATCTAATTTGATACCTCTTTTAACTGCATGGCCAACTATCTTTAAGATAGTATTATGTCTACTGACGTCATGGACTATTATTCCCTCTCCACTTTCAATGTTATAGACGGCTGTCGTATGCATAGCGACTAGGAATTGGGCTGATGCAGTGTATTGGTTAAACTTGGAATATAACCTTAATATCTCTTTCCAGTCGATCGTTGAGTTGGAGTTAACCATTGGAATATCCACTTCAATATTTGTTGCACAGTCGTCATATCTAACTGGATTTATATCTACGTCTCTCTTTAAAAATACATGGGCCTTCGTCCCAGAAATATTTATCCTATCTATCTCATCAACATTTAAAATAAATCCATCCCCGTATAATAGACCTATGACAGCTTCTTCAATGGATTCTGGGGATAGATACAAGGTAGTGTAATATTTATTATTTATGAATATGTCGAGCCGTACATCTACAGCTATATTGAAACCTTTATAATTTACATATCGTGCTCTACTTCTCCGTTGCATCTGTTAAGCTTACCTCCTCATCTAGACTATTTAAAAGGATAACATATATTTGGACATATCTTTCCATCGGGTTCTCTATCGAATAGGATTTAAATCCACAGATCTTACATCTTCTGATTAATATGGCGTTATTCAAGATATATGTATCGAATAGGTCTCTCCCCTCTCCACCACATGAGGGGCATCTCCACTCATTCCAATCGGTTTCATATCCACATAGACATCTAAGCCTAGGTTCATATCCAGAGTAGAGATTCCCCTCCCTCCTCTTTAAGATCACTACCTTAGGAGTATATCCACATATCGGGCATTCACCATGGATATATCCCTGTTCTTTTGAGTAATATAGTGAGAGGAGCCGAGCTAGGATATATCTCTTGATCTCATCGGGATATTCCTCTAATCTTTTCATAGTCTTACTAGGAACCACTATATTTTCTATTAGGGGTTTTGAGTTTGAAACCAATGTAGGTTTCTCGAACGTCTTTAAACTTTTCTCAATATTTATAAAAAAAGATATAAGGGGTTTAACCCTATCTCTACATTCATCATTGTTACATATTATACTGGATATAGCGTCCTCCCTCATCCCCTGCTCCTCCTTATATAGGATGGCATATGCCCCTTAACCCATTCTAAGGATACGTATCCATCTCTGAACATAGCGATAAGTAGTTGTCTATTTAATGGTGAGAAGACTGCGAATACATGGAGTAGGATATATAGGATCCCTAATCCAAATCCTATGTCATGGAGGAGTAATGCTGTTCTAAACTGGTCTATGGTGAGCCCTAGAGAGTCTTTAAACGCCATCAAGAGTCCGCTGATCCATATCAATACTGACGATATTATAAGTATGATAACAGTATATGATACCAATACATTATGTCTCTCAATGTTCTCTGCAACGTCATTTGGAAGGGGTTCACCCAATACGTATCTCTTTATTAATGCCTTCATCTCTCTAAGCTGCTGTTTAATAGGCTTCTTTAGTGGGGATAGTACCTTGATTCTACCGAATAGTAGCAGATATAGGGGATATATAATTACTAATATTCCCCAGATAAACCCTAGGAATCTATGCCATGACCTAGATATCTGGACTCCAATAGTTACTGGATCGGTATTGGGTATTAAAGGAGTCAGCGTAACTCCTAGTAGATAGGCCAGCCATGAAAATGCCTCTATAGAGAATAATACAAGCCCCGTCAATATCAATAGGCTATAAAGTATTAGGTTTAGGCCATGGGCTATTCTATAGCTTGGGCTCATCAACTCAACCTTCTCCTCCATCTCCACCACCTCCAGAATCTACCCTCCTATTTTTACGCCATCCTATAACCCCTAAAATTCCCACTAGGACTATGCCAAGCACTCCACCATACTTTATTATATTGTTTACAATTCCCCTCGCATAGTTGGTTGTTACCACCGCCTTCTCAGGGAACATCGATTTGATAGCATCCTCCTTATCTTTAGAAGCCGCAAATATCCATCTCACTGAGCCACCTACATATTGATCTACATCTAATCCATATACAACCTTCCCTTCAGACTTCAGTCTATCAGCCCTATCCATTATTTCCCCAGCGTCTCCAAATTCAAATACATTGGTAGGACATACTGAGACACAGGCAGGTTCTAAACCTGCTTGTACCCTATCTACACAGAACGTACATTTATAGTATTTACCTGTAGCCTCATCCCTACTTGGCACGTCGTATGGACAGGCGTTTTCACAGTATCCACATCCGATACATTCAGATGCCTCTATCACTACAGCCCCCTCAGGCGAGACTTTTATAGCGCCAACTGGACATGTAGTTGCGCAGGGAGCTTCTACACAGTGTAGACAGTTATATGGTATTGGCATTATATATGGATCTTCAAATCCCGTAGGATACTTCTTCTTAAATTCTTTGAAGAATACCACCTTCCATGTATCCGCGAGTAATCCAGGTGGATTTGTAAATGTAGGGCTGAAGCTGGTTTTAACTGGTTCTCTCCCATTCCATTCTTTACACGCTATCTGGCATGCCCTACACCCTATACATTTATCTAGGTTAACTAACACAGCTACTCCTTCTCTCTTACCCGGGAATTTCAACCCAACCATGTTCCCACCTCCTAAGCCCTCCTAATTTTACCAATCCATGCTTTAGACTCCTGTATAGTAGTCTTAACATCCACTACATCGGGATTGAGGAAGTTTGCTTGTGGACCTGTTACGAGTCCTCTAAAGCTGAAGCTCCAATGTAGGCTTACCACAGGCACATCCTTACCATTGATCTTTAGATATGCCATTCCACTTGTAACATATGCCCTCATCTTTATAGCTCCTCGTGCCGTCTCTAGGATTACATAGTCACCACTCTTTACATTAATCTTCTCAGCAAGCTCTTTAGATATTTGTACATAGGGTTCTGGAATTATCTCAGCTAGATATGGGACGTTCCTAGTCATCGCACCGCTATGGAAAGTCTCAGTAAGTCTATGGCTAGTCATTACGACAAGTTCACCCTTTACATCCTCTAGCGCCTTTAGATCAAATGCGACGGAGACAGGTTTACCCTTAACTACATCTGGGGTCTCATATAATACCTTGAGGTTATGTGGATGGAGCCATGCAATTGTAGGATATTGGAATTGGAGATCCATATCTGGGGACTCTACCGGCTCCGTGTGTATAGGCCATCTAAAGTCATAGCCTGGATACCATCTACCCATCTCCTCTATAACCGTCTTAACAGCAGTCACTATATCCCCTGTCGATTCATAAACCTCTCTGAACCTATTCTTAAACTGTTCAAGTTTCTGTTTGGCCTCTCTATAGCCTGAGCCGCTGAAGAATGGCCTCTTCACCAATGCTTTGGCGATTGTGTGGACTTCATCATCGATATATAGCGTGTCATTAGCCCATAGATACTTCATACCCGTTATCTGGACAAATTCATCGAAGGATAGGACTTCGTATCCCCCATCTGAGCTTATGATGAATCTGCCTTTAAATATTGGTCTACCAGTTCTAATAAGCTTTATTAGGTCGATACCGCCGAATAGATCGGATATACCGCTTAACTTTCTCTTAAATACCTTTGGAATGAAGAAGTTATGGCCAGGCAATGCAAAGGGTCTATACTCACCTGTATATTCATCGATAATCTCACCAGTTTCACCAGTTACTCTCCACGTTCTGTTTGCAGCTCTTATTACGACTTCTCTACCTAGAACCTTCTCGATAGAGTCATAGTTATACATAAGCCTGACATTCATCGGCCAGCTCCATCCCCACTCCTTATATATCTTAAACTCCCTTGCAAACACTCCATCTATTTCCCACTCCTCCCTAATCCTAGTACTCCTTCTCATAGGCGTAAATTCATCTCTTATTGGATCCCACATCCCTTGATATATCAACATTGCGAAGTTGATCTCCCTAGCTATAAGTCTTGGATTTACCTCAGCTTCCACAGGACTTGTGGGGGTTGCAGATCCAGTTCCACCTCTATAGTCCCAAGATTCGTCTGGGGTTATATCCCTCTCATATATGAAGTATGAGGCATTACCCTTTCTAAATATTACATTCTCCTTCTTTTTACCATAATATTCACTTGGAAGTTTTATTACACCGAAGTCTCTGAGATATTCATATAGCTTGGTATATATCCAGTAATCCGGCCTAGCCAGTCCCTTTGGCTCCATCGATTTGTATGACCATTGGATAACCCTATTTCCATCTGTGACTGAACCCTCTCTCTCGGCCCAAGTAGCTGCTGGTAGTAATACATCTGCGAACCAGGCCGTCTCGGTCTCGAATAGGTCTGCCACCACCAATAATTCTAGGGAGGCAAGTCCAGACATTATGATCTTCGCATTTGGATTGGTGACAGCCGGATTCTCTCCAAATATAAATGCGGCCTTTATCTCACCTGCTAGAGCCCTTCTAGGCCATACAGTCTCCGAGCTTCCGCCCCCAATGGGGATATCCGATATCACCTTTCCATTCTGAGGATCATCCTCCGGATCCGTCCCTATAAATATTCCCCATGTAAGCTCGAACCTTCTCCAACCGTTAAATATCCAAGCCCGTAGAGCCTTAGCGAGATCCGCCTCTCCAACCTCTGGCTTTTTAATTGCGTTGAAGGGTGGCTTATCTCTAGCCCATTCAGGTACCTTCCAATTCCATGCATCAGGCATCCCCTGTAGCTTCCAGTCCTGATAGACCCTTATTTCCAATGTCGACTTAGGCACAGCTGGATACCCAGGTAGGCCTCCCGGTCCGAACTGTACATCTGTTACGCCCTGTACATTTGAATGTCCCCTAAATGGATGTGTGCC
>CAZGXJ010000008.1:0-20229 GCA_964529905.1 uncultured Nitrososphaeria archaeon
CCGGATGTTAACAGGCCTTATAAAACCTACATCAGGTGAGATTAGGTTCAGGGATATAGATATATTGTCCCTTAAGAAGAAGGATCTTATGATGCTAAGGCGTAGGGTACAGACGTATTTCATGGATCCAATAAATATCTTCGGATTTAAGTCGGTTGAGCATCACCTTAAATGGCTACAGAGTGTCCTGGGTGGAGACTATCAAAAAATAGTTAAGGAGGTGTTATCCAAATATGGCATCGAGTTGGAGGATGTAAGGAACCGTTCACCGAATCTCCCAATATATAAACTATACCTATTATATGTTTCCTCAGGTCTTTTAGCCAATCCCGAGTTATTGATACTTGAGAATCCAACTGCGTTGATAGAGTATAGATATAGGGGGGACATACATAGATTTATAAAGGATCTTAGGGATGACCACGGGATCTCAATATTATTAACTACTAGTGATGTTGAGCTAGTTAAGGAGATACCAGACTACATCTATGTGATGTATCGTGGGAGGATAATAGAGGAGGGATTTAGGGACGATATTATAAGTGAGCCTCTCCACCCATATACAAAGAAGATCCTATTGGATAAATCGATCCACGATATCTCAGATTATAGAATGTTGGGGGGAGAAAGTGTCTCAATATATAATTGGAGTATCTGTCCCTATTCCCAGGAATGTCCATATTACATGGATGAATGTAATCAGGACATAGAGTTATTTGAAAGTGGTAATAGAAGGGTTCGATGTATCCTCTATAAAACGTAAATAGCTGTAAAAAATTTGTAAATAGGTTGAAAACGTTAAATCATCTCTTCATAACTCTATCAAAAAACTTAATTATGAGTAATAGGGATATTGGGATGAGGATTAGTGCCATAGAATATCTTATAATAACATCTCTCGAAGGCTCTAAATCTATCTCAATATATACATCAGATGTTCTTTCTGGGATCAAAATCAATTCATATTCAGTGCTAATATCACCATTAATATCCCATATCATTTCATCAAGTACACGGTCACTAAAAACTAATTTATCATCTCTATAAATTGAGATCTTTATAGATCCATTTACCAATATTATGATTTTACCTTCCCTATTATAGTTGTAGAACCATATCTTCTCGTTACTATTTAATGCGATAAATGTGTGGCTATCTTTGAATGATTCATAGCTAATTAGAAATTCATTTGTTATTAGTAGTATTACTCCTACTGTAATGATTATGTATAGTAAGTCCTTTAGATTCATCAGTCGTATTCACCTCTTGAGAACATATATGTAGCTATTAATAGGAATATCGTTCCTACAATGGATAGGAAGATAGAGATGTATAAGATGCTTGCCATTGCCTCACCTGTCTCTGGTAGGGGTAAAATTGTGAAGTTATCTATACCAATTATAACGTCGATCAATCTCCTCATATCAGCATATCTACCTGTTAACACTATTGCAGATAAGAAATTGAAGTTTTTAATATGGGTCTCACCAAATAGGGTATTTACAACTATATCCGTTATAAACCAATGTGTAACTACGGGTAAGAAGAATGTGAGAAGCTCATTCCTAAACATAACAGATATGAATAGGGCGATGGAGCTGATTAGATATACATGGAGTATGAAGATTGATACTGGATATAACATATATGTATCTAATCCTCCATATCTAATCAAAACATTAAATATGTATAATGTAATGGTTAGGAGGATTGTCGGTGTCAATATCGAAATAAATTTAATTAAGATGACCGATTCCCTCCTAAATGGGAGCATTATATCTATTTTGACATATTCGTTTACCAGCCATCTCGTTACTGATAATGAATAAATCGCTCCTATTCCTAATCCTAGGAAGAGTATAACGTCATATTGATATTCGATAAAACGTGCATTGAGATCGATGTATTTATATAGATTCGATAAGCTATCTAAATATTCCTCGTTAAAGCTCCTTATAGCGAATCGCCTCAACGTCTCGGCTAGGCCAGTATATGAATATGGATCAAACATTATGCTGAATCTAAGCTGTAGAGCCACAGTCAATATTATTAGGTTTATGACATGGAGAATATCTAATTCCCTTAGTAATAGCCAAGTCTTATTCCCCATAGGACATCTCCTTGAAGAACTGGGTCAACGGATCTGGAAACCTCCTAAACTCATATATATCTATACCATGTTCTTCCACCACCTTAAGCAATACCTCCAGACCTTTACGTATATCGAATTTATCCGCCTTAATAATTAGTCCCCTATTTGTAATACTATTTTCAATTCCGTATTCCGAGAAGTTCTTTGATAGGAGATGGTCGTTGGAGGATCTTATTAAAATGCTCCTTATTTCCAGCCTTTCATACAACCTATTTATATCACCACTCCACACGATCTTTCCATCTTTAATGAAGAAGTAATATTGACATATGTCTAGCAGATCTGGAAGAATGTGAGATGACAAGACTATAGATATGTCAAGCTCCCTATATATTCTATCCAGATATTCGAATAGCTTTATCCTCCCAGCTACATCGAGATTTGATGCTGGTTCATCTAATATTAAAAGCTCTATATCTGGGTTTAGAAGGGTATATGTCAAGGTGAACCTTCGATACATACCTGCGGAGAATTGTTTCAAAGGTCTATCTAGGAAGTGATCTATCTCGAAAAAGCTTGCAACTTGCTTTATCCTCTCCCTATAACTGTTAATTCCATAGATCCTCGATTTATAATATAGTAACTTATACGCTGGAATGTTATTCGGAAACCTTACATTCTCAAGTAAAACCTCTACTTTCCTCCGCAATATATGTCCTTGATCCCATGGGTCTAAGCCTAAAATCTTTATATCCCCTGAATCCCTATCAATTAGGCCAGCGCAGATATTGATAAATGTTGTCTTTCCAGCACCATTTGGCCCTATCAAAGCTGATATCCCTTTTCTAAAAGATGCTGTTAAACCATCCAACGCAGTAATATTTCCAAAACGCTTAAAGATTTTTCTAGCGATTAAAATATCCATGTCCAAAAATTTAATATATTATTGGTTTTTTATCAATTCTTCGTATATATATCCCCTTTCTTCGTATATATATCCCCTAATTTCCTAAAGGTATAAATATAATTTTTTGGAAATGTATAGGAAGATAGTATTAATAATCATTCCATTTCTTATAATATCTGGAATAGTCGTGGTAGCTGTAGCAAGGATGAACACTGGATTAGGAATTAAAGGAAATGGTGACTTAGTATATCTACATGATTATGTATCTAAGACTGGTATTGACCATGGAATGTCATATTATTATATGGCCCAGGTATATGGTTGGTATGAGAGGGGAAGTGATTACTTCATAGATTCTGAGCATTACGGGACAATTCTAGGAAGCTATAGTAATGATGGCTCAAATAGGATTCACGCTATTAGGGTTAAGATATGTGCTAAGGGTTGGTATAACTATTACCTAGTGGATTATAACTGTGATACATTCTATATTAATACTGGCTGGTGGTCTGGACAGACGCATCTAATCTTTGATAGGGCAGATAGATTGGCAACTAGAATAATAGTTACTTGGGAGCATCAATATAAAATTCTGTGGTGGTGGTCCACATCCCATAGATTTACAAATAGGACATACTTCTATGAGGCTATGGTAAGGTTATGAATGGGTCTCATCACTCCATCTTCCTAATTATATTACTCCTTATATTTACTATCCCCATCCCAACGATATTATCATTTAGACCAGTATTCATGGAAAAAGGTAAATATGTATATCTAACTGGTACATACGTTATCTACCCTTTAGAGATTCCTGGGATCTCCAATGAACTAGTTCAATGGGATTCAGGTAGCATAACTCTTAAAATAGAGGTTATTAGGAATACCCCCTCCTTTTTCACAGTAGAATTTATATATTCTATAGCTCCAAAAGATGGGGCTTACACAGAACTAACTAGGATAAGATTGGATATTAATAGGATGGATGGTTCCTCAAGATACGGATCTTCGAAGATGTTTATCCCAATATTTATTAGGGGTGGGGACTTTCCACCCCAAATAGGGAATATTGATTTCCTACAATTAAAGAATCATTATATAAATGGCACCATAGAATCTGAAATTATCGATAAATATAGCCTTAATAAGGTTGGAGACAAGATAATAGTTAACTCACTACTCCTTAATATGTCACTATATTACCATGGTGAATTGATTGATACCTTCGATACATATTACTTACTGGATTACGAGACAGGAGTTCCCATAGGAATCTATGGACTAGATCCTCTCCTACTGCTTAAGAATATTAGTATAGTGGTTGATCTCTCCTATAGGGAATCAAATATAGAACTGACATATTGGAGGCCTACGGAGTTAACTGATTATATAACCTATCTATATGACTTCTTATACCCACTAGGCCCATTTGCACAATTTACGATAGTCCTGATATTATTCTCCCCATTTATTGACGGGGGTTTCTTGATATATCTATTTAGGAGGAGAAGAAGTGCTAAAAATGTATAATTACTTTTTATCTTGACATATATATAAAAGTTTGGGGCGATGAGAGTATACGATGGGCAGGCTGACAGGATGATGATATTCCTTTGACTTGAGCCCGCTAAGGCTTTAGAAACACCCTTCCTAGCGATTCACCAGCTTCCATCTTTTCAACTATCTCGTTAAAGTCCTCTAGTCTCGCCTCATACCCAATTGCTCTAATCAATCCCTTCTCATATAGCTTTAATGCTTTATATAATGTCTTCTTGGTGGATGATAGATTTCCATGTATATGGTTCTGCCTCAATATTATATATCCTAGAGGTAGTTCAACGGATTTCACATTTACATTTCCTATTACAACTATACTTCCTCCCCATTTGACGCTTCTCAGGCTCTCCTTAAACGTAGGCTCCCCGACTGTCTCTATCACCATATCAACTCCTCCTAACTCTTTGACCTCCCTTGAGAATCCATTTCTCCCTACTATAATGTGGTCTGGTTTAGCCTTCTCTATAAAATCCACCTTATGTTCACTATGTGTATATGCATATACCTCTGCCCCTAGAGCTTTAGCTACTTGTATAGCGTGTATACCTACTCCACCTGATGCGCCTGTCACCAAAACCTTCATATCAGGTGTTATACCTCCTGCACTATCTATTCCATTTATAATCATACCTACTACACAGGATGATATCGATGCATAATTAAGATCTATTTTATTACTTATCTTAACGAGGGATTCGGGTCTAACTAAAATATATTCTGCATGGGATCCATCTAAATGTTCTCCATACCATTCTCTCGACCTACAAAGGTTCTCCCTACCAGTCAGGCAGTATTCACATTGTCCACAATAAGTGTATGGAAGAGCGACAACCCTATCTCCTTTACTAAATCCATATAAAGTATCGTTTACTACTTCCCCTACGAATTCGTGGCCAAGGATTAGAGGGGTTTTAGCCCTTGGAAAAGCCCCTTTAATAGTGAGTAAATCTCTATAACATATCGCGGATCTCAAAACTCTAAGCTTTATCCAGCCATTCATCTCAGCTGGCTCCTCTACATCGCTAATCTTAGCTTCTCCACCAATCCTCTCTAATAATACAGCCTTCATAATAATGGATTTTAGTTTCTTAGGATATCAATATATGTTTATATAATTTTTCCCATATGGTATCAATAACTAATTTGGGGAGATGAATGGAGCTAGATAGGCTGAGGTGTGATGAGTGGCTTCTAGATGATCCCCTTTTTAAAGCCTCACAATAATATTCATTTAAAGTATATACAATACATTATCATGTTTAAACCACATATAGAATTACCGATGTAAAATGAAGAGGATCCTAATCCTTGGTGGGGGGACTGGAGGGACCATTGTCGCAAATAGGCTGGCCTATGAACTTCGACATAAAATTAGGAGGGGTGAGGTATCTATCGATGTTGTCAATCCTAATCCCCTCCACTTCTATCAACCTGCTTTCCTATTGATACCAGTAGATTTGATGGATGAACGGGAAGCCTATATGGAGTTTAAAGATCTCATAGCTGAGGGTGTGAACTGGGTTAGGGATAGGGCTGTCAAGATCGATATCGATAATAGGATGGTTGAGTTGGCCGGAGGCTCCAAAATTAGTTATGACTATCTAGTTATAGCTACTGGTTCACAGCTTGACACTAATCAAGTAGAAGGTCTAGATGATACATACCACTTCTATAGTTTTGATGGTGCAAAAAGGCTTAAGGAGGCTCTAGCCGAATTTGACGGTGGAAAAGTCGTTGTTGGGGTGTCTAGTATCCCCTATAAATGTCCACCTGCACCTGCTGAGATGGCCTTCCTTTTAAATGACTATTTCATTAGGAGGGGGATAAGGGATAAAGTAGAGATAACATATTTCTATCCTCTACCTAGGGTGTTTCCGATCGGTGATATAGCTGATATACTTGAGCCTTTAATGGAGAAGAAGGGTATTAATAGGGCTCTCTTCTTCAACTTGGAGAGAATAGATAAGGAGAATAAGAAATTGATCTCTTTAGAGGGTGAGGAACTTGAATATGACCTTGCAATAGTTATTCCTCCACATAGAGGGTCGGATGTCATAAGGAATTCTGGATTGGGAGATGAAGATGGATGGATAGATGTAGATAAGTATACATTGAATATCCCTGGATATGACGATGTATATGTTATAGGTGATGCAACAAACCTACCTGTTTCGAAGGCCGGTTCTGTTGCTGATTTCCAGTCGGAGGTCGTCTCTAAGAGGATTTCCGATGAGATAGAGGGTTATGAGCCGGCAGCCCGATATAATGGAAAGGTTATGTGCTTTCTGGTAACAGGGTTTGGTGAAGCAACTGTATTGGTATTCGACTATGATCATCCACCCGCTGCTATCCCCCCTTCCTTCATATATTACTGGCTTAAATTGGCATATAATAAGATGTATTGGTCTATAACTGCTAAAGCCTTATTGGCGGGGGTGGTATTGTAATGGTTGAGAGTAGACTCGATAAGATTTTGGAGAATGAGGAGGCAGCTAAGGAGTTGGAGAGATTTATCAATAATCTAAAGACGGTTAATGAGGTGGTGGAAGCCATAAAGCCTCTTGTCGAGTCGGGTGCTTTAGAGACTCTTGTAGGTCTGGGATATCTAGGTGAGACTTTAAAGGCTATACTGAGTGAGGAGATGATATCAAGCTTTTCTAAGATAGGTTCCGATGCATTGGAGCTAATCGCTAAGGTGAGGAAGGATAATATACAAGATCTATTATCTGCAATTGCTGATCATCAGATCGAGTTTGAGGAGGAGGCTAAACGGATTAGGATAACTGGGCTATGGAGCCTACTAAATATATTGAGGGATGAGGAGGTTAGAAGAGGGTTAACTGTGTTAATTGCCTACTTAAAGCTTCTAGGTAGATATGCCTATCCAAAAAATGAGGAAGAGGAGTAGAAAACCTACCTCTTTTTACGTACAATAAATTCTGTATAATCCCCTTTATCATTTACGGCTATTAACTCATGTCC
Organism: uncultured Nitrososphaeria archaeon; assembly: GCA_964529905.1. Classification (GTDB taxonomy): domain Archaea; phylum Thermoproteota; class Nitrososphaeria; order Geothermarchaeales; family JDFR-13; genus SZUA-1514. The sequence continues at coordinate 7,539 of CAZGXJ010000008.1, forward strand.
AGCCTTCTCAACCCAGAGGGGAATATCCTTTTTACTCCCAGAGTCGCTGGAATATACAGCTATCACCTGGCCAACGGATGCCTTCTTAATGGCTTTTATGAGCTCCATGAGGGGGCCTGGACAGTAACTCCCCCTTGCATCTACAACTATATCTACTTTTACCTCAGACATTTTCACCACCCTCATAAATATATTTACATGAATAGGGTTATATCCGCGTCCTTAGACCTTTCTAGATACTCCATAGCACCGATAACATCATCTACTATATCCACTAAGTCCTCCTTCTTAAGGCCTAACATATCGAATGTCTGTGCACATGCATATATCTTTACATTACCCAATTCCTTAGCCTGTCTAAGTAGATCCAGCCATGAAGGCATATTCTTCTCCTCCATAACCTTCTTAAACATCTCACCCATAGGACCATAATCCTTAGATACATCTGGCTGAGGAGCATCCTTCTTCAAAGCCAGTAGGCCCCAGAAGGTGGCAAAGATCTCAACTTCATATCCTAGTCCGGCGGCCGCACTAGCTAATACACCTACGGGCATTAACCTATCAATAGTCCCGGAGAACATTATGATCGATAGTTTCGTCATATTACCTCACCAAAATTCATTAAAAAATATATAGTCATATAAAACATGGGGTTATTTAATATATATTTGCACATGTATGTCTTAATATACTGAGACCTCTCTACTCCTGCTCCACATCCTCTATCGAGTATCTAGATGGTATCTTCCTCCTAATCATCTCTATATCCTCATCCCTTAATCTCCAGCCCATAGCACCGATAAAATGTTTTATCCTCTCCCTTTTCTCAGTCTTAGGTATTGGGATGACCCTACCCTGTGAAATCAAATAGTTTAGAGCTACCTCGACTTCACCTTTATTATATTTCATCCCAATCTCCTTTAACACCTTATCCCCTATTATATCTCCTCTCTCTAAAGGCGTGTATGCCTGTATCGTTATACCATTCCTCTCTGTAAATTTTAACATTTCTTTCTCGATCCTCCTATCATATACGCTGTATCTAAGCTGATTCACAACGATCTCATATTTAGATAATGTATTCATAGCTACCTCCAATTCAGCTATATTTAGGTTGCTTACCCCGATATACCTAGTATAACCCTTAACAGCTAGATATTCCAAGTTTTTTATCTGCTTTTCAAGGCTTAGATGGGGCTCACTCCAATGTAGTAGTATTAAATCTACTGTATCTACTCCCAATCTTCTTAGGGAGTCCCGAGCTGATCTAATGGCCCTATCCCTATCAACGAGGTTCTGCGGCATTATCTTAGTAGTTACAAATATATTCTCTCTCCCAACCTCCCTTAAAAATCTCCCTATAAATTCCTCTGCTTTACCCATACCATACATCTCAGCTGTATCAACATTATCTATTCCCATCTCATATGCATATATGAAGGCCTCTAAAGCTGCGTCATAGTTATTAATCCCCCATGTACCGAGACCTACGGAGGATACATATTCTCCTGTCCTACCGATCTCCTTCCTATCCATTATCCTGGACATACCATTTATGAATAATCCATGGGAAATAAATATAGTGATACATTTACACGATGATCCAGATAACTATAGTGATATTCATCAATATCTAAATTGCCTATAAAGTCTCTCTATCTACGACCTTCGGATTCAGCTAAAGATTTATTTATTCAGTGGGGGAGAATATTGAATATCTATGAAGTTTGAAGCTTGGAAATATCCAGTTTTAATGATTCCAGGTCCATCTGAACCATATCCAGAGGCGTTAAACATAGCTTCTTTAAAGGTAGTTAAACACTATGGATCTGAATGGCTGGAGCTCTATAACCAGTTCGTTGAATATGCATTGAGACTATTTGGAGGTGATGATGGATATATTGTTCCATTCCCCATCCCAGCATCAATGGCTATGGAGGTGATATTAAACTCCTTATATGAGAAGGGGGATAACATATTATTCATTAACGATGGATTCTTCGTTAGACGTTTCAAGAAGATCGCTATGGAATATGGATATAATGTCCACCATATAGTCCCTGAAGAAGATGGGGGACGTATAAATCTGGATGAGGCATCTCTATTGTTGAAGTCTGAGAGGTTTAAAGCTGTTGTTGTAGTCCATAGTGAGACCTCTATGGGTGTTTTGGAAGATCTTGAAGGGATAGGTAGGATAATTCCAGAGGATACCTTTTTTATAGTGGATTCAGTCTCAAGTTATGGGGCTTTAGAGATTAATGTCTCGAAAAATAATATAGATATATGTATTGGATATTCGAGTAAGGCTTTAGGGGCGTTAAATGGAGTATCACCTGTATATCTCAATGAGAAAATATATAATTATATATTGGGGAGGAGAGGTAACCGTGGATATCTAAATGATTTGAAGACTTGGCTTGAGTATAGGGATAAATGGCCTTTCCACCCATATCCAACTACCCTACCTACCCATACAATAATATCTTTTATTAAAGCTGCCGATATAGTTCTGGGGGAGGGGCTAAGAAATGTTGAGGAGCGGCATTGGAAGATATCTAAATATGTATATGATAGGGTAAGTGCATTGGGATTGGTTCCGAAGCCTAAGGAGTATGCAAGGACGCCTACGGTGTCGGTATTCTATGTGGATGGATATGATGCTGATGAGCTTGTTAATTATCTCCAACATAGATATGGTGTAATGATTTCAACAGGTAAATTTGCGGGATATAATGGGATACGTATAGGGCATATGGGTTATACCGCCCAGCTTAGATTTGTAGAGCCTGTTATTAGGGGGATAGAAGAATTTCTATCAAGTAAGGTTAAATAATTATATATCCTCTAATAAATCTTCATTTTAAATATTAACCTAAATAAGGTGTTGGAAGTGGATGTAGGGGTCCTTGTTAAGGCTGCCTTAGATGTAAATGTGTTAAGGAGCGACCCCACGGGAAGGGTTGCCGTGGAAAATATTCCTCTAGTAATAAGTGAGTATGATAGGAACGCTATATATGAGGCTGTAAAGATTAGGGATAATACTGGTGGAGGTAAGGTTTATGTATATTCAGTCTTGACTTGGGGTCCTATGGAGAGGAAGCTGAAGGATTTTGAAAACGTCATTAGGGAAGCTTTAGCTCTGGGTGGAGATGAAGCCTATGTTGTGGCCGACCGCTCTATAAACTATTCTGAACCTAGATATACTGCTAGGGTCCTTGAATATCTAATTAGGAGTAAGGGTAATCCAAAGTTAGTCTTGACTGGTGAGGCTTCAACTGATATGACTAGTGCAACGCTTTCCCCATATTTAGCGGCCAGACTTGGCTATAACATCGTATCATTTGCTAAGAAAATTGAGGTTGGTAATGGATATCTGACTGTCTTGAGGGATGCAGATGATAGGCTTGAGAGGGTTAGGGTATCTCTTCCAGCTATTGTATCGGTTACTGGGGAGATAAACTCACCCAGACTACCTACCCTTATACAGATTAGGAGGGCCTTTAGAAAGCCTCTAGAGAAATATTCATTAGCGGATATAGGTTTGAAGCCTTTCTTAAGCAGATATGAAGGATATCAGGTAGTAACTATTAAGAGGAAAAACATATTTATCGAGGAGGACTCCCTTGAGAAAGCAGCCGATAAATTGATTGATTACTTGGTTGAGGAGGGGGTGGTAAAGATATGAAGGTCTTAACAGTTTCAGATACCTCAAAATACATCCCCGATATTCTAGGCTTCATATCTACCCTAGGCGAAGAAGTAGAATCTATAGATCTAGTTACAAATGTAGATGTTGGTAAGGGTTTTGACAAGATATATAAGGTTAAATATGTATCTGGAGAATTGGTTCTAAAACTAGTGAGAAAGTTCGGTGATGGATATGACCTATATATAGGTCCACATACTAAGAAGTCACTTGAATCACTATCATATCTAGCTGGAGGCCTCGATATACCAGTCATATCGGAGGTGATAGGCTACAGTGAGGGTAAGCTAATTAGGAATATCCTATCTGGACGTGGAACAGTTAAATATCCATATTTAAAGCCGATGGCCTTAACGATATCTCCAGGCAGGTTTAGTGGAGCCAGGGATGTGGAGGGGGAGGTCATAGAGGTAGATTTGGAGCCTGAGGTTAAGGTTGTAGAGTCTCTTGAGAAGGTTAGGGGAGGTGTAGATATAGAGGATGCCGAGATAGTCATAGGTGTGGGAAGGGGATTTAAGGAGAAGGATGATTTAAACATGGCGTTTGAATTGGCGAATGTCTTAGGAGGTGAAGTTGGTTGCTCGAGGCCGATAGCAGCTGACTATGGATGGTTGGATGAGGATCGTTGGATAGGTATCTCAGGGAAGAAGATAAGAGGTAAACTGTATATAGCCATCGGTATATCTGGGGCTCCACAACATATAATGGCTGCAAATGATGTCAAGACTATTGTTGCTGTAAATAAAGATAAGAATGCCCCTATATTCCAGTATAGCGATTATGGAGTTGTAGCAGATCTATACCAATTTATACCTGTATTGATTGAGAGGCTTAAGAGTAGAATTAAAGTTTAAACCATTTCTTTATTCCTCCTATAAACCTTATATATTTATCATGTCTGTAGATATAGGGATTGAACACTTCCTATTCGTTGATGACCTAGAACTAATTGTATATGTATCTGCTATTATATCTATAGCTGTATTTCTCTATGGAGTCTATCGGAGACTCGTCAAATGGTTTGGAGGTGTTCCATCTCTTAAAGATTTGGATATTGATATATCACTATTTTTTAGGGAGAGCCTTACACAGTTAAGAGTTTTGAGGAAGCCATCTGTAGGATTTGCACATGCCCTCGTCTTCTATGGATTCATAATATTATTTATCGGGACTATACTTAGGGCCTTTGAATATGATATAACGTTAAGAATATTCAATTATAGATTCCTAACTGGTAATACATACCTAATATTTAAATTCTTCATGAATTTAGGGGGCCTTATAGCCATTATAGGTCTAATACTCCTTATAATTAGGAGATTCGGCTTTAAAAGTGTATATCTCCCAGACTCCCTAAATGACTACATCCTATTAATAACACTGATATTAATACTTTTGACAGGTTTTCTTTTAGACTCGATATCCACAGCCACGTATAGACTTGGTTGGATAGGTTATTCCGACTTCATAGGTGTATCACTGATTGGGGTTTTGAGAGGCTTCATAGCTGAGCCAGAGTCCATATATAGAGGGTTATGGCTCTTCCACATGTTTATAGCGTTATCCTCGGCAGCTTTAATACCTTATACTAAGCTCGGACATATGGTTTTCGGGGGGATATTCAATTATGTCTTTAGGAGGGATAGACATCCAGCCGCCTTAAGGGGATATGATGACCCAGAGAAACTTGTCGAGGAGAAGGGCTACCTAGGAGCTATAACTCTAAGAGATCTTACTTGGAAGGAGAGAATGGATCTAGATGCATGTATTAAATGTTCAAGATGTACAGATGTATGTCCAGCCACTGAGAGCGGTAAGCCCCTTAGCCCTATGCATCTAATCCTTGAGTTGAGGGGGATGATGGATGAGGACAGATTCGATGTAGATATTGTACCAAATAGTCTTGAGCCGGATATCCTATGGTCATGTGTAACCTGTGGCGCCTGTGTAAATAGCTGTCCAATGTATATCCACCATGTAGATACTATAGTTGATATTAGGAGGGGTTTGATATCTAAAGGTGAGGATGTTCCTGAAGATGCATTGAATGTTTCATATAACCTTATGAGGTATAGCAATCCCTTGGGATATGACCCTATGGATGGAGCTAAACTCATTGAGGAGTTGAGTATGGATACTGGTGTTGAGATAGCCAGTGAGGATAGGGAGTATGAATATCTCTTTTGGATAGGTTGTCAAACCATTTTCGAGCCAAGTAATAGGTCTATAGCGTCCTCATTTCTTAAATTGATGAGGATGGCTGGGATAGATATAGCCATTATGCCGGAAGTCGTATGTTGTGGTGAGCCCGCGAGGAGGATAGGGGATGAATTAATGTATGTGGAGCTTGTCCAGAGTAATATAGAGACTTTTAAAAGGCTTAAGTTCAAGAAATTGGTTGTTAACTGTCCCCATGGATATAACACCTTTAGGAATGAATATCGAGAATATGGGGTTGAACTGGATGTCATCCATCATACCCAACTACTTAGGAAGCTGATTAGGGAGGGTAAACTGAAAATTAGGAAGAATGACTTGTCTGTGACATATCACGACCCATGTTATCTAGGTAGATGGAATGGTGAGTATGAAGCTCCTAGGGAGATCCTTAAGGAGGCTGTGGGTGATGGATTAAGGGAGATGGCTAGGAATAGGGAGAAGAGTTTCTGTTGTGGGGCTGGGGGAGGACATATGTTCTTCGAGGTTAAGAAGGGTGAGAGGATAAGTAGGATTAGATATCGAGAGGCTAGGGAGACTGGGGCAAAGATATTATGTACAGCCTGTCCATTCTGTAAAACTATGTTTACTGCAGAGTCTTCAGATGATATGGAGATAATGGATATCTCCGAGTTTATATTGAAGAATTTGGGGGATTAATATCGTATCTATATCCCCTTAAATCTCTTGTAAGCTATATTTAATTGGATAGTATGAATAGGAGGGACTCTATATTCTTGGCTATATCGATATCGTTAATCATAGCCCTATTAATACTCCCCACCCAAGTATCGATAATATCTAGGTTGACACATCCATATAAGGGTCCACTAGGTAGTGTTATGTTGGCCTACAACGATGGGGTATATCCGATAGAAGGTTTGTCAAATAATGTTGTTGTGAAGTATGATGGATATGGTATACCCCATATATTTGGAGAGGACCTATTGGATATATACCGAGTATTGGGCTATATACATGCCAAGGATAGGCTGTTCCAGATGGATGTTATGAGGAGGATCGCAGAAGGTAGGCTAAGCGAGTTATTTGGCGAGGCTACTATCGAGGAGGATAAGAGGATGAGGCTTATGGATCTATATGGATCGGCTATCAAAACCTATAACTATATAAGGGATAGTCATGAGTTCGATCTAGAGCTTAACATATTAGAAGCATATACAGATGGTGTGAACCAATATATAGATTATTTAAATGGATTGGGTGTATACCCCATAGAATATACCTTACTAGGGATAAAACCTGAATATTGGAGTCCTATAGATTCTATAGCTATAGGTAAATTTATGGCTTGGAGCCTCTCATGGAGTATGGAGGATCTATATCTAGCATCGATTGTAGATAGGAATGGGCTTGAGATAATATATAAGCTTGATCTCCTCAATAGGAGTATAAATAAGCCTATCCTTGATAGATATGAGGTTGAGAGTATCATTTCCCTAAACGTATCTATAGATAATCAAATAGATTTTAATGTAGATGGGATTATTGATAAGCTGTCTAGAATAGTGGATGTTAAAAACCTTCTCGGCTCTATCTATGGATCTAATAACTGGGTAGTCTCAGGTGATAAGACTGCATATGGATATCCAATCGTATCCAATGATCCACATCTATCCCTTACAGCTCCACCTATATGGTATATAGTATCCATTAGAATGCCAGATGGAAACCATTTGATGGGTTTCTCATTGCCAGGAACACCTGTAGTCCTACTCGGTAGAAATGATTATGTGGCATGGGGATTCACAAATGTAGGTCCCGATGTCACGGACTACTACTTCTTCAAATGGGATGGGGATAGATATCTCTATAGGGGGGAATGGCTAGATATAGATAGGAGGGTTGAGAAGATAAGGATTTGGAATGGAGAGGGATATGATGAAATAGAATACATAGTTAACTACACGGTATTGGGTCCACTTATAGAATATAAAGGAGTTAGATATGCTATGAGATGGGTTGGATCTGGTGTCACCCTTGAACTTATAGCTGTTATTCGATATGACTTCGCTAGAAATATCTCAGATTTAATAGATGCAGCCCAGTATTTCCATGTGGCTCCTCAGAATATGGTTGCTGCCGATATATATGGAAACATACTATATTATCCTGCAGGTAAATATCCAATTAGACTTCCAAGTATTGTAAAGTCGTCTTCAGGTATCCAGATATTGAATACCGGATTTCTCCCCTTTAACGGTAGTAGGGTTGAAGGGGATTGGATAGACTATATACCTTTTAAAGATATACCTCATGCTATAAATCCGGGTGAGGGTTTAATTGTTACGGCTAACAACAAGGTTGTGGGTAGATATCCATATTATCTTGGGTGGAGCTGGGCCGATAGGTATAGGTTTGAAAGGATATATACTTTACTACTCTCTAGAGGAGATTCGCTAACCATTGAAGATATGATGGATATACAGACGGATAACTACTCCCTACCAGCCTCAATATTCATACCAAGTCTATTAGATATAGTTAGGGATAGGTTTGAAGAACCTAAATATAGAGATGCAATAGATATTTTGGATGGTTGGGACTATAGGATGGATCCAGATAGCAAGGCTCCAACTATATATGTACAGTGGATCTACCATCTCCATAAAGATCTCTGGGGTGATATACTTGGGGATATATCAATCTCATTCATCCCATTGGAGACCACGGAAGAGGCTCTATATCAATATTTAGATGGTTCTGATCTCATTATGGACCTATTTAGTAGGGATAGGTTTGAGGAGATAATAATAGATAGCTTTAGAGAGGCTATAGATTCCCTAGTAAAATATGGAGAGATAGATATGTGGAGATGGGGTGATGTCCTAAGGTATAGGATTAAACATTTTATGGGTGGCATATTGCCTTGGCTGAATTTTAGGGAGTATCGGGGGCATGGAGGGTTATTCACAGTATTCCCAGCGGGGTTTGGCCCTGGTAATCCTCCATATACTGTATCTTCATCCCAGAGTATGAGAGCTATATATATCCTTGATGGGGGTAGGCCGACTATATATTTAGCATTACCAGGTGGGAATATAGGTAATCCCTTCAGCCCATACTATGAAAACCTCCTTGAGGAATGGGTGGATGGAGGATATATAAAGCTTAATAGCTTCGATAATCCAGATGAGTTTGACGGCTCCTTAACCTATATATTTAGAGGTGGTTAGATATGGATATTAAAAATATTGGGAGAGGCTTGATAATTATAGCCAGCCTAACAATTATATTCGTAGTGATTCAATATCCCATTCCAAACGTATTCCCATTAACTATTCTACCTAGTTTCATCATAGGCTTCATAGCTGGCCTACTAAGTAGGAGGTATAGGGATAACTTAATATATGTAATTATCCCGATAATACTTTCAAGCTTGATAATCCTTCTTAGATCTCATCCATATACCTTATCCAAGGTGGTAGAAGGATTTATAATAACATATATGCCCTTTATTTATCAGGCGATGCTATCTCTATTTACCTCAATATCCATATTCATAATTAGGAGAGAGTTGGTCGGTGTTAGATATGGTGGTAAATAAAATAACTATACCTAAGGATATCTGGCCAAAGAGGGTTGATTGGAAGGGTAGAGTTGTTGAGATATATGTAAATAAAGGGGATAGAGTATCAGTAGGGGAGCCCCTTCTAGATATCGAGATTGAGAAGGCGGTACTATCTATAGAGTCTGATGTAGAGGGTATAGTTGAGAAGATATATGTATCGAAGGGTGATGAGATATCTCCAGGAGATATAGTTATGGAGATAAGGGAGGTTTAAAGGTTAGGCTTAGTGTTAGACTGGGTAGTGAATTCTATCGGGTAGCAAATATAGTTAAGGATTTTAATATATCTACTGTCTGTGAGGATGCCCTCTGCCCAAATATCATGGAGTGTTGGTCATCAGGTACCGCTACCTTCATGGTTTTAGGAGATATATGTACTAGGGGATGTAGATTCTGCTATGTATTGAAGGGTAGGCCCTCTCCACCTGATCCGATGGAGCCTTATAGGATTGCTGAAGCGGTTAAGAGACTCGGCCTAGACTATGTAACAATAACCTCCGTAGATAGGGATGACCTACCAGATGGTGGTGCTAGACATATCGCTGAGACTATAAAGGCTATAAAATCTGTTGATAGGGATATTAAGGTTGAGGCGTTGATACCCGATTTCCAAGGAGACATAAATCTTTTAAAGATCGTGTTAGATGCGGGACCGGATGTACTTGCCCATAACGTCGAGACTGTTGAGAGGTTGACACCTATAGTGAGGGATAGGAGGGCTGGATATAGGCAGAGCCTAAAGATATTGGAGGTGGCAAAAGAGTATGGATTCATATCTAAATCCTCGATCCTCCTTGGATTTGGAGAGAGCTATGAAGAGGTTATCGATACAATTAGAGACCTCGCCTCTATAGATTTAGATATATTAGTCCTATCACAATATATGCGTCCAAGTAAAAAACAACTCCCAGTATCTAAATACTATACTATAGATGAGTTTAAATCTCTAGAGAGGGAGGCATATAGACTTGGCATAAAATCAGTTGTAGCCCATCCATTAGCAAGAACCTCCTATAAAGCGAAGGAAGCCTACTTAAACGCACTTAGGAGGGTGAAAGATATAAATACATAATGGCCAAAATTTAGTGTCTAATGTTTAAACTCATAATTCTTAGGACTAGTATTCATTCCAATTAAGGAAAAATTTACTATCAAAAATATGATATCATCAAGGAGAGCTATATCAATAGGAGATTACATTATTTCTAAAGTTAGTTATTTTTAGTATATAGATATATATACGGACCTAAGGAAGGATGTTTATGATCATTTTATCATATGACTCTACTTATATATATCATACATGAAGCCTTAATTAAGAAATAGACTAATATATATATCCATAAGTTTACCATATAAGAAATATTATCTATATATTTTTATCTCCATTCTCTCTTTTTTTATATGAATAATTTAGAACTTGTTTTGGTGATAGCCATAATGGCCTCAATTTTAAACGCACTTTTGAATCCTGTATATGTATTTGGTGATGCTAATAGCATTGATCCATATTTCTTCACTATGGAGTTCGATCCACAGGTGGTCTCAGTGTACGAGACGGTCCATGGAGTAGGGGTAATTTATTATGTATTCCCTTATTCAATACCGGTTCCCTTAGTATATAGATTAGAATATGATAAAAAGGCCTATAAACCATGGGCTGTGGAGTATCACGACCTACCACCATTATCATTTAAAATTGGGAATCCTAGATGGGTTAATGAGACTGGTGTACATTATTATGAGAGTGGTGTAATCTGGAGACAGGGATCAGGTGAGTTATGGATATCATTTAAAACGTCTACTGCATATGTATATGACTATCATTATGGAGCTGTCGGAGATGCAATGTCCTTGTGGCCAGAATACGATTCCAGCTATTTCGTGGCTGAGCCTAGAGTAGGTAGCCCTAATCAAGGTTGATAGCATGTCTATAGGTGGGCTCTTTTTTATAATTCCCTTCTCCCTTTATCACGGACTTAGGATTAGAATTAGATATTGGTTAAAAATACTAGCTCTCTCATTTATAATCTTACTCATCTCATATCTAAATTTCTTTGTTTATCCTGAGCAATGGAATACTCATGTGAAACCCTATAAAGATGCAAAATTTGACTATATGATAGATCTATCTACCTCACTCGACTATACTATATACGTTAGCGAGGAGTTGACGTCACTAAACTATACTGATATGCTGTTAAATGCCTTTAGGGATTATGGAGTTGAGGTTAGAGATTATGTACTTATATCTGAACGTCTATTACTCGGTACCAACTTAGAAGTAGCTATACTCTCGGATATCGGGAAGATTGATCTAACTGAGTATAATAATATTGTTTGGGGTAGGAGACCAAGTAATGAAGAGGTAATTATAAATGAATTGATTTTTAGGAAAAATGTATCTATACATGACTCGAAGATAAGGATTGGGCGTGGTATATTCCTAAGTTATTCAGGAGTATTTTTGGGGAGAAGTTTAGATATGGTAATGGACGCCACTTTATACAATAAACTATTTGTAAGTAAATTTACTTTTACAAGTTTTTAAAGGACTTCGACTTATAATATTATATGATGAACCATGACAACCGAATATATTCCAGAATTCATCGATCAGATCCCCTATCGGGAAGTTAGGGAGCTAATAAAGGCTAACCGAAGCCTCGTAAGGCTGGCGATGAAGCTGTATCGACGGAGCCACAGCCTAGGAAGTATCATGACATACGCCGGCGCAATAAAAATGTTTAGCGAGTATATGGAGAGATCCCCAGACGAACTCTTAAATATGGATCTTGATTGGCCCGCCATAATCGATGATTGGATCGATTGGCTCAGTTTTAAAAGGAAGCTTGCGAGTAGCACAATCAATAATTATGTCGCCGCCCTCAAGAAATGGCTCGATGTGAACGGCGTAAAACTCGACCGCCGCCTAGAGACACCACCAATATGGCGAGTCGAAAGGGATCGCTTACCAACGCGGGAGGAACTCTACAAAATATATTTTCACAGTGGCCTCGAAGAAAAAACGATTTTAACGGTTGCCCTAAGCTCGGGCCTAAGAATAGGCACCCTAACCGAGATTAGGGTCGCCGACATAACCTTAAAAGACGAGATCCCCGCAATAATAGTGAGGCCGGAAATCGCAAAAGACCGACCACAACGAGGCTATATTACGTT
>CAZGXJ010000009.1:0-19926 GCA_964529905.1 uncultured Nitrososphaeria archaeon
AGATATCATGGAAAATTTATATGGAGTTCTTCATCTGATAAGGGGTTTAAGAGAATCCCATCTTTATAGCCGGATTAGGGGATGGGTGTAGGTGTGACCTTTTTAAATCCATTATCCCTCATAAGTGTTAATATCTTCTTTATCGAGGTTTCGGAGACTTTATACTTCTTTGAGATTTCACTGTAATCTGTATCAAATGGGATGTTTACAAGGTGGTCCAATATCTTGTCGAGGGTATCTATAGAGGGTATCTTATATTCCGACAAGATCTTCTTTATACCTGGATCCAAATCAGCCTTACTTAAATATCTTGATAACCTATAGACATATGCTATCTTATGTAATTTACTATAGTATATCCTAATGAAGGGGAGGTAGTCCGATGTCTTGAGAGATATCTCGTTAAAGGTTCCTAGAAGCCAATGGGTATAGGTATATGGTTTAACGAGTATTGCATCTTTATTATCTGCATATTTCCTGATTATAACTGCTGATATCTCCTCATGTAGACCAGTCCTCAACTTTTTAGGTAGGAGGTTGGTCAATATCTTAATAACCTCCTCTATACTAATTATGGTCGGAGATGCACCAATCGTTTTTAAGAAGCTGTCTAAATTTTTAGGGAATAATTTCTTGGAATTTGACCTCGGTATATAGACTAGGTCTACAGCCTTTTTAGTGATATATGGAGTTAATATCGATGTCAAGATAATCGATTCTATTCTATTGGATAGGGGTATAACTATTCTACGTTTCTCATATGTCTCCATCAACTCCTCTATCTCATTCTGGATCGTAAATATAATACTCCTTATATCATCTTTACTTCCTACCCCTGATATCTCAATCTTTAAATCTTTGGACACCTAGTCACCCCATCCCAATTCCCTAATCTTCTCAAGCTGTCCAACGACGTATCTCCTTATCTCCTGAGGCTTCTTAAACTCTATTTTAACCTCTCCCCCTTCTATCGCCTTAACCATCAAGTTCTCCATATATATGTTACATCTCGGACATCTAGGTTTAGGCTCCTCAGAGCCTACTCTCCATCTAACAGCTATATATCTATAACATTTTGGACATCTAAATAAGAGTTTTGTACCGCTAAACTTCCCTCTCTTAGCTATTGGTGTCCCCTCCTTCTCGACTATATCTAAGGCGAAGTCGATTATCCTTGCATTTGATACACTACTCCCCACACCGAATCCATCTACAGGTGAGTCTGCGAGGGTCTTAATAAGGTCTAGGTCTACCCCACCTGATAAGAAGATCTTCACATCTTTATATCCTCTTATATCAAGTTCCCATCTAACCTCATCAATAATCTTCTTGATATCCCCCCTCCTACTCCCAGGTGTATCGAGTCTCACCCCATATAACCTATCCTTTAGAGCTTCAGCCGCTTTAACAGCTTCAACCTTTTCGTCATAGAAAGTATCTATTAAAGCTATTCTCGGGACATCTTTCTCTACATATTTGTCGAAGGCTCTCCACGCCTTTACTTGGTCTCCATATATGATTATTAGGGCGTGGGGCATAGTTCCCATAGGTTTTAAACCCATTAAATTTGCGCTTAATATTGCTGATACACCATCGAATCCACCTATATATGATGCATAGTCCGTCAAAGGTGTTACGGCGGGATGCATACGTCTAGCTCCAAAGGCTAGTAGGATCTTGTCCCATGCATTATACCTTAGATGGGCTGCATAGGTAGATACTCCGGATGATTGGCATAGTAGACCTAGAAGTGGAGTTTCATAAATGGCGAATTTACCATACTCACCCACTATAAATCCTATTGGGGTCCTCAGACCATTATCCGTATATGGTTTGAATAAAGTCCCCTCATCTAGTATATATAGATCTAGATCTATTCCCTCCAATAATTTTATAACTTCATATACACCGCTTAATACTCCCCAGCTGAAGCCATAGGGAAGCTCCCCAGTCGTGATCTCCATAGAGACCTTTGTTCTATCTAGGTTATCATTCTTTAGGATATTAACCGTTCTTATGAAGTATATATCAGTGGTTTCACCTTTCTTAATCTCATCTTCCCTGGCTATCCAGAAGCGTCTATCCATCTCTATCCACCGTCCAGCAATAATAATCTAATGTTCTAGGAAATAATATTCCCCTATCTCCTTTTGATACCTATCTAATCTACTATCTAACTTATTTATCCTAGGCCTACCACTATGTCTATCCCTCCTAAGTGTTATCCCTATCTCTCTTAGGAATATGTTCATTGCATCTACCTTATTCAAAGGTTTTAACGCATATCCCTCTACCGAAGGCCTACCCTTAAATACGATCACCCTATCACTTACAGCATCAATCACTATTAAGTCGTGATCTATTATAGCCGCTGGCTTCCCATTCAACTTTATAAACCTATTTATGGCATTGGCCAATGTAAGTCTATCCTCTACATCTATGAATGCGGATGGCTCATCTAAGAGATACATATCGGCCTCCATCAATAAGGTTGCCGAGACATAGAGCTTCTGAAGTTCACCGCCTGAAAGATCCTTCACCCTCCTCTCTAATAGCTTGTATAGGTTTAAAGGCTTCAATAATCCATCTACGGCCTGACCAGATAAAGCTCTTGATCCCGCCTTCTCGAGGAGGAAGTCCTGTACGGTCCCCTCGTAATCAGGGGTTATATACTGAGGCTTATATGCAATCCTACTAGGCCCAACTATTATCTCCCCATTATCCGGTTTAAGTTCACCCACTAATATTCTAAAGAATGTAGTCTTACCTATAGAGTTTGGCCCAACTATACCTATAACCTCACCATTATAAATCTCTCCATCCTCGACCCTTAAGGTGAATCCATCTAGACTCTTCTCTATACCAGTATATTTAAGTACTGGGTACTCCTCCTTTCTATGGCTTGGCCTAGGCCTCTCGAATACTATCTTCTTCTCCCTAAACCGTATATTGTCGCCTGGGATATATCCATCGAGGAAAATGTTGATGCCCGTCCTTACACTCTCATTCCTCGTAAATATTCCATATGTCCCTGGGTCTCCATATACAACTGATATCTGGTCACTCACATAGTCTAGAAATGCCAGGTCATGATCCACCAATATTACATATTTATTTGATCTGGAATATTGGGATATGAGCTTTGCTAGAGCCATCCTCTCGAAGATATCGTTGAAGCTACTCGGCTCATCTATTAGATATACATCTGCATCTTTTAGTAATGATGCTGCCACTACAAATCTCTGTATCTCTCCCCCAGACAACTGCTTCACTTCCTTATCCAATGATCTCCCTAGATTAAGCTTCTCAACTATATAATCCATCTCCCCAGTTTCATCGACTTTACGTAGGATATCCCTAACCAATCCCTTAACTACTTTAGGGGTTAGATAGACCTCCTGAGGCTTATATGAGACCCTTATCCTCTCATTATATAAATCTTTGAAGTAGTAGTATAGCTGTGTCCCTGAGAAATATTCGAGGACTTTATCCTTATCACCCCCCTCTATATAATCTCCTAGATTAGGTATGATCTTTCCGGCAAGTATCTTAATAGCCGTTGATTTCCCCGTCCCATTCCTCCCTATAATTCCTAATACTTGGTTTTTTATTGGTGTAGGTAGTCTAAACAGTCTAAATCCATTTACATCGTATCTATGTACCATTTCCTCCTCCAATTCCTGGGGTAGGTTAACAATTGTTATCGCTTTAAATGGACATTTATTTACACATATTCCACATCCTATACATAGGGGTTCATTTATATATGGTATCCCCTCCTTAAATTCTACAGCCATTATACCCATCTTTACGGGTGGGCAGAACCTTTGGCATTCATGGTTACATTTATCTGGATTACATACATCCCTATCTATAACTGCTACTCTTAGAACCATCTCAACCTACCTTTAAATCCATTATTATGTGGTATTACTGAGAATATAAATGATTTATATATCCTTATCTCCTCAATATCTATTAATCGCCAATCATTTAATGGTGTAAGTCTTATGGGGTTCCAGGCTAGAGAGGTGGAGGCTGATATAGGGCGTTTCTTCCAATGGAGCTTTGAAGGTATGATGAATTATAATAAGATATGGATATACCCAGTTATAATCGCCTTTTTAAATGGGATAATTGGGTCCATCACTTCCTACATATATTATTATGGTGGCTGGCCACAGCTACTTCTCTTCCCACTCTACTCAGCTCTAGGGACTCTAATAAATCTCTTCTTCACCTTGGTAATATATTTCCTCATGTTGATAAGCGTAAAGATGTTTATACAGTTATATAGGTCTGGTGAGCCTAACTTCGATGTAGCTAAGGAGGAAATATTGAGTAATGTGGGGACATATATATTTGTAGGCATATTAGCCCTTATAATATCAATATTTGTAATAACCATCCCCCTAGCTCTCCTATTCATCGTCACATCTGTCTATATTGGTGGAGGGGACATCGGTAAGGCTTTTAGCTTGGCCCTGGAGATATTGTCTAAGAACTTGGTAGCTGTAATACTCCTGGCACTAGTATCCATAGTGCTTACTGTGTTACTTATATGGACTTCATTTTTACCTGGTAGTAGCTTGATACTCCAGCCTCTATCCACATTCGTCAATATATTGATCCTAGGTGCTTATACCTACCTCACTTTGGAGTCTCTTGGATCTAGTGAGTAATCCCCAACCCTCTAAACTTTTTAACGTAATCTACATATATTGAGGGAGAACCTCGATTTATAGTAGGGGCCATGATACGATATTGGAGGGAGCCGATCAGTAAAAAAGAGCTTTTGAATCTTTTGGATGTAGATGTAGCTAAGTGGTTTGACAGGTTCCCAGATTTAACTCCACCTCAGAAATATGGGATACCCCCCATTATAAAGGGGTATAACGTATTAATTACCTCACCTACTGGCTCTGGTAAGACCCTGACGGCCTTCCTATACATATTAAGTGAGCTTTTTAAGATGGCTAAAGAGGGTATACTTAAGGATTATATATATGTCATATATGTATCCCCATTACGGTCTTTGAATAATGATATATATAAGAATCTCCTTACCCCCTTGAATGAGATTAAGGAGTTGATTAGGGGGAGAGGTGGGGAACCACCAGATATTAGGATCGCCATTAGGACGGGTGATACTACCCAGAGTGAGAGGAGTAAGATGTTGAAGAAGCCTCCCCACATTATTATAACAACTCCCGAGTCCCTATCTCTAATGATAACAGCACCTAAGTTTAGTGAGAGGCTTAAAATGGTTAGATGGGTTATAATTGATGAGGTACATAGCCTATGTGAAAATAAGAGAGGTGTCCACTTAACGATATCCCTTGAGAGGCTTAGGGAGATAGCCGGTCATGACTTCATTAGGATAGGTTTATCTGCTACGATACATCCATTGGAGGAGATTGCCAAGTTCCTCGTTGGCTATAGGGACGATGGTAGGCTTAGGGACTGCGTCATAGTCGATGCTAGATTTATTAAGGAGAAGGACCTTAGATTGGAGACCCCGGTTAGGGATCTAATCTATACCTCATCTGATGAGAGGAACTACATGTTATACCAATATCTTAAGAAGATCATTGATAGCCATAGGACAACACTAATATTTACAAATACTCGGAGTGGCGCTGAGAGGGTTGCCTACCACCTAGTTAAATATGGAATTGTCGATCAGGATAAGCTGGGTGTACATCATAGTAGCCTATCTAGGGAGGTTAGATGGGATATAGAGGATCAACTTAAGAGGGGCCTGGTTAAATGTGTAGTTACGAGTACAAGTCTTGAGCTTGGTATTGATATTGGATATATAGATGCTGTGGTCCAGATAGGTTCTCCAAAGAGTATTAGTAGGGGGTTGCAGAGGATAGGGAGGAGTGGGCATAACATAGGTAGGGTCTCAAAGGGATACTTCGTAGTATTAGATCTCGATGACTTGATGGAGGATGGTGTATTGATATCTGAAGCATATTTAGGTAGGTTGGATAAAGCCTATATCCCTAGGAATGCCTTGGATGTATTGGCTCAACATATTGTGGGTATGGCCCTGACTAAGAGATGGAAGGTCGAAGATGCATATAGGGTTATTAGGAGGGCATATCCATATCACGACCTCCCATATAAAGACTTTATCAATGTATTGAGATATCTAAGCGGTAAATATGGATTAGAGGATTATAAGGTTTATGGTAAGATATGGTTTGACGAGGAGACCGGTGAATTTGGTAGGAGGGGGAAGCTCCTTAGGCCTATATACTTCATGAATGTAGGTACGATACCCGAGGATATGAGTCTTAAGGTGTATAGTGGTAGGAGGCGTATAGGGCTTTTAGAGGAGGAATTCGTTGAACATCTAGACCTTGGAGATATATTTGTATTGGCTGGTAGGACCTTTAGATATCTAGGCTCCAAGGGGGATAGAGTCTATGTAGAACCTGCAGACGGTTTGAAGCCAACTGTACCTACCTGGATATCTGAGCTTCTCCCCCTCTCCTTCGACCTTGGAGAGGCTATTGCCAGGTATAGATGGATCCTATATAAAATGTTGGTTCATGGATATAGGGATAAAGCCATAAAATTTGTTAAGAGGTTTATGAGGGCTAGTGACTGGGCGGCGGAGAACCTTATTAGATATATCGAGTCCCAAATCCTCTTCCTTGAGAGGATGGGCCTAGAGACATTCCATTCCCCATGGAATCTAATTATAGAGAATTATTTAGATGGAGTTGAGGGGCTTAGATATATAATCTTCCACACTGTATTCGGTAGGAGGGTTAATAGTGTCTTAGCCAGGGCCTATGCATATGCGATTAGGGAGGAGTTGGGGATAAGTGTGAAGATCTTGATCGGAGACCATGCATTTGCACTGGGCATCCCAATCAGATATGACCTAGACATTTATAAGATCCTTAGTATGGTTAGTAGTGGGAATGTTAGGGATATAATATCCAACGCGGTTTTAAGCAGCCAATACATACGTAGGATATTTAGACATGTAGCTAATAGAGGCTTTATGATATTGAGGTATTATAAGGGAAAGAAGACTAGGCTATCCCGTCAACAGATCAGTAGTGAGAAGATATTTGAATTTACCCGTAGGATAAGGGATTTCCCATTGATTAAAGAGGCCGTTAGGGAGGTTATCGAGGATAAGATGGATGTCTTAAATGCGGTTAAGGTTTTAAGGGATGTGGAGGAGGGTAGGAGGAGATGGGTCATATTGGGTGAGAACGATCTAGCCTCTCCATTTGCATATGGTGTCCTCCTTAAAGGTATGGAGGATGTAGTCCTCATGGAGGATAGGGTGAAGATACTTCAGGAGTTTTATAATAGGCTTATGATTAGATTAAGTGGGGATGAGGATAAGGCTATATAGGGATCTATATATTGCCTCTCCATGGCCAGCTGTATATATGGAGTCGGAAGATACCTTGATAATGTCGGATCTCCACTTGGGGATAGAGGGATATCTAGAGGATGAAGGCATATTTCTCCCTAGGAGTGTCAGTAGGTCTACAGCGGATATAGTCTATAGGGCTATCGAGGATTATCAGCCTGAAAAGGTTATTTTTAACGGTGATTTGAAGCATTCATTTGGATTGCTTAAGACGGTTGAGTGGAGGGAGTTAACGAAATTCTTTAGTAGGTTGAGGGATGAATATGGTGTTAAGGTATATGTCGTTAGGGGGAATCATGATAATTATCTAGGGGTCCTACTAGATAAATTTGGATATGAGATGGTTGAGAGGTATGACGGTGGATACTACTCAGTTATCCATGGACATAAAGATTATGATCCGGATGAGTTGAATGAGGTCGTGATTATTGGGCATGAACATCCATCTATAGTTGTTAGGGATGAATCGGGTGGGAAATATAGATATAAATGTTTTCTATGGGGTGATTATGGAGATAAAAAGATATTGGTATTGCCACCAGTATCTGAAATCTCAACTGGGACTACATATAACATGTATGACCTGGTTGAACCTATGTCTCCCTTCTTAAAGAGGTTTGACTTAGGTAAGCTTAAGCCATATGCAATAGTGCCTGGGGAAGTAGTTATAGATCTCCCAGTTTTAGAGGTTCTAAAATCTTTTCTATAGTTTCTTAAGATATATCTATCCTACATCGATACTTTAATTACGACCATTGAGAAAATATATGAGTTAATATATGGTGAAGGGTGGATGAAGCCGTCTAGGGACGTGGGGATATATGGATATGGGGCATATATACCTAGATTCTTCCTTGAGAATAGGGTTATATCGAATCTATGGGGTAGGGATTCTCAGCCTATCCAGAGTAAGAGCTTCCCAAACTATGATGAGGATACGATAACTATTGCATATGAAGCGGCTTTAAAGGCTTTGGAGTCTTCTAAGGCCCCTAGGGATAGGATTGGAGCTATATTTATCGGGAGTGAGTCTAAGCCATATGCAGTTAAACCATCTGGTACGGTATTGGTCGATGCCCTAGGTCTCCCAAGGAGGATACTATCCGCTGATTATGAGTTTGCCTGTAAGGCTGGTACAGAGGCTATGCAGACGATATTTGGACTTGTATCATCCGGTATGATAGATATGGGTATAGCGATTGGAGCGGATACAGCTCAGGGGAGGCCTGGTGATGAACTCGAATATACCGCGGCTGCCGGAGGTGCAGCATATATAATTTCTAGGGCTGATATGGGTGTATTGGCTAGGCTGGAGGCCTCCTACTCATATGTAAGTGATACCCCCGATTTCTGGAGGAGGTCAGGTGAGGATTATCCTAGACATCTATATAGGTTTACAGGGGAGCCTGCGTATTTCCACCATATAATGTCCTCTGTTAAGGGTCTATTTGAGGAATATGGGTATAGTCCAAGCGATTTTAAATATGCAGTTTTCCATCAACCAAATTATAAGTTTCCAGTCCGTGTAGCCTCAAAACTTGGTTTTAATAAGGATCAGATTAAACCAGGTCTAGTCGTTGCATTAGTGGGTAATACATATTCAGGTTCAAGCCTATTGGGTTTAGCAGCTACATTGGATGTAGCTGAGCCTGGTGACAGGATATTGCTTGCATCATTTGGATCTGGAGCTGGTAGTGATGCGATGGCTTTTGAGGTTACGGATTTGATAGAGGAGAGGAGGATGGATCCCCCAGTATATAAGCTTATAGATAGGATGTCTCCAGGTGACTATTCCAGGTATACGATCTATAGGGAGATGCTTAAGAGGTGAATATAGATGGGGTCCCCGGTATTAGCTGGTATAGGCTATGTAAAGATTAGGGAGCATTGGGATAGGGATTATTTAGACCTAGCCTTCAAAGCAATTAAAGATATTCTGGATAATTATTCAGTAGATGGGGTTGATGCACTATATGTGGGTAATGCTCTGTCATCATTTTATGGTAGGCAGATGGCTATAGCGACCCATATAGCTGATCAACTAGGTCTATTTGATGCGGTTGTATCCACATTCTCGAGTGGGGGAGCGTCTTCAGCTCAGGCCATATATAACGCGATCCTAGGTATCGAGTCTGGAATATACAAGGCTGTAATAGCCGGTGGTGTGGAGAAGATGAGTGAAGAATTACCAGCTAAAGTCGTTAGGGGGGTCTCCCTAGTGGAAAACAGCTTCTATGTTGATTATATGGGTGTCACGGAATTCTCTATACACGCATTGGCGGCCCAGATGTATATGGATAGCTATGGATTGGATAGGAGGAGTATCTCACTCCTCCCTGTAATGGAGCATGGGAACGCATCTAAGGCTTCACATGTCCAGTTTAGAAATAAGATATCGTTAGATATGGTTGTTAACGCACCTCCAGTTGCTGAACCATTAACTATATTTGACGTATCCGCCCCTGGAGATGGCGCCGCCTTCATCCTCTTAATGGATGAGGAATTGGCTAAGAAGGCTGGTCTAGAATATATAAGGATACTTGGGATGGGTTCAGCTTCACAACCAGTTAACCTCCTAGATAGACCTTCGCCAATAATGTTTGAGGCTACCTCTAGGGCTGTTGAGAAGGCGTTAAAAATATCTAAATTGAATCTAGAGGATATAAATCATATGGAGATATATAATCCATCATCTATCTCTGGTCTATTAATCCTAGATGCAATTGGTATGAATAGGAGGGGTGAATCATATAAGAAGGTGGAGGAGGGCTTCTACTCCTTGGATGGTAGGTGTCCTATAAATACTTTTGGAGGGGCTAAGGCTAGGGGTGATCCTAAGGGGGCCGTCACCGCATACCAATTTGTAGAGACTTATCTCCAGCATATGGGTATGGCTAATAATAATCAAGTTGGTGAGGTAAACTATAGCCTTATACACTCGATGGTTGGATTCGATAATTCTTCATATGTCTTCATAGTAGGGGGTGGTAAGAAATGACTGAGATCTCGGATTGGATATATAGGTTGGAGAGGTATCGATTATTAGGCTCTAGATGCGTTGAATGTGGTGATATTACCTATCCATATAGGAGGAGATGTGTTAAGTGTGGCTCTGAGACGGAGAGGTTTGAGCTTCCTAGGAGGGGGAAACTGGTCTATTTCACTATGGTTAAATCCCTACCAGAGCGTTTCAATAGGTATGGCTCATATTACATAGGTGTAGTTGAGCTTGAGAATGGAGTGAGGGTATTAGGTATGTTAACGGATATAGATAAACCCTTTAGAGGTATGGAGGTAGAGGCTACACTACGGAAACTCTATGTATATGGTAGGGATGGTAAGATAATTTATGGTCTTAAGTTCAGGCCGGTTATTAGGTAGACTTCTTATCTGCATATTTTCTCAATACCCACCTTATTTTTCCTAGGTTATCCCTTCTCCTAGCCTCTTCACCGAAATCCAACATCTCAATCGATGTTATAACGCCATCATCCTCCTTAATTATATATGTGAACCTCTTCTCCGGCGGCCTCTTACCCTCATCTATCTCTTTAATATCTTTAACCATCTCATCCCTTAGTCTGGGCTCAAGGAATCTCGTTATGAGTGGATCTTCAGATGGTAACCCAAATTCTTTATCTATGATAACGATGGATTTATGTGGATAAATCTCTACCCATGCAACCGGCCTACCCCTATAGATGAAGAACACCTCCTTCCTAATCGGTTTCTGTGGTGTACTCAGGGGTTGTTTCCTCTCAACCTTCTCCTCTATCTCTTCAACCCCCTCCTCCTTTGAGACCTTGACGGTCTCCTCAACGATTTTATCGGCAGTTGTAAATGATCTCTCAGTTATGAAGTTTTCGAGTATCTTTATATAGTAGTCCAGCTCCTCCAATTGTTTCAATAACTCCTCCTTCTTTTTTAATAGGTATTCCCTTACCCTCTCTAACTCCTTTACATCATCCATTTTAACATCCTCAAATTAAAAATCTCCCTTCTCTCCATATATTTCGAAGAATCTATTTAACAGTTAGTAATTCCTCCATCTTCTTAAATAGAGCTTTCTTAAGTCTCCCATCCAGGTCTTCCAATTCATAGAATATCTGTATAATCTTCTTATCTATATCTAAATATCTTGATAGTATGGTCGGTGAAGCCGATAATACTATCTCCACATCAGGGATGTTATTTATGAATCTAGCCAATTCATCCATCTGATCCTTACTGTATCCCAGGGCTGGTATTACCTCCCTTAAATGTCCATATTTTCTATATACCTCTCTATATGACCCTAAGGCATATGGTCTAGGGTCTACGATGTTAGCCCCCATATCCCTTGCATAGAGATATGCCGCCCCAAAACCCATCTCTCCATGGGTGGTTGTGGGTCCATCCTCTATAACGACGACATTCCTACCTTTAATATCTATCTCCTTCTCTGGGACGTATTTTATACCTGCCTCAATAAGCTCTATCCCTGGATTTATCTCCTTAGCTTTTTCCTTAGCCTTCTCTATATCATCTCTCCTAGCTGTATTTACCTTGGTGATTACGCCTATATCAGCCATTCTAACATTTATCTCACCTGGGTAATAGGTATCTATATGACTCCATCTATATGGGTCTATAACTACTACATGTATATCTGGTTCAATGAATGGGTAATCGTTATTTCCCCCATCCCATAGAATTATATCCGATTCCTTCTCAGCCATTTCCAATACCTCTGAATAATCTACACCTATGTATACTGGGAATCCATTACGTAGATGTGGTTCTATATCCTCCTTCTCCTCGATAGTCAGGTCATATCTATCTAAATCACCAATCTCAACGAATTTCATAGCTCTTCTTAGGATTAGATCTCCATATGCCATTGGATGTCTTATAATGCCTACTCGATATCCCCTATCCTTTAATATTTTGGATACATATCTAGAGACTGGGCTCTTACCTGAACCAGTCCTTATAGCGGTAACCGCTATAACTGGTTTGGAGCTCTTTAGATACGTATCTTTGGGACCTAGAAGTTTAAAAGTTGCTCCTAAAGAGTTTACAAGAGATGCTCTATTCATGACATATAGATGGGATACATCACTGTATGAAAATACGACTTCATCCACTCCATATTTCCTTATTAGGTTTGGAAGCTCATCCTCGGAGACTATAGGTATCCCATTTGGGTATAACTTACCAGCTAGCTCAGGTGGATATACCCTATTCTCTTGGTAGGGGATCTGTGTGGATGTAAATGCTATTACCTCGTATTCTTCATTATCTCTATAAACCATGTTAAAGTTATGGAAATCTCTACCGCCTGCCCCCATGATAACTACCTTCTTCCTCATGGTGAGGAAAATAATATTGTTTAAAAGGATTTTAAGTAGAGTTTATATAGGGGAAGAATCCTAATAAATAGACTAAAATTAGTTTAAAAAATTTAAAAAGGTGTGGGAAATAATGTTTAAGTTACTCTACCTGCTCAAGCACTATCTCTATAGTTGATACCTTCCTTGGTGGGTCGCCGACGTCCTCTGTATCGATCTTGCAGCTTGTAACCTCTACCTTCCCTCCTAAGAGCCTTCTCTTCACTATCTGAGCTACATCGACGGCCTTTGAGATAGCCCTTCCCCTAGCCCTTAGGACTACTACCTTGTTGCCGACGTCGAACTGGAGAAGCACTGCTAGGACGTAGTTCATCACAGACTTCTTACCAACGAAGATTACATTCTCTCCGGCTGCTTCGCTCATCACTATCACCGATAAGTGTTAAGTATTTAGATTGATATCTCCCATATATAAATGTTTGACTATAGATTATGTCGTCCACATATTAAAAAAACCTTAATCTTCACCTAGATCAACTATTTTATCTTCTTGACTTGCTACTATGAGCCATTTAAGTGGTATGGGTTCGAAGTCGTCTCTATAGATCAATCTCCTTTTTATGGATAGTGGTAATACCCCAGCCTCTAACTCCTTCTCCGCTATCTGGATGCTACTCATAAATCCCTTAACCTCTATAAATGGTTCCGCTCCGTAATCTATCTGTAGAGCCCTTATACCAATTATTCTTGCCCTCTCATATTGGGTTAATCTTGGAGGTCCAATAGTAATTAAATCTTTATAACGCATTTTCTTCTTCTTCATGTCTATGCATTCAATATTTATATGACCCTCTTTTAAAAATCTTTTGGATATAGGTAGTCGGTGTTGTGGGTATGTCGATGAACGTCTCACTATTAAAGGCGAAGATAATCGGTTTCGGAGAGGCCACACTATCAATTGATAATGATAAGGGATTCTCCATTGTATCCGAGTTTAGGAAGAGGAGGATTGTTGATGGGGTTGCTATGCCCCACAGGAATATGGTCCTCATATCCGTCAATTTTAGGAAAGGGGTGAGGGGATTGCCGGGAGTATTTAAGAGAGGCTCCCTACTATACAGTCCGCTTTTCGATTCCTTGGTGGTAGTCCTTAGAGATTTTGATAGTAGGGAGCAGAATTATATAGAGGTAGGAACAGTAGAGGAGGGACTGGAGATTTTTGATAAGCTTAAAAATATTGTTAAGATAAGGATTACCCTGCTTTAACAGGTGTATATACCTCTAAATCTCCATTCTTGAGTTCCAGCTTTATCTTCCCCTCGTTATATAACCTTCTCAGGAATCTTCGAGCCTCACTAATCTTTATTTCTCCTCTTCTAGATACTAGACTCGGAGTTACATATCTCTGTTTCATAATATAACCTATAAGCTCTTTCTCTAGGTTCTTATCTATGACTACCCCATACTCGACCTTCTTCTTCTCCTCTTTCCTAGTGTCCCTACTTTTCCCTTGTAGCATCTTCTTCAATTTGGATATTGTTGGTTTTTTCTGACCACCCATTTCAATCACCAAATATACTAGGTATTCCAATATAAATATGTGTTAATGAGGTTGATAAACCTCTTCACCTAAATTCTGGTTTTAGTCTCATCGGTAGGGTAGCATATATGATACTCATAGATACCTCTAATTTTGCGTTACTCCTCATAGGAATCACCAAAATATAATATTTACCCCCTAATATTGGGGGTATTAATAAAGTTTACCCCTGTTTTGAAGCATCCTACTATTCGACTACCACCCTCCTCTGCTTCATATACATCTCGATAACTTCTTTTTCTGTGGTAGCATCCTCAGGCGATTTATCAAATCTATATCTCCCTGTGAACCTAGGAAATCTCAGAGCTAAACCTACGTCTTTCTCTATTTTTCCATATGCGCATGTATGTATTGGGCTCAGAGTTATTTCCGCGGCTGTTATCTCCAAGACGATATTAGGCTCTATCCATATATCAGGCTCCATCTTCGCATCCACCCTAGCAGGTTTCCTATCCCTTATATGGTCCTTAATAAGTCTATTCATCTCAACTATATCATCGTCTTTGAATCCTGTCCCCACTTTACATACAGTTTTAAATATATCGTTTTCATCGTCGTATACGGCCATTAGAAAACTACTTATATAGCCTGCCTTACGTCCCCTACCATATAGTCCACCTACAACTACGAGGTCTAAGGTGTCGGTCAACTCGGCTCTGTAATCTCTCTTCAGCTTTATCCATAGCCATCCCCTGGCTCCAGCCTGATAGATCGAGTCTGGACCAGTAGACTTGATCATTAATCCTTCGAATCCCTGTTCAACCGATAACAAGAAATATTCCCTTAACTCATCTATGGATTTGGGATAAATCAGATCTGATAGTTTTATTAACTCGTTTTCCTCCACCACCTCCTCTAACCTCTTCCTCCTCTCGGGGAAAGGTTTTTTGAGGTATGACTCCCCATCATATATCAAGTCAAATAGTCTTAGGGTGACCGGTATCTGCTTAGCCATTAGATGTATGTCATACTTCCTCTTCCTCCTCATAAGCTCTTGGAACGGCCTAAACTCTCCTGTGTCAGGGTCGAATGCTACAGCTTCACCTTCTATAATCCCTTCATCAAGTTTTACATATTTATTGACTACCTCTACAACATCTGGGAATTGATGGGTAATGTTTTCAAGCCTCCTACTAAATATCTCTATCCTTCTACTTCCATCAGTTTTAATTATATGTATCTGCATCCTTTCACCATCATATTTAAACTCTGCAGCCATCCTACCAGCTAACTTTTCCCAAGCCTCCTCAGGACTCTTAACTCTCTCCGCTAACATAGGTCTTAATGGGATTCCAGGTGTAACATCAACCTTCTTTATACCATCCCAACCTTCCCTAAATAGAATCTCGGCTATCTCACCAATATCGGGATGTTTGTTATATGCATCCTCTAAAACTGGTTTTAATTCTCTCCCTCCTTTCGAGGCGGCGAGAGCCTCTAATATCGTCATATCAGCTACTCCAAGCCTCATATTCCCATCGGCCAATCTAGCTATATACCTAGCCTCAAGTTTTGAGGAGTTTGTCAGTAGACCTGTTAAAAGTTTGATCTTCATATCCATAGCTCCTTCTCCAGATGTATGTGCTATTTTCACGAATGTGTTGAATACTTTCTTGAGTGTCAATTCCTCGAAGAATAGGGTCTTCTGCTTCTTCCTCCCAATGAATTCTTCTGCCACCTTACCTATATCTCCTAAGACATTTAGCCTCTTCTCAACCTCTGAGGTAGGATATCCACTTGCATATGCTATAGACCTAGCTATCAACTTCTCACTCATACCAAGTTCATATCCTTTATAGGGTGGATATATCTCTCCCAATAAAATATATGATATCATGGAGGCATCCTTGGGATCCTCAACCCTCCTATATAATTCAGTTAGGATATTTATCATCTCTATCCTACCAGTAGTTAATTCAACCCTCTCTAAATATCTAACCAATTCTTTAAACTTCATATCAACCAAAAATAAATATATGGATGTATCCAATCAAATAATAGAAATGGATCTCGGTCTGTTTATCTATGGAGATAATACATTTAAATTTTTAAGTGGGGAGGGAAATTAGATGGCTATCCTGGAGCTTGAAGCAGGCCTGATGATAGCATCTCTAATAATATTTATAGGTTTTATAGGCTCAGTATTACTAAATAAACATAATATTCCAGACGCTATCTTCCTTATATTACTTGGATATATCCTTGGGCCAGGGACTAAGATCCTTGACGTAGATGTTTTGATTGGGGCAGCCCCATATATAGGGGCTGTAGCCTTGATATCGATAATGTTTGAGAGTAGCTTCGGGATAAATCTTAGGGAGTTGATAATATCGGCTAAGCCAGCCCTCATACTGGCAGTAACAGGTTTCCTATTATCCACTGTGGCTACATCAGCTTTCCTATATTATGTCATAGGATTCTATCCTGAGAATTGGTTGATGAGCCTACTTGTAGGGACAATAATTGGAGGTGGGAGTGGGGCTATAATAGTTAGTGTTGTTCAGAGGATAAATGTCCCAACAAATATTCAGGTTACTTTAAGTCTTGAATCCGTATTGACAGATGTATTCGTTATTATAATAGCTGAGACGGTTCTATATTTAATAAGGTTGCAGTCCCAGACCCCATCAGCCCCCCTTGATATTAGGACTATTGGGGGTAATATAGCGGCCAGCTTCTCCATAAGTATAGTTGCAGGAGTTCTATCTGGAGCCCTATTAGCCAGTCTACTTGATAAGTTTAAGAAGGAGAAGCATGTATATACGATGACAATTGCATATTTAATATTGTTATATGTAGTTTCACAGTATTTAGAGGGAAGTGGAGCAATAGCCGTATTAACCTGTGGTATAGTGTTGACCAATTCAAGGTATATCCCCTTCCTATTCTCTAATAGGTCTAGTGAGAGCCTCACCTATCAACTATACTCTCTTGAGAGTATGCATTCCGAGCTTACACTACTTCTTAAAATATTCTTCTTCGTGGAAGTGGGTATAATCATGAATATTCAGGATATGTCTATAATACTTCTTTCACTCTTAGTATCCCTACTTCTACTCCTAGCCAGGTTCCCAGTTGCATATATAGTTTCGAATAGCCTACATTATTCTGCTAGGAGTAGTTTAGC
The DNA here is from genome assembly GCA_964529905.1 of uncultured Nitrososphaeria archaeon. Lineage (GTDB taxonomy): Archaea > Thermoproteota > Nitrososphaeria > Geothermarchaeales > JDFR-13 > SZUA-1514. The sequence continues at coordinate 17,463 of CAZGXJ010000009.1, forward strand.
GGCCTCAATAATATCCGTCTCCTATGCAAGGGGGTTGGCAGCTGCAGTTATGGCTGTTAGGGCATATAACGAGTTTCTAAATATATATGGAGGCTCGATCCCCGCTGACATAGCATCTGCCATAAACTTTATTCTACAGCTTACATCGGGGGTAATACTATTTACTAATTTATTCTTTACATTGGGTATAGCATTGCTTAGGGGTAAGCTGAGGGAGCTTCTTTATTAAGCCTTCCTAGCTTCCTTCATTAAATATCTATAAATAGTTCCCCAGATATACCCATCACTCCTCAACTTATTCTCAAAGTTATTTATCCCTATCCATTCCTCAAAGGCTCTATGTAGTCTTTGATCCTCTGGTCCTGATACTTCGCTTTCCAGATATCCCAGTTTTAATAATGCATCCTGTATTTCCATCCATACCTCCCTCCAATCCACTATATCCTCTGGATCTTCCCTCTCAAGTATTATCAACTCCCATATCTCGAAGAGTCGATACAACTCATTCACCGGGTCTGGATGGTCATCTACCCTTAAATCTACATACTTATCAACTCCCTCTTCACACCCTCCATATCCTCCACATTTCCTAAGTACGATTATGGCTGCTGACTGTTTCCCCCTCCTATCCCCTCCAGCCTCGTCACCAGCTTTTAACGCCGCTAATAATTTGTCCACAAGTTCTCCCTTTGTATTCTCAAATGCTTTTGCCATCTCCAATACAACCTCTTCCCCTGTTAGGATGTTCCCTTGGACAGCATAATTATCCCCCACTATATGTCCCGCCCATTCAAAACATTTACTTCCTGTGAATGCGGCTGCACCCTTCTTTGAGACTATCCCTATCTGCCTCATCTCCCTTTTATCGTCGTTAGCCAATAATTTCTCAATAACTTCTTTGGGGCTATATCCTCTCTTTAATAGTTTCAACCCCTCAGGCCCGAATCTTGCGTTTGCATATGACTGAGTAGCGATTGCCCCTACATCAACCTCTACCCATGGAACGATATGGCCTACCGCCAAGAACTTAGATGCTACAGCCACACCGAAATCTCCCATCTCAGGGTCATATCCAACTATAGAGAATGTCCCCCACATACACAATCAATATTCTAAATATGTATATCCCGTTTTAAAGGACCGTTAAATAGGCTTGTTTTTAGTTAAGCCAAAAAGTTTTAAAAGTATATATAGCGTCTAAAATCTCTATATTTAGTATGGTTAATAGATCTGGTTTAAGTAAAACCACTATGGCCTTAATAGTTGTAATTATAGCATTGGTGATAGTCCTCGCCTACGTAGTAACACTACTGATGCAACAGCCACCAGAACAACCGCCTCCAACAGCTGAGGTTGCGGTAGTAACTGGTAAGGTTGTCGATGCGAAAACGGGTGAGCCCCTCCCAGGAGCCATAGTATCATTAAACGGTTATAAAGCTACCGCTGGGCCAGATGGCACATATTCACTTACTGTCCCCCTTGGAAATTACGAGTTGAAGGCTGAATATACTGGTTATGAGACTTTCAGACAGAATGTAGATTTGAAGGAGGCTAAGACATATACATTCGACCTATCATTGAACCTACTTCCACTACCCACTCCAGCGTTCGTCCTTGAAAATAAACTGGTTTTTGAGAGTGGTGCTACATTCCAATGGCTTGATCCACATGTAACCTATTATGGATATGACTATATGGTTATATGGAATACCGTTGAGAATCTAGTCTGGTTTAGAAATGGGAATGTAAGTGATATAATTCCATGGCTTGCAGAGAGTTATCAACAGATAAATGAGACTACGTGGGAGTTTAAGCTTAGGAAGGGTATATACTTCCAGGATGGCCAACCCTTCAACGCTACAGCTGTTTGGTTCAGCTTAAATAGGTTATTAATCCTAGACGGTACAGCACCTACTGGTGTCCATGGAAGCCAGGCTGCATGGATGATACAGCAGTTCCTAGATCCTGATGGTGAGCTATTCACGGCTATGGGTGCGAATCCTACATATGATGCTGAATGGGTTAAGAAGGTTCTCGATCTAAACTTTGTGGAAGTTGTGGATACATATACGGTTAGGATACATCTAAAGGTCCCCACTACACAGCTCCTCCCAATACTTGCGGGAGGACCCTTGGGTAGTATCGTATCTCCATATTCAGTGATAAAGGGTGACTATGAATATAAAGGCTGGCCCTTTGAGGAGGAGCAGAACCCACTCAACTTCACACAATACTTCATTAGGATAGCTGGTGACGGTGATACGGCCTTTAACCTACCTGAAAATGGTTGGAAAATAGGCACTGGTCCATACTATATAGAAAGTGTAGATCCATCTACCTATAAAATAGTTTTGAAGGCTAACCCAGATTACTGGGGAGGCCCAGACGGTATAAACCTACCTCCAGAGGGTAAGCAGAGGATAGAGACTATAGAATTTGTATATCAGCCGAGCTTCACCACTAG
>CAZGXJ010000010.1:0-18982 GCA_964529905.1 uncultured Nitrososphaeria archaeon
CGGATTCGAACCGGGGTCACCGGGGTTCCCCTACCCCCTCTACGGGGGGATCCAAAGCCATATGCCCCCATAGGGGGTCGGCATGCTTGGCCACTACACCACGGGGCTAACCATATATATCTAAATCCATAGGAGGTTTAAAACGTTAACATATGAATTACATCAAAAATTATTAAAATCAAAACATCTCTTGTTCCCCTCTACCAAGATATCAATAGTCTTAGGAGAATACTCCAGCTTTAATTTTAATTTAGGTATATTTAATGGTATATGGAGAAGCCTATCCATTATATCGGGAGAAACGTCAGAATAGGTAAGAATGTAAAGATATGGCACTTTGTATATATAGGTGATAATACCGAGATTGGAGATGGAACAATTATAGGTTCCCTTGCCCATATAGATTATAATGTAAAGATAGGGAGGAATTGCAGAATAGAAGGTATGGTATATATTCCACCTCTAACAGAGATAGGAGATAACGTTTTCATAGGTCCTGGAGTAATATTTACAAATGATCCATATCCACCTTCAAACAGGCTTATAGGGGTTATAGTAGAGGATGGTGCGGTAATAGGTGGGGGGGCCATGATCAAAGCAGGAGTAAGGATAGGTAGGAAAGCGGTGATAGGAATGGGTTCAGTCGTTACACATGACGTTCCACCAGAAACCGTGGTATATGGAAACCCTGCTAGGATTAAATATTCTTTATCTGAGTATCAAAAGAAGAAGGAGAAATGGGAGAAGTTAGATAGCTGATAGGAAGGATTCATACCTCCTCCTAAACAATTCCTCTTCCTCTTTAAACATATGTATACCTCTTCTTTTATACATTCTCCTAGCAATTTCAATGACCTTATCCAGATCCATCAACTTCATATCCCCAACTCCATCTAAGTTATAAATCCTGAAGGGAGGAATGGAATGCTTAACAACACCATAGAGATGTGAACTAATACCTATCATACGCCCTGCATATATAGATGAATTTATACTAATCTTAACATGGTCACCTACTATGGATCCAAACTTTATCAAATCTACCTCGATTATCTCACCATCCAATTTAATCCTAACTGGTCCATAGGTATTCTTCAAATCACTGAAAACAGTCCCAGCTCCTACGTTTACCCAGTAACCTATCAGTGAATGCCCGATATAACTATGATGCACGGCGTTACTATATCCAAGTATAATCGAATCACCAATTTCTCCACCTATTTTACATGTCCCACCAATTATACTTCCATATATCTTTGCAGATGTGATCAAGGAGTTAGATCTAATTACCAAGGGCCCCTTCAAAAAGCTGTGTCCCTCGATCACAACATCTTCATCGATAAAAATAGGTCCATTACCTACATCAATATATAGGTATTTATCCTCAATCGATTGTCTATTACCCCTAAAATAAATGTTTTTCTCCATATCTACACCATCAATCAATTCTAAAAGATCACCTAAATTGGGCATGGGGTTATTTATGAAAGCCTTTAACAACTCCCATGGATGCCTAAATAACTGTATATTGCTTGGTTCCAGCTCTATAGCGGGGATATCCAACCTTCCATCCAATAAATCATCTAAATTGATTTCATACCCTGAGTAGACGGCTAGAAGGTCGCCGCCCAATATAACCTTACATAGGTTTCCATTACATAGGTGGGGCAAGCTCTCCAAAGCATTTAAGATTTTTATGGGTGAACCATAGATATTTTGATTTAGATATATCCTTTCACCTCGAACTTTTGGAGAGGCCCTTACCCCCCATCTCTTAGAAATAATTTTTTGAAATAGTTCATCACCTAACTCATAATATACATCAAACCTTTGTTCCAATAACTCCCTCAAACTTAATCCGAATAGAGGCCACTCTCCAATAGGTGCAAAAATGGATATCATTGAAAAGGTTCGTTCTCTATGGAAATCCGTCAATATAATCTTCATAGTCAAGTCACTAAAAAATTAGTATTCAAATATGAAAATATCTCTTTTTTATGAAGGCATTATATCTACATAGTAAAGAATTCTTTTATAAACCAGTAAAACCAGTTGGAGATATTCCTAAAGACGATATAGAGGATTTAGATAGGGAATTTAAAGAATGTATAGTGGTATTCCTGACAATAGAGGATGGAGATTGGGAGAGGAGGGAGGTGGTTATCCAAGAATTTAGTAGAGATCTATTAAATAAAATGAAGGATTTAAAGGTAGAGAGAGTAGTGGTATATCCATATGCACATTTATCCGAGAACTTAGAAGATCCAAGGAGAGCATTTAGAATGTTAAAAATGTTGGATAGGAGATTTAAGGAATTAAATATCCAATATCACAGAGCACCATTTGGATGGTATAAGGAATTTAGAATACACATATATGGACATCCACTCGCTGAATCCTCTAGAAGATTTTGACTCTACCATATTTAAAGAAATTTCATGCTTAGTAATGGAGATAGGAGTTGTTCGAATAAGCGGGCCCGCCGGGATTCGAACCCGGGACCTGCGGCTTAGAAGGCCGCCGCCCTATCCTGGCTAGGCCACGGGCCCATTTATCGACCCAATACATTATTATTTATTCGATTTAAAGGTTTTTAATGGGATATATAGCTACCCAGTAAATATCCTTGTTTAAGGTACGTAGCTATATCACATATATCGATGGGTAGAGTGGATATGGAAGTTTATTTCCTTGATACTCCTCCTCTCTATATACCTCAACATCCACGTCTATGCCTACCCGGCGGATATATTTATTTATTAAACTTTTCAAATAGCTATATTCTCTCTCTGAATCTAGGGAATCCATTAATTCTCTAAACTTTACATATCTACCATACCATTCCCTAGCTATGAATTTTGATATTGGACCATATTCCCTTTTATCGATCATATTGGATTCACGTATAAACCTCATTATTTTACCCATATCCAGGGAATCATAATTTCTCAGAAGCATTTTAAATAACTTCCATTTAGCATCACTAGCTGTAACAATAACTATTTTAGAGAATTCCCTATTTACAACCCTTACAATCTTCTTCACGTCTTCAACCACCTCATTCAAGTATTTATCAATCATTATTGGTTCATATCTATAGGCTTTCTTCTCAGGGAAACCAGCGTTATATGCATATCCATCCATCTTTAAAACATCTCTCCATAGATACTCAGCTAAATATGGGGTATACATAGATAGCAGGACCACATATCCGGGTATTACCTCATTGACGATATCAACGTGGGGCTTATCAACGAAGTATAAATAGTTTTTGAGCCTATCCATGAAGTCGAAGAATATCTCCCTAGCGGCAGATGCTATCTCTAGGTTCTCCAACTTTTCTTCAACTACATCCAACATATTTTGATACTCTGAATATATGAGTTCATCGAAGTAGTTCTTATCCCTATCCACCTTATTACTCCATAGCGTCTCGACCAGGTCCTCTAAATTATGTAGCCTATTTAATATGGAATATGCCCATTTCAGTGACCAATCTGGGTCATCCATCCCATCCACTAGGCTTAAGAGAGATAATCTCAGAGCATCTACACCTACGTGTTCTATAGCCTCTTCCATGGACATATAGTTACCCTTACTTTTTGACATAGGCCTCCCATTTAACAACATAAATCCATTGACAGATATGCCCCTAGGCCACTTCTCCCTTGGAAATATAGCTACATGATGGAATATGTAGAATGTTAAATGATTCCCTATTAGATCCTTTCCAGATCCTCTTAAGTCAACTGGATACCAATATAGGAAATCATCCCTAATCTCCATCAATAAATCCTTGGATATACCAAGTTTAGATGCCAATTTTTCTGGATCGCCGATACCTAAGAAGATATAGTCGAAGAATTCATCATCAACTTTATCAACATCTATCATACCTTCATTATAGTATTTGGATACGATGTAGAATGCATTATATATGGTTGAGTCGGTTAAAGTCTCCACTATCCATTCCCTGTCATATGGGAATGGGGTCCCTAAGCCCGTCCTCCTTGTACAGGGCCAATCATGATACCAGTCAATATAATGGTTAAATAGGTTTTTAATCTCGGGTGGATAGAAGCTCATAGTCTCAACAGCCTCATGGGCTAGCCTCTTCCAATTAGGGTCTGAATATTTTAGGAACCATTGGTCTGGCAATATCTTTACTATACACTTCGTCCCACATCTACATATAACCTTCTCTGGGAGGTCGTACATCGTTCCACCTAAACCTTCTTCTAATAGGATTGATTTTATAATCTCCTTAGCCTCGGATACGGACATTCCGGATATTGGACCTGTATTATCCAACATTTTTCCCTGATGATATTCAAGACTATATACCTCCTTAGTAGCCTTATCTAGCTTCTCGTAATCAAGTTGATTAGAGACCTTAAATTTCTTTATAGCCGTCTCAGCAGGTACATCTCCTAATTGGGAAACTTTAATAATTACAATTGGAACTATTTTTGATACTATCTCACTAAATCGCTCATCCCTTTCTAAATCCTTCAGGGCTATATAGTCGTAGGGAGCATGTGCAGGTACACTATATACTACACCTGTAACAACGTCTGGATCCACAAATTTAGCTGGCAGAATTGGGACCCTCCTATTTATCAGGGGGGCATCAACATATTTACCGAAAAGCCTCCTATGATCTATTTTCTCGATAATCTTAACTTTATATAATTGGTTACTCAGCTTCTCAGCAGCATTCCTACTTATAATCCAGTATTCACCATTAACCTCTGCCTTCACATATTCAGCCTCTGGATTAAGCCATATATTTGTTACACCATATATTGTTTCTGGCCTTAAAGTACCTGCCACTAGGTAACCATCTCCAAACCGAAATTTTACCAGGAAATATTCCTCAGGCCTAACCCCCTCCCCAGTCAACCTATCATGATCCCCAGTGGGACTTAAATCTGTTGGACACCATACTACTGGATGGCTCCCCTTTACTATATATCCTCTTTCATATAGCTTTCTGATCTGCCATTCAATAAATTTATTATAAAGTGGATGTAGATATGTCGTGTGGAACTCCCTCCTCCAATCAACTGAGAGGAAGTATTTCATCGCAGTCCTCCTATTTACATCTGTAAAAAATTTTACGAAGTTTATTGGGTCTTTAAGGTTATCAATCATATTTGGAGGCACCCTATCCAGGCTTATTAATCTATTTATTACAGCTTGGTCACCCATCTTCACCCTATATACAGTTCCATATACAGCCTCTCCAGTCCAATGCCATGCCCATGGATATAGGACGTTATACCCCTTCAACCTCTTATATCTTGCCACCACATCTAATCTACCCGCTGAATATGCATGGCCTAGGTGTAGAGAGCCGTTCATGTAGGGATATGGAAATGTTAAGAAGAACTTCGGTTTATTCTCATCTCTATCGGCTTCAAACAAACCCTTATCTAAAAACTCCCTAAGAATCTTTTCCTCCCTCTCTCTAACCCTGATAATATAGTCATCAATTCCTCCCGACTTTGACATTTTCCACGATCACCCCATAGACAACATCCCTTAAATTAGCAGAATCGAGTAAAGCCTTTATTTTACCACCAAATCTATAATATTTTTTATCCCCCTTCCCTCCGAAACCTTCAAATATTTCTTTACCGATTTTTCTACCGATATCCTCCGCAGATAGCCCCCTCTCTATTAAATCATTTCCAAGCCTTACCAATACGTTTAAACCCCTCCCCATCTTGATCAGTGACACATAAATGTATTTATCCGTTAAATCATCTAAGTTCTCACCAATTTTAATGGCTATTTCTACATCGTTAAACTCATCTATAACTATCTTTAAATCGTTAACTGATGGACTCTCCATATATATCCTTTTAGCACGCTCCCTCGACAATTCAGCCGACAAGTTCTTTAAACGACTCTCTAGACTATTGTATTTATTAATGAACTCTTCAACCGCCGATGGCAACTCATCGAATGATGTAGATAATTTGCGGGAGGCCTCCTCAACTATATTATATAATTTGTTTAAATATTCGTACGCCGCATCACCAGCTACATATTTTAGCCGTATTATACCATCTTGCAACCTTTCCACCCCAATTATTTTAAATATAGAGAGCTCCCCCGTCCTCTTCACATGTGTCCCTCCACATGCCTCTATATCCCAGTTCTCCACCTCAACTATACGAAGGGTTTTACCTGGTATTACACCCCCCTGATATAGTATAGCTCCGTACATTTTCTCAGCTTTTCCACGATCCATATAATATACATTAACAGGTCTATTCTCCGAAATAACCTTGTTACATAGCTCTTCAATCTTCCTCAGGTCCTCTTTAGAGGGTATAGAATAATGCGTTATATCTAAATGCGCATAGTTGACGTCTTTAACCACCCCAGCCTGCCAAACATGAGATCCCAAAACCCTCCTTAGAGATGAGAGTAATATATGTGTAGCTGTATGGTGACGCATAAGTCTATATCTCCTATCCCAATCAATAACTAATTTTACTTCATCCCCCACCGATATCTTATCAAGATCACCCCTAACAAAGTGGAATATGGCTCCATTCGACTCGACAACATCATATACCCTTAGACGTGTCCCATCATCCCTCATCGATTCGATATATCCAGTATCGTGTAGCTGCCCACCCCCAGTCGGATAAAATATCGTCTTGTCAAGGACAACCCATTTATCACCTTTTGCAACTATCTTACCATAACCAACCCTTTGATATTGATTTCTATAGTAGAGCTTCAATGTTTTAACATCGATATTTGGTAAAGGCTCTTCACTCTTTATACCTGACTCCCGGCCCCCATGTCTCTGAGACACTAGATCAGTAAAATTTGGTGGAACCCTAATCTTAACCCCATATCTAGACTCAATATATTCTCTTGCATAATCAGGGTGAATACCGTGGGAATCATACAGCTTAATTAACAAATCCAGACTCGGTGATTCACCCCTCTTTAAATAGGATGATATCACCCTCGACGTATTTTCCCTAATCTTTTTATATTTACTCTTCTCGAGATCTATAACTTCAAAGATATTGTCATATACATCTCTAATCTCCCTGAAGGATATACTCCATAATTCAATCTGTTTATCAAATAGACTATATATAAATTCCATATCTAGACCTAGATCTTCCATTATCTTAAATATCCTCCTGAGAAGCATCCGGGTCAAATATCCTTCCCTCACATTTGAGGGTATGGCTCCATCCTTTATCAGAAATATCGATGCCTTACTGTGATCGAGGAGCTTACCAGCTTGAACCAACCTTATTAAAGCTTTTTTCTCACCTACATCTAAAGAGATTTTGGATAGGGTATCTTCAAAAAATGCTAAGTCTCTATCAGATAGTGATGGGCTATGTAACGTAAACTTATATAGTATTTCCCTATCTAGGTTAATATTAAGCTTATCAACTATCCACGTATAGACATCACCATATATTGCTTCGAAACCAGTTGGCACTCCCTGGGATAGCCATGCCCACCTCTCAATACCATATCCAGTATCAACTGTCCAAATCGGGATATCCTCCAATCTATTATCTAACAATCGATACCTCATAAATACGAGGGTTGATACCTCTAACCCAGCTATGATACCCTCAACATCGGGTCCTGCGTTTCCACCCCCAACCCAGAAATGCTCTTTATAAGTAATTAGATCTTCAGGTATGCCTAACTCCTCGGTAGCGAATTCATGATGATATCTTATGGTTTCATCCTTCCAATACTTAAAATCATTTATACGTGTATCGTTAAAGGCATGTGCACCACCCATCTCAAAAATGGTTAGATGCCTTCCAGATGTATATCCCACCTTATCTATATCTTCAAATCTAAGGCATGGTTGGCTAATAACCAGAGGATTTGCAGGTGGGGATGATATTCCCGATGTTACAAAGGGTTGGAAATCGGCTATAGATGCAATAGTTATTAATAGGTCATCCCTCCACCTAGCTACCACAGGATATGGAGGTATAATCTCATGTCCATTTCTCTCAAAAAATTTCAGGAAGGTATTACGCATCTCCAATACACTATATTTACGCTTGGTGGGCGGATTAAATATAAAGCTATAATCTACACATGGAGCCTCACCACATACCTCCGCATCTGGATCGAGTGTCCAGAAATAGGATTTACATACCTTACATTGCCTCCTAACATATCCCTTCTCCCTCATAAATGGAAGCTGAAACTCCTTCTCATCAATCTTCCATTCCAATTACTATCCCCTCACCCACTTAAAAGATGCCAAAATAATATTTTACTCTATTCAAGCATTAAAGAATAGAGGAATATTACAGATAAAAAATTATTGGAAATGGATCTATCAATGTTATTAATCCTTCTTGTAGAGACCCATATTGGACTAGCCAAATAGAGCGCTTAATCCTTCGAATGCCTCCTCTTCCTCTTCCTTCTCTTCTTCCTCCTTTTTCTCCTCCTTTACTTCTTCCTTCTTCTCCTCTTCAGTAGGCGCGGGAGCCGGGGCAGATACTGCTACTGGAGCTGCAGCGGCTTTTTCTAATACCTCATCGATGTTTACACCTTCTAGGGACGCAACAATACTTTTTATCTTGGCTTCATCCGGTTTCTCCCCTAACGCTTCAAATACCTTACTCAAATTCTCCTCATTTATCTCTTTCCCCATATCATGGAGAAGTAGAACGGCGTATATGTACTTCATCTACATTACCCCCTTTAAGAGTATAGCATATGGTTAGATATATATAAATTCTATTATCCTGTCTCTAGCGATAGAAGCTTCTCCAGGTACTTAGCCCTCCTATATGCTTCACCTAATACTACTTTAACCGTCGATTCATCTATATATTCTAATTCTATGGATGCTGCTATGGCCTCCCTATATGCCCTAATCAGTAGAGGCTCTAAAGTAATGGATGTAATATATTCAATCTCCAATGCTAAGTTGTAGGCCTTTATAAATGCATCATTAAGTTCCTCCTTAAACTTCTCTATATCTGGTATTAGGAGATCCCTCTCAATTAATATATTGTCTTTAAAATCATAGGCAAATTTAATATATACCCTCGACTTTATAGGTTTAATACCTAGCTTAGAGAGTATGTTAGCCAAATTTGTTGATATTCTATCTCCCTTCTTCGCGACTAGAACATCTTTAGCTATATAAATAGCACCTGCCACAATCTTCGTCGGAATACTTAAAGCGGAGAATAGGCCGATAACAGGGCCTGGTGGAATCCCTGTATTACCCTCAGGGATTATTATGTCTTCAGGCGCTATATCCCCTGGTGAGGCCTCCATCGACATCTCATATTTATCGAGATATGATGCAATCTTAAACGGATTTTCATTGGTAAATATGAATAGTATCTGGCCCTCAAACTTCTCTCTCAACTTATCTACAGACTCAGGATAGACATTCTCTATAGCTTTAAGGAGAACCCTCTTTTTACCACCCTTCAACCTGAAATTCATAGATTTCTGAAGCCTTCTAACCTCATTAAGCATTGTAGCCTTCAATCTATATGCATCAATCACGATTAAATACCTATTATTCCTAAGAAGATCCTCAAACTCCCTACGCATCCTATCCTTTCTCTCACTAATCTTCACACGCATAGTCACTTATACCACCACACCCATCACAATATCTTAACTGGAGGACCCATAGTAGTCTTTACATATATATTACCAATATATGATTTATCGGGAAGCTTATTTACCAACGCATCTATAAAAGCCTTAGCATTTTCAGCCAACTCATCTATAGACATGTCTTCATGCCCTATAGATACGGCGGCCATAGGATTGTTTCTAATATTTACCAATACCGATTTTCTAAGGTCAGCTACAACCTTCTTTAAATCAGCGTTAGGCGGGACTATCTGGGGGATCTTCCCTCTCGGACCTAGTGCAAACCCCATCACCCTACCCACATGCGCCATCATCTTAGGCTCAGCAATAAAGAAGTCTACCTTGTTAGCCAACTTCTTTATCTCTCTCTTCTGTCCAGACATCCCCAAAAGCTCCTTCTCATTAATCACCATATCAACACCAGCCTCCCTAGCCTTATCAGCCATTACACCATCCGCAAACATGGCGATCTTCTTATCCTTTGACGGTCCATGTGGAAGTCTAACTATCAGCCTAATCCTATTCTCAGGCCTTTTAAGATCTAAACCTTTTATAGAGATAATTAGATCCACCGACTGTCTAAAATTCCTCTTCTTACTCTCCTTAAGCGCCTTTGAGATTGCCTCCTTTAAAGTATCTATATTTATATCTAAAACTGTTTTTGTAGACATACTTAGTAGCCACCTCTTATAAGATTCATTAATATCGGGTATTTAAAACTACTGGAAATATTCATCGTATTTACCCTCCTTAATCTCTCTCGTAACTTCCTTAGGATTCTTACCATCCACCTTAACGCCCATACTCACACAGGTACCCACTACTTGGAGAGCCACACTTTTAAGATTATCCAGTTTAAGCTTTTGATTTACAATCCTACTTATCTTAATAACCTGTTCAAAGGATATATTCCCAACGAAATTTCTACCTGGTTCGCTGGATCCCTTCTCAATACCGGCCTCCTTGGCAATTAGAGCTGATACAGTTGGTATACCTACCTCAACCTCGAATTCCTTAGTATTTACATCTACAATTACCTTTACTGGGACCTTCATCCCCCTGAAATCCTTAGTTAACTCATTTATCTTATCTACAACTGCCTTTACATTTATCCCAAGTGGACCAAGTTTAGGGCCTAATGGTGGGCCAGCTGTTGCTTCACCACCAGATACCAATACCTCCACAACCTGTTTATTACTACTCATTATCCACCACCTTATGCCTTCCTAAGATAATCTTTAGAAATTACAATTGGTATAGGTGATGCAGATGTATCACTTAAATGTATAACTACCTCATCTTTCTCCCTAATATTAACTACCTTAGCCTTCATACCCTTAAAAGGCCCAGCAATGATCTCAACCATGTCACCGACTTGTAACTCCTCAACCTTCTCTTCGGAGACCAAGTTTCGGACCTCATTCTCCTGAACTAATCCAGGTAGAACCTTCTTAAAATTCTTTATCCCTTCAAAAGCGTTATATACATCTGTATATCTCTCAGCCTCAACTATCAAAGTCCCCTTCATACCAGAAGGGATAATAATACTTTTCACCCTAATTTTACCACCTGAATTCCTAATTTTAATCTCTGCAATCCTAGCTACACTCTCCTCCTGACCACCCACTGTTTTAACCAAGAAAAATTTATTCTTCTTCGCCTCTACCATATAGACCAGCCCCTAGGCCACTATAAATAGGTCAAATATATACCATATAACGAAGCTTATAGAGCCCAGGATTCCTATACCAAGGAAAATCAATTTTGTATATTCCATAAACTCCCTCCTACTCGGCTTCTTAGCCAACTTCAAAGTATTTAAGATCCTATTTAACATGTAATATACACCCTCAATTCAAAATATCGGATATGTTGAATATATAAAGATTTGGCATGTATGTAGGTCCATCAAATCTTTAAAACGTCTATACCGAGATCCCTTAAATAATTATATATGCATTGTCGGATACCGCCACGTAAACCTTTCCAATTAATAACAGCCTTATCAACACCCCCATTTCTAGCCAATACTAAATCAATTATGTCTCTATAGCATTCAGTTAATACATACTTAGATACAATGTGCCCTATCCCATATGACTTTTCACGTAGAAGGAGGTTCACGAATATCGGCGCATAATGTGGACCACCAAAACCAACCAATTTCACACATTTATCGATACCCATATCTATAGCATCTAATACAGCTTTAACCGCAATATATGCAGCTTTTTTATCCCTCCAAATAGCCTCATTAGGCCCGATCTCCACAAATGTAATGGGTTTATCTACCTCAGTAGGTCCGTGATGAGTCACTTCAAGGGTGACATCATAGATGAGATTCATTTCCGATACATATTTATACATATTTCTCAGGATATTCCCCACCAAACATGGATTAGCCAACGCAACTTTTCTAGGTCTCCCGCCCATACTATACTCATCACTAGGATTACCGGGTGTATGTACAGATAATGTAGGCTTGCCCCCCATAGCACTGTGTTTAGATAACATAATTAAATATTCTGTTTCCTTAGGTAATTCTCTGTCTATCCCATCTGCATATATAACTTCATCATGGTATTGATACAGAAAGACATTCATTGAGGTTTGACGTGAGAGCTCATTCCTTAAAATAGATGCCATAGTCCTACCTGCCAAATCCTTCTCAGAATATATTATTCCAATCATATCTCGAGTCTATATAACATCAAATAGCCAGAGTATTAACGCCTTCTGCATATGAAGCCTATTTTCAGCCTGATCATATACAATGCTTATATCTGAGTCAATTACCTCATCCGTAACTTCTTCACCTCTATGCGCTGGAAGGCAATGCATAAATATGGTGTTCTTACCAGTAGACTTAATTAGATCCATGGTGACCTGGTACTTAGGAAGAAATACTCTCCGCCGCTCCTCAGCCTCCTTCTCCATACCCATAGATACGAATGTGTCTGTATATATGATATCTGCACCATTAACAGCTTCATATGGATCCTCATAAAACTCTATCCTAGTCCTAGTATTCCTTGCATATTCCAATATTTTTTCGAGATATTTCTCATCCAGCCAATATTTTTTAGGAGAACCGATAGATATATCTATACCCATAATAGCTGAAGCGATTAACAGGGAATGGACAACATTATTGCCTCCATCTCCGATAAAGGCGATCTTTAACCCATTTAACCTACCAAAATATTCATAGATTGTATATAAGTCGGAGAGGATCTGCACAGGATGCTCAAGGTCTGATAATCCATTTATAACTGGGATATCTGAATATTTAACGAATTCAACCAAGGTATCATGCCTATAAACCCTAGCCATGATAATATCTAAATATCTACTCATAACCTTCGCCGTATCTTTAATGGATTCTCCACGACTCATCTGCAGGGTTGATGTAGGTAAGTATATGGCATCTCCTCCAAGCTGCTTCATAGCGACCTCAAAGGATATACGCGTTCTTGTGGAAGGTTTTTCAAATATCATCCCCATTATCTTTCCATTTAATATTCCTGTATAATCTACCTTATCGTTTTTCAACTGATCTGTAACAGTTATCAATTTATAGATATTATCCCTATCAATATCCCACATAGAGATAAAATGTTTCATCCTATACACCTTCAAACATTAAATTGATTATCTCTGAACTATTAAACCTAATCAAATCACTATATTTCTGCCCATTACCAAGGAATAAAATGGGTTTTCTAAAATCGAATGTAACAGTCAGGATCGCTCCTCCCTTAACGTCTGCATCTACCTTTGTAAATATTAGATGACTATATCCAACGGAGCTGAATTCCTTCGCCTGTGTATAAGCGTCAGATCCTGTCAGTGAATCTAATACTAGTATATTCATATCCGGAACGTTAACTCTAACTATTTTCCTTAATTCATCCATTAAATTTGTATTAGAATATTGACGGCCAGCAGTATCTATAAGTACCACGTCTAATCCTCTAGACCCAGCATGTAATATAGCATCATATGCTACAGCAGCGGGGTCATGGCCATAGTCTACTGTGAAAAAGGGGAGATTCAACCGTTCGGCATGTATCCTCAGCTGCTCAATAGCTCCAGCCCTAAAGGTATCGGAACATACGAGTAGGGGTCTCAAACCTTTATTCTTGAGGTAATAGGCAACTTTAGCGATAGTGGTAGTCTTACCAACCCCATTTACACCCATAAATACTATTTTATATGGTTTTGAAGCGCTTCCCCTAATAATATCATATAACTCTCTAGACTCTACTGATTTAAATACATTATATATAAAATCCTTCAAGAGATTCTTTATTAACGACTTTGGATTTTTAAGTCTCTCAACCCGATTCTTCAAAGCAAAAATGATGAAGTCACTATAAATTTTATCAGCAACATCATAGGAAACCTCATTTTCCACAAGGAATAATACAAAGTCATCCCTATATTTCTCCAACTCATCCTCAGATAACTCCCTCAACCTAATATTCTCAATTAATTCATTCAGCTTTGATCTAAAGATATTAAACATTTATCTAGTCCCCTTCCCCGCCTTAAAATATAGTTCTGCCAATTCAGCAGTTATTTCATCATATCTAGCCCTCAATTTATTTAGAGCATCCCTCCTCTCCTCAAGCATTTTAGTTAACTGCTCAATAACCTTCTTAATTTCAGGTATTATATCATCGATACTTTTATCAAGATAAGTCTGGGCTCCCACATTTGCATATATATTTTCCTGCTTTGGAATGTATGCTTTTAGATATAGTCCTCCTCCTAATGGGAAGAGGATATCTATATCACTATCTATATCCTTAAATTTTTCGAGGAATTCCAATGCCCTCCTCCTCTCATCTATAGAGTTCTGCAGAGTTATTATTTCATTGTATAGAGTCTCAATTAGCTGTGTAATATTCCTCTGCTCAACAATTAATCTCGAGATTCTATCCTCCCCCACTGCAGACCACCCTCAAAAGTCATAGATATATTCATAAGCTCAGCACCAGTGGTATCTTCCCCTACAACTACACCAAAATCATTTACAACCAGACCTAATTTAATAAATTCGGTTCCACCGTTTACGGTGCCCTCATTAACCTTAATATTTAAAATATCCTCAATAAGTAATCTCTCATCCTCCTTCACTACTGGGGCCACTAAACCCTTATCATTATTAGCAACAATGAGAGACCCTATATAGCTGAACCTACCAATGGTAATTGTTGATGTCTCCACATCCAACACATCACTAATTATTTTCTTTAACCTATATGGGATAAGTGGGGAGACCAATGCCCCATTATCGTTGGCAACTATTATATTTCCCAATGCATTATACTTAGAGTCCAATACAGCTAAATTTACATCCAATTCTTTTGCAAACATCTCCAACTCCTTTAAGGCATAGTCCTCAAAAATATTGGGAACTAATATGCCGTTACTATTTCCAACTATAAATGGTGCAGTTATTAATGTTTCAGTCAGGTCAACCTTGAAATATGGCGCTTTCAGCTCACCACTTATTAGATCTATCTTATTCTTCGGTATTGCTGAGTGAAATAAAATATATTTATTTGTGGCATATATGTATAGACCAATATTCGAAGTTCCAAATATTTTTATCCTAAGCATTTACAGAATCAATCCTCATTATAGGGCAATACGTAAACCCTCTCATCACTACCAAGTAATACCTTTACCTTAACCCTCCTAGGAGGATTCCTAATCCCATTCTCCCAAATCAATTCATTTAAAGATGGATCTATCACCACATCGTCATTCCTCATATGTCTCGATACAAACCTCCTCAAATAATTTATAGCCTTCTTAGCCCGTCTATACCCCCTCTTCCTAACCCAAGCCTTCCATAATGGAATAACATATATTCTTTCCTCCCTTATCTCCACATCTTCGGGGATAATCGACGGATACCTAACCTCCTCGCCCACTTCTCCCTCCTTCTCCTCAACCTTCTCCTCCATTTTAACTTCTTCCTCAGACATCCAACATCACCTAATCAAAAAATCCTTCCTTAGTCCTCAACTTCAACTTATTCCTCCTCCAGTTTCTCTGCTTAGGGTTTGTCCTAACCCGTCCATTAGTCTTAGCTATGACCCATACTGGAGGAGATCTATTTGACTTTTTAGCCTTTGCAAGCCTTAGTTTAAATGATAACAATTTATATCTGGCCATCACCACAACCCC
This sequence comes from uncultured Nitrososphaeria archaeon, assembly GCA_964529905.1. GTDB lineage: Archaea > Thermoproteota > Nitrososphaeria > Geothermarchaeales > JDFR-13 > SZUA-1514. The sequence continues at coordinate 15,847 of CAZGXJ010000010.1, forward strand.
CTAAACCTATACTCCTTCCTCCTCCTATTTTGAATCCTATATAGTAATTCCTTCAACTCGGAATCCGATAAGGGATTCTTCAACCTACCAGATACAGCTAAATTATATATAAATTCTCGGACTTGTTTAACTAGTTCTGGGTTGACAAGCTTTAAATTGTTAAGTCTCTCCCGTGCTTTAGGAGATAGATATTGCCTAACAACATATTCCTTTAACTGCTCCTCCCTCTCCTTCTCCTTATCCCCCTGATCCCTCCCCTCATACGGATACATATTACTTCTCACCACCCTCATCAATCTCATATAATTCATACCACTTCTTAAAATCCATCTCCCTCCTAATCTCAGCCGCTATTCTATCCAATAGAGACCTACCCTTAGAGGTGAGTATCCTACCCTCCTTCCTCTTCTCAAGAAGCCCGGCGGCCTCTAACTGATGTAGAATATTCCTAATAATACTCCCACCTGCCATATAGAAATGCTCCGGCTTAACTCCCCTATCTTTTCGGCCACCGTACATTCTCCTAAGATCTTTTATACTTAGAGGCCCATATAGATATATCTTTCTAAGGATCGATGCAGCCCTTATATACCACCAGTCAGGATTATCCGGAGGCCTCTCCCTAGAACGACCAGTCTTAACATATAAAGCCCATTCAGGAGGTTCAACCTCTTTAACATTCTCTTTTATGTATTTATATAGCCTATCGATGAATACATCAGCTGGAACATCTTTGACACTAACCATTATCTCTAACACCCCACTTTTATCATATGTTATAAAGCCTAAAAATACTTCCCTATATATAAAAATCCAAACCTAGATAGCTGATATATATTATCCCTACATCTATATTTGGGGATTAGTTACCATTCTTATTTTATCTACTATTTCCAGGAGGGTATGTATATTAAAAATGTGAGTATAACTAAGACTTTCTAAACGCTTCATAGAGAACCAAAGCAAGAGAGGCTATAATTATAGTTAGAAGAACAATTACCAAGTTTATGGGATGGCCTCCTCCTCTCACCACAGTGGAAACAATTCCTTCATCATTTATAGAAGTATCAACGTTATCACTGATTTCACCAGCTTCATTTACATCAGACAGGTTCTGTTCATCTATAAGCGGTTGGATATTTGGAGAACGGTGGAAGCTTAGAATAATGGGTATATCTGTAGGCACAACGTCTCTAACAGCTGATATAAATGTAACTATGTCGCTATATTTAGGCTTTATATCTGACTGGATTACAATTAATAAAGCTCTCTCATAACCAAGTCTGATAGATGCATGTAAACCAAAAAATGTGCCTAATTCCCCATATTTTGAAAACACTTCTACAGCTTTCCTATCTATATATCCAATAACACTTTCATTATATGGTATCCATCTATCCAGATTCTTCTCAGCATAATCTATAACATTTTTACCGCCTATAGTCCCATATATTAAAACCTTATCTATACAGCCTCCGAAAATATTTGCTGATTCATCTATGAATCCATCACTTATAAATTCGTCTTTAACAAATATCATAACGGTATAGTTGGACCTTGAGATCTCTAAATCCGTTATATTTGGAAAGCGTCCTCTAAATAATTTAAATGCCTGGTCGAGACATGACTCTACCTTCTTTACATTACTCGGAACCCCTGATAACGTATATTCGTAAATTTTAGGCTTCGAATATATATTTTCCCTGCCAAAAAGTACATAAACATCACCATATCCTTCAACCTTTAGGTCATAATTGCTGGGATGATATACCTCAACGGTCACATTCCTAATATAGGCATTGGAGTATACATTTGGTAATAGAGACATAGTTATAACTATGCTAATTAGTATTAGGGACATAGACGATAGATTCTTCATATTCATGGGGACACCTCCGGAACTATATTATACCCATATACGAGGGAGTTAAGGGTAATTGCTATTGTATATAACGGATTATCCCTAGGATAAATACCAATTATATATCCGATAACATATAATGGAGCCCCACGAAATCTCCTATGGAAGCCTACAAAGCCACCACTATCCCCGTGAAGCGCTACATAATCAATTGCCATGGCTACACTACCTGTATACCCACCTGAAGATCCATAAATGAAAAACGCTATGTTACCATAATGTCTACCACTGGTTGCACCAACCAAGACAACCTTTTCACCAACTTTTAAATTCCAAGAAAATAAATAGCCCTTAATTGACCTGTTAGATGTATAAGTCCACCAAACTTTCGAGGTGATCCCAACATTTGGATCCAATTCGACAAAAACAAGGTCTATGTCATCGGGAGAAGGAGATGACATAAGATACACGCTTCCAACATGCTTGGGAATTAGAGGTTGATATACATTTAGAAAATATGGATTTCCAATACAATGTTTAGCTGTAATAAAACCAAGTATATAATCATTACCTACATGAAGCCTAGCAGGAAATCCAATAGAACATTTTTTCCCTATTTGGGACCGTATCTGAATACCAGCTATCAAAGGCCTAACATACTCCGTTCTAGATACTGAATATACCAAAGACGGTATAAATAAGATAAGCATAAATATCGAGATCACGAATAATCTAAAACCGATCGAAGGTATAAACCTTTTCAACATGTCTAAAATTAGTTAATAATCTATTTTGAAAATAAGATATTATATATATAAAGAGATTGGTTATATATATACAAAAGAATTTACCAGAAATAATCAAACTAATCCAGAAGCCTTAGAATGAGTCCTATTATATTTAATCTCGAATCTGGTTTAATCTTAACCTAATAAATTATAAATAGTAATTTACAATGATCAGTAGAATCAATTTCATCAAGGATTTAATTATTCTGCTTTATATCTATGTAAAATATATATTGAGACAAATGAATGAAGATACTGTGCCTCTATACTTTTTTCTCCACTCCTTTTTAAACTGATATAACTGTAATTATAAATTTAATGATTTTAAACTGTCAAACATTCAAAATATTTTGTTGAGTATTAAAGATTGTTGGACCTTTAGGATGTATAATGGGCCCGTGGTCTAGTGGTAGGACGCCCGCCTCGCAAGCGGGAGGTCCCGGGTTCAATTCCCGGCGGGTCCACCACAATAAACACATCAACCTTA
>CAZGXJ010000011.1:0-16731 GCA_964529905.1 uncultured Nitrososphaeria archaeon
GTTGAGGTACCCGTTCCACACCCTATATCTAGGGCTCGACATGGTTTAATGAATCCCTTCTCCACCAATACCTTAAGTTCGGGTGGAGGCACCCCCGTATCCCAAGGAGTTATACCTACACAGTAGACTGTATCCCAAAATATCTGGTTAATCCTTGATCGATCCACACATATAAAATTATCGTATCTAGGGTATTTTAGAACCGCCTAAAACATTATATGTTTTTTAGCCTCGATAGGATAATTAAAATTTTTCCTCATATAAGTGGTTAGTATAATAAATAGTATTATGGATGATGAGTTTAAGGCTTGGATAGTTAAGCTTATCCTAGATGGTAGGGCGGAGAAGGCTTTGGAGGAATTATCTATGGTGTATGGTATTAAGCCTCCTAGAATTAGGGTTGGGAGGGTGAAGGGTAAGAAGAGGGCTTTAGCTGTATATATACCGAGGGAGAAGACGATATATGTCCAATATGGAGATCTATATAATGATCCCCATGTAATCCTACATGAGTTCTACCATCATCTACGCTTTAAAGATGGGAGGCATAGAGGCACCGAGAAATATGCAGATAGATATGCACTAGAATTTATAATGGCATATAAAAAAGTATATGGATATGGTGAGCCTTAGATACATATTCTAGCTTCCTCCCTCACTAGATACTGGTATATTCTCTATACAGTTTATTAGGTTCGCCTCTTCCAATCTATGAACCCTGAAATGTTCATTAATATCTTTGGTAACTGCATAGGCCCAATATATTTGGAATAGTCCAAGTGTGATTATTGATAGGACTATATACAGTATAGTGTTTCTATCGGGTATATCCCTAAACTTCTTATAATCTGGAGGCCTTACATCTAATCCCAAGTCTTTTACGAGGGTATCTATCCTCTGTAGTATGCTATATTCCCCATATCCAACCTTGGATAATGACTTGTTTACAACATGTAATACATACCATATGAGTATAGGTATTAGGAAGACGAGTATAGCCCATAATACTGGGCTCTTCTCCCCTCCAAACTTATACTCTGTATCACTTATATCATCCGCCACCCTCCTACCTAAATCTTTATATCCTCTCGCCTCTAGATACCTACTCAACTCTTTAAATAATCTTCTAACTCTATCGAAGTGATTATTAATAACATCTAGCCATTTATATACGAGATATAGTTGTAGAATAGCGCCAATAAAAGATAGAAATAGAAACATCCCTAATCCACCTAGAGCCGCCCCAGGACCAGCCATTGGAACGGATATCATCGTTATTAGGAAGACTATAAAACCTATAACAGCTAATATTGGTCCTGCTAATGGGAGCCAAATAGGTATCTCTTCATCAACCCTATTCATCTCATCATGGAGACTCTTTATCTTATCCAATTCGAAGATCCCCGGTTCTTTAGACATAATCTCACCTTATAATAAACTAATATAATATTATTGAAGTAATTGGGAAATAAATCGGATATTTAAATTTATAAAATCAATTGAATATTAATGAATTATTCAAATTTTACAGCATCCCCTCCTACTTAGTTGATATGCGGTATATATTGGTGTAGATATTAATAGGGGTATACTAATCACTATGAAGAAGACCTGATATGTAGCCAATGTAGAGGCTATTCCTCCTCCCAATCCACCTGCAAGATTTAGTAGGAATATACCTGCACATGTTGGGCATCCCGTAAATAATCCGGTAACTGCACCAATGTTTAGATATAATGACCTATCACCAAGCCCCTTACCAAATTCATATGAATAATATGCTATAGCCATGTTAAACCCAAATAGTATAGGTATTATTGAGGCGAAGAGGAGGTTCAATGGTATAATCAATGAGCCTATCCTATATTCTGGGGATATGAAGATTGATAGCTTAGGTGTTGATCCGAATCCACCACAACACCCAACTGTATATATGCTAGGCCTATCCACTCCATATACATTTTTAAAGTCTACATCTGGCTGGTATATGAGGAGGCCGGATAATAAGGAATATATGATTAAATAGGATATCCCAGTAATATATCCAAATCTCCTATACTTCCTGCTTCTCAATACATCCCCCAAAATACTCACTATACTTCCATCTAGAACCCTATAGCTTGATATACCCCTGAATAGGCTGTATATCCCCAGCAGTATCGATGCTATAGATAGGATATGTATTACATAGAAGCGTATAACCTCATTTAATACTCCATCGTTAGAGGTCAATACCAGGATATATTGTAGACGTGTCCATAAATACATATTTAGCATTGATGTAAGGCCTCCTATTAATAGGCTTGATAAACCTATTAAACCATATACCCCAAGCCTTCTAACTTGATTAACCATAATAAATCTATATTTCATGGGTTCTAGGGATTAATCAAGATATATAGTTGAGCCCTTATCCCTATCTATATGTTCGAATTTGACATGGTTAATATGTTATATTTAGGATGAGTAATAGGATAGCGGCTGTTAGTATATCCATTATTGTAGTCTCTACTGGGATTACAAAGTTGTCTGGGTTTAACCCCCTTCTAAATGTTAGGAATGCCGCAGATATGGAGATTATTAGGAGTGGTGGGAGTAGTATTAGATTGGCTATATAGAAGTTTATCAAGGTCTCATAAAAAACTCCTATCTGTGTCTTTGTAAGGATTCCCGCCATTAAATTTGATATAGTTATCATTATCAGGGCTATGGATTCTACACCCAGTATCTCTGGTAATAGCTTAGCCGTTTCCCTAAATTTTATATCTAGTTCTCCAAGCTGTATCCTAGTAGTTGTTATCGACCCTATTATCGCCCCTACATCTCCCATTAACGTGGCGAATGCTGGGTATACTATAAGGATTAATGGGTTCTCAATGAGTCTCTCCAGTAATCCAGTAAGTATCCCACCTGTGAAGGTTGAGAGGCCTACAAGTATCGCTATGACAGGTGTAGCCTCTCTAAATATTCTACCTCCAAATCTCCCAAGTCTATGATATGTGAGGTGGATGGATGCAGGGATAACTGTTAATATTGTTGTTATTATTAGGATGAATGTGTTTTGGAGGTATAGATAAAAAATTGTGAGGGAGATTGATACGTATATTAGGCTGAGAAGTAGATCCGCCAAGGTAGACATTATTGGATATACAACTATATCTGGGTCTAATGCTGATTCGAAGCTTTTAGATGCTAAATAAATTGTTATAGGCATATTTATATAGACGCTCACCAAAATGGTGTAGAAGGCTGTCAAGAATCCGATCACCATATCTCGAGTGGATAATCCTCCTAGGAATACATTTGGTAATATTGCTAAGAAGCCTATATAAATACCTGTGATGATTGATAATAGGAATATGCTGGATATTAGGTTATAGAATTCCTCTGTGTTACCCCTTAAACCAGTCTTTACAACACCTATATGTAGAAGTGTAGAGATGTTTCCCGATAGAATCCCATTTATTATTCCCCTTCCAGTTAGGAGCATGGGGTATATAGTTAGTAGAATTGGGGTTTGGGAGAGGAGATATAAGATATTTGAGACTAGGAATCCAGCTATAACATCTAATGTCCCAAAGGGTAGGGATATAGATGAATTTCTCACCGTCCTCCTTAGCCTCTCCCATATATATTTCTCCATATTTAAGACCTCCTGGGCATCTATCCATATCTCCAGCTATCACCCCTCTTGTCGGGTATCCTCAATAACCTAAAAATTAGTATGTAATGTAGATATTTACTATGTGATGGTGTCCGGACTTATACTGGCATCTGGATATGGGGTTAGGCTTAAGAAGCATATAAATATGCCGAAATACTTTGTGGATGTGAAAGGTAAGCCCTTGATATATTACCCTATAACGAGTCTATATAGGGGTGGGGTAAGGGATATATACATTATTGTGAATAATGAGATCTATCGTAGATTAGAGCTTATCAGGGATATACTCGATATGTATAGTATAAATATTATTGTTAATCCTTATCCAGAGCTTGATAATGGATATACCCTACTATATGGTTTGGAGAGGATATGTGGAGACTATGTATTGGTATCCGTGTCTGACCATATATATCCACCAATAGTTGTTAAAAATCTACTGGATAGGATTAGGTCTGGTGGAGACTTCTATATTGCTGGGGATCCAGATCCAATTTATATAGATGTTATAGAGGCCACCAAGATTAGGGTCGGTAGGGATAATAGGGTTTTGAAGGTTGGGAAGGATCTCAGCATATATGATTATATAGATATGGGGGTCTTCCTCTTCTCGAGGGGGATATTTAGATATTTAGATATTGGGAGGGAGTCTATGTCTATATCTAATCTTATTAATAAGGTTATATCGGGTGGTGGAGAGGGTTATGTAGTTCCCTTTGAAGGTATTGAATGGAAGGATGTGGATACTATAGATGATCTTAAGTTTGTTAGGAGTAGGCTGTTTGGAGAGGTCTTAAAGAAGTTTTTTGAGGTGTAGATCTATATGAGTGTAGATGAGAAGCTTGTAAAGCCGACGGATGGAGTTGTCTCTAAATATTTAAATCGGAGGATAAGCCTTAGAATCACCAGATTTATAATTAATAGAGGATTTGACATATCTCCGAGCCATATAAGTATAATATCCTTTATAATCGGATTATCAGCTTCTCTCCTATATCTATATGGATATATCTTTTTTGGGGGTCTACTTCTACAGCTATCCTCTATTGTGGATGGTGTCGACGGTGAGTTGGCTAGAGCCCTAGGTAGGGTATCTAAGATCGGAGGTTTTATGGATAGTGTTATGGATAGGATCGTTAATATATTGGCTATATCAAATATAACGATATACCTTTTTGGATCTGGCTATAGTGGTGTCTACACCATTTACATAGGTTTATTCGCATTATCTGGCGACCTATTAGTAACATATCTGCATTCAATAGCTGTTAAGGATTTCGGTGTCCATCCTGCACTTATAGGGGTTATCCCTCCCTTCGCCTCTAGAGATGTTAGAATATTCATATTATTCATATCATCCATCCTATATCCATTGATAGATATATCGCTATATTATTCCCTCCTACTATTAGGAATAATATCATATACATATACCTCATTGAAGGTGGTCGAGATCATAATTAATTTTAGGGATGTCTAGTCCACAATAATCATATCCCTAATCTTCTTGGCCGTCTCCCTAGGTTTATCTACTCTAGTTAATCCGCCTCCAATTATTATTAGGTCTATCCATCGATATCCAAGGATCTCCCTAATATTGTTGATATTTATACCTCCAGCCACTCCTACTTTATAATCCTTCAATTTCTCTCCAAACCTATTTATTAGGTCTTTGGGTGTTATCCCAGATATCTGCATATCTATGCCGCTATGTATAAGTATATAGTCTGGCCTATATTCCAGCCGAGCAAGTTTATTAATTAAAACATCTGGATTTTCTAGGGCTATTGTATCTATCATTACACCTTTACCATATCTCTTTCCAGTCTCTAAAACATCATTAATAGTTTTTATATGGGCTGCTCCAAGGACTGTTGTATAGTCGGCTCCCGCCTCATAGGCTATCTCAGCCTCCAACATACCTGTATCCATTATCTTCATATCGGCTACTACAGTTTTACCAACCTCATCTTTAAGCCGTTCCACCGACTTCATTCCATACATCTTGATTAGAGGTGTCCCAGCCTCTATATGATCAACGTAATCCGCAACCTCTAAAGCTATTTCCACCGCCTTCTCTAAATCAGTTAAATCCAATGCTATTTGGAGTCTCCGCATAGCGATCCCTCTAAATCCCTAATCTTATTTATCCTCCTCTCATGTCTCCCACCATCGAATCCATGTCTAAGCCATATCTTGACCCTCCTATATCCATCGTCAGGCTTCATAGTCCTCCCACCAAGACAAATTATATTGGCATTGTTATGCCTAGCGATCAATTCAGCCACTTCATCTGAATAGGCTATACCAGCCCTAACATTTGGAAACTTATTTGCTACTATAGACATCCCGACACCTGTTCCACATATAAGGATACCTCTTTTAAGTCTCCCCCTAGATATATCAATGGCAAGCTTAGATGCATAATCTGGATAGTCGACAGACTCCTCACTATATGTACCATAATCTAGGACTTCGAACCCCTCCTCCAAAAGCCTCTCCTTAATATATTCCTTCATCTTATATCCAGCATGATCAGACGCTATCCCTATCTTCATCGCATAAAGTAATATACATAATAATAATTTTATATTGAGTTGGGATCGGTAAGGAAGTCCTTCATCATCACCTCAGCCAACCGGGTATTTTCATCCTCTCCCATTATAGAATTAATCCAGATATTTTAAAGGATTGACCCCGTATCGATTTAATAGGTTGAATAGGATCTGTATTGGGACACCAATTACGTTGAAGAAGTCTCCCTTTACATATTCAATGAATATCGATGCATATCCCTGTATCCTATATCCAGCAGCATATCTCCAATATTCCTCCCTATCCAGGTACCACTCAAGGAGATCCTTAGGTATATCTATGAATTTAACCTCGGTCTCTCCATATCCAAAGTATCTCTTCCTCCTATCTCCAACCACTACCCCCGTATATACTTTATGGGTTTCCCCCGACAACTTTATCAATATATTCCTCGCCTCATCCCTATTCCTAGGCTTTCCAATAACTGTATCTCTATGATATATTACCGTATCAAATGTGACGACTATTCCATCGTAGATTTTAGATGCTTCCCCATGTTTACCAAGTGAATTATACTTTATGGTTTTTACCGGGTCATTGAGAATCTTCTCATCAAAGTCCACTTCAGCAGTCCTAAATCTAAACCCAATATTTTTTAATAGGTTTTTCCTAGCCTCAGACTTAGTAACTATGTATATCTCCATATCCAATATTTTTAATGTTTTATGTGATTAAATCTTATGGGATGAAGAGGCTCGAAAGGTATGAGCCATCGGCAATGATTTAGACGGGCTTCTGACCGTCATAAAATCCTTTGCAAAAATTTTTGCAAATACAAAGAAACGTCTCCTTTATAAAGGATTCTCCCCCTCTTTGAATGAGATGAATTTGAAGGTTGTCTATGGGGATGAGGAGTCGATATATAATCTAGATGGATTAGATGGTGTTGTAGGCTATATTGGTGATCCTAGGGACGACTTCTTTATCGGTATGTTAAGGGGGTTGATGGAGGGTGGTAGGCCCCTAGTCATACATGATACGCATGGATTCTATAAGGATGACGCCCCCGTTTATGTCGATGCTGGTATAGAGTTCAAGATGAATATTATAAGTGACCAGGACATCTTTACATTATCTCTAAAGGCTTTAACTGAATATTTCAGGTTTAAATATCCCTATTGGGAGGTCTCGGCCCTATCCTCAATTAAATATTTCTATAGGGCTGCTGAAAACGTTAATCTAGAGTCATATATACAGTATATCATCAATAAGTCTACAGAGTCTACAGGTATTGAGAAGTCCTCATATCTTGTCTTATCAAATCTACTCGCAGGTATATTTGATCCTTCAATAGTTTTAAGACTGTCTAGTGATGTATGGTCAAGTCTTAGGGATGACTCCCATATATTTATTGGATATAAATGGATGAATAGCTATATAGCAAGGGTCTTCGTATCAACAATATCCTTTCTATATTTGATGAGGAATTATCCAGGGCATATACATATCCTTATAGACTCTATACTACTTGGTAGGCTTCCAAAAGGCTTCCTAATGGGTCTAACCAGGAATGGGAGGGCTGTTATCCACTCATATACACTATCGGATATACCTAAATACGTTGTAAACACACTCTTCCTAAACCCATTATACGTCGATGACTTCCACATCCTTGAACGCCTCAGGATACCACTGTATTCAGAGGATATAGATATATTACTATATGATAGAGTACTATATCTCCCAGTTAAATATGATAGAGGTATGAGACTTCCTGGTAGGGATAGACGTGAGGAGGTGAAACCTCACCTCTTGGATTATATAGGGGAATATCGAGAGGTCGTCAGGGAGATCTTAGAGCTTTTAAATAGCTATGGTGAGATGTCAATCGACGGTATATATATAAATGTCTCAGGTGGTGATAGGCCTCTAATATCATCTCTAGTTATCAACCTATGGAGGGATGGATATCTAAATAGGATCTCGGATAGGAGGGGGACTAGATATAGGATGAGTGTTGAAGGTATAAAGCTTTTAAGGAGGTTGAGAGGTGATGAGTAGGAGATATATAATCGACTCATTGCCAAATCTAAACACCTTCTTCATGTCGGGGGTTGGGGAATCCACTATCGCCCATATATATGGTCCCTTCCAGTCTGGTAAGTCCCTCCTAATTATACAGATTTTAAGTGAATGGGTATCTAAGGGATTTGGGAATGCCTTGATCCTAGATACAGAGATGACGATATTAAATAATTTTGGTAAGGAGTGGATGGATAGATTCTCAAAGAGATTTGGAAAGGATGTTAAGATGGTCCCATCATATACAAGGAAGTATACTGTCAAGGGTGGGAAGAAGAGGTATCTAAACGATGTTTTGACAGCTATTGAGACCGTCCTTCACGACTTAGATATCGAAATTGAGAGGCCCAGGCTTAGGAAACTCCTTGAAAATATAATGCCTAGGTATGAGATAGTCCCAAAGGAGGATGGAGATATAAATAATAAAATATATTTGATAAACATCCAAGACATAACCTATCTATTCTCCCTGATGGATATCGAGGCTAAGGTATCTAATGAGGGTCAAAAGATGGGTTTCCAAATAAGATATGATAGGGATATATCAATATCTCCATTGGCGAGCTTCATATCTAAATATAAGATAAGGTTTATCTCATTGGATAGCCTTGGAGGCCTACTAAAGTTTAGGCATTATGACCTCCAAGACTATCCAGCTAGGGCCTCTATGCTGAGTTCCCTCCTCCACTCCCTCGCAAGGCTAGCTTCCCAATATAAACTTGTTATCTTTGTCGCGAATCATGAGACCAGGTCCCCATCTAACAATCCATATATATCCTTTTATGGAGGGTCCTCAGTGGGATACGGCTTTAAATATACTCTATACATCCGGAAGAAGGGTAAGAATATGAGGGAGATCACGGGCTATAGGGCTCCCCACCTTCCTGAGATGGAGTATCGGCTTGACGTATATATAGAGGAGGATGGCTTCCATGAAGTTAGGGAGGATGGTAGTAAGGATAGCTAAATACTATTTCACGATATATCTCATATCATATATACTTAGCCTAGTCAATAGGGATGTATCCCAAATCTTCTATATAGTTGGTCTGGTATTGATGCCAATATACATAATTAGATCTTTTAGGATGTCATCTGTATTAGCTATACAGGTCTTAGTAGCAATATTAACCCTCTCAATAATATATCTCCCAATATCAATCCTCTTATTAATAATCCTATTGATACTCTTTAGGGATGAGCTCCTCCTGCTAATTAGGAGGTCTGGGTAGGGAATATGTATGACCTAGATGGCTTTAATGGATACCTATTGGTTGATCCATTAATGCCTCCATACATCTTCTCTATAGAAGATATGGATAGAGACCTGATGGATGGGCTATTAAATAGATATAAAGTTTTTAGGTGGTTGGAATTGGAAGAGGTGGAGCTGGATAGACTAGCAGTTATATCATTGGATCGTGATGGGGTATCAATTCTAATTGGATATGAATCGTTGAAGACCAAGTTGAGAGGCGGATTACTCAGAAAAATAGTTAAAAATAGTTTATTGAAGGGTGAACCTATCTCAAGCCATAAAATTAAGAATGTGGTCTTTAAATTGGTATCCCTATCCGACCCCCTTGAAGTTCTAAACACGAGCTTTAGACCGATTATCTTAAGGGTCTCCGATCTATCCAGCTTCATAGATAAGTTGGGGGATAAGGGTTATCGATTTTGGCTTGATGGGAGATGTGGGGAGGCTCTAACCAAATATAAATACCTTGTAAATCGGTATGGCTTCGAACCTTCTCTCTACATTAAATTTCTAGATGGATGTAGAATCAAAATCTATGGTGATAAGCGGTATGGATTGACCATAGGATTCGATGGGGCTGAGGGAATCTATATAGTACCTAATAATCTGGATATCGGGTCTAGGTCATATATAGAGTTGGATGTGGAGGGGAAGTTCCTCAAGTTATATATCTATAGATAGTCATATAGAAGGTCATAGTATTCTTCCCTCTTCCTCCTAACATTAAAAGTGTTATATGTTATTAAGGCTATGGCTAGGCCAGCTATGAATCCACCTATATGTGCCCAATAAGCTACATTTGAAGGTATCCTAGAGATTAGTGATATCCCTCCGAATAGTAGCTGTATTAGGAACCAGAACCATAGATAGTGATATGCAGGTAGGACTATCGTTGTGATTAGGAATCCTAGGAATACCAATGTGATTATCCTAGCCCTGGGATAGAATACAATATAAATACCTAATACACCGCTTATCGCTCCTGACGCACCTATCATTGGGAAGATCGAATTTGGCTCTACAATGCTCTGCATAGTTGCAGCCGCTATCCCTGAAAATAGATATGCAGCTAGGAACTTAACGTGTCCTAATGCATCCTCTACATTATCTCCGAATATCCATAGATATATCATGTTGACTATTAGATGGTGGAGATCCGCATGTAGGAACATCGATGTAAATATGGTCTCTAACCTGACGAAGTTGTATAGATATATAGGTCTAAATCCCCATAACGCGACTATTTTCGGGTAATCGGGTCTGAAGAAAGTTAATAGGAATATTGCTATGTTTAGAAAAACTAATGCTCTAGTGACATATGGTGTCGACCTAGTAGGATTTATATCCCTTATCGGCATCATATCCAAGTCCCCATATTAAGGCCCGATAGATATTTAGAATCATTATAATCTCTTTTATATCATTCCAATAGACATTAAACTATGTATGAGATATTCCTCATTCAACGTTAAGAGGATAATCGTTGGTAGACTGGAGACTGGGGAGGACCTACTTAAATCTCTTGGTAAGATTGCTATGGATGAAGGTATAACATCCGGCTTGATAAACCTAATCGGCGCCTTGAAGAGGTTTAGACTTGGATTCTTCGATCCTGAGACAGGTGAATATTCAACTATTGAGGGTGACGGCCTATACGAGCTTATATCCTGTATAGGTAATATTTCCTGGAAGGATGGAGAGCCTATAGTCCATATACATCTAGTATTATCTACTGAGGAGAAGGTTATAGGGGGGCATGTATTGGAAGGTTGTATAGTCGGTCCAACCGTTGAATTCTCCATATTCGAGTTGGATAGACCAATCTATAAGAGATATTTTGAGGATAGTAAGCTAAACCTATTCGATCTATAGATGGGTGGTCATCATCATAGGTATAGTGGGTGGATATACCATTGACGTGAATGTATTGAGGGATGGTAGGAGGATATATAGTATTGGGGGTCCACCTCACCACATATCAAGGGCTCTAGAGGTATTCAATGGAGACTTGGCTATCGTATCCCCAATTGGGGGTGATCTAGATATATGGAGACTTGGATATCCTGGGAGAGGGATATATAGATTCCTCGAAGTATTCTTCGATAAGGAGAATCTAAGATTTATAAATGTCTATAGTGGGGATAGGCGTACACAATACGTATCTGGAGGTGGGTATAGCCTTACACCGATTAATACTATAGACTTCCTTGAACGTCTATCTCCATCTGAGGTAATAGTTTCACCTGTATTGGATGAGGTTCCAATAAAACTTCTCGAGATCTTATCTAAACACTATCCACTCTCCATAGATATTCAAGGATATGTTAGGAGGGTTGGTGAGGGAGGTATTATTGAGGGGGTCAAGCCCCCCAAGAAAATATATGAGATAGAATATAATGTTTTTAAATTCTCCTCTGAAGAGTTTGAATATATAGATATTCATAGGATTAAATCTAGATATATCCTTATGACGGATGGTTTGAACGGTGCATATCTAAGGTTTGGAGATTCTGAATACCATATCCCGTCCTATAGGGTATATAATGTTGATGAGACTGGGGCTGGAGACATATACCTATATATCTTTATTAAGTCTCTTAGGAAAGGATTTAATGCGTTGGATTCCTCTATATATGCTTCTGCCTATACGTCATATATCTTAGAGGGTGGAGGCATATCCCCTATTGAGAGGTATAGGGAGTTGAGGGGTAAAGTTGGAGAATCTAATATTTTATCCTGAAATCCTTATACTCTCCCCTATATTCTGAAAAATCTATTTTAATGTCATCAACCCTGGCCAATGGAGGGCCTACCTTCATCCATTCTATAAGCTCTAATACCTTATCCCTATCTCCCTCAATAACAGCCTCTACACTTCCATCTGACATGTTCCTAACATATCCAGTCACACCTAGGCTACGGGCCTTCTCCACAGTATGTGCCCTGAAGAATACCCCCTGAACCCTTCCATATACTCTGACATATGCCCTAATCTTCATACAATAATTTTTGAATCTATACATCGATTATAAAACGTTATTTAGCCTCCCTCAGGTCAATCGCGTCATATCCATACTCCTTCAATATCGATGCGAGCCTCTTGGAATGTCCATATATCGTATATATCTTTTTTGGGGATACCCTATCTACCACCTCTATCAATCCCTTATAATCGGCGTGGTCACTTATAGGTAGTCCACCACCAAATTTCAGCGTCCACCCAGACAATATAGCCTCTACTGGCTCATATCTATCTAACATATCGATCTTCTCATTTGATGCAGCTAATAGTATAAATGGCTCATCTACTTCGTTTCCATTGAAGACCCTATTTGGGATCTCCATCTTGAGGAGGTCGCTGTACGCCTTGTTATACCTGGCAACCCTTCGGCTTACATATAGATTTTTGACTTTCTTAAGTATGAGGGATATTATTTGAGGTTTTCCAAGTGGGTAGGCCCTTAAAACTATATTCCTTCCTTGGACCATATTTCTAGATATAAATCTCAACAATGTATTTACCTGGTTTCTGAATTCCCCGAAGATATATTCAGGAGATCCATATGTAGCCTCAATTATTAATATATCGGCTTGGGGTGGCCTAAACCTCTTTAGAAATATCCTGTCATTGTTATTGATATCCCCAGTATATAATATTTTTCCCTCTATTAGGAAGGCTGTTGAGCCTAGGATATGGCCGGTCTCGAATATCTCTACATCTTTTAAGTCTTCCACTATATTGTAGTATCTCATCCCCCTAATCCTAGCTAGGCCAATCGTCTCTCTAGATGCATATATCCTACCCCTAGCCCTCGTTGGTAGGTGGTCGTAGTGGGCATGTGATATCAAGTTATAGTCGACGTCTAACCCCGATTTAACCTTATCCAATCCATATCTTATCCCTCTATATCTAACCAGTATGCCCTGGCCAACCCTCCTAATCTCAAGTTCACTGCTCACTGTATCCCCCTCATACCTTCCGTATATCAGGCTATATGACTTCTAAATTTTATTTAACATACCATCTATTTTTATGTAGTATATTCCGAGGGGATTGCTTTGACCAGTATACGTATAGGTATTATAGGTAAGACTAATACGGGGAAGACAACATTCTTTAACGCAGCTACATTACTTAATGCTGAGGTCCAGCCATACCCCTTTACAACTAAGGAGCCTAACATAGGGATAGCCCACGTCTCATCTCCATGTGTATGTGCAGAGTTTAATGTTAAGGATGATCCTCGGAATAGCATATGTATTAATAGGGTTAGATTCCATCCAATAACATTAATAGATCTCCCCGGCCTTATTAAGGGGGCTCATATGGGTAAGGGTCTAGGAAACCAATTCTTAACCGTTGCTGCCCAGTCAGACGCCCTACTCCATGTAGTTGATGCCTCGGGAAGTATAGATGCCGAGGGTAATATCGTTGAGCCTGGTTATGGAGATCCACTAAGTGATTACTATGATATAGAAGAGGAGCTAGTCTTATGGTATCACAAGATCATAGAGGGTAATAGGACTACCATTGAGAAGTATGAGAAGTCTTTAGGTAAGGTTGAGGCGCTATATACCGTATTGAGTGGGATAAAGGTCACGATGGAGCATATAGAGAAGGCTCTACATTTAACTGGCTTATATGATATACCTTTCAAGGATTGGACTATTGAGGAGACTAAACAGTTTTCATATGTAATTAGGGATGTATCTAAACCAACTGTTGTAGTTGCTAATAAGATAGATTTGGAGGGGGCGGAGGAAAATTATTTAAGGCTTAGTAATACCTTAAAGGATGTGGTCGTCATCCCTGCATCGGCCGATTCAGAGTTGGCATTGAGAAGGGCTCAACAAAAGGGTTTGGTTGAATATATTCCTGGGGCTGAGGAGTTCAAAGTTGTTAAGCCGGATGCCTTGACTGAAAAGCAGAGGAGGGCCTTGGAGTATATGGAGAGATTCGTATTTTCAAAGATAATGCGGACAGGCGTCCAATTCGCATTGAATACATTGGTGTTTAAGGTTATGGGGTATAAATTTGTATATCCAGTCGAGGATATTGAGAGGCTCTCCGATAAACGTGGTAGGGTTTTGCCAGATGTATTTCTACTTCCTAGGCATGCAACCTTGATGGATCTGGCTGAGGCTATACATAGTGACTTCCCTAAATACCTATTATATGGTGTAGATGTTAGGACTGGTATAAAGCTTCCAAGGGATTATGTGTTACATGATAGGGATGTGGTCCACCTGGTTTTGGCTAGGAGGCAGAGAGGGAGGTAGTGGGTTTATCTATACCTATTAAACTCTCACATAGCTATAGTATTTTAGGGTGTTATGAAGGTCTACCTATACATAAATGATACTTTATTTAGGTATGGATTCCCCAGTCACCCGCTAACGACTTCTAGGTATCAATACTTCCTTAAATATTATAGGAGCCATCGTGATAGGCTTGGTTGTGTCGAGGAGGTTAATAGATATCCATGTAAGGATGAATATCTCACCCTTTTCCATACGGAAGAATATGTAAGGTATGTGAAGCAGATGTCCGAGTTGGGGTATGGATATCTAGACTATGGGGATACTCCCGCATATAAAGGCGTATATGAAGTCTCCCTACATACGGTATGCGCCACTAGAGATGCCGTCTTAAGGACTTTAAAGGGAGGTATAGCTGTAAACCTTGCAGGTGGTTGGCATCATAGTTTTAGGAATAGGGCATCCGGATTCTGTGTCTTCAATGATATAGCGGTAGCTATAGAATCGATACGTGAGAGGGTATTAAATATAATGTATATAGATATAGATGCTCATCATGGGGATGGAGTATATTATTCCTATGAGGCCGATCCATCGATATACATTTTCGATATACATGAGACGCCTAGATTCCTATATCCAGGCACTGGTTACTCCTATGAAAATGGGAGTGGACCTGCAAAGGGGACTAAAATTAATGTTGAGATGGAGCCGGGGTCAAAGGGTATAGACCTATTAAGACAGTTGGATAAGTTGGTTGGCTTCATCGACAAGGCTTCCCCGGAATATTTTATTCTTCAAGCAGGGACGGATGGATTGGCTGGTGATCCTTTAACACATCTAGAGTATGACGTCGAGAGTTTTATTGAGATGGTTCTCACGATAATTAAAATAGCTGTTGATAGGGGTATAGGAATTACGCTTCTGGGTGGTGGAGGATACCAGCCTGAGAAGTTTGGATATGTATGGGTTGAGATTGTTAAAAGGATATGTGATTTTAAGAGATGAATGTATTATATGGATTGGATAGACTCGGATATAGGTTATATATTAGGGAGGAGATACATGGTGGATACATTTATAAGACCCTATTTGAACTTCCAGAGAATTATATTAGTCTCCTGGAGTGGAGAGACTTCATCTTTGAAGATGAATTGAATAGATATGTATCCTCTGTAGAGAAGATAGTCATAGATGATTTCTTTGGATATAGGCCTAGGATATATGGCTTGGCAACCTTCTTCAAATATGATGTGGATTTTAGGAATATTTTGAAGGGGTCTATAAAGATCTATACATCTGAGTGGCAGCCCTTCGAATATGTGGTCGATGGGGACTCTATATTAATCGATTTTCTATATAGCTATTCTACATATTTCCCCTCGAGATATAGGCCTGAAGTATACTATAGGAGGATTAATATGGATTTTATAGATGATATTGCCTATTATAACGATGTATCAAACTATGGATTAACCCCTAGAGATGTCCCATCACCACCCAATAAATGCGAATATATAATTATGCCTCTAAACTATTTTGGAGGGGATATAGATCTAATAAGCTTCTACCCAACATATTACCAGAGTTTTGAGGTGCTGGGGAGGGGGTCTAAAATCGTAAAAAGCTATATAGATTTCTTAAGTGGACTAGATATGTCCGCTACCTATATATATCCGATATTGGTTAATAGGGGGCTAAGCTTTAGCGGGGGATTTCTATTACATGATGGGGGGTCTATAAGGTATATTGATGATATGTATATAGACATAGCAGGTTTGAGATTATCTCTACTCCCTTTGAGAAGTAGTAAAAAATACTTCACTTTTAAACGTTTTAGATCTAAAGGCCTGTCTAAGGGGTCAAACATTATTTATGCGAATATTGCTGTTAGGGGCTATACGAGGGATACTTCAAACCTATTTATTGAATA
>CAZGXJ010000012.1:0-6629 GCA_964529905.1 uncultured Nitrososphaeria archaeon
TCCCTTCTATAGACTAAAGGTTGATAAGGGGTTAGACATAAAGTTCCTAGCGGTGGAGCCCGAGGCCGCCCCAACATTAACAAGGGGTATATATACATATGACTATGGAGATACAGCTAGACTAACACCATTACTTAAGATGTATACATTGGGGCATACATTTATACCTCCCCCCATCCATGCAGGAGGCCTAAGATATCATGGAGACGCGCCTACACTCTGCCTATTAAAGGATAAGGGGATCATAGATGCTGTCGCCTATGACCAGGTAAGCGTCTTTAAGGCTGCCCATGAATTCTTCCTAACAGAGGGGATAGTCCCAGCACCCGAATCCGCCCACGCTGTCAAGGCGGTCTTCGACTTAGCTATAAAGGCTAGGGAGGAGAATAGAGAGATGGTTATCCTATTCAACCTAAGTGGACATGGACTATTCGATATGAAGGCCTTCGAAGAATATGTAGAGGGGAGGCTAGAGCCTTATAGATATCCAGAAGAGAAGATAGTTAAGAGTATTGAGGAACTTAGGAGGATAGGTATATTACCTGGCTAACTCCCTCCATACTTTATATAGATATAGAGTCTCACCTCCAAGATATATCTCGTCCACCTCATCAATATAAAAATTCATCTCCTCTACAAACTCTATAAATTTACTCCTATCACTATAGCTTGATAAAATAATATATATGGAGCCATCCCCAATACCTTGGAAATCCCTAATAATCTTCATAGCAACCTCTATGCCCCCTTCACCACCTAGATACATTAAATCCATTTTCATAGCTGGATACCCAGGTATATATGGAGGATTTACAAATATTAGGATATTCTCTACATCGCTTCTAAGGGCTTCACCACCGTCACATAGGATAAAATCTATATGTTGGGATACACCATTCACCTCCGAGTTTTTAAGGGCGTATCTAAGGGCATCCCACATAATATCCGTCCCAACTACATAACTACCCCTTTTAGCAGCCATAATAGCTATAATCCCCGAACCAGTACAGATATCATAGGATACATCTATCCTCTCAAAACCCTTTAACACTTTATATGTAAGTAGGAGAGAGTCTTCAGATGGTTTATAGGTATATCTATTACCATATAGCTCGATACCCATAAAGTTGGTTCTCCATCCCCTCCTACTAGACATCCAACATCAAAAATATATCTATAGATAGGGATGCATAAACCATATAGATGTAAAGTATTAACATTAGTTAATCCATGTCCAAACCCTTAAAAAGAAAAAGAATATATAGTTCATAAGATATGTGATGAAGATCATAGAAAGATTAGATCTAGGAGAATATGTAACGTTCAAACCAAATAGAGATCTCCCTAGACATAGGTGGTTCTACTTTAAAGAGGGATTTTCTCGAGACTTGGTGATATACCTACTTAAAAAATTTAAGGTAGATGAGGATATGTGGGTTCTAGATCCATTCATGGGTGTAGGGACGACGCCACTATCATGTAGGGAATATGGGGTAAATACAATTGGGGTCGAGATAAGTCCATTATTTAAATTAATAGCCCAGTCAAAGATCGAGGACTATGATGTTGAGAAGATAAAGGATTATTATCGATATGTAAAGGATTATAAGGAGAGGATAGATTTGGGTGGTGTACCTCCACTCCTCAAAAGAGGGTTTACAAAGGCTAATCTAATAGATATTTTAAAGGCTAGGAGGGCGATAGAGGGGATAAGCGAGGAGAAGTATCGGAATCTATTCTATGTAGCATTATTATCAGCCGCCAATAAATCTACACTATTTATTAAAGATGGAAGTAAACTCAGGCCTAGGAGGAATAGAAACATCCCTCCCTTTAGGGAGATGTTCAGCAGAACAATAAAAAACTTTATAAGGGATATTGAAGAGACAGAGTTGAAGAACGTATCATACTATTTATATCAGGGAGATGCCAGGAATCTATCCATGATAGATGATGAAAGTATAGATATAGTTATTACTTCACCACCATACCTCAATAAAATTGAATATACAGTCGTATATGAGATGGAATATCTCCTACTCTATGGAGATAAAAATATAAATCCTATTAGAAGCTATATAGGTTTGACGTATTCAAGGAGAGACGTGTTGAAACTATCCAACTTAGATATAAAAGAGATGCCACCAGCGGCATTGGCATACTTCAACGATATGTACCAAGTATTGGGGGAGCTATATAGGGTGTTACGTAGAGGTGGGAAAGCAGCATTAGTAGTGGGCCAGGGAATATTTCCAGATAGGGTAATTAAGTCAGATAGGATACTGGCTAGGATCGCTAGAAAAATAGGGTTCAAAGTTGGGGATATATGGATAGTGAATAAGAGGATAGCTGTAAGGGATAGAACTATTAAGATAGGTGTCGCAGAGGAATCAATAATATTCCTATATAAATAATTATAAGTATTATAGATTATCAAGTTCATAAGGAGGGGGTCCCCTAAAATGGATTTAACCTCTCTATTTATGAAGGTCCATTTCTATAGAGATGCTGAGATATTCAATGGAGAGATCCTATTCATATCAGATTTAGAGGGGAAGCCGAATCTCTACACATATAGGGATGGGGAATTTATTAATCTAACTAGGGGATATGATAGGATAGGTGGGTATAGAAAAGACACTAAATTGAAGGTTATTCTACTGATCCACGATATTGGCGGGAATGAGAGGTGGAGGATAAAAGGGATAAAATATTTAGATGGCTCAACAGAAGATCTATTCGAAATTGGAGATGGTGTATCCATTAATATACCAAGTAGGATAAATGGAGATAGGGAGATATTTGCATATGCATCTAATAGGAGGAATCCGAGCCTCTTCGATACGTATATATATCATTTAAGGGATGGCGAGGAGAGACTTATCTTCGAGGGATCACCTAATACCTATCCGATATCCTTCTCTCCAAAGGGGGATATTTTAGCTGTTATAAAGTCGAGCGGAACATGGGAGCAAATATTATATTTCATAGATACAGAAGATGGGGCGTTAATAGATTCATTCATCCATGAGGATACCCACATATCAAACATTGAATGGGTAGATAACGATAGGATATATATGATAACAGATTATGATTCAGACAGTAGATATATAGCTGAATATACTATAGGTGGAGGGATCGAAGAGATTTGGAAGGCCGATGGAGAAATCGAACTATTTAAGATCTTTAATGACAACCTTATCTATACCGTGAATATATCTGGGGATAGTAAGCTATATATAGGGGAAGATGAGATATCTAAACCCTTAGGAGTCGTAACACATATAGATGTTGATAAATCTATAGTTATATCTCTCAACACTGTTCGGTATGGAGAGTCGATATGGATACTAGACAATGATAAATTGAAACCCCTTAAATATTGCAACATCCTAGAAGAGATAGGTGGATATATTGTAGAGCCTAGTGTTGTTAGGAGTAGGATGAGTGACGGATTATACGTAGAATCACTTATATATAGGAGTAGAAAGGAGAATGGATACATATTTATTCCACATGGAGGGCCGGAGAGTCAGAGTAGGCCAATCTTCAATCCATTGATACAGATCCTAATAAATAGGGGATATACAGTGATACAGCCTAACTATAGGGGGAGCACAGGATATGGAAAGCTTTTTAGACATCTAGATGATAAACGCAGGAGGGAGAGGAGTCTAAAGGATATTGTAGACGTTTTATATGACCTCAAATCGAGGAAATTGATAGGGGATGGACCAGTGGGGATACTAGGTGGAAGCTATGGAGGATTTGCGAC
Source organism: uncultured Nitrososphaeria archaeon (assembly GCA_964529905.1). Classification (GTDB taxonomy): domain Archaea; phylum Thermoproteota; class Nitrososphaeria; order Geothermarchaeales; family JDFR-13; genus SZUA-1514. Next base: position 3,779 of record CAZGXJ010000012.1, read on the forward strand.
ACTCTATCTCATAACCCACTATCCAGACCTATGGAAAGCAGCCGTATCTGTAGTGGGCATATCAAACCTTGAAACATTCCTTAAGAATACAGGACCATGGAGAAAGAGACTCAGGGAGAGGGAATATGGAAGCCTCGAAGAAGACATAGAATTTCTGAGGAAGATCTCACCTATCTATTACATAGATAACATAAAGGCGCCACTACTCCTCATACATGGTAGAAATGATAGTAGGGTCCCAGTGGAGGAGAGTATACAGATATATAATAGGTTAAAGGAATTGGGTAGGGAGGTAGATATACATATATTTGAGGATGAAGGACATGGAATAACTAAGATTGAAAATAGGAAGGTATATATAGAGAGGGTTCTAGATTGGTTTACCAGATATCTCAGGGATATATAACTATATTAACGGCGTTATAACCATATTATATTATTTGGGGATAGGATGTATACACCATATGAGGTGATCGTAAAGAGTATATTACCAGCCGTAAGAAGCATATTGGTTAGAGAACTGAGTGATAGATATGGATATAAACAAACTGATATAGCTAAAGCCCTATATATTACCCAGGCCAGTGTATCCTATTATAAGAGCCATTCAAGGGGGAAATATATAGATGAGCTATATAGATATCCAGATGTCCTAAAGATGATTAGATCCCTCGCAGATAAAATAGTTAATACAAACCCATCTAAGGAGGAGTTGATGAAGGATCTAAACGATATAATCCTATACATAATTTCAAAGGAGTATATATGTGACATCCATAAAGTATTAGAGCCAGATGTAGATGTTGATGAATGTAGAGTATGTGAAGCCATTATATCTAAGAGATTTAATTAAGACTTTATTTTATGGGGGAAGAGGAGAGAAGGAGCATCAGGAGTCTAGTAAATAGAGGTAGAAACATTCTTATATATTCATTGAGATATCCAAACCTATTAAATATAGTAAGCTGGAGGCTATTCAGCAGGGTATTGGATAAACTGGATTTCTTCAAGAAGATGGATGCACCTAAACAGGAGAGGCTGATCCATAGTAGGGACTGGGATATATTAATTATATTGGATGCATGTAGGTATGATGCATATATAAGGTCTACAGCTAAAAGATTAGGAGGTGAAATTGGATATGCATGGTCACCAGCATCAATAACGCCACACTGGGTTATGAGGACATGGATAGATGGAGACTGGAGAGATGTATTATATATATCTGGAAACATCTTCATAAATAAATCCCTTGGCAGGATTAGACATCTACATAGGATGTTTAACTATGACTTAAGAGGCATCTTCAAAGACATTATAGAGGTATGGAGATGGGGTTTAGATAAGGAACTTCATACTATACATCCAAAACAGATGTGGAGGGCCTATAAGATGATAACTACCAGAATGCGTATAAAGGGATATAAACTTGGGAGGGACTATAAATTGGTGATCCATTTCATACAACCCCATATACCATTCATAGCCCTATCCCATCTAAACAGCCTTATATATAGATTAGATGATGAGCTTGGAAGAGAGGGTATGGGCCTAGGATTTGAATATATCCTTATACCATACCTAAGGAAATATATTGGTAAGAAGGAGCTTGACAAACTGCTATGGAAGGCCTATATGGAAAACTTGGAGATAGCATTGGAATATGTAGAGAAGATAGTTTTAGATAGTCAAGGGAAGATAGTTATATCCGCAGACCATGGGGAGATGTTGGGAGAATATAACCTCTACTTCCACTTTGACATCGAAAGCCCACAGCTTAGGCTCGTTCCATACCACATCATCCAATAGGGATCTATAGTGGATATGATATATTTAATTCAGTTATAAATTCCTTAGCCTTATCCAGGTCATATTTACCGAATATTTCCTCTCCCCTCAAATACCTATATATATGGAAATATGTAACTGGTGGAACTGGCCTCTCCCATTCAACCCGATGTATACTTACAAGCCCCTCAGACCCCGACTCATACCTATATACCTCTAAGTCATATTCATCGGCAGTCACTATATCGTTGAAGGTTAGCTTCCTCATATAATGGGTGAAGACCCTCTCGAAAAAAAGTATGAAGGGCTTATCTGGATCGATCTCCTCTCCCTCCACCTCAACCCATCCGCCATCTCTATATTCATAGAGCCTACCATCCATCCTCAACTTAAAATCATGATATGAATTATAGTAATCCAGCTTAACTCTATATATGACCGGCATACAAATAATATTCTTCAAAATATGAAAAATAAAATGAGAATCAATTACTATATATACATCGTAAAGTGGATTAGAGACTAATTATATTTTAAAATCTAAAGCCGATGGTTTACACCGTTTAATTATATTTTATGACCCCTCCTCTTCATCCAAAATAGGATGGTGGATATTCCTATAATGGCTATACTTGATAATATTAGGCTTATATATTTAGAAGTAACATTTAAAGAATCGGATTTATGTGGATTGTCACCCTCATTATATATCAATTCCTTATCCATAGATCTATCAACCTGGGCAGATTCGCTAACTATATATACATTATAGATCTCTCTAACCTTCATAGGATGTATTGTAGGGATATCCATTTGGGTCATGTCCAGTGTCTCAGTACCCCCTCTTGGAAAAGGTTCCACTGAATAACATTTCCTAGTAGGTATTATTATAACCTCCTTATCAATTCCAAATAGGAGATTCTTAATATCTATTACTCCGTCAAGTATGTCTACAATAGATGATATATTATATTCAACACCAACATCTGGAAGGCTACATGATAGAGGTATCTCTAAGGCGTATACACCAAGAGTTGTAACAACCTGTATTCCCTGAATCATA
>CAZGXJ010000012.1:6729-13580 GCA_964529905.1 uncultured Nitrososphaeria archaeon
TATATTCCCCTATACATATGTCAAGTGTAAACCCCTCGAGATATGGATGGCCATTCAAATCCCAGTCATTTATACTATATATCCATCTAGTAAATATCCCATCTAACGAGATAAAACTATTTTTATTTACATAAACTCCTTTATTATAAACATATCATTTAATTTATACAACATCTCATCAACCTTTAACAAATAAACATTTATCTTATAATCTAATTTATCCACACCAATCCCAGATATAAATACTTCACCACTCAGTAGGATGGATAACATAAGAATTAGAAAGATGTTGTATTACTTCAATCCTCAAATCACCCCCGAACATATATAGTTTCAGGCTCTACACCAGTCATTAATTTAATACCGTGAACAGATATGAACCACGCATAATATGGATGAGAAGATAGAATTCCAATTAAATATATTTCAAAAAACCCCCCATAACAACATCTAAACACACCATTCACCCAAAAAAAGGGAACCTAAAAAATATACAAATAAAACGGTTAAAAAATAGGAAAAAGGATATTATAGTAAAAATTTTGAAGGGTGTGTTTAACCTACTCTACTACTGGTATTCCAAATTTAATTGATATCCTCTTCTTCTCTTCATAGGATATACTGTCTGGATCCCAGAATCCTTCATATGTCTTCCTGTATAATGGGTCTGCCTCCAACTTCTTTATATTCCTCCTATACCTCTCTTGGCTTAGGCTCTTCAGACCAGTCCTCCTGAGATACTCTCTTAGGCTTAGGGAATATCTCTTAATCAGCCTATCCCTATACATCTCAGGCATGACGTTATATGTGCAGAACGGCATTATCCTACCATCTGGGCCTACATAATGTATGTCACATCTCTGTATCCTAGCGACATCATAGTTATATTCATCCTGGAAATGCATCATACCGACATATAACGTATTTAGATGGAATTTACCTAGTGAACTATAGTCATGTCTAGCGAATATATCGAATAACATCTTATATATCCTGCCCTTCTTCCTAAGCTGCTCCGGGACATATTTCCTATCTATGAATGATGGTATCTTGGCTAATAGCTTCAACATTGCTAGCTTCCTACTCCCACCCTTCCTCATATATTCATTTAACTCCTTTAGATAGTTGGCGAAGGACTCTACATCCATGAACTTAGGTAGTGGAGTGATCTTACCGGTCTTCTGATCCTGGAATAGATATGTAGCTACTCCACATGCGAAGTGGTTAGTCATCTTAAACTGATGTTTACCAGTTACAAGTTCTATAAACTCACTTATAGGGGCTGTGAAGGGTACTGAGAACCAGTGATCCATCATGACCTCTCCATTGGTCCCCTCCTCAACAAGCTTAACCACATCGGGGATAGTTATCCTAAGCCTCTGCCTCTCATGCTTAGGCATCCTACCAACTAGGCTTACTGGCTGATAGTTTAAACCCCTCACCACATCATTATGCTTCAATGAGAAGTATAGCATCTTAGCGACTTCATGGTCATTAACAGTCCTAATAACTGTGGGCACTAGAACTATACCCATCCCAGCCTTCCTAGCCGCGTCAAATATATATGGAACCTCCCAGTGATTCTTAGGATTAGTATATGGAGTGACACCATCAAAACTCATATAGAGCGTATTCACTCCCGCCTCCCTAATCTCCTTAAGATAGTCAGGCCTACCCACAAAGTTTATACCTGTAGTATTTAGCTGTATATGTATGAAGCCCATCTCCTTCGCCATCTTAATGATCTCAACTAGATCCTCCCTAAGTGTCGGCTCACCACCCGTAATCTGTAGAGCCATAGCTGGGACAGGCTCCATACTCCTAGCGGACTCCATCATATACCTTATATGATCCAATGTAGGTTCATAGATATATCCAGCTGCCTCTGCATAGAAGAAGCAGTACCAACACGAGAGGTGACACCTATTTGTAATAACTAGGTTGAGTAGAGCAGTATGACTCTTATGCCTAGCACATAGTCCACAGTTATATGGACATGGATTAACTAGATCTACGAAAGGATTATTAACACCATGTCCATCATAGGACTCCTTACTCTTCTTATAGTAGAACTCCGCATCGCTCCAATATACCTCCTCAATCTCACCATGGTCTGGACAGACCTTCCTTATATAGATAGCGTTATCCCTCTCAAATATCACACCCCTAATCAAGCTCCTACACTCTGGACAAATACTTAAAGTACTTTTAATCCTCTTCTCTCCCTCTCTAAGTGGGACCTTAGCCCTAATCTTAAACTGGAAGTCCACACCCTCCTTAGGCATAGTATCCTCGACGACCTTCTGGCCGACCAATGCAAATATCATGCTATCCTTAACCTTACTCAACTCATCATAGTTGACGTAGCCATCCTCCCTAAAATACCTGCTGATATCCACCTTAATCTCGGACATCTTATATCCACCCTTAAAGATTCTTTAAGGAATTATGGGGATAACGATATATTTAAAGCTTTTATACCATTAACCGTTGTAAAAGTAGTAGAAAAACGGCATATCGATTAATTAAATATATACTATTTAAATATAAGGAGACCTGTTAAAAGATATCCTCCCACGGTATATGAATATTATAACTATTAATATGACTATTATTAGGGCTATATATGTATAATCCATCCTCGATGGGAGATCCTCCTCCATATTCCTGACATATAGACTCCATTTTGTTGGGTCAAACTCATTCCGATAATCCTTTATAACGGCATATCCATTCAAAACCATATATAGATTTATATTTAGTAGATGGGTCTCATTGACTGGAACAAATAGGACTGCCACCAGCCTATCATAAGGATCATAGATGTATAGGTCATCGATATCCATACATACGTAGTTCCCATACCTAGCAATAACATCTATCAATGCATCTCTACTAGCCATACCCTCAGGCGTATCTATTTCAGGTGCATTTATATCTGCAAACCTCACCTTATATCTATCCATCTCTAGAGAGGGAAAACTCTCACGATCCAGCCTATCTAAATATATCCATATCGTATCTCCATCTACAACCTTATCTATATAGCCGCAGGCCTCCAAACTTGATGACGCTAAATTTATTGAGTTTATGATGAGGAGTAATATAGATATAAATATGTAGATCCTATTCCATATTCTCCCCACTATCTTTACCCTCCCCCTTTAAGTACTTATCGAACCACTCAACTATAGATTTAAGCCTCTCAACCCTATGTTTAGGCTTCCCCCTCCTACTAAGATCATGGTTCTCCTTTGGAAATAGGACCATTTTAACCTCGGCCCCAACCATCTTCAAAGCCGTATAAAATTCTAATGCCTGGTCTAACCAACATCTATAGTCCTCAAATGAATGGATAATTAATAAAGGTGTCTTAACGTTTTCAACGTAGAATAAGGGACTCTTCTCAATACACTTCTCCGGATTCTTCCATGGTATACAGCCTATCTGATCCTCAACAAAGTAGAAGCCTATATCTGTAGTTCCATACATAGATATCCAATTACATATAGACCTCATAGTGACGGCCGCCCTAAATCTATCCGTATGGGTGACTATCCAGTTAGTCATGAAACCACCATAGCTCCCCCCAGCGACCCCTACCCTCTCACTATCTAGGAAACCATATTTCTTAGTTACATAGTCTACAGCCTCCATTAAATCCTGGTAGTCCCTCTCCCCATATCTACCCCTGATATCGGCGAACTCCTCCGTATAGCCGTCACTACCCCTAGGATTCGTAAATACAACTGCATAACCCTTGTTTACATAGAGCTGGAACTCCTCGATAAAGCTATATCCAAAGATCGTCTTGGGACCTCCATGGATATATAATATCCAGGGATATTTAACGCCATCCCTAAAATCTATAGGTCTCATAATCCATCCATCTATCTCCACACCATCCGACGCCCTAAACCTGAAATGCTCAGCATTAGATAATTTAAAACGCTTCTTAAACACCTGGTTAAAGCCTGTTACACGTCTATATTCACCACGTGTATAGATGTAGAGCTCCTTAGGATCATTAAAGGACATAGCGGTAAATGCTATGACATCTCCAGCGACATCAAATTCATCTATAGAATATCCATCGATCCTTAGGAATTCCTCTATATTGCCCTCTAAATCAGATCTATATATGGATGTATATCCACCGTTTGTAACTATGAAATATATGTATTTACCGACCTGCTTAAACCTAGGTGAACACGAAGGCCCCCTAATATCACAATTTAATGTATTCCCGACATTCCTATCGAGTGTCTCAGTTAGGCAGATTAGCTCCTCAGAATCCAACTTATATAAGTATAACCTGTTATGACTCGTCAATCCTCTAGGCCTCTTATGACCAATAAAAAATATTTTATTCCCATCCTCCGACCATTTAACATTCCAAATTGTATAATCCCTAACCAAAACCCTATCCTCTCCACTATCTATATCCAGGATATGTAGATCTATGAGATATGGATGGAGCTCATCCCTTCTAACTAGATAAGCTATATACTTTCCATCTGGACTTAGAGATGCATCGACAACCGTATAGTCACCTTGAGTAACCTGTTCATATTCACCACTATCCGAATCTATTAGGAATACATGGGTCTTAAAGCTATATACGAATCCCTCCCCATTAAACCATATAGGTATCCTCTCTATATGTTTAACATCCTTCTCCAACTCACCAACCTTTACCAACGCGAGAATATATTCATCATCTCTCCCCCACTCCACCTTAGATAATCCAGTCTTAAAAGTAACAAGCTGCCTAGGTTCACCAATAAAATCAGATATCCATAACTCTACACCCGGTTCACCCTCCTTTACGAATCTCCTACCCATAAAAAGGAAACGTTCACCTCTATTACTCCATAACGGACAGAAGTCGGCAGGTCCACTAGTTACAGCTTCATACATATCCCTCTTCACGTCATATAGCCAGATATTATTTACATATTTATCCGAATCCAAGTCCATCCTCGTCACGGTAAATAAGACCTTCCCACCATCATTAGATATAGCGGGACTCGATATAAGCCTTAGATTCACCAGGTTTTCGAAATCTAGGGCCCTACTCATATAAAGTAAATAATATATCTCTAGTTAGAAATATAATGGGATAAACCAATCATCCATGTGGATATCCTCATAGAAATTAACACCACTATATAATTATTATTCATATGAAGAGGTTGAAGCTGGCCTTAATAGGATTTGGGAATGTTGGCCAGGGATTCATAAAAGTTCTTAAGAGGTATAAGGCTTGGATATTAGGGGAATACGAGATGGATGTTCAGATATCCTATATTGTCGATCCTATTAAGGGATCCATATATGTCGAGGATGGAGTCGATATAGATGAAATATTGGAATATGTCGAGGCTGATGGAAACATTAGGAGACACCCAAAATCTCAAGAGATAGATTCTAAGACCCCCTTAAGAGATGGGGATGTAGATGTTGTAATAGAGGTAACCCCTACAAATCTAAGCGATGGGGAGCCTGGCTATACACATATTAAGCTGGCACTTGAGAATGGTAAACATGTGATAACTACGAATAAGGGGCCCCTAGCATTATACTATAGAGAACTTGTTGATATGGCGGAGGAATATGGTTTATATTTAGGATATGAGGGGACCGTTATGAGTGGAACACCCTTAATAAAACTACTTAGATATGGGATGCTACGGGATATAACGAATATAAGAGGTATTCTAAACGGGACTACAAATTATATACTTACCCTAATGGAGAACGGTAAGACATTTGAAGAAGCTTTGGCTGAAGCCCAATCATTGGGTATAGCTGAGGCCGACCCAACAATGGATATAGATGGATATGACCTCCAGGCTAAGGCGGCCATACTCATAAATACTCTATTAGATGAGGGGGTGAGTATAGAGGATATAGAAAGGAATAGTCTAGCCCAGTATATTAAGAAGAGGGGGTATAAAAGGAGTTTAAAGTATGTAGCCGACCTAGACTTTATAGAGGGAAGATACTTAATACATCCTATAGAGGTTCTACCGGGGGACCCTTTGCTGAGCGCAAAGGGAGTAACAAATATGGTTGTAATCAATAGCGAGACCCTAGGCAAGATCTCAATATCTGGCCCGGGTGCTGGTAGGGAAGAGACTGGATACGCAATTTTAAGCGACCTAATAGATATGATTAGAAGATATAGGACGTAGTACAATGTATATTCAAATCAAAATATGCTTATAAAATAAGCTCTATTTGAAGATTTGTCCATACTGGAACAGATCTAAATTAACAATTAATGTTTATTAGGTTATGTGATGTGGCACTATCTCAACATATGAATCTATTTATGATGGATACTGTTTAACGACTCCTCATCATATTTAAGATGTGAATATACATTATAGCCTTTAATATTCCTTCTATGGATCCTATCTAGATATATTTGAGGCCTGAACCAGTTAAAATTAGGATCGTCTCCCCAAGCCTCATCCTTGGGTATAGATATTTATATGCTGCCCAAACTACCGATGAGGATGGCTCCACAAGGAAGCCCAGTCTATTTAGCTCACCCCATGAATCCTTAATAGCCTCATCCCCTACTAAAATCACTCCACCTTCTGTATCCCTAATAGCTCTAACTATCTCATCCAACCTCTTTGGATTCTTCACCAATAGGGCGTCCGCCAAGGAAGATGTTCTACCTCCAATCTCACCTAGGACATCTAAATGTTCAGCTAGTGGGGCCCGTTCAACCGGTTGGACGGCGATCAACCTAAAATTGTTTACTCCAGATTGTTTCAACCCCCTGTATAGACCAATGAGTAGAGAGCCGCTTGAGACAGGAAGTATAATAGTTTTAT
>CAZGXJ010000013.1:0-12935 GCA_964529905.1 uncultured Nitrososphaeria archaeon
AGGTGGTTTACCGTAATCATTAACCCAGTAAATAGCATAGGTTATTAATCTGTTAACCTCCTCGTCCAGCCCTTCATATCCATATTTACTTAATCTTTTAATTATGAATTCTCTCTGATTCTCCTTTGGTGCAACCTCGGCCAAACTTAGTATTAGTTCATAGGGCACTTTTACAGGTGGTACATCCTTAAGTTTATATACGTACTCGATTAAGCCTTTAATCCTTCTTAGTTTAGCCTCATTCCCAATCTTTATTCTTCCATGATATACATTTCTATGATAGTCTAGTTCTCTCATCATAACTATTATTGTATCAAGTTTAACCCTTCTAGTGCTTGTCATCCTCTTTAGAAGGAATAGTATCAGGCTTTCTGGACTCCCATATCTATACCATACTTGTGGTGTAAACACATTTCCCCTGGATTTCGCTATCTTTCTTCCTGAGGCATCTAGAAACAATTCATATCTTACGTGGTATGGTGGATCATATCTCAATATCTCTTTAGCTACTCTATCATTTACCCTTACAGAATCAGCTATATCTTTTCCATAGGCTTCAAACCTAATATCTAGTAGTCTCCATCTTGCAGCGAATTCTGATTTCCAAGCTAGTTTCCCATCGGCTCTATCTATCCTCGCTTCACCTTCATATCCACATCCCTCAAAATATCTCCCCCTTATAGTCTCACCTATACATTTATATTTAACTATTCTTCTTTTTGGGTCGTATTCATATGCCTTAGTTGTATATAACCTTCCACAGTTTTTGCATTTTGCATGGTATGGAAGTTGTTGTAAGTATTTCTCCTGCCCCGTTTCTTCATAGATAATCTCACCTATTCTCTGAGCATTCAAGAGTATTTCATGGATTTCTTTAGACATTAATCCTTTTTTATAAACTTCATATCCTGAGTAGTGTATATACTCTATTCCAGCTATATCTAATGCTTCCTCTAACATGGAAGACATATGTCTTCCATATGACTCGTGACATCCATCTGGATCGGGGATCTCGGATACTGGTTTTAAAAGTTCATCCTCCAACCATCTAGGAAGCCCATCTGGAACCTTCCTTAATCCATCCATATCATCCGAGAAAGCGATCAATTCACTGTTATAGCCCATATCCCTAAGGGCTAAGGCTACCGTATAGGCCCTAACAGCATCTGCCATGCTACCTACATGGGGTATGCCTGATGCCCCTAGTCCACTCTCAGTGCGTATTATAGATATATCCCTACCTAATTCCACCTCCCTCTCGACCACTTCATACGCTATCTTATCTATCCACGTCCCCCTACCTATAATCTTCTCCTCACTCATTTCGACACCTACTAGTTAAAAGAAATATCACCTAACCCATAATTATCTATTTCATCAGATTGGGAAGGAATAGATATATTTAATAGCTGTATCTAAGGAGCTTAACCTGGCATCATATTGGTTACTTGCAAAAGATATTATTATAAATTTTGCTGGAAAGTCGTCTATCTCCATCAATAATGACTTATTTAATTCAGGATTGTAGCTTGATAACTTCTCTCTCGACTCTGGAAAGATAAGTTCGCCTTTACTGTAGAGAAGTATTAACGCGGCATTCCCCCCAAAACGTATTACGTCGTCTCTTAAACGGATTAACATATCTTCATGGAATTTAATTGATAGGGCTGTTCCCCACCCATATCCATTATCTATTTCAATACCATTTCGAACTACGAATTCCTTTATGAGGGATGTAATTATTTTGGCTAGCCTGACACCATACCTACTTAGATGGTGTCCGCCCTTAACAGGTTTGGCAACCTTTAATTCTACCATCTTCTTTAGAAAAGTTCTTGTGGATGCTTCACTTAAACCTAGTTTATCCATAAGATAGTATCTACTGACAAGCCTCCTATCGATATAGGCTGTCTTTAGGAATATATAAATATGGGAATATCTAATTGATGACCTACCTCTAATTTCTTCAAATCTTCTTAGGAAATTTAGCCAAGTCTCTACATCTAATAGGCTCTCGCCACCAGCACCCTGCTTCTCGCCCTTCCCCCACATACTATACATTTTGCCTCCTCTCCCACTTTCTTCTCTAGGAAAATACCTCTAACTTCGAAGCCTCCAGTTATTGACTTCAGTTCATTTGCACACTCCTCCGAGTCGCAGAAGTTACATTCAAAGAGGAAATATCCTTTTGAGTTATATTCTTTGAGCTGATCGATGCTGTCTACTTCAATATACTTACTCTTAATATATTCCTCTGCCTTCCTCCTTAAATTACTAATCATCTCTTCCTTTACTAGATTAATTGTATCTTCTAGCCTACCTATCTCAACCTTCATCCTCTCACGAGTATCCCTTCTAAAGAGTGTTACTTCTCCGCTCTCAACCTCTCTCATACCCACCTCTATCCTAAATGGTACCCCTAAGAGATCATATTGGTAAAATTTTTCTCCAGGAGTCTTCTCACTTAGATCTAATTTAACCCTAAATTTCTCACTTAATATATTTTCAATTTCTTTTGCAAAATCCACTATCTTTCTATTGTCATACTCCTTTTTTGGTATGGGGATAATTACGATCTGGATAGGTGCTACATCGAAGGGTAATATTAAACCATATCTATCTCCATGTATAAGGAGTAATGCAGCCAATATCCTTGAGAGTCCGATTCCATAGCATGTCTGTTCTCCATACTTATACTTCCCTTCTTCATCATGGAATTTTACGTCAAATACTCTAGAAAATTTCTGTCCTAGATAATGTGTAGTTCCTATCTGGAGAACTTTTCCATCTGGTAGGAGTGTATCGAACGCATATGTATCTTCCGCACCTGGAAACTTATCGAATTCTTCTCTTTTGACGTGTATAAAAGGTATTCCAAGTAAGTTATATGTTACTTTATAGAAGATCTCCTTATCTTCCAAAGTCTGCCTGACCGCTTCCTCTCTCGTCTTAAATACGTCATGGGCCTCTATCCAGAGAAACTCCCTTCCTCTTAGCAAAGGCCTCGTCGCCTTTGTCTCATATCTGTATACAGCAACTGTCTGATAAGCTTTGAATGGGAGATCCTTATAGCTTTTTATCCATAGTGAATATATTGGATACATAGCAGTTTCACTTGTAGGTCTTAAAGCAAGCTTAACATCCAGATCCGAATGACCTGCCTTTGTTATCCAGAATACTTCACTCTCGAACCCCGTTATGTGTTCCTCCTCCTTCTTTAAATTCTCTTCTGGAATGACTACAGGGAATAGAACGGGTTTATGCCCCCTCTCTTCCAACTCCTTCTCATAAAGCTCTATCAACCTCTTCATAATCATCATACCATAGGGCATATAAACTATGAATCCCTTCACCCCATATCTTATATCTACTATTCCAGCCTCACTCAATACTCTATCGTACCATTCACCCATATTTGTATACTTATCAGGAAGCTTTTCCTCAACTCTCTCCTGAGTCTTACCCTCACTAACCATACCAATCAAAATATTTAGATGGCTTTAACCCCTATATTTATTAAGTAATGAGAGGGGTTGTAGATATCTCCGAGATTGATATAATGGATATTTTAGAGATATATCCAAAACTCCCTATTGAAAGGGGGTTTGGTGATGCTGGTAGATTAGCTATCGTTGGTGGCGGCTATCTAAATTATAATCCTCCATTAATATCTGCATTAGTATCTACAATATTCCCCATAGATTCAGTATATCTACTAATTCCAGAAAAGATCGCGAGGCTTAAGGGTTTCTTTAACGTGACTGTATCCACCATATATCTACCAGATTTTAAAGTTACAAATGGAGTAGTGAATAAGATCTTAAAACTTATTGGTCGGAGGAGGCTGGTTGCAGACGTATTCCATCTTGGGCCAGGATTTACAGGGTATAAGAATTATATTTTAAAACTTATAGCTGAGCTTAATAGCAGTGGGTATTTTCTTTTACTAGATTCAGGTGCATTATATCAGGAGATTCTGAGTATGGATCTGGATTGGAGCAGAGTAGTTTTATCTCCTCATGAGGGAGAGATTAAACAATTGTTTGGTGTTGATAGTCCAGACAATTTAAAGGATAAGTTGGGTAAGGAGAATATATTAGCGAAGTTTATTGAGGGCCTCTATTTCTACAAAGAAGGTAGACTAGTCGCAAAATATATTTATAGTGGTCATAAGCCCCTGAAATATGGTGTTAATTATGTGATAACTGGGATTTTCTCAAGCTATTTGACCCTCACAAAGAATATTGAAAGAGCTGGTTTATTGACTCTATTTACATATATGAAAACAGTTGAAAACCTATATGAAAAAAACTGTTTACATTGGAGTATTGAAGACTTAATATCTTCTTTAAAAGATGTCTTAATAGATCTATGTATGGGAAGTAAGTAATTTCCTAAATCTTAGAGCGTCTTGATACATATATACATTGTTAAATAGGATATATACATCCTTAGACTCTATGTAATCCTTTATCATCATATACAGCTTCTCAAGATCCTCATCACTATATCTATATTTATATCCACCTATTCCATGGAGTCTTAGATATATCAATTCTTCGTTTATATCAATTATCCCATTTTTAAATGGGTCTGTTACAAATACAATACCGATACTCTTTAAACTCTCTATCACTTCCTCTTTAAACCATGACTTATTTCTAGGTTCTAGGCATATAAATATCCCCTCCTCCACAAATCCCCCTAATATTTTAAGGTTCTCATCTCTATACACTTGTCTGGGAGGGAGTTGGATAACCATCTTATCTCCATCTAGTCTCCTCAAAATATCTAGAGATAACTTAAAGGCATATCTAACTTCCTCGGTATCTTTCAACTCTCCATAATTATCAATTTTTCCCCACAATACCCCTTTAAATCTTTTCCAGGTAGGGCTTGAGGCGGGATGTGTTACACCCTGCCAAGCCTTAACCGTAAACTCAAAGTTCTTGGGCGCCTCCTCCCTCCATTTAGTATATAGCTCAGGATTTCCAGGGTCATAGAAGGTCTTCTGAATCTCAACCAGTTCGAATTGACTGAAAATAATTTTTCTAGATTTTGGAAAGCCACATAATCCTATCTTTATGGTCATTACAAATAAGAAATACTGAATTAACAGTTAAATGTATTTCACTTTGTGGTTTTATTTATATTTAGGATATTTTATCCTAAATATAAACAGATGAAGATGAATAGGGACTCGTTAAAGGTAAGCCAAGTAGCTATCTTTACATCTTTAGCCGTTGTGGGTAGACTATCTATGGTTATCTTACCCAATGTATCCCCTGTTGCTCCATTAACTTTTATCTCGGGATATCTAGGTGGTGGATATACGGGTTTTCTAGTTGGCTCGCTAACTATGGTTATTTCAGACCTATTTATAGGATTTGGGCCTTGGACGATCTTCACATCACTATTCATGGGGATAGTTGGGTTAATTGGGGGGTTAGTCTCTTATAGGATAGGTAGTAGAACAACACTATTTCTAATAATATATCTATCTGTACTTATCTATGATATTGGTACGAGTATATCTACTTTAGCCTTATTTGGTGTTCCCTTCCAAATAGCCTTAATTAATTTATTTATGCCGGTATTTATCCTTGGGATTCCATATCCCATGGGCCCTATACATGAGTTTTCCTCAACCATTTTAACTATAGCCATATTGGATATACTGAAGAGGTTTAGGTTTGTGGAGGTGATTAAGCTTGGAGAGTAGATTGTTAAAGATATTATCAATTGGATTGCTTTTATGGGCTGTTATATCCACGAGTATCGCTGCATACTATATCGTCTCATATAGTGACATTAATAAGAAGTATCAAGTAGCTAGGGAGACTATTGAGGAGTATAGAGATGTTATCAAGACGTTAAATGAATCTATAAAGAATATTAGGGAGGCGTTGACAGGTGTGAATAGGAGTTATTCGCAGCTTCTAAGTAACTATAGCCTATTACTGGAGAACCTAACTAGAGAGTTGAATAGTGGATATGTATCATTAATAATTGATTTTGGTAATGGGAATAGGATCTATAGGAAGGTCTATGTTGTGTATGGGGAGAACAATACCGTTTTCGATGTGTTGGTGGCTGTAGGCTTATCTATAGATTATACTGAATATCCTGAGTTTAACGATGTATTCATAAACTGTATTGAGGGTGTATGTGGCCAACAGTTGACTGAGAATTCTGGTAGCTATTGGATGCTATATATTAACGGAGTCCTATCAAACTACGGCGCTAAACAGTCGATTGTATATGATGGAGATGTTATTGAATGGAGATATGAAACTATAAGTTGGTAAGGTATTAGATACGGGGTTTTTAGTAACCGCTCAATATATAAAGCTTGGCATACATATATTGTGTGGTGTAAATTTAATGCCTGTTAAGAGAAAGAATAGAGGTAGGAGGAAAGGTAAAGGTAGGAAGGGGAGAGAGGAATATATATACTGCTCTAACTGTGGAAAGAGGATACCTAGGGATAAGGCTATTAGGGTTGAGAGACGTCTATCCCTCGTAGATCCACAGTTGGCAAGCGAACTAAAGAAACAGGGAGCGATCGTTATGTCAACACCAATATTGAAATATTATTGTGTATCCTGTGCTGTTCATTTTGGCATAGTAAAAATAGGTGGATATTCAGAAAGAATGGCAAGAGAAGAGTTATGAAAAAAAGGATATACATTAATGATTAATTAATATATAAATTAGATTTTTTTATATGTGATACTATGAGTGATGAATCTGTAGCCGATATTAAGAAGAGGATTTACGGTGACATTCTATTCGCTGATGATATTGGTGGTGCTCTAAGGAAGTGGAGGCAGTTCTTCAGGGTGTCCCAGGTAGAGCTAGCAAGGTTTATGAAGATCTCGTCATCAGTCCTATCAGAGTATGAGAACGATCCTGAGAAGTCTCCAGGTGCTAGGTTTATAAAGAGATATGTAGACTCACTTGTGGAGATTGATATGCAGAGAGGGGGTAAGGTACTCACTCTATTGACTACGGGTGACATTGCCCTTGAATTTTCAAGAGAGATAATTAGGATTAGAGACTTCCACAATCCCCTGACAGCTAGGAACTATGTAGATATCCTTGATGTAGAGGTTTACGTCGGTAAGGACTTCCTAGACGAAGTTAAGATATATGGATATACTGTTCTGGATAGTTTAGCCGCTATACTCTCAATGAGTGGACCCGTATATTATAAGATATTTGGTAGGACTACGGAGAGAGCTTTACTATTCACTAATGTAGCTACTGGTAGGTCTCCAATGGTTGCTGTAAGGGTCTATCCATTGAAGCCTAGAATGGTAATTTTACATGGGCCTAAGACTGTTGATGATTTAGCTATTAAGATAGCTGATAGGGAGAGGATAATACTTGGTGTATGTAGACTTAAAGCTGATAGGGACATTATAAGGTCATTTGAAATTATCGATAAATTCCACAGAGAGTAGATATTTTATATATCGTTTTTATCCTCCCCTCTATTATTTTTTTAATGATGTATGAAGTGTTAGCTAAACTAGCAGTTCTAACTGTTTTAACATATATCACCTATAGATATAATTTTCTTGATTTAAAGGCGCTCCTACTGGCTCTTTTTATGGGTTTTATAATACTCTTTCTAGGGGGATGGAGTTTCTTTACATTATTGGCAATCTTCCTATTCGTAGGAAGTTTTATGAGCCGTCTATCTACAGATGGATCGATAGCTTTAAGAAGTTGGCGTAATGTTCTGGCTAATGGATTCTGGCCCACAGTATCCATACTATTATACTCCACAACTCTGTTTAGGGAATATGGTCTCCTAATGTTTCTAGGATCACTCAATGCGATGTTTAGCGATACCTTATCTACAGAGGTTGGTATGTACTTCGGCGGTGAACCTAGACTTATAACGGATCCTAAGCGTAGGGTTAAGAAGGGATTATCTGGTGGAGTAACATTGACAGGCATACTCGGGGGGTTACTCGCTTCTATTGGATTCTCTATACTGGCCTATATACTCTTATATGGAAGGGATTTGAAACTAATTTTGTATCTATTCATCGCGGGTGTATTAAGTTCGATAGTCGATAGTTTACTTGGCTCTACTCTTCAGGCAAAATATAAATGTGATGTCTGCGGGGAAACTGTAGAATATACTCTTCATTGTAACACTCCCACAGTTAAGCTAGGTGGATATGAATGGATGAATAACCATACAGTAAACTTCTTCACCAGTTTATTCGGAGGCTTAATAACAATCTTACTATTTAAATTTATTTAGATGGTCTACAACTAGGTTATATTCCTCCTCATTTATCATACCAAACTCATATAATGCTTTAATCACGTCACTTATTTTGGCCAATCTATAAACCTTTACACCCTCCCTATTTAACAACTTATATCCACCCTCTTCCCTGTCTAAAACGACAAACACTTTTCCAATCTCAACTCCATATCTCTTCTTTAGACTATCAACTATCCTTAAGGTGGTCCTCCCAGTGCTCAGCATATCATCAAGAAGAACTATATCTTCATTAGTTTCTAAAGTACCAACCTCAATATCCCCTTTCTCCGGAGATACCAATGCAAATGGCTTCTTCTTTTTAATTGCTAGGGGTATTGTTACGACCGCCCCTTTATTTAATATACCAATATATTTATCCGCATCTTCAAGTTCCATATATTTCTTGAAATATTTATCCACCAATTCTATTAATGTCTCGAGGAGATCTATCCTTGATGATAGTAGAGTGAAATCAAGGAAATATGGAGATTTTATCCCATTTTTTAATATATATCTTCCAAAATTTAATATTTTTCCTTTTGATACAAGTTTAACTAATGTATATCTATCAGCACCATTCATATCCTCACCAATTAATTAATGTATTGTATTCATTAATGTATTAGGTGTCCTATATGGTAAGGGTAGGGATAAACGGTTTTGGAAGGATAGGTAGATTAGTGTTTAGACATTCCCTAGAGCTTGATGATGTGGAGGTTGTTGCTGTAAACGACCTGTCAGATGTCAAGATGTTGTCACATCTACTTAAATATGATAGTATTCATGGCTCATTAGATTTAAATGTATCCTATGACGAAAACAACATAATTGTAGATGGGAGGAGGGTTAGGGTATATAGCTATAAAAGTCCATCTGAGATTCCATGGGATGAAGCTGATGTAGATATTGTTGTGGAGTCAACAGGCCTATTCAGGAATAGAGAGGCAGCCAGTCTACATTTCAACTCCTCGATTGATAGAGTTGTAATATCCGCTCCAGCCTCGGATGTAGATATAACCATAATTCCATATGTAAATGAGCATTTATACGATAGCAAGAGACATAAAATAATCTCGATGGCTTCATGTACAACAAATGCATTAGTACCACTTGTGAAGGTTCTCCATGAAAACTTCGGTATTGTTAAGGGGAGTATGCTAACGGTACATGCATATACTAATGATCAGAGGCTTCTAGATGCTATCCATAGAGATCCAAGAAGGGCGAGGGCAGCCGCCGTAAATCTCGTTCCCACATCTACTGGAGCCGCTAAAGCTATATATGAGATATATCCAGAGTTAAAGGGTAGATTCGACGCCTATGCGATAAGGGCGCCTGTACCAGATGGGTCTATAATAGATTTAAAAGTCCTAGTTGAGAGAGATACGAATAAGGAGGAGGTAAACGATGCATTTAAGAAGGCTTCCCAGGGTGATTTGAAGGAGATCCTATTATATATCGAAGATCCAATAGTGTCTAGCGACATAATAAATGTAAAGTATCTATCAATATTCGATAGCTTATTGACGGAAGTCGTGGATTCAGACTTCGTAAGGGTTGTAAGTTGGTATGACAATGAATATGGATATTCATATCACTTAACATCCCTACTTCAACGGTTATAACTATGTGTAGTGAGGAATTATATTCCTTTCTCAGGAAGATAAGTCTGAAGGCTCTAGACATTATAAGGATTAGAAACTTCCCTGGTGGGCTTAAACCATTAAGTATCGAGGATATATTATGGCATAGGGGGGAGAAGGAGATCTACGATCCATTTACACTATATAATGCTAGAGTGAAGGGGATAAACTCCTTAAGTGTGTATAGTCAGGTATATATAGGTCTTGGTGCCAGGCATGATTTAGACTTTTTATACCTACTTAGAGATATATCTAAAACCGTTGGTTTGAGGCCTTTGATATTAGGTATGTTTGATATAGAGGAAGATAGGAGGAGACGTCTATACAATGTATCTAATATAGGTATATACGTCGATGAAGATGTCAGGAATGGTAGTGATTTGGGTAGGGTTAGATTCGATCTTATCAATGATATCATAATAGTTGATAGGGGGAATGCCTTGAAGATGTTGCTATACGTTTTGAGGCCTCTAATCGCGTATTTGGGATATTCCCCTCTACTACTTTTCCCAATAAGTATAGTTGATCCATGGATGGGTGATGAAGGTATATATCTATTGAATAGGGATTATGAAGAGGTTGATGAGGTATCTAAGGTATATTATATAGGCGTATCTATACATAACAAGTTATATGTAGAAGATTTAAGGGGAGTAACTATCCCTAGGTATCAGACCTAACTGTCTTAACATGTATACGGTCTCCCTCAACTTCTCCCTGGTCTCTAATCCTTTCTCAGTCAACTTATATATCCTCCTACCATTCTTATCTAACTCCTCGATCACTAATCCATTCTCCTTCATAATATCTAATCTCTCCTTAACCCTTGGATTAGGCATATTTGCATAGGTAGCTATATGACTTATTAATGCCCCCTCCTCACCTATTGCATCTAAAATATCTAAAATTATAACTATGTCTGGCCTGTACTTCATGTTCTACCCCGATACATTATCTCAGCTTCCTTCTTCATTAGGTATATCAATATGAAGGCTACCATGTCCATGAATATGATGAAAGTCTCTGAATATGGTTTTGTTGGGAGTATATCTACTCCTCTTGAGAACATTATTAGTAGTATTCCTAAGGTCCAAAGCTTCCCAGTTATAACCTCCTTCTCGGAATAGGTTAAATATAAAGTCAGTAGGAAGGATGCCTCAATTATAATAACGATGTCAACAGCGATTCTACCATACTTATTTATAAGTAGGATCCTATCCAATGTCTCCTCTGACGTTATTATCCCAAGTGTTGGTAGGGTGATTAGAGGTGTAATGGAATATGTTGTAAGGGAGAATCTGGTCGATGAGAGTAATAGGAAGAATAGCCCTATTGAGAATATTACATTGTATAGGAAGGTTGAGAATTCTCTATATATAAGCACAACTTTTAGAGGTATTTCTGAATAGTATAAAGATAGTAATATGTTTATGGTTAGCATTGAGGATGTAGCTAATATGAAGAATATAAATGAAAGGGTTATGAGTCTAAGTTGTCTCATCCCAGTTACCCTATAACTCTTTAGAAACAGTGATGTTACATTTGATTGTATATATAGTAATACCGCTCCTACACCTAAGGATGTAGTTATCAGCCATACATTTACCTCCACCAATCTTAATCACCGTCTCAAGAGTTATATAGAGAATCTTACTCTATATTATCTATTCGACAAATATAATAATATACAATCTAAGTGATGTAAATTATGTAGATGGAGGGATGTAGAGTTGGATGATTACCTATCTCCACTGACCTCGATATTAGATGAGGCAGGTGTTGGTGAGGAGTTGAAAGAGAGTATTCTTAGAATAGGCTATATATTGAGGGATAGGATAATAAAATATATCAGGGATATCCCATTAATATCAAGGGTTTTGAGAGAGGCAAGTCTACATCTAGCTGGAAGAGGGAAATTCATTAGGGGCTTATATACATACTTCTTTTCTAAGGGGTTAGATATAGATGAAGAATCCTCTCTAATATTGGCCACCTCAACAGAGTTGTATCATCTGGCAAGTCTCATCCATGACGATATAATTGATAAGGCCCCATATAGAAGAGGTCTCGAGAGTGTCCATAACAAATTTGGAATAGATACAGCTATAATTGCTGGTGATCTCCTCATCGTATATTCAAATTATCTATTGTCGGATCTAGGATGTGAAGTTATAAAGATATTTGCATCGGCAGGGGTTAAACTGGCTGATGGGGAATCTATGGAGCTTGAGACACCCCCCAAAAATTTAGATGAATATTATAGGCTGATAAGGCTAAAGACCTCAAGCGTATTCGAAGCGATGTTCGAGTCCGCTGTGGTCCTATCTGAGAGATATGATATCCGAATTGATGCTAGGGAGATGGGTAGGTATCTAGGGTATGCGTTCCAGATGAGTGACGATCTATTAGATAGGATTGGTGATCCGAATTTGATGGGTAAGCTGACTGGTATGGATAGGAGGGAAAACAACATAATAGAGATACTTATGAAGGAGGGTCGGAGCTTCGAAGAGGCTATAGAGATTACAAGGAGATTGATTAGGGAGAATATAGATGTGGCTGTGAAATATTTAGATAGGATAGATATTAAACCAAGTTATAAATCGATTCTACTTACTCTAATATATCTTTTAGAGGGTAGGAATCTATGATACCTAAGATAGGTATAGAATCTATAATTTATTTGATACCATTTATAGCTTTATTGACATACTTATCAATTCTTAGGGGCTATTCACCTAAGAGGAAGATTTTGGAGCTTTTGGCCCTAATATTTTTGATTATATCTGCCTTCATACCAGTTGGATACCTATCCTATAGACTCTGGATTTTTGATATTGAATATTCACATGTATTTAACTATACGTACTCAGGGATGACCCCTACTGATAGGGTCTTAACAATTATATATACAGATTCAATATCAGTCTTCATAGCCTTCGCAATTCCATTCTATCTTGTGTTGAGGATGTTATTTAGGGGTGGGCTGTATAGACGTGGAGTTA
>CAZGXJ010000014.1:0-12166 GCA_964529905.1 uncultured Nitrososphaeria archaeon
GTAAAAACGCAGCGAACCGCTGAAGCATTTCTAGCAAGGGACATAATGAATATCTTAAACTTCTCCTCCTTAAACGGGGTGGAAACCCCTCCATACGAAGCTGTCCTCGACTATATCCTACATGGGTGAGAACGTGGAGTATAGATTACCTATAGACCCAGATAGAATAGGGGTTTTAATAGGTAAGAAGGGCGAAGTTAAGAAGAAGATAGAATTATTGACCAATACAACTATTGAGGTTAATGAGAAAGAAGGGGTAATAAAGATCAAGGGTGATGATATGGATGATGTATTAACTGCCTCAAACATAGTTAAGGCAATTAATCTGGGATTTTCACCCGAGAAAGCCTTCATACTCTTGGATAGGGATATGAATTTACATGTAGTAGATATATATACCTATCTAAAGAAGAGAGATGAGAATAATTTGAGACGGGTACTTGGAAGGATCATAGGTGAGAAGGGGAAGACTAAGAGGATTATTGAGGAGACGACTGAGACATATCTCTCAATATATCGAAACTATGTAGCTATAATAGGATCTTTCGATGGCATATACCTTGCAGATGAAGCGATTAAGATGCTTGCCCTTGGAAAGCCCCATAAAGTCGTATATGAACATCTATATAATGCAAGGAGACTTGGAAAAGGTGGGTTTAGAGTTGTTTAAACCATCTAAACGCCGAGCTAATATAAGGCCTTAATACCAAGCTTAAACAAAAGGTTTATTAGGATGTTGGAAGAGTATAAAAGACTAAGTCCCAGCGAATTTTTCTATAGGAATAGGGAATTAGCTGGATTCTCAAATCCATCTAGATCTCTATATACATCTATAAGGGAGTTATTTGAAAACTCTATGGATGCTTGCGAATTAAATGGGATAAACCCTGAAATAGTAATCTTCCTAAGAAGAATTAAGAAGGGGGAAAAGGGGGAGATATATAAACTCTATATCCAGGATAATGGGAGTGGAATACCAAAAAAACATATTCTTAATGCGTTGGGCTCAGTCCTATATAGTAGTAAATATGTTATCAGGCAGAGTAGAGGAACATTTGGACTTGGAGGAACTATGGCCCTACTCTATGGACAGATAACAACTGGGAAGCCCGTTAAGGTAATATCTTCCACGGGAAACTCCCAGATACATCAATATGTATTCAAAATAGATATTAGAAGTAATAATCCTATTATCTATGGTTATAAGACGATTAGAAATAATAGGAGATGGAGAGGAACAATAATTGAGTTTTATCTAGAGGGAAATTATAGTATAGCATCAAGGTATATAATAAACTATTTAAAATTGACAGCTGCTATAACACCATATGCTGATATACTCTTTGTAGATCCCAACGGAAACCTATTCTACTTCCCGAGGACAACTAAAAAGATGCCTAAACCACCTAAGATAATTAAGCCACATCCCCATGGAATAGATCTTGAATTCTTGAAACACCTAATTTCTAGATATCCGAGACATACGACTCTAAAGGAATTCCTTATGAAAGCGTTCCATAGAGTCGGGACATCTACAGCCGATAGGTTCCTTGCATATGCTAAGATGAGGGGGAATTTAAGGCTTGGTGAATTAACTGATGAGATGATAGAGAAGATTTACCATGCATTAAGGAGTTACGACAAATTTATAGCTCCAAACTCGGAGGTTCTCAGCCCTATAACTGAGGAGCTTTTTATGGAGGGGATTATAAAAGAATTTAGACCTGAATATGTAGATGTAGTTACTAGGCCTCCATCCAGCTACTCCGGACACCCATTCATAATTGAGGCTGGATTAGCGTATGGTGGTGAGATACCGGGACAGGGGGGAGATATATTATTATTTAGATATGCAAATAAAATCCCGCTACTATTTGACGAAGGTAGCGATGTATCATATAAGGTTTTAGAAAGACTTAAACAGGGAAGTTATAAGATCCAGAGTGATAAACCTATAGCTATCTTCGTACACATAGCCAGCACAAAAGTTCCATTCAAATCAGTCGGTAAAGAAGCCGTAGCGGATGTCCCAGAGGTGGAGAAGGAGATTGAACTAGCATTAAAACATTTATTCAGACGCTTCCTAAAATATAGGAAGAGGATTATTAGGAAGAGGGAGATGGCTAAAAGGATAAAGATATATGAAAAGTATATTCACTTAATCAATAGGTTTTCAAGTGAATTAGCTGAGAAGGAGCCCGCAGACCTATCTAAATTACTTGAGAAGGTTAAGTTGAGATATGGATTGAAGAAGGAGGTTGAAGAAACTATCTAGGAGAACAGCTCCATCTTATCCTTCAGGTATACATCAACTATATACGTTAATCCATATCTACTGAAAGCCTCCAACTCACTCTTCCTCTTCAACTTCTTAAACTTCTTCAACTCCTTCCTCCAAGGATCCTCCGAATACCTAGGATCTTTCATCAATTCATCCAACCTCTTTAAATCCCTATCGTTAAAGGGGTCACTTGGAAGTTTATACTTCTCGATGTCTGAGGCCCAGATACCTATCCACTTGGCATCTGGGGTATGTAGCTCCCTAACATGGGCTGAGTTAGCAGATCCATATACGATTACACCTGCTATATGTAGACCCCATACATCTCCATCTGTAAATATATAGACTGGTAGGCCTAGCTCTCTATTCAACCTCCTAATAAGATATCTAGCGGCCCTTGGAGCCTGCCCAGATGTACTTATCAATATAGCCTTATACTTCTCATAAACCTTCTCCTCAATAAAACGGTTAAATATTGCATCCTTCTCAATAACAAATACTCTCTCAGCATTAGTCTCGATAAATTCACATGTCTTTAAACTATGCCCAATCATCAAGCCATCTGGATGAGTCAATAGATTGACCCTCTTACCTTCATATCCGGGAACTGTATATTCAATCGTTAAGTCGCCAAATATTGCTGCCCTCTCAGCTGGAATAATATTAAAGTCTTCTCTTGGATATCCCAGATATGCCTCCAAATCCATAATCAACTCATCCGATTCCTCCTGCTCCTCAAACTCAACATCATATGCCTGGGAAGAATAATATACATCTCTAAGCGTACTTGTCCTCCTTTGAAGCATCAACTCCTTAGCGAAAGAAGCGATCCATATAAACTGGGAGAACCTCCTAAGATGTGTATATACAGATGCACTCCTCCTCCTAACCTTATTACCCAATACATACCCCCTTTCAACTGGATCATACTTAATATTTGAAACACTTCTACTGGGGATATCAATAGACGGAAAATTTCCATCCTCAATATCCCTTAAAATAGATTCACCTAGCAATTTAAGTTTCTCCAAGACATCCTTCTTCCTAGAAGATACTTTATACATAATACACCACAAATAAATTTATTTCTCTACGAATATAGTAAAGCTTTTAAACGAGTAGCGAATATAGAAATATTCCATAATAGATTGGGGGGATAACATGTCAAAAGAGATATCTAGGGCACCATTACTAATCAAGACACTAGCACTAATCCTACTACTCATCGGCTTGATACTATTATATTTAATAGCTACATCAAATGAACTTGATACATTAAACAAGTTAATTGGATATATGGTAGGTCTAACCCTTACATTCATACCAGGTATAATACTATTCATAAATATAGTGGAATAGAAACTAAAGACCAAAAAGTTTAAAAAATATCCATAAAATCTATCTCTATGAGCCATATCTCGACGCCGCCGTAGCTCAGATGGAAGAGCACCGGGCTGTTAGCCCGGAAACACGGGGTCAGAAACCCGGGGGACGTGGGTTCGAATCCCACCGGCGGCGTGACACTTTATTTGACATCTTCTTTTATTTGTTTGAAAAACTTGAAATTTTTTTAAGTTTATATGTTGCTGAAAGTGTGTAAAAAAGGAGGAGGGGGTTAGTTTAGTGGGTTCTCACAGTTTTCCACTAGATTCCTTTTTTGCAGGTGGTAAATCGTTTCTCTTTATTTCCTTGATTGTTGGCACTATCTTTGTTAAGAAATCTTCTGCTTTACACTCCCAGCCATGTCTATCCCTTCTAGGTATTATAATTACTCCATATTTTGTTATATGCTTTTCTCTATTGCCTTTTCGCCTCTCCAATCTCAATCTATATTTTATTCCTAAAAGAGATAAAATATATGTACTCTATTTCATTATATATAGCTTCTTGGCCTTAAGCAGTTGGATGTAGAGGGTGGTTTTATGTTTGACATACGTTCCATCACCATTGATCAGTCCAAGTATAAACGCTCTCATAGTTTTTTGGTTATATTCAATGATCCTACCCATTATGTCAAGTTCTAAATTCATTAGCAAATAGATTGATTTTCTTGTTATGTTAATTATGTACATGTCCCTTTCATGGTCCTTATATATGCTATATTTTTCTCCTATTAGGTTCTCTACACATTTGTTAACTCTTTTTCCATGAATATCCTTTTCCCCTTTAATTCTAACTACATATTTCCCATATTTTATATTTCTGAAGGAATATCCATCAGTTATCATCGCTCCATAGAGATATGATAGATACGGCCATTTTGTTGGATTGTAAAGTAGTCGGTGATATTCATCTTTATATGGATGGTGTTTTTCTATCCATTTACTAAATCTCTTTATGTTTAATGCTTCGATATCCTTTGACCTTTTGCCGTAAATGCACCACCCCCCAGACAACATCTCTAGGAACACCAGTCAACCTACATATCTCCATAGGCTTATATCCTTCTCTGTAAAGCTCATTAACTCCCAAGTAATCCTTCAGTGTAATTTTTCCTTGCTTAAAGCATATTTCTTTCTTCCCATACCTCCCAATATCCAGTTATGCAATGTAGGTCTAGGTATATCCAGCATCCCACTTATTTCTTTTATGCTGTATCCTTTGTTGTATAGTTCTTTTGCTTTTAGATATGTTTCTCTATTGTATTTTCTACTTATCTCCTCTGAGGGGTTGGGGTAAGGGTCAATGTTTATGTGGCTTTCCATGTAGACCACCTCAAAACACGGCTTTTCTCCTTCATATGGGAGGTCTACTTAAATTATTGGTTGGTTTATCGGGCAACCCTCCTCATCCATATTCTTGGGGGCCACCATTTAGGTGGGATGCCCTCACCACACCTAAATAATTCTACTCTATCTTAACCCCCTCCCCCACTCCATAGGGATGGAATAGCCATCCCTATGGTTGTTCACCTACATAGCATCCTTTCCCACTATGCAGGACCAACCCACTAAATAAGCATATTAACATTTATAAAGAGATAGAACCAAGTGAAAATAAACAAACAAAAACATTATAATACAAAAAAATTAAAAGAATAAAAAACAACGGGATGCCAGTTCGAGTCCGGCCGGCTGCACCACACCAAAATCCCTTATTTACTTTCGTGAGACATTCAGGAATTTCTAAACTCATCAATCAATAGTTGTTTAGTAATTATAAATTCTAGGATGTTTCATCTAAACTCTTTACACCACCTACTTTCTTATATACCATAGATCGTAACTATTCCGAATTTTTCTTGTTATTTACTAAGATAGATTTCGCCGCCATTTATAGTATGTTTATTGCATATATGTTTGGAGTTATTGATATTTATTTAGCTCCTCAGAAAATATTTTCATATACTAAATACACTCTTTTAAATATTTTATAACGTGTATGGGCTGATGGTGTCTATATGGATGCATATGATGTTGCTATTCTAGGAGCTGGAATATCTGGTTTGACGGCTACCTATTTCTCATTGGAGGAGGGCTTCTCCACAATATTGATTGATAGAAATATCCCGGGTAGAGGTGGTTCATATAATTCGGTAGGTATAATTACTAGGCAATTATTTACTAAGAGGGAGATCCTACTTGCAATAGACTCGATAAACATTTTAAGTGAGATAGTACCCAATATAGATGTTTATACATATGATAGGCGGTTCATAACAATTGAGGATGAGAAGACAGCATTTCAAGACTATAGATTCTATAGAAAGATCTTTACCGATGTCGATATCTATTACTACGGGGAACTTCCAAGGGAGTTGTCAAACATAAATCTCTATGCAAATGAGGCGGTCCTATTGACATATGAAGATTTAATGGTCGATACAAGAGGAGTTATTGATGCGATATATAATCAAGTTAGGGATAGGAATGGCTTAAAAGTTTTTGAGGGATATGCATCTAAACTTGAGAATGCTGGAGACAACTATATAGTCAGGGTTGAAGATGGAAGATCTATAGAGGCTCGAAACGTTATATTGGCAATGGGAGCATGGAATAAATACTTTCTTGAGAAGAGTAAGGTATATCTACCAGTATCAACCTATGCATGTATAGCTGCAAGATTTAAAATAGATGGGGTAATACCTATAAGCGGCTCGGATGAGGTTAACTACCTCTACTGGATAACAGAGAGAAACAATACATTATCTGCAGGGGAATATTACCAATCAACCCCCATTACCAGGCCGGATAAGGTTAAGGATATTAGACTTGAGGGGAGGGAGAAGAGCATAGTTAAAAGCTTAGTAGATAGGTTTAAAGGATTGAAGGTAGTTGAACTAAAAGAATTCATTGTGGGATCATGTAGCTTCCCATTAGGTAAGAGGCCACTATTCAAAGAGATAATGAAGAATGTATTCTTAATAGATGGATTAGGAGGATATGGATTTACATTAGGACCAGCTTTAGCAAAAGAGGCTATAGACTCTATAACATCCAGGCTGTAGAGATATACCTAGCAGCCAACACATTTTATTATAGCTCTACATGGCCTTCCACCCACTAAACCTTTATGGAGTATTGGAAACCAGATGCTTCCTAAAAGGTTCAACTACTCTATACTTAATTGATAGAGACTGGTCCATAATCCAAAGAATAAATCCATCTCCATACACCTTAAAGAGATGAGTAGATTTCCCCATTTCCTGTAACACCGTATGTTTAGTGGATATCTCTAAGAAATGTTGATATCCATAAGCGACATAGGATGAATATGGCTCCCTATAAAGCCCCGCCCTATCAATTAAAAATATAGAGGTGTAGAATGGATATAGAGAGTATGTATATACCTAGGGACTTATCTTTAACACTATGACTTTAGACATACGACCTCCAAATATCCGGGAGAGGGCATCAACATTCCCCTATACTCTCCAGCCAGCCATATCGATTTTATTAACATCGAAAGAGGACAATCACACGAATAGTCATAAATTCCAGGTAAAAGGATCGATATAAAATCGTAAAAGATAACACAGAAAATTAATTTCTTGAAATAGAGATAAGACAAGATGAGATAAAGGTGGATTGAAACAATATGGAAGCATATATAGAAGTTGGAAACCTAAATCCCATAGTTATTACATTAATACCCATATCATTTAATTTATGGAGATTAAATTACTAAAGGGATGCATTGAAATTAGATAATATGAAATGGAGACCAAATTTAACATCCTTTGAAGGATATGCATTAATTAAAAGATTTTAAAAGACTTTTATGATTTTAATAAATATATTTGTTGAAGCCCCGGTGGTGTAGCCCGGTCCAGCATACCGGCCTTTCGAATATGTTGAAGATAGCCGGTGATCCCGGGTTCAAATCCCGGCCGGGGCACTACCAATTATCTCCTTATATACCTGAATAATCAGTGGAATATCCTCGATGTATCTTTAGATATATGTTATGGATATACATAATTGAAATGTGTAATCCATATGCTATGACATTTTGTTATGAGGATGTCTAGACGTAGATTTATTGAAAAGATGGTCACCCTAGGACTTCTCCCATTAGTCGATCTATCTTATCCTATCGATAGAAGCTATAAGGTTTATGAGGAGGGGGAAGTTGATATTTCGAGAGATAATTTCAAAATATATAATCACAGGTTGAGAAGGGTTATTGGAGAGTTTATAGAGAATGAAAAGGAGAATATCTCAAAATTATCTTTTGAAGACAATCTAATCATAAACGAGATATGGAGATATGTAGGGAGTAAGAGAGAGCCTGAAGATGAGTTTAGACTGTTATCCAAGTATTTCCTCTATTTAACACATAAGCTTGGGTATTTTACCTGTTTAGATACGATCCAAAGGATTATTGAGGATCCATAGCTTGGAAACCTATAAAGCTTCACATCTACATCTAGCCAGACCTCTCTTCCTAAAATGTATTATTAGGGCTGTTGAAGCAATCTGGATAGATATTCCAGCTAGAGCTGTCCACCTAGAGACATATATCATTGAAAAAGCATATGAGCCTAATACTGAGAGGACTATAACCATGTATGGTGCACAACATAGGAAAAAGAGAGATGAAACGATACTCACAAATCCACCAAGAATACTTATCCCACTAAATATTCTAAATCTATCTATAGCAGGTCTGTAATATGTAAAGACACCTATAAAGATCCCAGATGACAGTGAAAATCCTATTATATATAGTGGATAGTATGTTAAAAGCCATGATAAAAGCTCTAAAAGGGAGGCTCCTTCTATTGTATATAGACCCGAAGCATAATATAGGAATATTGAATTTAAAAATAGGGTCATAATAGACATAAATATACCTAATAAAACTGATTTAGTCTTTACTCCAATATTCATTGATACATATAAAATACCAAATCCGAAAATTTTAAGTATATACACTTATCCTATAATTCAAAGTTCGAAGTCTTCAACAATCCTATTTATCAGGTCATCCACATCATTTGATATATAATTTGAATAATTTTTGAAGAAGGGACTTATATCACTCTCAGTAAAATAGGTGTATACACGTTTCATATGAGTAAATCCATAGTTCATCTCACTCAATACACCAGCTGAGAGATGTTTAGTAGGATAGAAGACTATAACCATATCACTCTGATCAATGAATCTATAGTCCCTATTCACCGTTGAATCTATTATATAGTCTTTAGCATCAATTATCTCTCTAGCAGGTATCTCAACATCGAACTCCTCAATATATACATATTCATCTTCAGAGTTGATACTTGACACAGCATCTAAGAGGATATGGTCTTCAACCATGATAGGGTCGAAGACAATTATGTTATTCTTCCTAAGCTTCTCAAGGAATTCATCCTTCATCTTAAAATACTCATCCCTATCCTCTATATGCGTCATCGGATAACTTAGATATGCCCTCCTCTTTCTAGGCTTCTCCCCCAACTGTATAGGAATCTCATATTCATATATAATGTCATATAGTATTGAGGGGTCAGGCTTCCTAAAGTTTATATTTGATGATGGAACTATATAGAAACTTTTATCCAATATATCTGCAACCATCTTAGTTATAAAGATCTCTTCATCCTGCCATATAAGTATCTCCTTAACAGTAAGCTTATTCCTCCAATGATGTAGATCCTCGTCCCTATCGATCCTCCTCCTAATATTCCCAACTGAATCTATTATAGCGACCAATATATCTGGATTAACCTGCGTGACATAGTAGTAGTCAAAGGCGGGCATCAAAACCTTCTTCCACCTAAAACTCATGTGTAGACTGATATAGAGATCCTTCTCTGATTTCGCCCCTCTAAAATCCTCGATACCATGTAAAATACCCTCAAATACCGTGGCCCTAAGAAACCTTAAAGCAGTTTCATCAAGATCTAAAATCTTGTCTCCAGGAATCTCGACCCTTAGACTACTTGCCTTTGTAAACATCTGGGG
The DNA here is from genome assembly GCA_964529905.1 of uncultured Nitrososphaeria archaeon. Classification (GTDB taxonomy): domain Archaea; phylum Thermoproteota; class Nitrososphaeria; order Geothermarchaeales; family JDFR-13; genus SZUA-1514. Next base: position 9,694 of record CAZGXJ010000014.1, read on the forward strand.
GCCTACATCAATTAAATTCACTATTCGTCCAAACCTACCTGAATACTTCATCGTCTCATTTAGATAGTTAGCCCTACCTGAGCCAGTTATTCCAGTGCCTAGTATAATCATGGCAATATTATTAATAAATATATCCCTATTAAAATATCGAGCTATTTTAGGATACGCTCCCAATCAATTAGTAAAACTATAATCATTAAGATGAAAGAAATAGCTAAGAGTATTATCGATGCATATATATCTGTTGATTCTCCATATGCACCCAACAATTCTATAATAATTTGATATGAATATTGGCCTGCATAGAATACAATGGCTGATAAGAGGGTTTTACCAAGGAAAGCCGCTAAGAATATATCTTTTACCTCCATCTTCAAAACTCCTAAAAGAGGATATATAATGTCGTCTGGAAGAGGAGTTGCTGCAAATATAAATACCACCCAAGGCCCATATTTCTCAACTAGAAAGGTTAGCTTCCTCGACTTCTCTAAAAGCTTCTTAGGTAATACCTTCCTTCCTCCTCTACCCACAAAATATAGCCAGATCTCACCCAATGTAGCACCTAAACCTGAAGATACTGCCACTATAAATGGGTTAAATTGTTGAGACGCACCCGCATAGTATAAGGCGAGGAGGTATGGGACTGGGAATACTACCGTTGAGGTCCCTATAAATGACACGATTAAGAAGCCTATATATCCATAGGTATAGATTATCTGGTTTACATCTATATTGATTACTAAGATTAGGGATTTTAGTAATTTTAGATAATTCATCTATTCAACCCCATACTCCTCAATGATCTTACTAACCTCCCTCAAAATATCCTCTAGAGTATCTTCCTCCTTCTTCTGCTTCTTCTCCTCAACCTCCTTCTCCTCCTTCTTAGTCTCTTCCCTAGATTTATACCTTAACCTCTTCTCCAACTCACCTATCTTCCTCTCTAAATCCCTCTTCCTATTCTCAAAATCCCTTAACAATCTATCATACTCCTCCTTCAACCTCTCAAGCTCAGCATATTCCTTCAACTTTGAGAGACGAGCTTCAATGTCATCTAACTCCTTCTCAAACTTATTTATCAAGATATTCTTAACATTCTCAGGGAGCTTACCTTCCTCATACTGTTTATATATATTTAAAATAGCGTTTCTAACCACCTCTCTCCTCAACTCCAGCTCCTTAACCATCATCCTATAACTAGTCCCACTCCCAACCTCTAGGACATCCTTAGATTCAGATTCGCCATAGGACATCTTTACACTTGTATAGAGCATAGCTATAGATGATGCCAATATTGTTGCTGGAATTATATATTCAAATACCATTTTCAACCAAGAGATAGATAGGATTATATACCATATTAATCTTTCGTAAATTTAGAATAGCCTAATCTATATACGTGTCCACACTCTAAACATTTAATCGAGATATTCTTATATGGCCTACTTCTAAGCCTATAAATTGCATTAACACCAGGAAGTAGAACAGATTTACATTTCTTACAATAGAAAATTTTGAAATATTTAGGGGGTTTCACTCTCGTCTTTAGATGAATTTTCTTAGCTAATCTTAAATTGGAATTTTTATATTCAGTCGGAATGTCGGAGAATATAAGGTTAGATATAGATTTATATATCTTAACTGCCTCCCTCCTTGCCCTCCTAGAGACCATATCTAATCACTAAATCTATATATAGGTTAAGTTAAGATAAGTAATGTATCTAGAAGTTCTATCCTAATATATAGATATGAGGATAATAATTGCGGATGCCCAAATCGAACCAGTTCCCAAGGAATTATGGGGTGAACCAGCAGTTTTAAAGGACTCTAAAAGGAGGAAGAGACATCCGAGTAGGATCCTATTATATACACCGATACATTATACTGCGATGATTAGACATGGATTAGATATTAGGAGGAGGGGCAGACCAGATATCACCCATGACATACTAAAAACAATTCTGAATCATCCAATCAAAGATTCAATAGATTTGGAGATTTATATACATACCATTCAAGACATACTAATATGGGTAAATCCTGATACAAGGATACCACATAACTACTACCAATTTGAAGGGATCATGATCCAACTCCTTAAGCATGGTAAGATACCCCCAGAAGATGGGACGCTTCTCAAAAGATTAGACTACTCAATAGATAAGTTGCTTAAAGGTCCAATATACCTCTTAAGCGAAGATGGAGAAAATATGGAAAAAGTTATAGACAAACTTGATATAGGCAATACTGTATTCATAATAGGAGGATTTCAGGAGGGAGACTTCTCAAAAAAATATAGAAATATCAAGAATAGGATTAGCATATATGAGAGACCATTATATGCATCAACGGCAACATGTATATTCCTAACAGAAATATGGAAAAGAAAAACAGAATAATAAACACCAAAAAAATTAATAATGATTAAACTTTTTGGTTTATTTTTTGTTTTGGTTTGTTGTCGGATCTTTAT
>CAZGXJ010000015.1:0-11851 GCA_964529905.1 uncultured Nitrososphaeria archaeon
TATCTGAATTCTCCCTCTCCCTGACCAAATCTCTCTTCCTAGATATCTTTCTTACCACCTTATCAGACGATTCGGTTTCTCCCTCCATCAACCCCTTCCTAAACTCTTCTTCGAGAGATCTCCTATATCGATTTAACTCTGCATAGTATTTACCCAGAGTCCTAGCTATTTCGGGGAGTTTATCCGGACCAAATAATAGGAGTGCAAACACGAGTAGAAATAGTATCTCTGTAAAGCCTAACTCCATAACACCACCTATCCCCAACCACAATATAATAAAATGTAATAAAGGATTAATACTAAATTATTGATTTATAACCATTTGTATAAGGGTGTAAGTAATTGAAGAGATTATGGGCTCCTTGGAGAATAGAATATATTAAGAAGCCTAAGGAGAAAGAGTGTCTCTTCTGTAGAGTAATTAAAGAGGATAATGATAGGGAGAATTTAGTTCTCTACAGGGGGAAACATGGGTTCATCATATTGAATAAATATCCGTATAATAATGGACATTTAATGGTGGCTCCATATAAACATATAGCTACACCCCTTGACCTAGATGCTGAGGAGGATGTGGATCTGGCATACCTAGTTAAACTATGTATGAAAATATTGACAGAAACGATGAAACCACAGGGATTTAATATCGGTGCAAATATTGGGAAAGCTGCTGGAGCTGGTATTGAGGATCATTACCATATACATATTGTTCCGAGGTGGATGGGAGATACGAATTTTATGCCTATTATATCCGATACGAAGGTTATTGTCGAGTATCTCTATGACACATATGATAATCTCTATAAATCTTTAATGGAGGTTTTAAAGGGGGAGAATAAGCAATGATAAATTAGAGTTAGTCTCATTTTAAATCCTATGGGTTCATAAATTATTTAATTTTCTTCAATAAACTTTCAAGTAGACTGTCGCTGGGTTCCCCGGCTCCAATTACCTTGGCCTTCGAATTAGGCCATATAACATCTGCCACCTTGATGATTTTATATAATATCCTTATCTTAGGTGGATCTTCAACTACACCATCTAACTCTATATGTTCCACTTCTTCTGGAGTGAAGTTTGGGTCTTCCAACTTAACCTCCTTATCACCTATCACGATCTTTTCAACATAGATGTGATCACGGTGAATATTTTTGATGTCGAAGGATAGATGCTCTCCATCCTTCCTATAGTTTAGCAACTCTATGTGCTGGGGTTCATCCAATTCCCATCCGTGGAAATCGAGCCTCTCCCTGGGAAACTCATCTAGAAGCTTATCTCCTATAAATATCGCCTCTTCATCAATTGGGAAATCTACATTATATACTGCTATAAAGTTTTGGGAATATTCCCTTAATACGCCATTATAGTATCTAATAGTCTTATCCACATCATTTACTTGGACCTTAACCAATTTACCTATACTATTTTCGAGGATAGCTTCATAGGAGCCCACCTTACCTATTGCCGCTTCACCATATTTCTGCATCTCCTTTGATATATCAGGTGTGAGAGGCGCCACCTTAGCTATTGTAGATGTAAGTATTCCAAGGGCAGCTTTAAGTTTATCTTTTACTAGGGAGAGGAAGTTAGCTGAGGCCCTCTTAAACCTTCTTAAAGGTCCAGGGTGAAATATCTTTTCCAACTCCCTCCTCTTCCTCTTTAACTCCTCTTCACTCATATATTCCTCGAACCTTACTATTGCATAGATATCCTTGATGTTCTGCTTATAGATCTTTTTAGATGCCTCTGAAGGCTCTGAAAATGGGTCATATTTAATCTTTTCAAAGGGGATATCTATTTTACCTTCCCTATATAATTCACTATATAATTCTCTGGCCCGTTCGAGATACTTCTCCTTCTTAGTTGTTCTATAAACCCTCTTCCAATATGCGATTAATTTGACTGGATTCTCGATAGCCTTTATAGAGTAGTCTAACTCAAAGGCTCCTTCGGATCTAGGGGGGATCCTAATCTTACCTAAATAAGCCTCATTCAACCCATTTTTATCTATATCCTCGTAGAACAGAACGACCCAATTACCCTTGAATAACGTGATAACCCTGTCCCTAGATATCCGGTCAACTATAAGACCTAATATAACCCCCAGTAAAATCAAGATAAGTAATGGAAGAAATGTATTTAAGTATGATGAAAGCAGGCCTCCAATCCCCTGATCGGCATCTATACCTGCCTCCTGAAACACATACTTATGTATAAACTCAGTAAAAACTTCAATCATTATATCAACCTTCTGAGGTAAACATTAAACATAAAATATAACAAATAATTTTTTAAATTGCTTTAAGAGTGGTTAGAGATACTGACCTTTAAAGATTCTAAGACATATCAAAATTTCATCCCTTAGAAATATGTCTTAAATAGTGTTAATCATTTGACCAGTCTACGAGAGGGAGAATATTAGTATATATTAAGGCGTTACCCTCATCAAATTGAAGAGGATTTTGAATAGATATAAGTCTTATACACACATTCCCGTTTTATATGAACTAATATATATTTCTAAGAGGTGGTACCATGTTCCACACAACATCACTATTAAGTTTATAGATCCAATAAGTCATACCATGTATCTATATTTAACTTAGGTGAAGGGAGATACTCCTGGCATCAAGTTTCTCTAAAACATAGAGTCAGACCTTCATAAGTCTTATATGAAGGAGTAATGATAAGCAACGATATCTTATCAATTACGGGAGAAGATGAAGAATAATGATAAAAACTGAGCTAGGTAGATCATGGATGGGATAACCTATCTAGCTGTAATTTGTGATATGTGAAATCTCCATAAAAACATGACTATTTTATCAAATGATATTTATTACCAGATGTAGAAAAATAACAATTAAACGCGCCGTAACAATTATATCCTTAGATCGATCGTTACAACATATCTAGCTGAACCAAATAATAAAAGCTGTAAAAACCCCATCCATATATGTGCATACTTACATGTAAATATTTATATATACATATGTGCATATAAATATGTATGAGAAACTTTACAGTAAGACTTCCTGAAGATCTCATAGATAGGATGAGGAGATATAGGTGGGTGAATTGGAGTGAGATAATAAGGAGAAGTATTGAGGATTATCTATCTAAGATTGAAGAGATGGAGAAGAGAGAGCCTACTTCTAAGCTGATGGAGAGACTTATAAAGATGGGTGTTGATCCACGTGAGTTAGAGCCTCTTGATCCTGAGACTGAGTATAAACTTTATAAAGAAATGGTGAATATGGAGTGGAGGAGACTAACCTATTAGATACGAGCATAGTAATAAAATATATCATTGAGGATAGATTGGAGAGGTTACCAGGAAAAATAACTATCTATACCGCTATTGAATATCCCCCATCCATTAAGAGGGTAGATGAGGTAATATATCCTTCAAGAGAAGATTATCTACTCGCTATAAAATGGCAGACAAAATTAAGGAAGATCGGTAAACCACTTCCAGCTGTCGATTTAGTCATTGCGGCTATCGCATTAAACAATAGCTATAGATTAATTACCAGAGATAAGCATTTTAAATACATAAAGGAGATAGAGCCCAATATAAGATTTGAAATCATAGATTGAAACAATTTGAAGGTGTGCATTTAAAAATGCCTATCCATATTTCTAGGATAAAATTGCTAAAAATTTTTAGGGGTATAATGGTGTTATACCTACATCTTAACATTTCCATGAAATACTGTGGGTAACCCATACTAATCTCAGTCTATTAGTAATTATCCATAAGACCAAGTAGTCTTATCACTTCCATAAAATTAAGAAAGAATCAATTTAAATACCTTTTTCAGTTGGTTTATACAACTACTTTTCATTTTCCAATATGTTCTATAAAACTATCCAATATGATATTATGTCTTTATAATCACTATATCATCTCAAATATCACTGAATAATTTATCTTGTTGTGCGACTCTAAGCTTATGGTCATATGATCAATGATGCGAACCAGAGGATGACTGGAGTGAGAGGTGAGCCTGTATATTCATATTCGGCATATAATATCACCGTTAATATGGTTGCGTATAAAGCTACAGCCATGTTTTTAGTTATGAGGTGTGGAAGAGCCCATACAATTATGAGAAATATTGTTCCACTTGTTATTGGTGGCTCAAGTATTCTCCAAACATTCTTTGATAGAATATACATGTAGTTCATAACCGTTATCTCTGAAAGATAGTAGGCAATTCTAAAGGGATAGAACCACATTGCATTATTTATCATGTAGTATTGATAGTCTGCCAACTGTGGGCTATATGTCCCATTAACTACAATAGCTATTAAATAGTCAATTATAGCTATGAATATTACACCAATAAATATCATCTTTATTTCTCTCACTCCTGGGAGTGGCTTAGCAAGGGTATTTCTTAGACTCAATCCACTAATGTGATATATAATAAATTCTAGTATTGGGAATCTAAGAGATGTCACTAATACGTCTCTAAAGAATATGGAGTATATCATGGGTAAGCCGCTACTATAAGTTAGATAAACCAGTATTAATCCAAGTACCTCCACCAGGACAAATGCCACCCCCCAGGTAAGAAGTAAGCCCTTACCATACCCTCCCCTTAGATTCATAAATAAAAATATCATTAGAGCCATACTTTCATATAACAATATTAATTATGTTTTGGAGACCCCAGAAAACCTCCTCAAAGCTCTCCAGCATTAAAGTTCCATTTATTCAAACATTTGATAGCCATTTACGGCTATAGTATGTAAGATAGGAATGTATATTAGAGCGTCAGTATTTAGCCAACAAGATTTCCTTTTTCATATTTGAAATATAAGCAATATAACCGAAGTCTCAGAGAAGTATGAAGTAAGGCTTGGGACTCGCCCACAAAGTATATCTTCGAATATATTGAGTAATACTCAGACCCCATAAGTATGTCCAGCACATATTCAGGGATATAAGCCCTGAATATTTAGGAAGCCATAAAAATTCAACTAGGACATCACATAATATGTCGAACATGCTATAAACGAAGAATAGCTACTTTAGATGAAGAACGTAAAATCCTATTATACATCGGCACTACATTCTTAGAATACCTACGGAATTAAAAATGTGTGTAGGATCTAAAGAATATCTAAATAATATGGAAAGAAAGTTTACCATACTTACCATAGAGATTTATTGATATCGTAGACCCTCTATAAGCAGGACTGCCAATATTATCCATAAGGATATCAATATCATAGAGATGATAGACCATCCTTTTTTAGTGGTCAGTCAAATGCCTTCTCTTCACATATCTGTTTCGGAGGTATTCATCATCCCAATCAATATAACATCATTTTATACATTTAATACCTTTTGATTTAGGAATTAGATTCTGATTGGTTTTTATCAAATCATTATTGATATCCCTCCCTTTCTTATGGTTAGAGAGGCCCCCAATCACTACATTTTAAAAATTTGATAGATATTGTAGTAGAAACTAGGTCACGGATATTTTTGAAGTCTTTGAGTATCCTTATTGATAATTTCCTCCGATCTGATGAATCTATTGAGGTTGAGAAGTTATGGAATGAATTAGTATAGATAAATTATTTTGATTGCTTAGATGATTCCTCAAATATGGGTTTAGGAGAGGTATATGCTTAAGATTAGGAGGAACACCTCTAATCTTCCTCGTTAAATTAGTGATTTGAATGAAGGGAATGTTGGGATTATTTAAGGATGCTCTTTATCATTGTGAAGACTCTGTTCGGTTTCTGGATTCTATATAATGTATATTAGGTTAGGATATCATTATGTTTAGTGATATACCATCTATATCTGCTATTCATTTGGCTAGATTTATAGTAGACTAGACATCTCGATTCATATCTTATAACGATTCGATTTATTTATTCACCTAGCTATCAATATCTTTGGAATGAGTAGTAGGCCTGACCTCGGTTTATCGGAGATAAATAAGAAGCTATATGCCTACTTATCCCAGATAATGGGTATTAGGGCGTATGACATTATGGATTCCCCCGTCTCAGTGAATCCAGATATGACTATAAAGGAAGTGGCTAAAACCATGGAGGAGAACGAAGCTGGAGCGGTCATAATTGTTGATAGAGATAGAAATATCAAGGGTATTATTACATATAGGGATATAGTTACTAGGGTTGTGGCTAGGGAATTGGACCCAGCTAAGGTTAGGGCTGGAGATATAATGACTGAGAACGTATACTTTGTCCCGGCGGAGGCCACCCTAGAACAGGTAGCTGCAATAATGATTAAATTTGGGGTTAGGAGGGTGCCTGTAGTTAATAAATTTGGTAAATTGATAGGTATAATAAGTTCTAGAGATTTGATTGGATTTCTAAGTATGCAGAGAGACCTATTAACTAGGGTTGTAGCCACTATGGAGAATGAATTGAAGAAGTATGCCGAGGAATATGAAGAGAAGAAGAGAAAGGGAGAGGAGAAGGAGGAGAGAGGATTATACGGATAGAAAGGTCTAAATGTATCAGGGAAAGTGGAAAATAACGAAATTTTTAAATCAAATTTGTAAAAAATAAAATATATAGATTGTCTAAATATGAGTATTGTGAATAGGATTATACATTATTCGATTTTCATAATTTTCTCAATACTATCTTTCGCCCCACTATTCTATACCTATGAAAACCTAAACCTATCTTTTGGACCTATATATACAGATGACCCGGCACTATCGATAAATCCAGACTATCTAGTTAATTTTGAGATTTATAAGCTATTCCTCAATACAACTCCATATATAGATCTCGTAAATCTTGTAAATACGTTAAATCTAGTATTAATCGTTAACATATCTAATAGTGGTGTAATGCCTGTATATATTGGAGGAATATATTATCGGGTATATGTAAATGGATTGATAAATCTAGTCGGACAAATCGTAATTGGAGACGTATATAGACCTGGAGATAGTGAATCATTTAGAATCGTTATTAAAATCCCGATTAAGAATGACACCGAGTTTATAAACCAATTATATTTTTTTCAGGGATTCCTACATGTATATATAAATGGATATGTATATCTCAGAATCGCTTCTATCCCCTCATATAAGACATTCTCCTATGGATTTGACGTAAGTATGAATAGAGTTTTAAAGTCCTATCTATTGGGAGAGAAGGTTAGGATACCAAATGGGGTTCCGGAAATATTATCAGTGAGTTGGTGGAGGGATGATAAGAAGATAGGCGAAGTATCTCCGGGTGATACAGTATATGTCTCAGTACTACTTACCAGTAGATATGACGATTTTGAGGGATCCTTAACGATATATGTATATAAAGATCTAGTGCTCTTCCCAGATGAAATATATAAGGGTAGGGTCTATAGCATCCACATAGCGAAAGGAGAGATTAAGAACATCGTCTTTAAATTTAAGGCGCCTGAGGAATTTGAGATTAATTTATTGGGATTCTATATAGTTGTGGAAGATGAACATGGTAGATTTAGATGGGTCATGCCAGACAGATATCCACCTAGATTATCAGCGGGCAAATAGACGGGTAAATATGAAATCTATTAGGCTCTTAAGATCCCTCCTAACCCACGGAATGGATAGTGATAAGATGAAGTATATTGCATATGCTAAAGAAAGTTGGATTAGTAGGGGGATAGAGTCTGTAAATATATCGCTAACAACCAAATCGCCTACTTTAAATATATGGAGGTAGAATAGGCCGGGAAGTGAAGCAATAATAAAGTAAAACATATTCCTAATATCTATTGATAGAGATACATATTTACCTAGTGAGATATACATGTTAACGACATCTATTACAACTTCAACTATGTATATAGATAGAATTGTGATAGGCGTATATCCAGAGAAACCCATCGAATTAAGGATGAAAAGGAGGATGAATAATGAAGAAGAGAATAAAATCAGGTTTCTTAGTTGTATATAGGAAGACCTCCAAAAAATACTATTAAATATAGCGGATATGCTTAGAGATTCGAAATATTTTCTGTCTATATCCTCCAAGCCGAAAGATATCCTCAGCAATGTTATCCTTATCACCTCAAGAAATATCAATAGAATGGATATCGGGAGTAGATAGGAGTAGTCAATATATTTCGGATTGAAGAATGAGATAATGGCTCTGTGAATTGGTATTGTATATATAATCCCTGGAATTAATATGTAAGATATTATATTAACATATTCAGAGAAATCTGATTCTCCCAACCTATTATAGAACTGTCTTGAATATATTACTACGAAGAACCCTCGGAAGAATGTTGCACCCCATCCAACCAATCTATATACGATCCATAAGGAATTTATTACTAATGTGGATAACCCGGCTGAATACGCTATGAAATAGTGGATATTGGGTAGGTTCCCCCTAAACATATTTAGATAGTTAATTATGCTTAGTTTAAACATTCTTATGATATATCTAGGATTGAATCTATTTGGTATAAATAATCTGTAATTTATCTTACCCTTGTTAATGGTTATTCCTATGATTGATGCCAATAGGAAACCTATAGACTCACCCATCAAGGGTATGATATATCCCTTGACATTGAATAGATAGAGGAAGGATAGTACCCATATAAGCCTGGTAGAGATGCTGAAGAGGAATATAGAGTTATAGTATCTGGGAGAAATCAATGCAATTAGATTTATTACATATTGGAATAGTGCTGCGGTGAAGGAATACAGTATGAAGATATGGAGGTAAATCGATGTGAATGGATATAGTATCAATATTATTATTGATGGGTTTATAATTGTGGATATGGAGACAGAGAACCAGAATAGGCTAGAGAAATCTCTTAATGAGTTTTCCCCCCGCCTAACGTAATCCCTGGCAGCCCATTGAACAACCCTAGTAGATAGTGAGGTGGTGAATACATAGAGGGTATATATACTGGAGTAAATTAGGAATAGATCTGGGTTTAGGATTCTAGCCAAGACGGTGAGATATATCAATGTAACTATTAATGTGAATATGGATGAAATAGCATTGTAAAGGATTGGGAGCCTAAGTCCCCTATCTAGGCTATCAACCGAATACTCCTCACTCATCCTTCTTCACAGCGGGCTCAAATCTAACTCCTCTAACCTTTCCAAGGTATAGGATCAAAGCAAATATATAGTCACTAATCCTATTGAGAATCTTCATAATCAACGATTTTTCATTAATTTCTACCTCCCTAGATAATGTTATGAAACGCCTCTCAGCCCTCCTAACAATCGTCCTAGCTAAATGGAGATGTGATATAGCTTCGTCTCCCATAGGCAGGATGAAGTATTTTAGAGGGGCCTCTGAATAATATTTATCTATTGCCTTCTCCAACCTAGTCAAATCATCTTCATATATGGATTTCTTACCCGAAACTGTAAAGCCGATCCTAAATAATAGTCTCTGGAGCTCAACCAATTCATTCTTGATATCATCCTCATCGATATATGAAATGGCAACTCCAATACAGGAATTGGCTTCATCTAATGTACCTAGAAATTCTATAGCTATATGGTCTTTAGGAACCCTACCTCCAAATATATTGCAGAAGGTCTCCCCCTCATCTCCCTTCCTAGTATATAACACCATTATAGGCACCAGATGTAATGACTATGGAATATAATTATATATGAAATCCTTATATTGAATTTTAATAACATTGTTATAAAAAGTGGATAGAAATGGATGGAAGGGGATATGCTAAGATACTTACACTGTTATACTCAATAATGATATTCCTAGCCATTGCATGGGGTGGATATGTCCGAGCAATGGGAGCAGGCTTGGGATGTGGACCTGATTGGCCCCTTTGTAATGGATATTTAATACCTCCAAACCTATTTACAGATATACAGGTATTCCTAGAGTATTTCCATAGAATTATAGCTATGTTAACAGGCTTAATCGCCTTGATAGCCACCATAACCGTCTTAAAAGTTTATAGAGATAGTAATTTAGCTAAACTGGCCATATTAGCTACTGATGCCTTACTTCTTATACAGATAATACTGGGGATGTTTGTGGTTAATACACATTTAAACCAATTCTTATCAGCGACCCATCTAGCGATCGCCACACTAACCTTCGGCATATCGGTCTTGACTGTATCCATCATCCATAGATTGTGAAGACCATGAGGGAGTATATAGAACTTGGAAAACCGAGGATAGCCTGGCTCCTAATATATACGGCCATAACTACATATATTTTCGCCGAGACTAGAGTCGATTTAATAAAGATAATCATATTCTTAATTGGTGGAATATTTGCAGTATTTGGGTCTAATGCAATCAATAGTGTTATAGATAAGGATTTAGATAGGATGATGAGGAGGACTAGGAACAGGCCCATACCAAGAGGTGCAATACCTCCTAGAAAGGCTTTAGTAATTGGGATTATATGGTTAATCATAGGGTCTATAATATTTACAATATTCTTCGGATTATATGCTGGATTGGCTGCTCTAATTGGTGGTCTCTACTATGTAATAGCCTATACAATCTACCTAAAGAGGAGGACAATATGGAATACCGTAATAGGAGGTTTTGCAGGCTCAATGCCCGCTATTACAGGGTGGTTAGCAGCTAAAGATTATTTAAGCATTGAACCAGTTCTACTAGCAACCATTGTTTTCCTATGGACACCTGGACATTTCTGGAGCTTAGCATATAGGGTTAAGGAGGAGTATAAATTAGTTGATCTACCTATGCTCCCAGTAGTTAAGAGTGATGAATATACTAGAAATATGATTATAATTTTCTATCTATTGACTGTAATCTCAATATTTATATCAATATTCTATATAACTGCATTAAGCTACATAATCTCAGCTGTTATATCCATCCTCCTTTTATTATATGCGGTAGCTATATTACTCCGTAGATTCGATAAGGATACAGCGTGGAGAAGCTTTAAGATATCTAGCCCTACCTTAGCATTACTATTTACAGGTTTAATGATAGCTGGTCTAATATAGCTACCTCCTATGTCCAGCCCCGACTAAGCTATAAATATCGGGAATTCCGTTATCAATTAGGTATTTCGTTATGCCTTCCAACAGATTTTTAACTGTCTCAACCTTCCTATTAAATAAATATGAGCCGATTCCGACTGCTGTTGCACCTGCCAACATAAATTCAATTATATCCTCCCAGCTCTCAACTCCTCCAACGCCGATTATGGGTATCTCTCCATACGATTCATAGACTTCATAGACCATCCTAATAGCTATAGGATGTATGGCGGGCCCACTCAAACCACCATATATGTTTGATAGTATGGGTTTACGGGATGATATGTCTATTGCCATACCCCTAATAGTATTCATAATTGTGAAGCCTGAAGCCCCTCTATCCAAAGCCCTTGAAACAAGTTTTAGATATGTATCGCTCAACCCAAGTTTAAGGAATATAGGCTTATCTGTGTTAGACCTTACAGCTTCAAGGATCTCCAATGAATAGTTTATATCATGGAGAATATCCATACCCATACCCTTAACATGTGGACAGCTTAGATTAAGCTCGACAAGTTTAATCCTTGGGTCATTAGAGTATCTTGCTACATATTGGAAATCTTCTGGTGTTGAGCCAGCTATACTTAAAATTATAAAGGCGTCCTCGGGTAGTTTAGAGAGTAGATATGGAATTTTATCTGCACCTGGATTAGCTAATCCTATCGCATTTAAATACCCACATCTTAGCTGAGCAACAACTGGTGGATGATACCCCTTTCTAGGTTCCATTGTAATACTCTTTGTCGTTATACCTCCGAATCCAGCATTCCAGGCTCTAAGGAGGAGGCTTGGAGAGTCATCTATAAATCCTGAGGCTAGGATAAG
>CAZGXJ010000016.1:0-11830 GCA_964529905.1 uncultured Nitrososphaeria archaeon
GGAGGTCCCGGGTTCAATTCCCGGCGGGTCCACCACAATAAACACATCAACCTTAAAAACGTATGATAAAATATTTTAGGTTGCATACTTGATAAACATTTGGATCACCAATCGAAAATAGTGGTGAGAGGCGATGATGAACTGGAGCAATAAATGAATAGATGTGATTTTTGGGCAGTCAGACAGAGCCCACTAAAATTAATAAACTGATGCATAACATTTTCTAATTAATGGTGATATAGCCGCCGTAGCTCAGTGGAGGAGCGCCCGGCTCATAATCAACGGATTATGAGCACTGACATAAGGATGATGTATGAGATACCGGGAGGACGCGGGTTCGAACCCCGCCGGCGGCATTTAACCAAATATACTTATCTTACTTTTTACCATAAATAGTGACTAAATATCTGTGGAAAACATAGAGAATCAACCAGACCATCCACTTTCCACATCCCTACAAAAATACGAAACTCATAAAATTTAAATCCAGATAAAATCCATTTTTAATTAAAAAATACATGAAAATATTAAGCTACGTGGGGCCGGTGGGATTTGAACCCACGACACCCCGGTGACCAAATATATCTTCAGCCGGGTGCTCTCCCAGGCTGAGCTACGGCCCTGGGAGATATTAATTGCTGGATGTTGTTTATATATTTTTAGTTTTGGTAGTTGGAGGATTGGGGTAAATATTCTATAGATAGGAAATTCCATTCTTATTATGTTTGTTTTTGTTTGTTTATTTTCACTTGGTTCTATCTCTTTATAAATGTTAATATGCTTATTTAGTGGGTTGGTCCTGCATAGTGGGAAAGGATGCTATGTAGGTGAACAACCATAGGGATGGCTATTCCATCCCTATGGAATGGGGGGTAAAACATCTAGAGATAAGCAGAGAATATGGTAAGGGCTTCCCGCCTAAATGGTGGATCTCCCCATCCCTATTCTTGGGGAGGATGCCCGATGAACCAACCAATAATTTAAGTAGGCCTTCCATATGGAGGAGAGAGGCTAAATGATTTAGGGGGTCCACATGGGAGGCCATGGAGTTACACCCTCCTCATCCCCAGAGCCCCCAGAAGAGGTGGGTGGAAAATACAGTAGAGAGATATATCTGAAGGCGAAGGAGCTATACAGCAAAGGATACTCAATAAAAGAAATAAGTGAGATGCTTGACATTCCAATATGGACTCTGAAAGATTGGCTACTATATGGAGCGGGATATAAAAAGTATTTAGGCCAAGAGAGGAGGTATAGTTTAAAAGAATATTATAAGGTGAGAGAGCTATATAGAAAGGGTTATAAAGTAGCTGAAATATGTAGAGTAACTGGAATCCCTAGACACACCGTAAGAGAATGGGTGAAGCGGGGTAAGAGGCCAAAAGATAATGAGACTATTATGGTAAAATATTTTAGTGAAATCGTCACTAAGATGAAGAAATACAAAAGAGATTACTTGGAACTGCTTAATGACCCCGAAAAGCTTCCATATCTACTATATCTATACGGTGCAGTCATTACTGATGGATGTATCTATTTTCATAATGGCAGGTTTAAATACATTGAGATAACTGGGGAGAAAATATTTTTAGAAAGAGTAAATAATGTAGTATTTAAGATTATTGGAAGGACATATGGTATTTTTAGGGCGTATAATGCAGACTGCCATAGGATAAGGATTTATGATAAATCTTTAGGTTTGGCGCTTCACCAGCTAAAAAATAATTTTAAGTTCATCATTAGGGTTAGTAAGGATAATATGCTAAATGCTAGAGCATTTCTTCTAGGGCTAATCGACGGAGATGGCAGTTTTACAAATAAAGGAAAGAGATGTTACATAATATTTCGAAAAACGAAGCATTGGTTCTTGGTTTCATACTCTGCATATTTACTAAGAAGACTAGGGATAAAACCACGCTTCGCAGTTAAAAAGGGTGGAAGGATTCATGTGATTAGAGGTGTAATGGTTAAGGATAGAGATAGGTTTATGTGGGTATGCAGAGCTGAGCCTTTTCTTAGTAGGGTAGGGCCGACTATAAAGGTGTTGAAGAGGGATGATATTCCAGAGCATATAAGAAATATACTGGAGAGAGCCGACAACCCAATTAAATAAATCACAACCCCTCCTCCCTTTTTACCAACCCCATATCTTATCCTCCTAATAATAATGAGATGATGCTCAAATCTTTCATTGGACTCTTTACCAACTACAAATTAGAACTAATCTGCTACTCGTCTGTTTATACGTTAGTGACCATCCTATTATATTAAATTATTTGCTCTCCCAGGCTGAGCTACGGCCCCAATACTTTGCTATTATTATTTTTTCATCCTTTTAATTTATATTTTTTGATGTGGTGATATATCAATATTCTTTTGTTAGTGGTTGTGATGGTTAATAAACAGCCTGTGAGTTTTAAGAAGGCTAGGAGGATTCTCAGGTTTATTGAGGATATGGGGTTGAAGCCTCGCGAAAATGAGTTTAAAGAGGTCTATGTAGTGTATGATGAGGAATCTGATTTGAAATTTTTCATTTTTACTGTTAGTAACTGTAAGATTGTATTAATACTTAGGGATAGAATTTATTTTCCATTTATAGAGTCGATTAATTGCTTTTTGGATGTTCCTAGTGTATCAATTGATGAGGGAGCCGCTAAGGCAGTTTTAAGGGGAGCTGATTTAATGGCTCCAGGTATAAATCATCTGGATAGTTTTGATAGGGATAGAATAGTATGTATTAGATATGGTGATACATGCCTAGCAATAGGGATCTCTTTGTATTCGAGTAGCGAGATAGCAGGTATGAATAGAGGAAAAGTTATCAAGGTGATACATTATAAGGGAGATAAGATATGGAGGAAGATAAAGAACATCGTATATTAAATAGACTTAGATCCAATTTCTCAGAAGTTGAAATTGATTTAATTTATAGTTAACGTCTATGTTATCTATTTAATGCATTAAAAAGATTCTAAATATTTTAATCAGATATTTTAATATACCATATTAAAATTTGCCCCGGTAGCTTAGCGGTAGAGCGCCGGCTTGGTATTACCAAACTAAAAAGCCGGAGGTCGCGGGTTCAAATCCCGCCCGGGGCTCTATAACTTACTATGTAATGATTTCGCCGTGGGACAATCATAAATTGATTCTATAGTTAATAAACTTATTTATGGGATGTATTGAATATGAAGGAAGTAGATGCTGCAGTAATCCCAGTTGCAGGTCTTGGGACACGAATGCTACCCATGACAAAGGCCTTACCTAAGGAATTATTACCCCTCCCAGCTAAATATAGGGATAATACTGTGTTAATCCCAATACTACATTTAATTTTTTTAAAATTATATGAGGCTGGGATAAGGAAATATATACTGGTAATCTCACGAAACAAAGAATCAATTAAAAATTATTTCTCCATTGACTATGACTATTTAACATTCCTTAGAAGTAAAGGAAATAGGGAGTTGGAGACGGAGATATTAGAGGAATTCTACAACTTATTAGAGGATATAGATTTGATAACTATATATCAGGAGGAGCCTAGAGGATTTGGGGATGCTGTATTTAGAGCAAAAAATTATATAGATGGAAATTTCATAATTCATCCAGGAGATGACTATATAATTGATATTGGGGATACAAACTATATTTTGGACTTATATAGGTTTTGGAGAAAATTTAACGCTGATATATCATTCTATGTAGAGGAAGTGGAGGATCCAAGGCATTATGGAGTAATAACTGGATATGAGATAACGGATGGGATATACCATGTATCTGATCTGATGGAGAAACCCGATATTCCACCAACGAATCTAGCCATAACCGCAATTTATATTGCGACAAAAGACTTGTTAGATGAGATGGAGATGATTGATAAGGAAAAGAGGGGATGGGAGCTTATAGATGCTGTAAAGAATCTATTAATGAGGAATTATAAAGTAATTGCGATTAAGATAGATAATGAGTTGAGGATAGATGTTGGAAGACCCGTTGAATACATAAAATCTATTGAGAAAAGCGGTAGATATCCAATTATAATTAAATAGAGATATAGCGCCGGGAGTGGGATTCGAACCCACGCGGGGCAGAGCCCCATCGGCTCTCCGTCAGGGGCTCCAGGCCTAGGCGGATTAACCTCGACCCCTTAGTCCACTCGGGCATCCCGGCACAATACCACTTGAAAGTTATAGAGTCTCTCAATTAAAAATATTGAATCAATGAAATGGTATTATTTAATCCACATTTTTGGATAGAGATCCCTCTCCATGAATACTCTTAAAGTTTCGGTAACTTGGCCTTTCTCCATATTAAGAACCTCATCTTTAGAATACAGAGTTTTAACTGCCGCAACTAGTTCACCCCTCTTTGTAAATAACGCAACTACATCCCCTCTCTTAAAATCTCCGCTTATAGCGAATATTCCCGGTCTCTTCAGTTGGGCCCCGTATGTTATGGATGCTACTGCTGAATCCTTTAAAATTATCTTGGGAATATCTCTAAATATATATTCATATGGTAGGACAACCCTCCTAATTAATGTATCGTCACCCCTATCTAGTAGCTCCTTAGCGGCTGCTAAATCGTAGAGAGAAACAAGGTTATATTCCTCACTGAATGGCCCCGCAGCAACACGTCTCAACTCATCTAGGTGGGCTCCAATACCCAATATCAACCCAATATCATGCGCCAATTTCCTTACATAAAAGCCAGATTCGCATTCTATTCTAAAGAGGATATCCCTTCCCTCCCGCTCCAAAACCTCAAAGCTATATATTTCCCTAGTCCTCAACTTCCTCCTAACCGAACTTCTAAATGGAGGTTTTTGATATATCCTACCCCTACTAAATAATTTTATAACTTTCATCAAGACATCTTCATCCACATTCCCATGAAGCCGTATAATACCAACATATTTTTTACGGGAGCCTACGATGAATCTCATAGCTGGGGTGGCCCTATTAATCCCTATTGGTAGGACACCCGATACACCAGGGTCAAGGGTTCCCCCATGCCCAGCTTTAGAAACTTCAAGAACTCTCTTAACCCATGTAGCTATTTGATGACTAGTTGGCCCCCTAGGCTTATCCAAGTTTATAACACCATAATTTAGATATAGTTCAGTTGGACGGTCCAATGGATGTATACCCGCATCTAAATCCGTATCTTCATCTACAATTACGAAGTCCATCTTTATATTGAACCATTTAAACATTTCATATAGTTCTTTTTCATCCATATCATTCATCCCCCATCTGATCTTCAATAATTAAATCAATTATTTTATAGAGAGTATCCAGCTTAATCTTTGAAGTATCAAATATGAAGTCATATATGCTTAAATCATCTACATCTATTCCATAGAACCTTTTAAACCTCCTAAACTCACTCTCCTCCCTTATAAGTGTTTCCCTATATACCTCTGAATATTCACGGCCTTCCCTCTCAGCAATCCTTCTAACTCTAATCTCCAATGGACATTTAAGCCAGATCTTTATATGGGCTACATCTTTAAGCATCCAGCCAGCTAATAGACCATCTCCTACACACCCACCAGAGGAACACTCCCTACGCATACGCTCATCAATCATCCTATCTATAGTCGGGTCCTTCTCAGCAATAGAAGATAGCTCCTCTAGAGATATTCCCTTCTCACTAGCAATCATCCTAAAGAGCTCCCCAGACGATACCCGTTTAAATCCATACTTACTTGAAATATATTTTGAAAGAGTTGATTTCCCTACTCCATGAACACCTGAAACCGTAATTATCAAATCTTTCATAATATATTCAAATCATCTAAGGATAATTTAAAATAGCTTAGATGTATCTATTCAAAACATTATCCATATCAGATCTGTGGATATATAAATTTCCTTAGAATAATTCCAATAACGATAGATGAAAAGATATACCAACTTAGAAAATTCATACTGGATCCTACAAATGGGAGAATATATGGTAAATATATGAAGTTTCCATACTTCCCATATAAATTGTTTAATACCCAGAATATGGCATAGAATACAACTATAGTTACACCGAACGTCCTAAAACTTTTAAACATTAGTTCACTCTCTATCTTCCTAATAGCATTCAACTTCTGCTCCATCTTCTTCAATTGCTTCTCATCCCCAGACCTCCTAATCTGATTATATTCCTCCCTAAGCTTAGCGACACGCCGCCTCTTCTCAATATAATCCGGGGTATAGACGAATTTTAGACTTACGATTGTATTGACTATATTGGTTAGAATAGCTGATAGAAATATTATGGCCATCGCCATCAATGGAGTATCAAGAAGCATCACTTATCACCATCAAGAATAACCCGCTCAAGAACCTGGCTAAGCTCATTTACGGCTTCCTCCAACATATTCTCCCTATTTTCAAGAATATATACGGGACAGCCATATCTTATAGATATCGATGTAGAGAAGTATCTATTATACATCTGATCCTCCTCTATCTCCTTAACATCCATTCCATAGTCACTTCTAATCCTAGTTTTATCCCTCATCCTCCTCCTACTTATATCCATTGGATCAGCCTCTATCAAGACAAGTTGTTTTACACTCTTCAAATAAGGCATATTATTCTCACTTATACCCGGCCAACGCCCTCTCCTAGTCCTAATAAATAGGTGTGTATCAAGAAGGATTAAGTCAACCTCCTCAGATCTCTTACTAATCCATTCAGCTGCAACTCTCTGGAGATACAGCTGTTTACTTACTGGCAACTTCCTCATCTCATCCCTATTATCCACAAGTTTAAGATCTAAAGCCTTTTTAAGCATTATGTCCCCATAGTTAACTATTTCAACGCTATATCCCCTAGATCTGAGTATCTTAGCCGTCTCATTTAAAACGGTGGTCTTACCTACACCTGGAACCCCAACAATAATTGCGATGGCGGGCATCCAACTACACCTTTATAAGCCTAGTAATAATTGGATAGTATTCCTCTATCTGCTCCCTCAAAAGTAGTTGATATAGATTCATTAGGATATCGATCATTAACAGGATACCCATCCCACCACCAAATACACCCAATATTTGAGAAACAGCAGCTATAACACCTACGAAAATCCCGCCAATTATAGTCACAACGGGAATATATTTACTTAGAAGTATGTTAACTGAATAGGCCCTCCTTCTAAATCCGGGAACCTGCATACCACTATCTATCAACTGCTGAGATACAGATGCTGAAGATAATCCACCCACCTCAACCCATAAATATGCAAACATTACGGCTAAGAGCGTCATAACACCGATGAATACTATAGTCCGTATCGGATCCTCCATAGCCTGGAATAAATCGCTAGGACCTATTAAATAGTATAGGAGACCTCCCTTGATTATCCTACCACCATTCTCAGTTGTCTCCATATAGACGAGCATGTTTATCAATGGATCAGTACCGCTTGGATTCAATGTAGACCATATAACGTTAGCCATTATCTGGAGATCACCAATCAATGTAGATGCAAGTATTATGGGGATATTCGATACATATAGAAGTTTAACTGGGTATACGCTCCTAATCCCCCTATACCTTGCATGGGATATGGGAAGCTCGATCCTAACACCTTCGGCATATAGAATTATAAATATTGTAGCTAATGTCATTAAGAAACTTAGGAGGGATGGATAATTACCTTCCCTAATTAGTATCCTACCATAATCCCCACTAAAGATCTTTGTAATTATTAGAGGTATAAGTCCGAATGGCTCAGTACCAGTATCAAATCTAATCGTGATTGGGCTGAATAGATTTATAAATATCGTCCTAGCTACCCCAGCAGCAATGAATAGACTTATACCACTACCAATTCCCCAGCCCTTCTGAATCATCTCATCCATAAGCATAACCAATATTGTGGCTATAATAAGTTGTAAATATGTAACCACCACAACACCTATGCTTGTCTCAATAAATACCAGATAATTACTTATCACTAGAGCAGTTGCCTGGACGACCGTAACTATAATTGTTAGAAACTTAGTTGCAGATGTAAATACAGCCCTCTCCTCAGGATCTGTAAAATCAAATTTTATGATGTCAGCCCCCTTTAACAGCTGCATAATCAATCCAGCTGTAACAATTGGACCTATACCAAGTTCTAGTAATGTCCCCCTAGATGATGCGAAGATTATTCTAAATGATGCAAAAGGGTCATCTGGAGAGGTTGAAACCCCATATAGTGGGATACCCCCCATCATCATATAGAGAACCAAGATTAATAGAGACCACAATAACCTATTTCTCAAAGACACTTTCCTATCAGGCTTCTTAATTTCAGGTAGGATCGTTCCAATTCTCTTAAAAAAGATCTTTACAGCACTCAATTACGACCCCTCACCAACCAAGATAACTTTCCCTCCCACACTTTCAATCTTCTCTATAGCCCTTTCTGTAGCCTCTCTAACAATAACCTCAACTGGCTTAGAGATCATACCCTTAGAAACCAGTTTATCATATCCAAGCTCTACAAGATTTATCTTAGTTATACCCCTATTCAAAAAACTCTCTAGGTCAGAGACCGAAATGGACCTCTTCCTAGGAAAACGGGAGACAAAACCATGTTTACCAAAGTGATTGGGCATATATTTCATCATATAAAATCTTTTATGCTTACGGAGACCAGCTAGACCATATCCACCTCTGTCACCAGATTTCCTATGCTGCCCAACCCTTCCATATCCATGGGTTCTACTACCCCTCAACCATCTTGTCTTCCGAAGCCTATGTGGCATTACCTTACACCACCTATAACACTATATTTAAAATCAATAACTAAGTGATATAAAACATTGAATCCTTTAAAAGTTTTTAAATAGACTTCCTAGATCAATGCATAGTATATCCAATCCATATATTGATTCAATCTGGAAGGGATAGAAATTTAGGGAATCATTCTAGATACTACGGTATCTATATCCTCCCTATATCCCAATTCACCGCCTTCCCTCACATGCTTCTTAATAGATTTTTTAAAGCCTCCTATTGGGGGATGTAGTCTAAACACTGGTTTAAGCCCCTTAATATCCTTCAATTTAAGCTTACCTTCAAGCAACAATTCTACAACCTCGTCAAACTTCATCCCAGTAACTTCTTCAACATATTCCTTAGTTAGAGGCTTATTACCAATTAACCTACCCCTTTTTAAAAGAAGTTGTGCGAAAAGGTCTCTAGATATTGGTCCATACATGACGTAGTTCTCTACCTTTTTAAGCATACCTATATATTCCTTAGATGCTGGAACTAATGTAGCATGAAACTTTCTAACGAGGTGAAGCCTCTTTAGAGTCTCCCTAATATCATAACGCACATCCGGAATTCCTCTAATCCTTACCACAATATAGGCACCCATTCCTAAGCACCACCTATTCACTTCCTCTCTTTATATACCAATGCATAGGTATTCCTTAGTGCATCATATGTCGCCATAGCAAATGATATAGGTGTCCTAGTCTCCCCAAATGCTATTGCCCATACATCCTCAACACCAGCTAATTCTATGACCTTCTTAGCAGTCTCCCCAGCAACTATTCCTAAACCCCTTGGACCGGGCCTCAATGTAACCTCTACACTCCCCCAGCTACCTTTAGATACATGTGCTATAGAATGGTTTGTCCCACACCCACATTCCCAACTTCCACAACCCCTCTTTACAGGGGCTAAATTCAGTAACGCATTATTTAAAGCCTTATTAATAGCCTCGGGAACCTCTCTAGCCTTCCCCACACCAACACCTATCAATCCATCTCTATTACCTACGACAACTAACGCTCTAAACTTTGTCCTCCTACCAGAGTCTGTCATCTTCTGGACAAGTCTAACCTCTAAAACCTCATACTCAAGATTTGGGACCAACATCTTAATTATTTCAGGTTCTTTAACTACGTAATTATTCCTCAATATATCCATATATGAGTATATTAAACCTTGTTTAACCATCATACCCAACTTAGTCTTTGGCACCCATTCCTCACCTGGAGGTTCAACTCTATTCGCCATCACCACCACCTCCAGATATCTTATCTAACACCTCATCAAAATATTTGGGTAGATCCTCTGGTTTTAAACCCTTCTCGAGATACTTTGAAAATCTTCTTCTATACAACTCCTCATCCTCCTCCTTCAATAGCTTAGCATAACTAGCAATATGCTCACCCCTAATCCTACTCCAATCTATAATCTTCTCCTCACCAATTGGTATATTTAGGCCTGCATCCCTAGCACCCATGGCAGCTGCAAAGGGTATACTCGCCTTCTTAGTCCATGCATACCCAAGGTTTATTACAGCCTCCTTAACACCCAGCTCAAGAGCCTTTTTACCAGCTAAATAGCCTGTGAGATATGCAGCGGGGGTATTCTTCAATCCATAGAATCCATATTCCAATAACCTCCTCGACGAGACCGTCAATATCGTCTCATCCCCACCTATTTTGGGCCTCGATATAGATACATATATATATCGTAAAGACCTTCTCACTACAAACTGGGGTTTACCACTTTTAACCAATACATATCTCAACTTATAGTCAGTCCTCCTCTCCCTTAGACGCCTATATTTAACTATATATTTAGGTCCTTTAGCCATCCCATCACGACCTCCATATATTCTCCTTTAGATATTCAAGTAGATGGGCCTTACTCCTAAACATACCTCCTTTAACCCTCATATATAGGATTCTATACTGCTTCCTAGTTATCAACCCCTTATCCCTTAAATATCTCAACAACCTCCTCTGAGCCCTAACCCTCTGCATCCACCTCTCCTTCTTAGACAATCTACTCGTCTTAGGCCCCTTCCTACTACCCGGCCCCCTCTTCCTCTTCTTAACCACATGTTTCTGACCCTTAACCTTCTTAACCTTTATAACCCCCCTCCTTAAAAGTATCTTTACATCCTCCCTAGTATCTATATCCATCACATCTTCTACAGCCTCTGGATCTATCCATATCCTATCAACACCTACTCCAAGATATCTAGCTATTAAAGCCCTCTTATTCCTTACATTAACCATTTCTATAACCTCCTATTCAATACAACGATACCGAGCTCATCGGCCTTCATTATTATCTCCATCCTCTTCCTCCTCCCCACAGTGGAGGCTATCCTGGCAGCCTCCCTCCTCGGATCAATCTTCTCTAAATCCTTAACATTATATACTAACACCTCTTTATATCCAGTTGGGTGTCTCCCCCTGACAAGCCTCGGACCCCTATATCCAATAGAGACTAAGGGCGGTTTCCCCTTCTTTTTAAGGCGCATTTTACTGTCTATCCCCCTTGGACGCCTCCAACTCTCCTTAACTCTCACATATCTCCAACTCTCTTGCCTAATGAAATCTGGCCTTCTTCGATTCATCTCCCTTCTAAGCTCCAAAAGCCTTATCTCCTCCTCACTCAACTCAGGTTTCCTTCTAACCATCTTCAACACCCTTCTCATATAGATATATACCATCTAGGAATACACGTGGATCCTTACTCTTAACCCGTGTAGCTTGCATAATATTTGCTGCAGTCTGTCCAACAGCTTCTTTATCAACACCCCTTAATATGATATCTATATCACTTCCCTTCTTAACTACCTCAGCCTTAACACCCTCTACAATTTTAGCCCTTCTCAAGCCTCTCTCACCAACAAAATTTTTAATTACAATATATTCACCTTCAACCGAGACATCCATAGGGAAATGTATATAGTATGCTTTAAGTTTATATATGAAGCCCTTTGTAACACCAATGAACATATTCTTAAAATGGCCCTTAATGGTGTTTAGAAGGGCATATCCCCTCTTCCCCTTCCAATATAC
>CAZGXJ010000017.1:0-11666 GCA_964529905.1 uncultured Nitrososphaeria archaeon
GATCTAAATCAGGGTTTACAACCTCTCTAATCATCGCCAACCTAATTCTAAGAGGAATATCCGTAGGTCCAGGGGTCATAATCAACTTATCCACATAATACCAAGTCATATGAGACACCTATCCAACATCCTTTTAAAATATGCTGGAAGAATATGCGATATTCAATATACCATCAGAATATATATTTTTCATTTAGTTAGCAAAAAGTTTTATCTGCTCCTCGTTTCTATCAACCCTTTAGTTATTAAGAACCTGTTTTAGCCATCCCAGAAAGGAATTAACACATGTAAATCTAAAGTCAGCGTCTTTTATTCCTCTTCTCTGAGTTCATCAATCGTTGAAATAAAATTTGATAGATAAAGAGCTAGTCTAAAAATACCTCCAATAAATATGTATGATTAGAGCTGGTAGGATAAACTCGGTGGTCGTGTTGGGAAGTTTTAGAGTTGTATTGAAAAAATCAGCCTGGTCTTTCTTACGGAAGCTTCATAGATCAAATCCATCTTACGTTATGAGGATTCGAGAGCTTCTTATACTCCTTGAAAAGATTCCCCTTCCCATAGCAGAATATGATGTTAAAAAGTTAAAGGGGTATGAAAACATGTTTAGGGTAAGAATTGGAGATTTAAGAGTTATTTACTATGTTGATTTTCAGAATAAGAAGGTTGTTATTCTAGATATTAACTGGAGAGAAAGGATTTATTAGGATGGCGACTCTTCAATCTCCTTTAATACAGTATCTAATGGAACCTCCTCCTCACCTTTATGTTCTTCTAAGATCTTCTTTTCTTCTTCTGTCGGTTCATCTTCCTCTATACATAGATTTGCTATCTCTAGGTATAGCTGTGTTAGAGCATCCTCGATTTGTGATAAGCTTTTTAATATTTTATCCAATTTCTCCCTCTCAATAGAAATAGTTTTTCTCTCCATTTTTCTCTAATAGAATAAGGGGATTACAATTATTTATTAATTAAATAAAGCGTTAAGGCCAATATTTTGCAATATAAATAAATCCTTTTTCTTGGTTAACGAAGGAAGCAAAGGCTAATAGGGGTTATCTTCCTGCTAATTATCCAAGCTTCGGAGAGATTTTCAACAGACTAATTATGAATTTTAACATTATATCTATTGGTAAGACGAGACCTCCCTTATATGTCCAGCCCTCGCTAGGAATACATCTAGTTTTTGGGGAATACGTTATTTAACTGTCCTTATTAATTAGGGTTTTTCCGAGGATATATAATTCTGATTTTTACATGGAGGGCTCATTCCCAGCAACTTTTTAACCTCCCTGTCTGTAACTGGAATCATATTATTGATTATTTCAGCTGTTAGCAATTAGGAATTAAATCAGTTAGAAAAGAAACACACTTCTAATCTCCCTTTAAAATAATAATTGTAATAAATTGTAATATACAAAGACCAAACAGATGAGCGGTTTCATGGATTTTCCACACTATTTTTATTGATATATGGTGTTTAGATTTTTGGCTGGATTGATGATAAGTGGAGGATCGTTATTCCCGCTAAATATAGGGAGGGGCTCAAACCCCGGGATGTACTCCTGGTCCTTAAGAAGGGTGCGATATTATTCTTAGAAAGGTTTCGAGGAGTGACATCCTAAAGATGTTTAGGGCGGTTAAGCTATATGCTTCGAAGGATAAGGTATCGATAGATGCTGAGGAGGCTAAACATAGATATGGAGGGTTTAAAGAGTGAAGCTAGTTGATGCAAACATTCTCTCCTATGCACTCCTTGAAAATCATGTAGCCAATAGATATGTGAAACACCATTGAAGAGGGTCTAAAAAGGCAAACTAAAGATATACGTCGCTATTACCTTACTTGAGGTCTATAACACTTTATACTAGTTTTTATAAAGTAGATCGTTAAGAGACATTGCATTAAAAATATCTTTGCTGGCTTACGGCCTTGAAGGTCCTATCTCCATCTCTCAAGGGTTTTAAAATGGCGGTTGAAGATAACGTTCGTTTGGGTGATGCACTCTTAGTAGCAACTGCATTAGAAAATAACATATCTACAATCATTTCTAACGACTGACCATATCGAAAAGCTATATAGAAAATACGAATTGGAGTATGAGAATCATATTCTAGGTGAAGTTGGAAAAGTAATGGGTAAATAGCCTAGAATCAAGAGAAAAATATGTTTATCTTATATCTGTAGGCTCCAAGAAATAATCACTAATAATCCTATCTCTAATTTATATTTTGAGATTTTAACATGTAATATCCTCTGATTGATCTACACATCAGCTATTCAACCTCTATATGGATAGCCAGTTTACCAGCCACTCCTTTAGCCGTCTCATCCGTAGTTAGTATTACTCCGTTGATTGTTTTAGCTATGGCTATGAGGAATGAATCTACTAGAGAAGGTCTATTTCTATTCTCCAATTTAATCTTCCCATTCTCTCTAGTGACATCGCTTGAAGATGAGATAAATTTAAATTCTTAGTATATCAACATTATATATCTGATTTCAGCTGTATCTAGACCTAGGATTTGAGCCGTCTTATAGTAGAACTCCGCAAGATTAAATTCTAAAATATATCCCTCAACCTCACCGTTAAATACCAGATCAAATACTTCTTAACCCTCTTATCCCCAGCGAAATACAGGGATAAAAACTTAAGCGTCAAACAGATACCTAGTCTTCAAGCCCCAACTCACTCTCCCTATCTCTCAACAAGGCCTCAGAAACCTCATACATCTTCTCCCCATCAATACCGAAAGCATCTCTAAGTTCAACAAAAAGGATATATCTTAACCTCCCCACCCTCGACCCTCAAAACAACCCTAGATTTAATATTAAACTTTCTTCTAACCTAAACGGGAATAACAACCTGACCCTTCCGAGACACACGTAAAACATACTCCATAACTTCCTTCAAAAATGTAAAGTAAAATGATAATTTAAGGAAAACTATACAACTATATGGGGATGAAGAGACCACGAAGGCGATGAAAAATGATTAAATAATAAAGTCACTGACCCATTTCTATAGATTTAAACGGAAAGTGTCAGTACAAATATAAAAGGGTTTAAAATGGGAAAAAAATAGAGAAAGACTATAACTTACTCAAAAAAGCAGCTGAAAAAACAGAAAAACTAACAAGAAAAGTAGAAAACTGGGACAGTATAAAAGAAATAAGAAAATGGAGAGAAAAGAAACATTAAAATCAACACCTCTGAGAAGTTAGTATTTAGTAACTAATAGATCAGACGGTGTTAAGTCTCTATTCTCTGAAATGGAATTAAATGAAAGTTTTTCGATTTCCTTATTTAAAATAATGGAAAATATTTGATAAATATCCCCGGGGTGGGATTTGAACCCACAACCTGCCGTTGGAGGGGGATCTTGACCCTGTCTCCGACCGGCTGACATGGGGTCATATACAGCTAACGCCTAATCCCCCATGCGCCGAGCTACAGCCGGCCGCTCTTCCAGGTTGAGCTACCCGGGGCCTCATATCTTATTTTTTCAGATTATTTTATTTAAGGTTTTAATGTGGTTGAGGTTATAAAAAGGGGAGGGATGCAGGTATCTATCTAACATTTCTGGTCTATTTAGTGATGGCTTGGTTTTCTTCAACTCCTTTATTGAAGTCCCAATGCGGTACTTGTATTCCGTTTTATTGATCCATAGGTCGTAGTTATTCTTCCTGACTGTTACTATTCTATCTTCTATCCTCAGTTTTTCTCCCTTCTTGTATTTCAGTCTCTCATATACATGTTGTATACCAAGTTTGTAGAGTAGCGTCTTCATCCTTTCCTTTTCTTTGTCTCCTCCAATTGATATTTTTACACCTGTTTTGTCGTAGGTTACATCTCCATCTATGTAGGCTAGTAGATAATACTTCAACAGTATAAAGTTATTCTCAATTTTTCTTCTGAAGGTGATGTCAGTAATATATTGATGGAGCTTTTCTAAGTCTGTATCATCTTCAAAGAATATCTTTTTAGTGTCTTTGATCTTAGGGTGTTTTTATTATGTGTGTTTTTATGTTGTATTGTTTTAGTAGTTTGAAATGTTTTTCATCCTTTGTAATGATTGTTAGTCCTCTACTTCTTGCTTGTCCCGCTATTAGTAGGTCTCTATCAGGTATTTTTATTCCTTTCTTCCTGAGTTCGGTTTCAAGATTTATAGTTTCTATTATGTCCTGTTGGGTTGGATATATTACTTCGAATATTTCTTCAATCTCCTTTTTTCTTTCAGCCGTATCTTCATTTATTAGTGCTATGCCTAGCAGGTATTCATAAAGTGTTACCCAGCTTATCTTTATATCTGGATATTTTGTAGCTATCTTGATGTATAGTTCTTCCTCACCTCTATCTAATATATCGATTAGTATGTTTGTATCTATCAGGCATCTCATTTCTCTATATAGCGTTTTGAATGTGTCTCCTCTATATGCTCAATGAGTTTCTTTAGCTTCTCCTCATCTAACTTGAACCTACCCCTGTATTCCCTTATTTTAATGATCTTAGCTTTTGAAGCTTCTGTTAAGGCATGTCTAACAGCTTCATCCATAGACTTAGCTCCTATCCTCTCTTTATATTCCTTAAGGACTTTGTATGTATCTTCTTTTAGAACTATAGTTTTCATCCTAAATGTATATTTTCCAATTTCTATATTTAAAGAGTTTTCTACATTTTTAGCATATTGAAGAAACATCATTTTAGTTTTGAATCTTGTATTTTTTTATTGGAGGGTTTTATATGGTTTTAAAAGGTGGTTTTGAGGGATATTCGATTCCTCTGGATTCACCGCTATACCCACCTCCTCCATGGATCTATTGGGATGTGGAAGCGGTTATAATATTAGCCGTCTTTAAAGGCAAGTCGGTTGAAGATATACTGCCAGAGGGTATATCTCCATTAGGTGGTGATCCACTGGGTGCTATATGGATTGCTAGATATCCGACCACCAATCTAGGTCCATATAATGAAGTCTTGTTTGCTATCCAGGTTGAGGGAGACTTTGGAATGGCCTATTATATCCCCTATATATACGTAACTAATGACGCTGCCCTAGCAGCTGGCAGAGAGGTCGCCGGAGCGCCAAAGAAAATAGCGTCAATCGAATTATATCATGAAGGCTCTACCGTAGTTGGATCAGCTAGTAGGAATGGTATGAGTATCCATGCATATGTTAGGTTGGAATATAAGGCTGATGAAGAATTCATATCAAATCTACTCCCTGAAGAAGGTGTTCCCCTCCTAAGTATCCGTATGTTACCTAGAGTTGGGGATAAAGCTGGGTTAGCCCAGGCTATACTATGGAGATCTAAAATATTTTTCGGAAGGCGACTCGGTGGGATATCGGCTATTGGGGGTCCATCTAAAGTTGAGTTTAGAGGCAGTGTGGAGGATCCAATAGATAGATTGGAGATTAAAGAGATTCTACAGGGACTGTATGCCAGATTTGATATGGAACTTGATGTAGACAGGGTGGTTAAGGAATGGCAAGTATGAAATCTATCGTATCAACACTAAGAAATCCTTTTTATCTCCATGATGATGAAACACTTTTATTTAGAAAATCGTTGATAGAGTTTGCCGAGAAGGAGATCAAGCCATTATCCCTTAAAATGGATACTATGGACCATATAGAAGTTTCTTCACATACGATAGAGATAATTAGGAAAGCTGGTGAACAGAGAATCCTAAGCTTAGTTGTACCAGAACATTTAGGAGGTATGGGTGGGTTAACATATATGGGTGCTAATGCCCTTGAGATACTGGGGTATTACGACGCAGGAATAGCTACATCTATTGGGGCTATATGGTTAGGCCTCCTACCCGTATTTATAGCTGGCTTCTTCGATGGAGGAGAGTCATGGAATAAATGGTTCAAACCATTTATAGAAGCGGAAGAGTCTGGTGATCCCCAAATATGGGCGTTCGCAATTACCGAGCCAATTGCAGGGAGTGATTACGAAAGGGTTGAAGAGGGGTCGATACCGAGGTTCTTAACAGTTGCTCGCAGGGAAAGAGATGGATATGTTTTGAAAGGACACAAAATATTTATCTCTAATGGCCCCATCGCATCCCACATCTCTGTATTCGCAGTTACAGATGTTAAAAGACCATATGACTCTATGATATGCCTAGTAGTAACTAGGGATATGGGATTCCAGGTTAAAACCATATTCGACAAGATGGGTCATAGGAGTAGTCCGACGGGGGAGATAATATTTGACGACATATTCGTCCCTAAAGAAAACCTATTATGTCCAGAAGGTATGGGCTGGGATATCGTAAAGATCTCACTAGCTATGAGTAGAGCGCCTGTAGGGGCAATTGGACTTGGTATAGCGAAGAGGGCTTTCGACCTAGCCATTAAATATAGTATGGAGAGAATACAGGGAGGTAAGAAACTCTTCGAGCATCAAGTAATTAAATATAAGTTATCCAAGATGTTGGAACGGATAATCTCGGCGGAATACCTAATATATGGAGTTACTAAAAAGATGGATTCCTCCTTCCCTCCCTCAATTGTTGAATCAAGCTATGCAAAGGCCTTTGGTGCAGATATAGCTGTGTCAAACTCATTGGAAGCCATCCAGATATATGGGGGATATGGGTATATGAAGGATTTAGGAGTCGAGAAACTCCTGAGAGACGCTAAATTAATTCAGATATATGAAGGGACTAATGAAATCAATAGGCTCTCCGCCATAGAGGAATATCTCAAGGGTTAAAGTGGAGATATGAGAAATATTTAATTAATGAAATATTATTAAATCTAAAATGTTGGATCCACATCTAAGTTTATAAGTTTATGGGTGGAAAGATGGAGATATTTAGGCCTAGACTAAAGGATAAGAGATGGAAGATAGAATATGAGGAGAAGTTGTTGGAAACCTGGCTTAAAGAAGGATTATACGATTTTAAATTTGAAGAGGGTAAACCTATATTCTCTATAGATACTCCCCCTCCCTATGCAAGTGGTATATGGCATGTCGCTGCAACCGCTCATTATGTACAATTCGATATATTCGCACGGTATTTCAGGATGAAGGGATACAACGTATATTTCCCAATGGGTATCGATAGGAATGGGCTTCCTGTGGAGATTAAGGTGGAGCAGGAATACGGTATAAAAGCTAGGAATATGGATAGGGAAAAGTTTATCGAGCTATGTAGAGAAAAGCTAGATGAATATGAGAAGTATATTTTAGAGGTGATTAGAAGGACGGGAATGTTGGCCAATTATCTACATCCATATAGGACAGATGACCCTGACTATAGAGCGTTTACTCAGGCAACATTTATAGAGATGTGGAGGAAGGGATTGATATATGAAGATGATAGGCCTACAATATGGTGTCCAGAATGTTATACGCCGATAGCTGAGGCTGAGCTTGAATATAAGGAATTCGATGGAAAGCTATACTATATAAAATTTCCATTAGTTGGCCAAGAAGGTTCCCTTATAATTGCAACGACGAGGCCAGAGTTAATAGGTGCAACAGCAGCTGTATTGTATAATCCCAATGATGAGAGATATACTGGATATAAGGATAGTGAGGTGCTAATACCTATCTATAATTATAGGGTAAAGGTCATTCCCCATCCTATAGTAGATCCGGAATATGGTAGTGGAGTTATGATGCTCTCTTCATATGGTGATCTAGATGATGTAAGGATATTTAGGGAATTGGGTCTTAAGCCTAGAATACTAATCTCTCCAGATGGAACTATGAATGAATTGAGTGGCAAATATAAGGGATTAAAGGTTTTAGAAGCTAGAGAGGCAATAGTCAAAGATCTAGAGAGAGAAGGCTATCTAGTTAAGGTTGAGAAGGTTAAACAGAGGATTCCATTATGTTGGAGATCCAAGAACCCTGTTGAATTCATAAATGTCAAAGCATTGTATCTGAAGCAATTGGAATTTAGGGATGAACTATTAAGGATAATTGATGACATAGAATTTATACCTAGTTTCCATAAGCAGATCCTCATAAATTGGATAAACTCAATTTCAATTGACTGGGCTATAAGTAGAGAACGGTATTATGGCACTGAGGTTCCAATATGGTATTGTAAAAGGTGTGGGGCTCCCCATCTGCCTGAACCAGGTAAATATTATAGGCCTTGGAAGGATAAAGCACCATTTGAAAAATGTACTAAATGTGGGTATACAGAATTTATAGGTGATACCAGGACCTTTGACACATGGATGGATTCAAGTGTATCATGTCTATATATATCTAAATATGGTAGAGACGAGGAGTTCTTTAGAAAAGTTTTTCCAGTTTCGATGAGGCCACAAGGGATAGATATTGTTAGGACCTGGCTATATTACACATTGTTAAGGGTTTATCTCCTTATAGGCAAACCGGCTTTTAAATATGTACGTCTCTCTGGTATGGGTCTCGACAAGGAAGGTAGGCCGATGAGTAAGAGCCTAGGTAATATAGTAGAACCTCTACCTGTCATTGAGAAGTATGGGGCAGATGCGTTTAGAATATGGTCAGCCAGCGACACTAAAATTGGTTATAACTACAACTATGATGAGAAGAAGATTGAGGCTGCAAGAAACTTCGTAACCAAGATATGGAATATATCAAGATTCATTTCCAACTTCCCAGATCTGACTGGAGAAGTTAAAATAAATGACCTTATGGAGTTAGACAAACAAATACTATATAGATTAAATAAACTGATTGAGATTGCTGACAAGGAATATTCAAGTCTCGACTCCTTCGAGACTATGCGTGAGTTAAGGATTTTCACATGGGAAGTATTTGCATCCCACTACATGGAGTTGGTGAAGCCTAGAGCATATAATAAAGATGGATTATTTTCAGAGGAGGAACGTAGATCTGTATATGCCACTCTACACATAGTATTAAAAACTATATTAAAAATACTCCATCCAGTTGCACCATTTATAACTGACTATATCTGGCGTGAGTTATATGGAGGGAATATATTAAGAGAGGAGTTTCCAAGTAAATTTGATATAGTTATAGACACTCCTCTAATGGATGATATAGTTAAGTTAAATTCACATATTTGGAAGTATAAAGGTGATATAGGTCTGAAAAGGAAGGATCCCATTAAAAAGGTTGTATTACCGGAGAGGTTTAAAGCATTTGAGAAGGATATTAAAGCATTTCATAACATCGATAAAATAGAATATTCAGATGAAATAAGAGATATTTCCCAGATAATTATCGAGAAATAGTTTTTCTTCAATATTTAAGTGGATATCTGAGTAGAGCCGCTATTCCACCGAATTGTTTAAATATCTTTCCATGCTCACTATCCTCAGATATGAGGTTCACCTTATATCCCCACTCACTACTTAAATCTATTACATAGTCGATGAGGTCTTTATTGGTTACTAACTCCATCTCAGATCCACATTTCTCACATTTGATTGGTCTGTGTTCAAGTTTTATAGCGTCTTCATATCCAACTGTATAAACCTTTTCATATCCACATCTAGGACACTTGAATTTTAGGTGCTTCATATTTATTCCCTCACTTATTAATATAGATTCTATAGCTCCAGTCTCAATATTTGATAATACCTCCTTGACTCCATATAGAACCATATCAGGCTTTCTACTTATCCTACTTAAAAATTCATCGACAAGTTTCTTTTCCCTAATATATTTAATATCAGATAGTAGATTTTTTGATTTATCAACTAGTTCCCTCAGACCATCTTCTCCCGAATAATTAGTGTCGATTATGGCTATGATCTTCTTCTTCAACCTATAGTCAAGCTCAGATTCTTCAATAAATTCATTTTTAGTGAATCCAGGTCCACCTACTATAATTCCTTTAAGCCTGTTAAAAATATCCTCCTTTAAAAATTCCTGATTTATATGTCTAGCAACCCTATCGAAATATTGATGTACTGCCATCTCCCTTAACCTTTCGAATCTCCTTGCAGATTGCCCACCAGCTCTATGTTTGCCGGGTATCCCTGATGTATACCTACCTAAAATAACCAATCTTTTTCCTTCAAGTAATCCGATGGCCGCCTCATTCACATCTATAGAGATTAAGCCGTATACCTCCTTCTCCCTAAGTGTTTCTTCAAGGAATTCTGTATGGAAGTGGTCGTCACATCTATATAGGTTTACATATAGAGGTTCAGGAGGCTCCAAAACATATATCTCCATCTTCTCTGTACCCGGGCCGGAAACTGGGATCGCTCCGCAGAAGACTACTAAACCATTTTTTGGAGACTGTGAATAATACTTAAGTCTCTCGATAACCTTTGTAATAGCATCTTTAACATGTTTCCTAGTTAAATCCGATTTTATGTTCTCAGCTGTGGCATATTCCTGTCTCAAATAGTTTATAACATCTGACATCCTCTTATTGGGGGGAATATATAAACTGATTAGTTCAGTCCCTCTACCCCTCTTCTTCTTAATCTCTTCTATAACCTTCTTTATCTTATATTTCTGAATCTCCCTATCTTCAGTCAACTCCCTTTTCATAATCAAAAATAATAAGATATATGTATCTAATAACTCTAGTGGGTGGATAAACTTTGAACAATGGTTATGTAATTAAATTGACTGGTAAGCTGTTTGATATAGAAAATGTTGATAGACTTGTGAAGATAGCTGAGACTGTGAAGGAGTATAGTGGGAGATATAGATTTATACTTGTATGTGGGGGTGGGGGAACCCTTAGGAAATGGTTGTCTAAGCTTAGAGAATCTTCCTCTGCATCTGAATATGACCTAGATATGCTTGGGATAGCCTTCACTAGGCTCAATGCAGATATACTTAGGCTCATGTTAAAACCATATTCAATAGACTATATTCCGGAATCGATTGAGGAAGTATTAAACTTAATCCATACAACCAACAAAATAATTGTTTTAGGAGGCATATCACCGGGATTCTCCACCAACGCCGTTGCAGCCTTCATAGCTAAAGAACTTGGATATGTTTTGATAAACATGACTAGTGCAGGAGGAGTATATGATAGGGATCCATCCAAATATAGCGAGGCTAGAATAATAGATGAGATACATATAGAGGATTTAATAAGACTTCTCTCAGATAGAGTTGAACATGCAGGCAGCTATCCATTATTCGATATGACCTCCCTAAACCTCATAAAAAACTATAAAATATCGACATATGTAATAGGACCAGATCAAGAACAACTAATAAAAATATTTGATGGGGGAAGTTCTGGGACTCGTATAATCATTTAGAGAATATTATCAATGGGATCAGATATAAGAGTGTTTGAAAACTATACTCAAAACCCTTTTAAAAAAGTTTTATAGGGTTATTAAATTATACATGTAAATGAACAAAAGGAATTGGAAATACTTCCTTTTTCAGTAATAAAGAATTTAATTTTAAAAAGTTTTGTGAAAAGGAATTTTAATGGAATGAGTCGTTTGGAGGGGTTCCCCTAGCCTGGCCAACGGGGGCGGGCTCAAGATCACCTATGGAGATACCCGCTGGCTTAGGCCTTCGTGGGTTCAAATCCCACCCCCTCCACCAGTAATTTTGATTGATATCCAACAGTGTAAATCTTGGTTATGGGTCATGTAAATAAATTTTGGGGGTGATACTAGTAAATTTATTGGATTGTCTAAAATCAAGGAAGTATATAGGTCTTTATAGAAGCCTGGGATGGAATAGAAA
>CAZGXJ010000018.1:0-10875 GCA_964529905.1 uncultured Nitrososphaeria archaeon
AGAAACCAGTTTTCTGTTGAGAAAATGTTACGTTATTTGGTGGGCCCGCCGGGATTCGAACCCGGGACCTGCGGCTCCGCAGGCCGCCGCCCTATCCTGGCTAGGCCACGGGCCCATAAAACCACTAATACAACATATCCTCTATAACTTAGATATTGGAGAGCTGGATATAGATAAATTAAGGCGTTTAGCTTAACTCCAGATTCAGACTAGGGCCGACAGTTAGAAAATTTTAGTTGAAGATAGATTGCTAAATATTTAGGTCTCGTAGGGAGATTGCAGAGATTAATAAGATATTCCTATACTTAGTTAATGCATGGTTTCTAAGACAATTACCATAGTTAAATGATAATTTTAAATGGGTATGGATTTTCTTTAGGATACTCTATTACTCTTTATAGGATGGCTTACACAAATATTCTAGTCTTTCATGGTATCAGTATATAGCTGATTAGTAGGGTTAGAGACGTAAATTGTAGTGGTATCGTATTTTTAAAGCTACCAAATAATACCTTACTTAAGAGAAGTGAGGTATATATACCTCCAGTCAGGATAAAAAGTTTGCCCATAAATATAAGAATAGAAATATAGGCTGGTGCGAATCCAGGGATATTAGAGTATTCTATAGCGGATAAGATATTGTAGACGACTGAGAATGAGAAGACACCCATAAGGATTACTATCGATGAAGTTACTACTGAGACTACAACGGCGAATCTCCTGAGACCATTTCCATTATAAATACTTTTGAGAAGTTCCTTAAGAGATATGAACTCATTTAACCCACCACCCGATTTAATTGCCTCAATTAATGATGCCTTAAAAAGTAGATATGACTTATACCTCTCATCACCACTATTTAGCCCAATATTACCGCCTGTATCAAGAAGGAAGAGTATCTTCCTAATATGCTGAATAAGCCCTTGATTCAATCCCTCCAAATTAACCCTCTTGAGAGATTGTATTACGCTATATCCTCCATTCATTAATTCCTCCATCTGGGTAAGGATGTTTAAAATGCTATATTCGAACCTTCTCTCCTCTATCCAATCCCTAAGATTTTGAATAGTGTTTGGGATAACCGTTATACAGATCCATAGGGAGGCTGCCGTAAATAAGTCTAGTCTAAATATTTCATTTATTAGATAGAGGGATATGGGGGATAGAGAGGCTAGGAACACGGTATATTTATTTACGGAGTATCTACTGCTTATAGGATCTAATACGTTCATCCTCTCTATCATAAATAGTATCGCTATTGATAGGAATGGATAAAATATAAGGAGTGAGATAAAGATCGTGACTACATTCCTAATCCCCAATATGAAAACTAGGGATGAGAGTATGGATGGAAGCAATCCATATAACAGTATTATGACCTCTAGATATGCCGTTATATTTCTCCATATTCTAGTCCAATACTCCTTAAGACTTATATATAGCGAAGACAGAGCTTCCGATGCATAATTATGTATATCACCTCCCAGACTCCTTATCCTTACAATATCCATAAAATACCTTCTTAGAGACTCATTAGGGATAAGATCCATATGCCTAATAATAGTTTTATCTATTGTTGTTAGGGAGAGATATGTTTTTAAAAGTATATATTTTAAGACGGATATGGATCTGGGGATAATCCTATTAAACGGGCTATCTATAACACTTTGGAATATCCTCTCTAGGGAAAATCTACGGGAATATAGTGAGAAAACTAGGTATAAGAGGATACGTTCCCTCTCAAGATCCCTATCGAGGGATGACCTAAGTATATGTAGATACAACCTTGGAAGATAGATATATATGGTTATACCACCTATCAGTAGAATTGGAACTATAATAAATAATGATATATTCAAAAGCTGTATAGCAAATATTGAGAAGAGTATTAGTAATAGATATATGGAGATTAGATAGGTTATGTATTCCTTAATGGATGCTACTCCTAATGATAGATAGGGAGTAATATATCTAAAGTAGGGGGAGTATGATATCAGTTTCAACGGATATCTATAATACCTTCTTATGAGCTTAATATTATTAATCGTGATATGGTGTCTACCCTCCATCCCCGACATCCTGCTTCAACCCATCCACTACATAGTTATCTATCATGGATAACATCTTGTTTAGATTCTCATGATTCATAGCCTTAGATAATTTAGCTAGGAAGTCTTGATAGCTATATCCATCTTTATAGATACAGATCCATTTACCATTTCTAAGACCTAGATAGACTCTATCTACATACCTTCTATACCCACCCCTACTCTCACCTATGTTAAGAAAGATTATCAGATCTAGGAGTTTAAACATGCTGCTATCGATCGATATAGGCTTAGACTTTAGCCTAGCGTATAGCTCCTTCATCGATGATGCATGGAAAGTAGTTATGCATCCATGACCAGTTGCTGCGGCCTGAAAAACGAGTCTTACCTCAAGTCCCCTACTCTCACCTACAGCAATATAGTCTGCCCTCTCCCTCAATGCGTATCTCAATAGGTTGAGCATCTCTGACTCTGGATCTCTATCCCATCTAGTGGTTAAAGGTTTCCAACCAATATTCCTCATTAGATTTATCTCTGGTATCTCCTCAAGTGTAACTATTCTCCTGGTCTTAGGAATATCTAGTAAGATGGCGTTTAAGAGTGTGGTTTTACCACTACCACTTGGCCCGACAATCATTATAAACCTCTTCCTCTCAACCATATATCTAATTAGCGCAGCTAGGTACGGCTCCATAAATCCGGACAGAGTAAGGTCTCTCAATGTCAATGGAGATTGTTTAAACTTCCTTATGGTGAAGCTACTACCCAATGGAGATAATTCATTTCTATA
Organism: uncultured Nitrososphaeria archaeon; assembly: GCA_964529905.1. Classification (GTDB taxonomy): domain Archaea; phylum Thermoproteota; class Nitrososphaeria; order Geothermarchaeales; family JDFR-13; genus SZUA-1514. The sequence continues at coordinate 2,839 of CAZGXJ010000018.1, forward strand.
TGTAGCGGAAACCCTAAACTTCTCTGGAAGGACGCCCTCTAATAATGGTTGTAAGATGCTTATGCTCTTACCACTTCTAAAAGCCAATCTAGATATAATCTTCTCTACTCCATCCTCATCTAAATAGATATCCGTTTTGATCCATCCATATCCACTATACTTCCTATGTAGGACTTGTATGTAGCTATTTGGTGAAGATAATGTAATATCCTCGATATACTCATCAGCTAATAATGGTGTTAAAAATGAGTATCCTACAATATCCTTTATAATGATATATTCAACGACGGACCTTAAAGATCTAAAGTAGAGGTTATCCTTAGTCCCCTCAATAAAAATCTTGTCATATACATTCATCATGTAAGTAACTGGATCTTCTATAAGCTCATCATCAAACTGGATGATATCTATTATATCATCCAAAATCTTCTTAGCGTCATTTAAAAGTTTCTCCTCATACTTCTCCTTTACCCTATAGATATATTCACCATTGTCATCTATTATCTCGATTGTAAATGGGATCGAATAGTGTTTACCCGATGGAACCACATACCTAGCTATAACGTCATATCTATCCATGATCCCGTCAATTGGAGATTTAATAATTCTTGACATAGATATCCACCCCTCCAACCCTGTAGTAGACCACTAAGAAGAGATTTCTATAGGATATGACGTCCCAGCTAGGTGGAATAGATTTTGGTAGGGATAAGTAATGGAAAACTCCATTCTGTATCCTATATAATCCTACCCTATCTATAACCTGGGTTAAATTGTGGATATTTAACATAGGGAATTCTACATATATTGAGCCCCAATTTACTGGATTAGATATGTAATTTGCTATAATGTTTATCCATTTTCCATAATCATATAGACTTATAAACTCTTTTACATCTAATATTCCAGCCCTATCTATGTATATTGAATCCTTATCAATCTTACCATCCATAAGAATATCGCCAGTATAAACCGTATAGACATAGCTGTTCCATCCATAGGAGAGAAGTGTAATTTCGGTATCCATATATCCATTTGTTATTGATGTATACCGACTCCTATTTATGAATTGGAATTTTGTATACATCAAACCATAGGGTAGTTCAAAGTTTATGATCGGTAGACTGGTTATATTACCCCCATCATATAGGACCACGAATCCTCTGATCCCACCTAAACCTATATACATCTGGATATAGAGGTGTATAGTGGCCGGTCTACCATATCTACTGATAGATCCAAGCCTGTATTTATTAACCTGATCTTCACCAAATAATGTTAAGCCAAACTCCTTAGTACCTGTCTGTGATGATATGTTATAGCTAAGTCTAAATGTGATACTCCTATCCCCATCAGTAAAAATTAGATCGTGTTCAATAGTAAAATTATTTATCCCAGAAGTATATCCATAGGACACCGATAGATATATCGATAGTAGGCCGTTTCGCTGTAGAAATCTATATATGGATGTATCCTCGGCATATGTAGGAGAGTTGGTGGATATAGCCGAACTCCAAGACATCGGGAATCCATTATTTAGAGTAGATGATAAAGCGTCATATATTATACCAAAATTAATAATACTTCCATTAATCTTCCTATAAAGTGATTCTATTCTAGGTGTCAGGAATGTTCCATTATCCAAGATCAAAGATGAGTATATTATTGGTAACATAATGTTTAATTGGACAGGTACCTTCTCAACTATACCCACCCTATTGAGATTCAATCCATCATCGAATAGAAATATATTACTGTTAATAGATGTCCCTAGATTATTTATTGTATCACCGCTAGCCTTGAAATATGACGATAAGGTTTTAATATCTAGGAGAGAGTAGTTGAAAGGTGCAAATTTGTATACTGTATAAAGATATTTGTTGTTCTGAACACCACCAAATTCGATGACATATGTATAATTACCGTTAAAAATCATGTAAACATCCTTTATAGACCCTCCATAAGATTGGATGACGCCATCAGATCTAACGATTTTCAATCCATCATATTTCTTAATGACTACGTAGTCAAATCCCATATACTCCAATTTAAATGGACCGTTGATTATGGGTCTACCATCTACATATATACGGCTATTATTAACTATGACAATCCTACCATCTCTTGAGGGTATAATCTTATACCTCCCATTATATAGAACTGAACCTTTAAGAAGATCTACAACTAGGTATCCATTATTAGTATCGATAATCAATATAGAATTCTCGAGCTTGGTAAATGATGAGCCATTTAATTCTAAGTTGATTGAAAAATGTGTCTCGTTATGCCAGAAGATCACATCGTATATTGGATCATTGACATTTATCGAATTATTCATATTTACTGGGAATATCCTACCCCTATTACTAACTAGATAGATCTCCCTATATGTCGTGGGCGCTTGAATACTACTACTCTCACCTGGATATATAGTAATATTCATATCTATGAAATCTAAGGAGCTGTTGGGCCCCTTAATAACTAGATATCTTAATTTTACTGGGGTAGACCCCCTATTAGAAATATATATGTTGTTATTCACTAATCTAGCCTCTAGATCCTCCGAACTCCTTATGAGATCCTTTTCTATGGAGCGTCCGGACTCGACCAATCTATATTGGCTTGAATCTAGATATACTAGATATAACGTAAAGATAGTTGATAATATGAGGATGAGGATACCCCCTACTACGATATTTGAGAAACCCCTCCTCAACATAATATATCACCTCCAAACATGGATAACATATCTATCTTCGATCACAAAATCGATCTTTTTAAAGTCTTGGTTTGAGTTTTGAAGTCTAAGAATGGATCCATATAACCATCTAAAATTTTGAGACCAGGTACCATTTACATAGATCTCTATGGATCCATTATACTTGACTCCATCTATGTATATTAAGTTGATCCTCGAAATATTCCTCCCAATATTCATTAAATAGATATATCCACTAGATTGGGTTAGAAAGGCTACCTTATACCCATATCTATATCCATCTAGATATGTCTCCCTAGTGGAAAGAATCAGTAAATTCTTACTCGGAAATACAGCTGTTAGGGTGATTATTGATAGTATTGATATAGATATAAAAAATAGGAGGGATTCACCGAGGAGCGAAGAAACTCTTAGCATCACTGTACAGCCACCCTAAACTTAAATGTGGATCCATCAACTGTGGTGAGTAGGATATCTACTAATTCCCCCTCACCTATTGGTGGGTTAACCAATGTAAACACTTTTACCTTTCCCGGTTCAATAGAGGTACCAGTTATATTTCCGAGGAGCGTCCCGTTAATATGGTAGACCAATATCCTTTCAACAGATAATAGGCTGCTTCCTTTATTAGCTACAACTATCTGTACATCGTTCCCCACTTTATACACCGATTGAATTGTTATCTGCTGTACATCTCCCCATCCTGCGAATAGGTCTAAGGCTCCACTGTAGATCAACATTCCTAACGTGCCGACGAGACCGACCATTATAACTACCTGTAGAAAATGGGATATCCCCGATCTCACAGCCAATGCTATCACCACTAAATACGGTTCATTAACATTTAAAAATGGGTAGAGTTTAGTGAATATGTTGGGGATAATGGAGGGAGTAGTATATTTACCGCTACATGGTGGCCATACACCTCCTAAACTGTTTAGATATATGGTATCACTAACCAGACCTCTAATCAAATATATGGTGGATGAGCTGGGAGAGGAGGAGGTCCTAAAAAGATTTTCTAATCCATTCTTCTTCCAAGCCTTCTCATGTATAGTTGGATTCGATTGGCATTCATCAGGAACAACAACTGTATTGACAGGGGTATTGTCTAAAGCTTTAGAGGGACTTGATATAAATCTGAATATAGTAGGCGGTAAAGGAAAATATGCTAGAAGTATCCCAGATCAACTGGATAAATATGATGTGGACAAGGAGAGACTTCTAAAAATTAGTAGAATTGCCGCTAAGACCGATACAGTCTTATTACAAGATGGATATGACATATACCACCATGCAATAATGTTTATAGACGAAGATAGGTGGATAGTCATTCAGCAGGGAATGAATACAGAGATTAAATATGCTAGGAGGTATCACTGGAGTTGGGAGAAGGGCTTAGACCTTAGATATCTCAATGAACCCCATATAAGTATAATCACCCCAAGATATGAGAGGGGTATAATAAATCTGACAGATCATAATTCGTTAGAGGCTAAGAAAACAATGTTAGATATTTTAAGGGATGGAGGCTTAAAAAGGGACTTACAGAGGTTAATAGACCGATCTAGACATAGCCTTTATAGATGGATTCAGAAATCAGGTGGAGATATAGATATCCCTAAAGATGTACTAGTCCTTCCGAAAAAGATCAACTGGGAAGAAGTTAAAAAGATATACTTGGATAAACCATCGAGTTATGGGGAATTACTATCATATAAAGGATATACGAAACAGACTGTGAGAGCATTGACCCTCATATCAAAACTAATATATGGTGAGGAGATCGGGTGGAGGGATACAGTTAAATATACATTTGTAGTGGGAGGTAAAGATGGGGTTCCATACCCAATAGATTATAAAACATATAAAAATTTGATAGATTTCTTCGAGGAAGCAGTTGAAAACTCCGGACTTGATAGACGAAAAAAGAGGGATATGCTGAGAAGACTCCATAAAAATATTAAGATTTAGGGGTCAGCTACCCCAGGTTATAATCATATATCATCCTGGAACGACCACATCATCCCCCAAAAAATTAATTACTATTACCCATATTTTTGGGGAATAGAGAATATAGGACTATGGATATAAGGGAAACGGGAGGTAGAATATCTCTAAAACCTAATGTTACGACATCTCCAAGCCCCAACTCATTTTTGGAGAATGTAGTATCACCACCACTAAAAGCTATTCCAACTCTGTATTTAGATATTTCCTCTCTAACCCTATCAAAGTCAATAAAATTTTTTGATAATCTGTTTGGTACAACTAGGTATAACCTATCTAGCTTAAGCAATTCAAGGACATCCTTTAAATCAGGGATATATAAAATCCTCCTACCACGTATATATGCCTTCTTCTCCGCCTCTGGAACCCCTGATTGAGCCGCCGAGCTCGTTGCCTTAGAGACTACTAGAATATCAACCTCTGGGAACTCGAGATAAACATCTACAGCCTCCATAAGTTTGACACTACTATAGATGTTATGTATTATGATCGCTAACATGGCTGAAACACCTTAAGAAGATATTTATATAGATATTCTATAAATGAATGGGTGATGATAAAGGTCATAGATCTATTTTCAGGTGGTGGAGGATTCGCATATGGATTTAGAGAAGCAGGGTTCACAATATTAGCCGGATTCGAGAAGATGGATTCCCCAATACAGACGTATATGGCCAATATAAAACCTAGATATGTCTTCAAGGTAGATCTAAGATATATCGATGGACACTATATTAGGAAGGTTATAGGGGAAGATATAGATGTAGTTATAGCAAGTCCACCATGTGAAGCATTTACCCATGCAAGTAGAAATATAATGGAGGATCCATTAGATAGGTTATATACAGATCCGAGGGGTAGACTTACTTTAGATGCTATAAGGATTATAGGGGATATAAAGCCTAAAATATTTATAATAGAGAATGTACCGGGAATTACAAATCAACCTATTCCTGAATATATTAAGCGGGAATTTGAGAGAATAGGATATGATAAAATATATTTCAACTGGTTAAACGCGGCCGACTATTGCACACCGAGTTTTAGAAGAAGGATATTCATATCAAATGTAAAGATCAAGCCAAGGAAGTGTAGAAGTAATGTATCTGTGGAGGAGGCAATCGAGGATCTACCAGATCCCAGATATCCCAATGAAATCCCAAACCACATATATGTTACACTTCCAAAGAGATTCAGGGATAAAGTATATAAAATAAGGTGGGGACAGGCCCTCGACTACTACAGGGGAGGTGGTTATAGGGAATATAAACAGTATATTAGACTCCATCCCAAAAGACTTGCGCCTACCGTAATGGGGAGGAGCAGGTTTATACATCCATATGAAGATAGACTCCTAACTGTGAGGGAAGAGGCAAGACTAATGGGGTATCCAGATACATTCATATTTAAAGGTGGGATAGAGGAGCAATACAATCAAGTGGGTGAATCGGTACCTCCTACCCTATCATATTTTATTGCCAATTATATTAAAGAAAAATATTTTTAGGATCTACATCCTCTCAACAAGGGGTAGACCAACTAGATCCGCTAATACCTCAATTATCTTGGTATATGCCCTAACTATGAATATCCTATTTGAACGTAGAAGACCTTCACTTTTCAAGACAGGGTTATTCTCATAGAAATCTGTAAACATCTTAGATAATGAATACATATGCCTGATTATATGTTTAGGCTCTAGATATTTGACAGCATTCCTAATTGTTATAGGGGATAAAACGATGTATCTAGATAAATTTAGATCGAAGGAGTTTAGAATAGTGAAATCGAGTTTAGTCTCCACAGTCTCATCGATAGACTTTAGTATCGACTTAGCACGGACATAGGAATATAGGATATATGCCCCCGACTCACCCCTAAAATCTAGGGCCTTATCTATATCAAAAACAACCTCTTTATCCCGATCTATAGATAAAAGTTGATATTTTAGACTTGAAATGCTTACAGCCTCCGCTATTCTCCATGCCTCCTCCTCATCCTCGATGCTCTTATTCTCAATTATATGTTGATAGACAAGTTTAGACATCTGATCCAATACATCGTCCACATTGAAGTATATCCCCCTCCTTCCAGACATCTTAACCCTACTAGTATCAGTATATATACCGAGATATTTCGATACCGTCTCACTAGATAGCTTAACCAATTCATATGAATAGTGAATATACTTATCTGAGGCTTCACTTCCATAGATAGATTCTATAACCTTTTTAATAGCATTCTGAGACTTCTTCTGCTCACCACCAATAATGTTTATAAGTAGATCACAGGGATCAATTCTGTATCTTAGACCCTTATCACTTGAAGAGAATATCTTTGTGCCGTCTAGATTCTCTTTAAAAACATCTATAAATATATCTAGATCGATTAATCCTAGTTTCCATAAGGCGAATACCAAGTCTTTACCAGTATAGGTGATTGTTCCATCACTCCTAATAATCACCTCATCAAATCTGGGGTCAACATCACTGGAATCCGATACCTTAATTATCGTTGTACCCGCATATTTACCATCGCTTATCTCAACTATCCTCGGGGATTTTTCAATAATACTCTTTAACCTCTCATGTAGGCCTCCCTTCAATAAGTCAGACTCCCATATTAGGAGATCATATCTAGCTCCAAGTTTGAAACATGTCTCGAGCTGTGCCTCCAAAACCTTTTTAGCCACCTTCCTGGCTAGACTTGAGATGGGGTTATCCCCTTCCTCCAACGCCCTTAAAATCTTCCTCTCTAACTCCCTATATTTTTGAGACTCCTCAACCTTTTTAACACTCTCTACGTATACGATGTCCCCACAGTACTTGTCATATTTAATTCCCTCTCTACCCTCTATAGGAAAGTTCAACTCTATAAATCCCAATAGTAGGTCAGCCATCTGAACTCCTGTATCATCGATATAATTAAGCATATGAACCTTATATCCGAGATTTGTTAGCATTCTATATAGAGATACACCTAAAACTATATTCCTTGCATGTCCAATATGTATAGCCTTATTTGGATTAACACTCGTATATTCAATCCTAACATATCCACCTCCAAACCTCCCTCTAAATACTTCAATACCTCTCTTGATCAAATCCTGGAAAAAATCAGTATAAAATTCGTCTCTATCTAGATATATATTTAGATACCCACCTCCCTCCACCCTAACATCAGAGACATAAGGGATATTAGACTCTAATATATGGTCCCTAAGCTCATTAGCCAAATCTAATGGACGTCTATTTAAACGTTTAGCGACTTTAAATGCATATGTAGTAGTTAGGTCACCATACTCAGGT
>CAZGXJ010000019.1:0-10272 GCA_964529905.1 uncultured Nitrososphaeria archaeon
TCATATTTTGAATGGGTTCAAAACATAAATGGATACTACTGGACGGAGGACGAGGTATATTCAAGGCTTGATGATAAGATGACTAAGGCTTTCTATAGAGTATATAATACATCTAAGGAGAAGAGGATACACATGAGAGATGCTGCATATGTAGTGGCCGTATCTAGGGTATATCAAGCTATGAAGGATAGGGGTTGGGTGAGTAAATAGGGAAAGATTTTTATTTTCATCCTTTTAATACTATTATTTGTATGAATCTAAAACTGCCTAAGGAGTTGGTAGAGAAGTTTAAAAATCTTGGTCTTAGTCAAAATGAGATGAAAGTATATTTATTGCTATTGTATTCAGGGCCGTTGACTGCTAAGGAAATATCCGAATATTCCCAGGTTCCCTTCAGCAAAATATATCTTGTACTGAATAATTTGGAGAGGAAGGGATGGTTAAACTCATCATCTACTAGACCTGTTAAATATAGCGCTAAGCCCCCACAGGAAGCCGTTGAGATAGTTAAGAGGAATCTTGAGAAGAGTGTAAATGATGCTGCTGAATATATAGCTAGGGAGCTCCAACCGATATATGATAGGATGAGTGTATCCCTCCAGCCGAATATCCTCCTATTCTATGGGGAAGATAATATAGCTATGAAGATGGTTGATGTAATCCTGAGTACTAGGAGGGAGCTACTACTTGCTCTACACCACCGCCTAGAAACATTCTTCGAATATTCATCTAGATTTTCAAGTATTAAATTGATTAAGAGTAGGCCTAGGATCAGAATATTGGTATCTAAAGAGTTGGTTGAGGATGTATATCCACTTATAGATGTGGGTGCCGAGGTCAGGTATAGAGATGAGATGTTTGGCGGTGGAGCCATTTCTGATGATAGGGAGGCGATAATTATATTGGATAAAGATGATAGGTATAGTACGGCTCTATGGTCTACACATCATAGCCTAATTGAATTGGCTAAGTCATACTTTGAGAAGATTTGGAGTACCTCCAAGATGGTTGTCTAAATGGCATTATCAGCTAAAATCTTTAGACTTAATGAATATATTCCTTTTGACGTTATATATGATAAACTATCTAATTACCGTGTAGAGGAGGAGGTAGAAGGTATTAGGGTTGAGAGGTTCTTCCGAGGCCTCTCATATACTGGTAACATGCTTAAAGCTGAGTTCGTCTATGATGAACCTTATGAAGTCGATATTGGTGGTGAGTTAAGGGTTATACCTAGGAGAAGATATGCGCTAACCGCTTTTACAGAGCATGAAGGCACTATATACGTTGCTATATTGGAGAAGAGGCTTAGGGCTAACCGGATTGCTTTGATGCTTAGTGAGATATTATTTATTAGGAGGGATATGGTTCTTGAGGCATATACAACACATGAGATTTTGAAGGGTCTACATGAATCGAATCCCGAGTCTACAAGGGTTATATATTTCGATAATGTCGATATACCCAATGTAAGGAAACTGGCTTTATATGGATCTGCCTTAGCCGATACAAGCCTATATAGTAGTTACTTGGAGCATGGAAAGATATGGTATGTGGTCTTCGAACATAGGGAGACTGGATATGTGGTTGGTATAACTAGGAATATGATCATAGCTATGTTTTCAAATATTACAACTGATGAATTTATAGATTTCATAGTAGAACATATAATTCCCCTTACCCGGTAAACCTAAATTCTATATAAGTTTTTGGGATGTATTGAATATATGTCCTCAGAGGTGTATATGAATGGGTGGCCTATCACCTGATAGATTTAGAAAATACACGGATTACTCCCTCGAAGGTAGAAAGATCCTGGTTAGGGTTGATATAAACCTCCCGGTCGGTAGGGATGGACGTGTAGAGAGCTTCTATAAAATAAGGAGATATTTTAAGACATTCGATATTTTAAGAGATTCAGCCCTGGTTTTAATATCTCATCAGGGTAGGGTTGGCGACGACAATTTTATTCCTCTAGATCAACATGGAGAATGGCTATACAATGCACTGGGGGAGAGATTTAAGTATGTAAGGGATATTATAGGTGAGTCTGCGATTAAGGCGATAAAAGATCTTCAACCGGGAGAGATATTACTACTAGATAATGTTAGGCTTCTAAGTGAGGAGACTTTGAAGGCCCCCCCAGAAGAGCTTAAAAACACGATCTTTGTAAAGAGATTGGCAGGCTTCTTTGATTACTACATAAATGACGCCTTTGGAGCTATTCATAGGTCTCATACATCCCTAGTCGGCTTCCCACAGGTTCTCGAATCTATGATCGGGCCATTAATGGAGGATGAATTAAGAATTATGGATGATCTAATCTATAGTAGGAATAAATGTGCCTTTATCCTTGGCGGGTCAAAACTGGAGACCAAGATTAAGGTTATGGAGAATATATTAGAGTCTAATTCAGAATCCATCTTTTTATTGGGTGGAATGGTTTCGACAGCTATGCACGCTATCTATGGCTCCATACCTAAATCGGAGGTTAGTGGTATACTGGAGGCCATGGATCCATCTCTAATAGAGTTATGTAGAGAGATCCTGGAGAAGTATGGTGATAGGATATATCTGCCAACCGACTTTAGATATGTCGATGATGGCAATATTTTCGAGAAGCCTTTCAATAAATATAGGAGGGGCGATAGGATAGAGGATATTGGAAGTAAGACGGTTGAGAAATATCTTGAGATCCTGAAGGGTTATGATAGGGTAATTATAAATGGTCCTATGGGTATAATAGAGAATAGTCTAACAAGATGGGGGACGGAGGAGATATTAAAGGGTGTGGCAAACCTAAATACATTTAAGATGGTTGGTGGGGGCCACATGGTTCTCTCGCTTGAGAGACTCGGACTAATAAATAGATATGACTATGTCAGTACTGGCGGTGGTAGCATGCTGACTCTCCTATCTGGAGAGATTCCATTACCCTTAAAGATACTTATGAGGTGAGCTCCCTCTCAACATATTTCTCTGGAATCTTATCCCTAAACTTCTCGATAAACTTTCTAATAACTTTTTTAGGCCTATATTCACCTATATGCATGATGGCGATCGAATCCACTATTGGGTACCACATATCACATTTCCTACATATATAATATCCATATATAATCTCATTCTTCATACATTCCCTACATGGGGGGTTCACTATATCTTTTCCCATTAGATTTAGGTAGGAGCAGTATTCATCACATGGCTCCACCTCTATATCCCTCTCCTCAAACCTCCTTATCTCTAAGATGTTTAGTTCCAAGGGAAAGTCTTTGCACTTTGGGCATATTAAATAGTTCGATAGTCTATATTTCACCATGATCCAACACCTCCCTGTAGACTATGCTAAAGCTATATTCTCCCCTAATGAGTTTGTAAACTACATATATGATATAGGCTACCCCTACTATACCTATATAGATTAGGATAACCAATCCATATGCTGAGACCAATAGATTCCCAACCTTATTCCCGATATCTATTAGATAGCTCAACCCCAGTAGATATATGTTAAAGAATCCATGTCCAAGTATGGAGGTCGTTAAGCCATATTTAACAAATAAATATCCTAGATAGATTCCCGCTACAGTAGCAGTAGTAACTTTACCAATCTCCCATCCACCACCAGATAATATATGGGCTAACCCAAATAGAAGCGCCTGGAATACCACAAATATATATAATGTCTTTATAGTCGAGTCTCGATGTATCGAATATGGATGGATTAGGCTCTTAAAAAGTTTTTTTAGGGATATCTCATCACCATTTATAAGTAAAAGTATTGCTGATATGAATCCTAGTATGGAGAGTCTAAACCCTATCTCCTCAGCTATAGGTGCATACATTGCCGAAAGGATAAATATGTACTGGTTTTCCGATTCCAGTGATCCAGTTTCTATCCCGAATAGGGACTGGATAAACTCTATCATAAATGTTATTACCAGTGTTACTGATCCATATAGGAAGACATCTTCCAACGGCCTCTTATCACCTATACTCCTTTTGAGATCGATAGCTGAGAAGATGAAATATATTATGGCTAGAAATATTCCTAGGAGGATTCCTGTTATGGGTATAGGTAAAACAACTGGGAATATTGTTATGAAAATCGGTAGACCAGTTAAATCGATATCCGATGCATTTTCAAGTGTCTTTACCTCGTTTAAAACATATATTGCGCCGAGAGATACTTGTATAATAAATGTTAATGCACCTATTATAACCATAGCGTTAAATACTTCTCTAGTTGATGTCATATAGATCAGTCCTTCCTACAGTCTCTATGAATATCTAAGTATCTTCATCTATAATAGTGTTTTCATCTATCTGGATCTCCATATATATTGGCCCTTTATATCCACAGTCTTGACATATATATAGTTCTGGCGTCAACCACCCATCAAATTCGGAGCTCTTCCTTATGTTCCTCGATTCACATATGGGACATACTTTAATCCTGATAACCATTATAGCACCTCGATCTGTTCCTTTCTAAATCCCATCTTGGCCAGTATCTCTGGGACTGCGTATCTATGGTCTCCCAAAAGAATTATCTTCCCATCCTTTACAGATCCACCGCATGCAAGCTTCCTTTTTAAAGTCTTTGCGACTTCTTGGAGGTTATGGTGTTTACTATCTATCCCTTCGATAATTGTTGCAGGTTTATTGTATCTCCTCCTCTCAACCCTGACTTTAATCTTTTCTTCTTCAGTCTCTAGTGTTACGCATACACATAAATCCTTCGGTAGCCCACAGACCGGGCAATTCTCCATATTATCCACTATCGACATGGGATAATTATATAATAGGATTCCCTCCCTATAAATATATTCACTTTACAATATCAATATCTACGCAGATCTGGGCGGTCCTTGTGGCCACTTCCCTAACTATTCTTGAGTGTACCTCCCTTATCTCCACATCACCGATTCTTATAAGTTCGTTTTTAACTGTCTCCTCCGCCTTCTCTAGGGCTTCTTCCTCGTCTCTCCCGTATTTAATATGTAGATATACATGGATCCATCCTTCCCTATTGATAGTCTTAACGGCATATTTTAGATAGTCTATGGCTAGCTCAGGGAGAGGCATTACGACTCTATCTACCTTTCCCGATAGATACTTCACTGCGATAATTCCTGAGTCGCCCCTATATGTAGATATTCTATCCTCGACCCTATTCAATCTATTATTAAGTATATGATATTCAAATGCATATGGATTTATATCTACGCTATGTATATATGCCCCTCTCTTAGCCATTAGGATTGAGTATGGCCCAACACCGGCAAACATGTTGAAAACTATCTCATCTCTACCCACGAGATCAGCTATTCTCCTCCTCTCATAAGATAGTCTAGGAGTAAAATATACCTTAGATATGTCGACGTAGAACCTACACCCATGCTCCTTATAAATGGTATATGTCCTCTTCTCCCCCGCTATATGTTCAAACTTTCTAATCCTAAATAGTCCCTCGACAGGGGATGTCTGGCGTAAAACTACCTTTATATACGGATAATTTTCTAAGATGCATCTTCCAAGCTCATACCTCCTATCATCGATAAGGTCCGTAGGTATCTTTATAACGATTATATCACCTATCTGATCAAAACTTTTAACTATAAATCTAGAGTCTTCACCATATATTTCTTGTGCTATATCAGATATAGTTCTACCCACTTCACTCCAATGCCTCTCTAATTTTCCTCATTAAATACTCAGGTGGAACCGCTCCTTCCCACTCAACCTTCTCATTCACAACTACTTTTGGCACAGCATATACTCCATATTGAGAGGCTACATCTGGGAATCCTGATAGCTCCCAGGCTTCAGCCTCTATCCTCCTGTTAAGCATTGCAAACATATATGATGTATGAACCATTCGAGGGCAATAGGGACATGATGTTGTAACAAATACCTTTATATTTACTGGATTCTCAAGTCCCTCAACCTCCTCAATTATTTCATCTGGTAGGTGGACATCCCCGGTTGATACATGGACTATCGTCTCTAGGAATGCTGGGAACTCCGTCCCAGCTGGTACACCATAATATTTAATTAAGCCCTTGTTCTTCCCCTGTATCAATGTAGCTGGAGCCTTTAGAACTCCTAATTTCTTTCTTAAATCTATGTCTCTCTCGAAGTTGTATTCTATAATCTCTAATTTATCTGTAAGTTCGGGATCGGATATTTCTTCCAATATCTGTTTAACAAGTCCACAATATTGACATGTAGGATCTTCACTATTGAAATATACCAATTTAACTGTAGAATCTAATTTGCTCCAGTAATCCTCTTTCAAGATTCTCCTATTTTCATCATCTAATAATCTATGCTGGTGACCCATTCTACTTCCCTCCAATATTTAATCATATATATAGGGTTATACCACAACTTATATAGCTATGTTTAAACGAATATGATTATTCAATTTTCCTATGGACAAATATATTATATAGATGGATATGATTGATAAGGTATGGATTTATGATGTAGCCGTTGATCCATCGGAAGGTTATATCCTTTTATGGGGGTTGACTCGTGAGGGAAAGGTGTCTGTAGTATATGATGACGACTTCCCAGATTTTTTCTATATCAAGGATGGGGATGTAGATGTCATACGTTCCAAGCTCCAAAATGTCATGGGTGGTGAATATAAACTTGTGGATATTGAGAAGATGGTTAGGAAACTTTATGGTAGGGGTATAGAAGTAGTTAAGGTATCGGCACCTGAAAACGTATTGAGGAATGTATATAGGGGTATCCAAGGTATCTATAGCGAAGAAGAGATATTTGAAGATGATTTGAGGGTAACCCAGAAATATTTAATATATAATGGCCTCCGCCCGGCTAAGTGGTATGAAGTAGAGTTTGACGAGCCGGTAATAAATAGGGATATATTTAGGGTCTATAGGCTTAAGGATATCAGTGAAGTCGATCTAGGTATAATACCTAGTCTTAAAGCCGTCTCATTGGACTATATAATTGCTTCGGAGAGGGGTGCACCCGATCCTGATAGGGAGCCTATAAAGGCATTATCTCTATATGATGGTAAATCTGTTAAGATGTGGCGTCTTGATGAATGGGGTAATGACTATGATATGTTGAGGGACTTTATAAAATATTTAGTGGATCTGGATCCAGATGTAATTATAGGATTCCAAGTGAATAGGATTTTCTATCCATATACTACAAATAGGTTGAAAAAGATCCATATGGAATTTAATATAGGTAGGCTGCCTAGGGAGATTCATCAAAGCATCCTTGGACATTTCTCTATTGGTGGTAGGATAAATATAGACTTATACGAATATGTAGATGATATACCTATATTCCAGAGAAAGACGTTGGAGGAGTTGGCTGAATATTTATCTATTGATATTCCTGAGGATATTTATGACCCACTGATATATGGTAAAATATGGTCAGAGGATAGAGACTCATTATTAAATTATCTTAGGTGGAGGGTTCAAGCTATATTTAGGGCATATAAATCTCTTGAAGATGATATCTATGTATTGTCAAGGATTACCGGTATCCCGCCTGACTATGTCTTAACAGCATCATCAGGTAGGCAGATAGAGTCATATATTATGTATGAGGCTGTGGAGAGAGGTGAATTGATTCCTAAGGTTGGGGAGAGAGCATTAAGGAGTTATCCAGGTGGTCTAGTGATAAAACCTATCCCTGGCCTACATAGCGATATAGCCGTTATAGATTTTAAATCTATGTATCCCAGTTTAATGATTAAATATAATATTAGTCCTGAGACAATAACTGTGGAGAAGAGGGAGGATGGGATTCACTTCTTTGATGAAGTAGGTATAGGGGTTAGGAGGGATGTGGAGGGCCTATTCCCAAATATTTTAAGGCATCTACTCTCCCTTAGGGATAGGGCTAGGAATGCTCTTAAGAACTTCCCAAGGGATAGCCCTGAATATAGGTTATTGGATGCTGAGCAGAGGATATATAAGATATTGGCTAATACGGTCTATGGATATATGGGGTGGCTTGGGGCTAGATGGTATAGCTATGAGGGAGCCTCCCTAGTCACATATCTAGGTAGGCAGACGATATCTAGGGCCCTCGAATATGCTAAGGGTTTAGGCCTTAAAGTTATATATGGGGATACTGACAGTCTCTTCATTAAATATGAGAAGGATAATGTGGATAGACTACTTAAATGGATATCTGATGAACTAGGTTTGGAGGCGAAGATTGATAAGATCTATAGATGGGTCTTATTTACAGAGGCTAAGAAGAGGTATGCTGGATTAACTGTTGAAGGCTCGATAGATATAGTTGGGCTTGAATATACTAGGAGGGATTGGTGTGAATATGCTAGGGAGCTTCAATATAGAGTTGTAGAAGCTGTTTTAAGGAGGAGGAGTAAGGATGAGGCTTTAAAGATTTTCCGTGAATATGTGGATAGACTCAGAAATGGTAAGGTGCCTATCCATAAATTGGTTATATGGGAACAGATAACTAGGAGTCTAAGAGATTATAAAGCTAATGCACCTCATATTCAGGTTGCTAGGGAGCTTGAGAGGAGAGGTTGGAGAATATCTAGGGGGATGTTTATTGGATACGTAGTTTTAAAGGGGGATGGACCTATTTATAGGAGATCGAAACTCTATTTAGAGGTAGACCCCAGGGAGATCGATATCAATTATTATATTTATAAACAACTGATACCAGTTGTACATAGGATTCTCGAGCCTTTAAAGGTTTCTAGGAATACTCTAGAAAGGATGGCTGCTGGTAAAAGCTATGGGCTCGATATGTTTATGGGGTAGAGGTCTCAATGGGGGGAGATATACATAGGCTTATAAGTAACGTAAATGAGACATTCAAATCTATTAGAGGTTTGAGGGAGCCGATATCAATTGTTTCTAGTGATGATGGTGACGGTCTTGCATCTACATATTTAATGAGCGTACTATTAGATGAATTGGGTAAGGCATATAACATAATTATTGTGGATAGGGTATATCCAGAGCTCCCCATGAAACTCTTTGAAAGGTTTGAATCCATTATATTTCTTGATCTTGGCGGACCATATCACGTATATATCGATGAGGACAGGTTTAGGGACATCGTTATAATTGATCATCATAGGGAATCGGTTAGGATACCTAGAGATATAAACTATCTAAATCCAGTTATGATGGGTTTTGATGAGAGGGACACCCCATCAACATCTGTAATAGTCTATTATATGGTTAGAAATGTGATTAAGAAATTCTATAGATATGCATGGGCCGCAATACTTGGAATGGGGGAGATCCCCAGTGAATTAGGCGAGCTTGCGTGGAGAGCTCTTGTTGAGGGAATTAAGGCAGGTGTTATTAAGAAAGTTAGGAGGAGTTATAGATTATTGGTCGACGGTTTCCAGAGAGAATTTAGATCCCTATATAGGGATATTACTCTGGTATCGAGTATGGGTTACTTCGATGACTTAGGCCTAGATATAGTTGGTTGGATGAGGTATGGAGGTCTGGAGGAGATTAGAAGATATATTGATGGGTATAGGGTTAAGAGGAAGAAGCTTTTCGATGATATGAAGAGTCTATTTGATTCAGGGGATATGGTGCTTGAAAAATTCTATATACAGTGGTTTGAAGATTATAAGAAGCTGTTTTACAACGTAAGTCCTAGGGTTTTCAGCAGCTTCTCAACAACTATTTCTATGTATGGAAGGTATTTCAACCCAAATAAATATATACTAGGTGTAACTGAGAGGAATCCATATATCCCAGGATATGGAAACCTTGTTAGGAGATGGAGTATCGTATCTATTAGGACTACCAAGAAAATAGAATTCCTGATTGGGGTGGGTAAGGCTCAACCTGTTTATGCATTGGCAGAGGCCTCAGCATTTAGATTCGGTGGTCTCGGATATGGATATAGACACCTTGGATCAGCGGTTGTTGAAAAGGATAAGGTAAATAACTTCCTAAACTTCTTTGATTCTTTAGCCTCGGGAAGGTGATACTATGAAGTTTAGCGAGTTTGTAGAGTTATGTAAGAGGATAAGGTCTGCTAAAGGGTTAAATGAGAAGAAGGGTTTAATATCTACCTATCTCTTAAAGATAGATAGGAAATACTGGGTTCCATATACCCTCTTCCTAACTGGTAGGCCAGTACCCGATACTCATGAGGGTGGATTGGGTATCGGATATCAGACTTTGAAGAAGGCTATACAGAACCCATTAAAGCCTCTATTCCCGGAGCCCGATCCAACCATCCTAGATATCTATCATACATTTCTAA
>CAZGXJ010000020.1:0-10231 GCA_964529905.1 uncultured Nitrososphaeria archaeon
TAATGCCCTCTTATCTATTACAGCCTCCTCAGACATTATAACACCTCCTCCAATATATCAGCCACCTCAACAGGCCTATAAGCAATATATGCACCTACTTCTTTAAAACTCTTTATCTTACTCTCAGCAGTTCCAGAAGAACCAGAAACTATAGCTCCCGCATGACCCATCCTCTTCCCCTCAGGAGCCGTTCTACCAGCTATATATGCTATAACAGGCTTATCAAATCCAGATTCTCTTATATATCTCGCAGCCCTCTCCTCATCATCACCACCTATCTCCCCTATAATAACCACAGCATCAGTCTCATCATCCTCCCTTAAAATTGGAAGTATATCTATGAAACTTGTACCTATAACATAGTCGCCTCCACATCCAAGGACAAGCCTATGTCCAAACCCCCTATCCATTATATTTTTAGCAACTTCATAGGTTAAGGTACCACTCCTAGAAATTATGGAGATCCTCCCCCTCCTAAAGTATTGATTAGGCATTATACCTACCTTAGTATAGCCTGGAATAATAAAGCCAGGTGTATTTGGACCCACTATCCTTATACCCCTAGCCCTAGCCAATGAGACGAATCTCAAGGTATCATGTGCAGGGATACCCTCAGTAATAACTACAATCGGATTTAAACCATACTGTATAGCTTCATAGACAGCGTCAAACGCATATCTAGCTGGGACAAAAACGATTGATGCTGTGGGGTCAGCCTCCTTAACAGCTTCATATACCGTATCATATACTGGAACTCCATATACCTCCTGACCACCCTTACCAGGTGTAACCCCTGCTACGACCTTAGTTCCATAGTCTAACATCTGTTTGGTGTGGAAGCTCCCCTGCCTCCCAGTTATACCTTGGACTAGTAGCCTGACATCCCTATCTATGAAGCCAGGTATCATTTCGCTACACCTCCAACTACTTTTTTAGCCGCTTCATCCATATCTTTATAAACCTCAAATCCATTACTCCTGAGGATCTCCTCACCTACATCCTCTAAGGTGCCTGTAAGCCTTATAACAAATAGATCTTTAGGAATTCCAACGTGATTCACAGCCTCAATAATACCTCTGGCTACTTCATCACACCTCGTTATACCAGCAAATATATTTATGAAGATTCTGCTAGGCTTAACCTCCCTGTAGACAACTTCAAGAGCCTTCGAGATCCTTTCAGATGAAGCCCCACCACCAACATCTAGAAAACATGCGGGTTCACCTCCATAATATTTTACTAGGTCTAAAGTAGCCATTACAAGGCCAGCACCATTACCTATAACTGCAATATCACCCTTCAAAGGAACATACGCAAATCCATATTCCCTAGACATCTTCTCACCCCATGTAAGAAACTTCCTATATTCATATAGACCCGTCAAATCATGTCTAAACCCGGCATTATCATCGATCACTACCTTAGAATCTAGTGCTATAGGTGTCCCATTAACAAGAGTTAGAGGATTTATCTCTGCAAGTAAGAGATCCTCTTCCACCACCATCTCATACATATTTGAAACAAAATCTATTAAGCCCTTGTCAATCCTCCCCAATAGAAACTTAGATATAGTAACACCATGAAACCTCCTGAAACCCCCCACTGGATCCACCTCAAGCCTTAGAAACTCCTCCCCTCTTGCAGCCAACTCCTCAACATCCACGCCTCCTGCCCTCGAAGCCAGTACATATATCGATTTGGATGCTTTAGAGACCATTATACTGAGATACATCTCAACATCATGCTCTATAAACTCCTCAACAAGGAGATATTCAGGCTTAGCCCCCTTAATCTCCAACTCAAATATAGATCTACTCATATTTATCAAGTCTTCCTCGGACCTCGCTATCTTTACAGCTCCAGCCTTACCACGTCCACCCATTAAGTACTGTCCCTTCAAAACCAATGGAAAATCTAGGGTGGACTCCCTATATTTACTGATGATATCTTCATCCCTTCCAACCACAAATCCCTTTGGAACATTAATTGAATATTTATTGAATAGTCTCTTACCCTCATATTCCAGCAGAAACATATCCATCCACCATATTTAGATGTATATTTCTATCCATCCGACTCGTATTTAAAGAGTAAATTATATTATAAAGATTAGAAATATTAATAGGTTCTAGATATGGAATAATTTATGACTACACCAGAGAAGATCTATACTTATGAAGCAGATAAATATATAGGTAAGACTGTTAAGATCTATGGATGGGTGGAAGATAAGAGGATATTAGGTAATGTAATGTTCCTTACTTTAAAGGATGGATATGGCAAGATACAGATAACTATAAAGAAGACTGGAGACCCAGGTATATATAATAGGGCGTTGGCTACGCAGAGACAGAGCGTCATATATGTAATAGGGAAGGTATCTAAATACAACGATGTAATTGAGATAATTCCAGAGAAATACTTCCTAATATCCCAAGCAACACATCCACTACCTATAGATCCCACTGGCAGGACACCTACATCTTTAGCAAATCTAATAGATTATAGGCCTTTGAGCCTTAGGATAGATCGTATAAATGCAATATTTAGGATTAGGGGGCTCATAAAGAAGCTAATAAGAGAATACTTCTATAGTATAGGGGCTGTGGAGGTTGATACTCCGAAGATAATTGCGGCTGCATCTGAAGGAGGGGCTGAACTATTCAAAGTAGATTACTTCGGAGAAGATGCGTATCTAGCACAGAGCCCACAGCTATATAAGGAACAGTTAACAATGGGTTTGACATCAGTATTTGAGATCGCCCAGTTCTATAGGGCTGAAAAGTCCCATACAAGGAAACACCTTACAGAATTTACATCAGTAGATTATGAAGGAGCATACATAGATTATAATGGAGCCATGAACGTCCTAGAAGGCCTAGTAAAACACGTATTATCTAGACTACCAGAGGAGGGGGAGAAATATCTCAATATCTTAGGTGTCGAACCTCCCAAACCTCCAGAGAATATACCAAGGATAAAATATGATGAATTACTCGCTCTAGTTAAGAGGGAGGGAAGGGATATTAAATGGGGGGAAGACTTCGACAGTGAATCATTAAAGATTATTGCCAGTAAGTATAGGGGATTCTACTTCATAATTGATTGGCCCTGGGATACGAAACCCTTCTATATATATAGAATTGGAGACTATACCCAATCCTTCGACTTAATGTATAATGAAATAGAGTTGGCCTCAGGCGGGACTAGAGAACATAGATATAATGAATTGAGGAAGGGGATAATCGATAAAGGATTAAATATAGATAGCTTTGAGTACCACATCCGATACTATAAATATGGAATGCCTCCCCACGCAGGTTTTGGACTTGGCCTAGATAGGTTCATACAAATAATCGTGAACGCTGAAAATATTAGAGAAGTGGTACTATATCCAAGGGATCCGGAGAGGCTTATACCCTAGATTAATCACTTCTAAACCTACTTGTCCAATTCTCATATGCAGCTAGTAATACATGTGAAATACTTGGTCTAACCCTCTTAAGAGCCTGCCTAATATCATCCATATTTACAGGCCTAGGCTTCGCATTTGGATCTGAAGCTAGGCCAGATTCAAATAGCTCAGATACAACCTCTATAACAGCTGTTTGGACTACATCCCTGATATCACTCGGTGTATAACCCTTGGTATAGTCAGCTAGAAAGTCGAAATCTATATCATCGCTGTAATTAACCTTAGATAGATAAAATTTAAATAATTCTTTACGAGTCTTCTTATCAGGCGGAGGAATATATATCCTCTTCTGGAAACGCCTAATAAATCCGATATCAAGGTCCCAAGGCCTATTTGTAGATGCGACTATGAATAATGGAAGTTGGGAAGAGTCTTTACTCTTCAACCCATCCATCTCACTTAGAAACTGATTCCTAACCCTTATCTCCCCGCCAACTTCACTATTCCTAACACTCAACAATGAATCTACTTCATCGATATATAGTATCACTGGGACCTCCTCAGCCCGCCTCCTAAGAAAATTAAATATTTGAGCAACCCTCTTCTCACTCTCACCTAGCCATTTACTCATAATCATAGTAGCATCTATAGGATAGAACTCAGCATCTATTTCATTAGATAACGCTGCTGCAATGCTTGTCTTACCACATCCAGGTGGGCCATACAGTAGGATAGCCCTTGGAAAACCCAGTGGGAATAGGTCTGGCCTACGTATAGGATATATAATTGACCGTTTAATAACGTTTTTAGCATGTTCCAACCCCACTATATCGTTCCATGTAATACTGGATTTAAATGGGACTAGGATGTCCTCCTTCTTCTCCTCAGGTTTAACTTGTTTCTTAATAGCCTCACCATCCCTATCTCTAAACCTGATACTTGAGATATTCCTTACACTCCCCGTTGAAACACCCCTTAAATAGTTAACCCGATCCCTATACTGTCTCAATGCTCTCCTATACATTCTTTTAAACTCTGGGGACTCCTCGATATTTATCAAATCAGTTAATAGATCTATAGCCTTATTATAATATGTTATTGCAAGGGATATTACCCCCCTCTTATCCGCAGAGACGGCCATATTTGCATATTCAGCCGCCCTCTCCCTCAACCTCCTAATCTCCTCAGGGTCCCTATATGACCTCATCGTAACCCCTTACCTACTGGAAGGATATTAAACCTTCCTCACTTAGGCTATAGAGGATATCCAAAACCTCTAGTGGGGTAGTCCTGAAGAATTTAGCCACGTTATAAATATTAATGTTACATGTCCTACCCCTAGATAACCTAAAGAGATAGTTAAGCATTACCCTCTCCTTCCTATCAAGTCTCTTAATACCCTCCCTCTGGATCTTATTAATATTTATAGATATTTTTAGTGTCCCTACATAGGGATTCCTATCAATACTTGTAGTGGATGTTATACCACCATCTGTAGCTATAACCTCGAACAGCCTGTTTACAACCTGTGAAACCTCATTAGATATTGGTATATCTATATCTTTAGGAACATCTGGGAATCTCTTAGAGATCTCCTTGACAACATCCTTCTCAATACTTGTAAGTAGCTCCTTAGCATCGGGAAGTGGTAGAATTATAGGTTTTAGGAGTTTATCCGAGATAATGTCCTCATGAATAATATCTATATATTCATTCCCCAATTCTCTGGAGATACCCTCTAAAAGCTGTATCTGGACACCTGAATACTTCGCTATATCTGAGAGAACCTTTACAGTCTTATCCATACCTTCGAATCCAGATATGAATGTCTTTACTGTGTCGATCCTACTCAATACACCATCGATCTTCAATATCATACTCCAGATCATCTCCCTAACTATATATACAACCTTATACTCTCTAGCGTATAATGCTGCTGTCTCTAGGTCTCCCCTCTCCTTATACATCTCCATATAGCTCTGTAACTTACTGAGCCTAGAATTCAATTTAGCTAGTCTAACCGATAGCTTCCCCCTATAGCTATATAGCTGTCTAAATACCTCACCATAACTCTTTATAAAATCTTCAAAACTATACCTCTTCCTCCTCATATCTATACACCTCCACTCCAGAGATCCTATTATATATATTCCTAAGAACCTCCCCAATCTCATCTGATAGGGATGAAATGTCTGATAGGAGGTTCTCAACATCCTCCAACTCTGTAGAAAGCCTAATAATCTCATCCGACAATTCATTATAACATATTTTATATATATCCTCCTCCAATCTACCGGATTCAACCTCCATCTGAAGGGTAAATATACCCTCCTTATAGTCTCCAATCACTCTATTTAAATATCTCCGTCTACTCTCCAACTCTTTAACAACCTTAGATATCTCATCGAGGAACTCCTCATATCTCCTACGATAAATCTCATAATACTTATTTATATGTTCATATCGAGAATCTATGGATAATATGTTATTCAGGGTTTTTACCTGGAGGAAGATATATTGAAGCTCATCTAGAAGCTTATATGCCTTCTTAATCGGAGGAGGTACGATCTTAACCTTACCATTCTCTATATAGATTGAGGATGAGGTCTTATATAGGATAACCCCATTATTTGATATGAATATCTTATCCAGTTCACCTTTAGAATTCAATTTATATGATATGATCCTACCCTTAAAACGTCCATAGTTTTCAAATATGTATCTACCTATTAAATTATAAAAAGGTGTTGGGGTAGAGGATTTAGAATTTGAATTCACTGAATCCACCCTCTGAATAACCCTCCTTAGCCTCACCAACAGTCTCAGGTATACCTGGAAGCTCTTTACTCATCTCCTCCTTAGCAAGTCTCTCTGCTTCATGTAGGATCTTCAACGCCTCATCATTCGCAGCTGTAACATCTACAGCTCCCTCACCAGTCTGTGTAGCCTCCCACATGATATCCTGTAATACGTTGGTCACTTCAGATAGGCCGTCGTCAACCATTGGTAATATATAGCTGACCATACTCCTCACATTCTTCAATACTTGCATAGCGGGTAGAATTTCTGCAGCTGCATCACTTACACTCTGGACAGTCTTTAGACGGACTACTACACTGTGTATAGCATATTTAGCACTCTTCAAAACCTTTAAAGCCTTTCTAATCTCCACAAGTTCATTAGCATAGAGAGTGGCCATAGTCCTATCATGCTCCTTTATAGACTGGACAACTTTAGCGAAGTATATCCTATCCTTCTCCTTAAGACTCCTTATAGATACATCCAGTTTAGCCATCTGCTTATTAAGAATCTTTATGGCGTTATCTAGCTTCGGCCTTAGATTCCTCTGAGGCTTCAAACCCTTCTTAAAACTCTCCGTAAATCCTCCCCGTTTACCGGTCCATACATCCCTAAAATCCATCTATACACACCTCTAAAAGAAGCCTCTATTCATAGGGGGTAACCAAAATTTATTAAGGAGATGTGACTATATCATGAGTATCCAGGGACATATCAATATTTGATACAAGACCTTTATAAAGAATTTTTTGTGGTGGGACCGTGGCTGATGAAAATCGTGAGAGGATAATAGCAGGTCTAGAGGACCTTGGCCTCTCACGAAATGAAGCCAAGGTCTACTATGTATTAGTATCCCTAGGCGAATCAAAGGCATCTGATATAGCTAAGAAATCTGGAGTGGCGAGGGAGAAGACATATAAAGCTTTAAAGCGACTTAAGTTGAAGGGATATGTGAAGGAGATTAAGGGAAAGCCCTCAAAATGGATAGCTGAACCGCCTGAAAAGGTATTTTCACCATTGATACAGGACTTTAAGAGAAGGGTATCTGAACAAGAAGCCGTGCTTAAGGAGTTGGAGGAGTTACATATTAAGGCTAGGAGTAGATTTGATAAGAAGGAGGTAAGTGTATGGGAGGTAGGTGAGAAGGATAGTGAACAGTTAATATATAACTTGATAAAAAATACTATGGAGGAGCTAGATATACTTCTATCACCAATTCACCTAACAAAATTTACATATGGAGAATTTAAAGATCTTTTGAAGAAGGTGAGTAAAAAAGATTTAAAGATTAATATAGTTACCTGGCTCCTCGATATGGATATATTCACCCACGCAAAGCTAAATCCATATGCAGATGTATATATCCTAAAGGAGAATCCACTAGACTTTACATATGTAATTTCAGATGGTGAGGTTGGAGTAATTATAGATCAGAATCTCCGCTGCCTATACTTCACGAATAAGAGGATTGGGAACTCGGTTAGAAGCCTAATCAAACTATTGATCATGAGGGGTACACCACTAAGTAAGTATTTAGACTTATATGATGCTATAGGGGAGATAGTTGATGGTGCACCAATAACAGTTACATCTATCTCACATACATTAAATAATCTATTGGAGAGGCTAACCTCAAACATACAGAGATCTAAACTAGGATCCAATGCCGATATACTTGGATTGATTACAGAGACAACAATAGATACATTGTCTGAGATATTCCCTAAATATAGTGAGATGAGTTTAATAGAGAAGATACGGCTCTTAAAAACATTATTCGAAGCGTTGAATGGGGAGTCTATAGTGGATATAGAGGGAGATACTAAGAAGGAGAAGATATATGTTACTATTGAGTTTAGATATGATATGGATGGATTTAAGAGGTATCAGGAGATATTAGGTGGGAAGCCTCTATATCCACATCCATATATATTGACACTAGACCATGAACTTAGAAGCTCGGGGTATAAGAGATATGTATCACTACTAACTATAGATAAGACGAATGAGGTTATGAAGATTAGGTATCTATATAGGAGGGGGAAGGGTTTAAAACTCGGATCTTGAAGCCCATATATATGCAATCAATACAGCAACTATACTACCTATGAAACCTGATATCAGGGCACCCAAAATATGTTGATATCTACTAAAGATCTCCGCTAATATCGGTAATGCCTCGAGTAGAAATGGTATGAAGACTACGGCAAAGAGATATAGAAATACCCCTAATACAAATCCTATCAAGGCAACTATAGTATATGCTGTTCTAGGGCTCATAATAAATTTGATAATACACAAAACAATTTAAAGGATATGTATCTATCCATCGAGAGGATTTAAATATAAAAAAATAAAAAGGGTTAGTGGTTATAATCAGCCTTTAAATACTTTAAAGGCTGTAACTGCGGATACAGCTATCGATACCACTAATAGCACTAGAGCAGCTGTAACCATACCTGATAAGTCTCCAACAGCACTGTCAACCTTATTAACTATATCATTCTTTGCACCGTTCACTGCATTTGAGACATCATCAACCTTACCTGATAGGTTGTCTACAGCTGACTGTAAATCTGATACTGCGCTCTGTAGATCTCCTATTGCGGACTGTATATCACTTACTGATCCAGCCAAGTTGTTTAACGAATTCTGTATGTTATTTACTGCTGACCTTACATTGGCAACCGCATTCTGTAGATCTGATACAGCATTCTGTAGATCTGCTAACATACCTGCAACATCATCTACCGAGCCCTGGAGATTAGCTATTGCATTTGCTATATTATTTAAGCTGTTTTGTATATCTGATAATGCTGAGACTGTGCTCTGTAGGTTGGCGACCGCATTCTGTAGATCTGATACTGCACCCTGTAGATCTGATACTGTACTACTCAATCCACTTAACTGGTCCTGTATATCTGATAGTGCTGGTAATACATTGTTGTTGATTAGATCGATGACATTTGCTAGGTCGTTAGCTACATTGGCTACATCTCCAGCTAGTGATGATATTGCTCCCATAACATCATCAAATCCTTGTGTTATATTCTCATCTCTAAATACCCATACAGTGAACTGATCAGTTGCACTGGATGTAGATATCGTGAATACTGGGACCCATCCAGGTACTGTTGGGTCGAACCAGTATCCAGGTGATACGTTGTAGAAGGCAGTTGCATTTACATTATATAGTCCTGCTGGCCAGTCATCACCGATCTGTGTACCGAAGACTATCGCACCGAATGATGATGGGACTACGAATCCTTGTGAATCTGTGAACCAGAAGCCTGTAGCCACATGCACACCATCAGCATCTCTAAAGACGTCGAAGGCGACCATAGCTCCAGGTACACCGCTACCTGGGGCTGGCCATGTAATATCCGCTACATGTGCGAAGAATGTAGCTGTCTCACCTGTTGAATACATATCGTCATATACGAAGAAGTGTAGGAATATCTTAGGCTTCAGTATGAATGTAGACTCCTCGGATGGCGGTGGATTGAAGTTGTTATCAACTTGTACACTCGGTGTTGGGCTGTTATTCCACCATATAACGGTTACATTATATATACCTATCACGTTACCTAGGTCAGCTGCACTATCAACTGTGAAGTTCCACCATGCATAAGTCGGTGTAGTAGCAGATGGTGAGGATAATGTTACGCTATGTACAACTGATGCCGTTGGTGGGATTGTGGATGGGTCCTGTAGTGAGATATTTGCATCTACACTATACTGTGTCCAATCTAGTGGTGAACCATCCTTCTTAGTACCGAAGGTCAATATACTTATCGGTATAGCATCGTTCTGTTCAAACTCCTCCCATGCGGCTGGGCCATTCCTCCATAGAGACTGCTCATTATTATTTATATATACTACTAGGAAGAATGTTACGTTGAACTCCCATCTAACCTCCCGTCCACTTGATGGCATAATCATTCCTTGGCCTGGTGGACCTGTACTACCACAGTCCTTTAGATATAGATGTATCGAATAGTTTCCAGTACCATACTG
>CAZGXJ010000021.1:0-10188 GCA_964529905.1 uncultured Nitrososphaeria archaeon
TGGAAGGCCCATTACAGAAGTCTTCCAAGTCATCCAAGCGGCTAGAGCCTTAACGGTGCTAAGGGTCTCCTCAGGATGGAATCTAATACCTCCCTTAGTCGGGCCTAGAGCCCAATTATATTGGACCCTAAAACCTGTAAAAACCTTTACACTCCCATCATCCATCTTAACTGGGACGGATACCTCGAGAACCCTCATAGGCCTCTTCAAAAATTCAAGAGCCTCCTCCGATATCTCCATAAAGGATGCGGCCCTCTCCAACTGTTTAACCGCCACCTCAAAAGGATCTATCTTTACCAAGTTAACCACCCATAGACACTAATAGATAACACCATGTATTATGAGAAAAATATACATAAACATATACATATATTGGAGAACTTATAGAGGGTATTAAACAGGCGATATACTCAAAAGTCGGAATCTATATTTCTATTATGTTGAGGTGAATAATTGGATTGCCTCTCAGGGATAGATTTGAAAAGTATATTGAATATATTAGGATAACTGAGGCGAATAAGATAGCAAGGAGATATTTCGTTATGAATAGCTTCGATGGAGCAGTCACCATCCTAGGCGTATTACTTGGTGTACTATTCGGTGGAATCCAGAACCCTGTTCAGATCGTAAATATAGGTATAGCCACCGGCATAGCCCTCATGATATCAGGCTTCACCGGAACAGTCATAGCCGAAGAGGCTGAACGTAGAAGGGATATAAAGGCATTAGAAGAGTCGATGCTAATGGATTTAAAGGATTCGTTATATGCTAGGGCCGCCCGATTTACGACGATCTATGTTAGCATAGTTGATGGACTATCTCCCTTCGTATCCATAGTCATATCCATATCCCCACTCCTACTATCCATATGGGGATATATAGATGAATATACGGCGCTTCTCACCAGCATCACTGTCTGTATATTATACCTAGGTGTGATAGGAATCTTTATAGGGGAATATACGGGTAGAAATAAAATATTCGAATCGCTGAAGTTGATGGGTATAGGGATATTGACTACACTTCTTGTATCGCTTGTCCTCCAGCCCATATCTAATACACCCATATAAACAGTTAATAAGTTTTAAGCTATGAAATATCTATATATTTAGTGGTGAAATAGCAGAGGTGGGGCAACCTAACTATTCCGCAAAGGTTAAATATGTGGTCCTAGATGTATTGAAGCCTCATAGGCCGAACATTGTAGAGTTAACTAGGGAACTGGTCCTAAGAATACCGGGTGTAAATAAGATATCGACAAGTATAGTCGAGATAGACCAGGATACGGAGAGCATTAAAATGGAGATATATGGAGACGACATAAAGGTTGAACAGGTTAAAAAGATCTTAAGAGAATTTGGTGCAAGTCTACATAGTATTGACGCTGTAACTATTGAGGAAGATGGAGCTTAATAATAGGATAAAGAGATTAATAGATGAGAAGGGGTTTAAGAAGCTTACCGAGCCTCAGGAGAAGGCTATACCACATATCTTAAAAGGTGAGAATGTCCTAATAATTGCTCCTACTGGAAGTGGAAAGACCGAGGCCGCCTTCATACCGATTCTACACCTAATGCTTGAGAAGCCCGGCCCACCCATAAGGACAATATATATAACTCCGCTTAGGAGTTTGAATAGGGATCTAATTGATAGGCTTATATGGTGGGCATCAAGGCTAGACTTCTCAATAGTTGTCAGGCATGGTGATACTCCAAGGAAGGAGAGGAGGCTACATACAATAAGGCCGCCGGACATTATGATAACAACACCAGAGACTTTTTCATACCTCTTAAATACGAAGATATTGAGTAATTACTTACTTAACGTAAATTGGGTGGTTGTAGATGAGCTACATGAACTAATACCCAGTAAGAGAGGGGTCCAACTAAGCATAAACCTCGAGAGACTTAGGAGGATAAAACCGGATATCCAAGTCATAGGATTATCAGCGACGGTAGGTAATCCGGAGAAAGCATTGGAATTCCTGACTGGGGTAGGTGGGAAAGGTGTAATCGTAGAGACTGATATAGTTAAGAGGATAAACATAGATATATCGTATCCCACCCCAACAGTACAAGACCAGGAAGATTCCATCAGATTGTATACTTATCCTGAGGTGGCCGCCAGAGTTAGGAGGATATGGGAGAAGATAGATGAATATGGAAAAGTACTAATATTTACAAATACAAGGCCGATGGCTGAGATACTGGGAAATAGACTTTTAATATATGATGAAGAACTACCCATATCTGTCCATCATAGCTCAATTGGCGCTGACTATAGGATTAGAGTGGAAGAGAAATTCAAGACTGGGGGTTTAAAAGCGATCGTCGCCACCTCATCACTTGAATTGGGTATCGATATAGGTGATATAAAATATGTGATACAGTATGGCTCCCCTAGACAGGCATCAAAACTTATTCAGAGGGTAGGTAGGAGTGGCCACTGGATAGAAGAAATAAGTAGAGGCGAAGTATTGGCTATAGATCAATATGACTTCCTTGAATCGGTTGCGATTAGGGATAGGGTATATAGAGGTGAGATAGAGAGACTGGACATCCTAAAATCTCCATATGACGTATTGATACATGAGGTAATCGGACTATTAATTAAAAAGGGGAAGGTAAATATCAACGAGATATTTGAGATAATTAAGGGCTCCATATATTATCAAGACTTAACATTGGAGGAGCTATACAACCTTCTTAAATATCATTCCGATACGCTGAAACTAGTCAGAATATCTGGAGACTACATATACATCAATAATTATAAGAGACTCTACAGATACTACTTTGAAAACCTATCAATGATACCAGATATTAAACAATACCCAGTTATAGATGATGCAACTGGAAAGATAGTTGGTGTACTCGACGATGAATTTATGGCTCTAAACGGTGAGATAGGAATTAAGATAATATTGGCCGGTAAGCCGTGGAAGATAATCCAGATCTATAATGAAAAAGTCTATGTAAAGAGTGAAGAAGATCCATTAGGAGCGATACCGGATTGGGTCGGTGAGGAAATACCAGTTCCATATGAAGTTGCCCAAGAAGTAGGTAAGATTTTACGGGAGTTTGAGTCTCTCTACAACAGAAGGGATTTTGATGAGGTACTTGAAATCCTATCACTCAGATTAAGCGTAGATGTAGAGTTGATAGGGGAGATATTTAAGGATTTTAAAGGAGAGTTGGATAGAGGATATAAACTTCCAAATGATAGAAGGATAACGATTGAGGGGGATGAGAAAATAAAAATTGTGAATATTTTCGGGGGGACAAAGGTAAATAGGGCTATAGAGAGCTATATATCAAAGAGGATCGAGGAATTATATGGGTTTGAGGTTCGACATACATCTGATCAGTATAGAGTAATACTTGAGTCTCCCCTACTGGACTTCGATATGGTTATACGTATCTTAAAGAATCCAGTAGATATAGATGGTATACTGAGGAAAGCTATACCTGAGAGTGGAATATTTAGATGGAGATTCCTAAATGTAGCTAAGAGGATGGGATATATTACTAAGGATGCAGATGTGACAAGCACGATCCTAGATACCATGATACGGTCTATGAGAGGGACACCACCATATATTGAGGCGCTTAAAGAGACACTCATTAAAGACTTTGACATTGAAGATGCAAGGAAGATCTTAAACAGGGTTTCCAATGGATACATAGAGATCCTATCATATCCAGGATATAAATCCTACATGACACTTGAACACTTTAAATATCGAGAGATACCTATGGAGAGTGGGAGAGGAAGTAGATATGAGATGTTGGAGATACTGGCGACTAGACTGAAGATAATGAGTAGCTACTATGTATTAGCATGCCTAGAATGTCTAGAATACACCGATGAGAAGAGATTATCGGATTTGGAGGAGGGCTTCAAATGCCCAATATGTGGCTCCAAAAATATTGGATTTACAGTTAAGCCTCTCCATGACGTAATGGCATCTATTGAGAGGTTTAAAGCCACAGGCAGAGTTGACAGCGTGATGAGGGAGTTAAGGAGGAGAGGTAAATTATATATGCGTTATGGATTACCAGGAGTATATGCATCCTTCATAGAAGGTTTAACTGTGGGAGATATAGAGAAAGCATTGAAAATTGAAACTAGAATAGGTGATAAACTCACTAAGATCCTTCTCGATCTAAGGAGGGAGAGGATGTCTCAACGGTTTCACGGGTCATAGCTATATGTCTAACAAGCTCCTCTAAATCCAATTCTAGGAAACTCCTTAACCCAAGTTTTAAATATTCCTCCTCCTCATCCAGATATTTAAGCCGGACAAATTTATTCAACGCTTTCTCCACCCTATACTCAGGGAGCTTTGTCTTAGCTAACTCCAATACTTCCTTTCTAGACACCTTACCAGTATCAGAGGATAGTATAAGGGCAATAGCTATAGACAATACAGCGGCCTCATCAGTTCTAAAAGCCTTACCACCAATCTCTTCAACAAGGAACTTCTTAGGAACAACTATAAAATGTCTAATCTCCCTCCCCTCCTCAAGGATCTTAACCTCCTTAATCTCAAACCCAAGTTTATCAAGATACTCTCCAAGTTTATCGAGGACCTCCCTATAATTCCTACCTAGATATTTCTCCAACTCCCACTCCCTAGCCCCTGGATATGTATGTCTCCTAACAAGAAGAAGGTATGCAGCCCTCCTAACCTTCCTATCTATCTCCATATCTACTCACCACAATAGGTAGTGAGACTGGATTCTTGGGTCTGCGGGGTTTTTCAAATAGACGTATATATATAACGTCATTAACTCGATCATGCCTAATCCCTATATATCCTTCAGAAGCCAAAATACTGATAAGATATGCCTTGAATGGGGGATCATCCCTAATAACTTCTCCATATTCAACCTCCTCATATCCATATCTATCCCTCAAGTATTCATATAGTTTGAACATCTCCTTCCTAATATCCTCCTCAACATGTATCTCCACCTCCCTAATATTAACTGGGACCCTCTCTAAATCCAGCCTCAGCCTCCTAATATTCTTGAAATATATAAGTGAATCGATGATGAAGTGGTTTCCCATACTAGATAGGTCTATTGGCGGCCTATACATATCCATAAATATTTTTTCCAATTCATCTATAGACATCGACAGGAGGAGGGTCTTAACATATATTGCATCTATTTTAAGGCCCTCCAATATCTTCCTCAAAGAATCCTTCTGATAATAAAGAATTAGTGATAAACCATTCAACGCCTCAACATCTTTAAGGAATAATTCATATGGAAGCCTATTGACATCTACTGATGAAAACATCTTTACAAGGTTGGATAAGTCCAAATCTAATGGATCCACCTCCCCCTTTACTACTTTCTTTGCTAGGTCTATTATCCTATTATATACTTCAGCCTCTCCCTCCATCCTCAATGACGACACCTGAGAAACCCTCAACCTTTTGAACAACAATAATATTAGCATCCTTAACATATTCACCTATATACCCAGGAGTTATAAGTATATACTGTCCTCCCGTCTCGGATATATATTTGATCATCAACTCCAATACACGACTCCTATTTCTTGGATCCATGTGGACGTCAAATTCATCGATCGCCCTGAAAGGACTCTTTACAAATCTCTGCATCGCTAATAGAAATGAGACAGCTGCAACCGTTCTCTCACCCCCACTCTGGGTATAAGCATCAAGTAATATCGGGGATAAGCCGCCATATCCCACATATATCTCAAGCCTAGCGGTATCTATATCATCTGCATCCTCAACCCTAGCATAGCCTGTACCACCGAAATAGTTTAATATCCTTGAAAACTCTTTAGATACCTGGTCCACATATCTAAAGATCTCTCTCCTCCACCTGTCCATCCTAGACTTTAGATCCTTAAGTAGCTCATCCCTATGCCTAGCTATCTCCCTAAGCTTCTCCTCAACCCTCCCATATTGCTCCCTATAGTATTTATATGTTGCCTCTATCGACTCATCTATATCCCTATACCTCTCTAGAACTCTATTAATGCTCCTTATATCAGCTAGGATATCGTTTAAAGGCCTCCCAGACCTGACCTCGGGGTATTTAGACGCCTCTAGTCTAGCCTCTCTAATACGCCCCTCCAAATCCCTAATTAATCTGTCAATCTCCCTAAGTCTCTTCCTCAACTCATCCATCTGATATAGCTCTACAGCCTCTTTAGCCCTTAAATCACCATACCTAGACAATGCAAGCCTTAAACTCTCAAATACATCGTTAAAAGCCGATTCAGGTACGTATACGCCCGAAGATAGATCTGCTATGAAGTCCCTTAAAACTTTAATATAATGTTCAAAATCTGACTCTACACCCTTTAAATCCCTACCAATCCTCTTAATGTCTACCTCTATATATGATATCTTATCATTTATCTCTGTAGACTCATCAATAAGCCTATTCAAATCCCTCTCGAGAATGTAGTATTTACCCCATAGATATTCAGCCCTAAGCCTCTCCAACTCCTCCAAGTATCCCCTCTTCTCCAACCATTTATTATATAGTGACTCCCACTTCTCTACAGTCGACTTAATATCCTCAAAGGCTTTTAATATAGACTTCTCCTCAGAAGACAGGGCTTCAAGCCTCTCCCTAGCCTCAAGAATCCTATTTCTCAATCCACTTATTCCAAGTGCATCCTCTAAGAGCTTAAGCTTCTCCTTGGGATCTATAAAGTTGAAGGCTTCAATCATGTTCTGATGCATAATTATTAATAGGTTATCTGGATTCAGACCTATCCTAGAGAGTAGGTATCTAACCTCACCCTTTGAAGAAGACCTATAATTAATCTCGTAGTAATAATTACCGTCCCTCTTCAATATCCTAGTTAATACAACATCATCACTCCTAATATGTGGAAAAGGCCTTCCACCCTCACCCTCACTATTGTCAAATACTATAGATACCCTAGCAACGTCCTTCCCAAATCTTATTAGATCTGCTAGCCTCCTCCCCCTCTCAGTATGGCTCTGACCCAGAGCCAGGGATATACCCAGTAAGATAGATGATTTACCAGCACCATTAGGACCTATAATTAGGTTTAAACCATTTTTAAAGGGTATACGGGCATATTCATAGGACATAAAATTCTCTAGGATAACCTCCTTCAAATACGTCATCCTGGATATTCACCTGTCTCATGTAACACATCTCTATATGCCTCAAGAAATAATGGTTTCCTACCCATATATTCAGCTATTGTAACTACTTTATCTAACATATCGGACTCACCTAACTTCTCCCCCAATATATCTATATAGTTCCTATCCCTCGTAAAATGATGGTCTAATATAAGGAGATTTAAACTATCCATAGATAATACATTCTTGATCGATCTGAAGCTCATCTCAATAGCTTCTTCGTCATAATTTAGATATGTCGGTGGACCATCCATCAGGATAAGGGAGGCTCCAGAACCCATTATATATTTCAATGCATCGGGATCCATTACACCCTCCACATCACTTGTATAGAGAAAGACATTATCACCATCATCTATCCTAACCATAACTACATATCCTAATTTAGGGGTATCTCCATGTGGGAATGGAGGGCTAAACTCTATCTTAACCCCTCCCTCAGCATATCTTGTATTATCAGCTTTAGATATATCATCCATATCTATCCCAACCTCCTCCAATCTATGTAGAAAATATCTGCTCCTCCTAATCTGACTCGGATTTATGTATTCATCATAATCCTTTAGAAAGATCTTTTTATCTCTATATATTTCTTCTAGGGAATCCCATGGATTGTGATGGTCATAATGGTAATGAGTAACTATCACTATATCCGCTTTAGAAGCATATCTAACTATATCTCTCCAAGCCCTCTCCTTAGCCTCTAACTCAAGGTCATGAGGGGGCAATCCATATCTCCAGGGACCCAGAGCTACTCCTGGGTCGATGAAGATCTTAAGCCTCTTAACCTCTATATATGTTGCCATACTTCTAGTCCCTAGACTCTCCCCCGCCAATATTTTTACCTTCATATATATCAACTTGCTGAACTACATTCCCAATGTAGAGAGTATACATCTTAAAATATTTAGATTTTAGATAGAATCACAATATTGTATGGATAAAGTAGGTATATTAATCCTGGTTAGAAATCTAAATGATGAGGAGAGGAGATATATTGAGGTTGAGCTATCTAACTATGGATACCTAATATTTATCGATGATATAGAATGTAGCGATGATAGGATCCCGGAAGCTAGGATTGCCCTGGTATCTACTGGGAAGAATGAGAAGGTTAGATGTATATTGAGAAGAGCTAGGAAACTAGAGTTTATACAGACCTTAGCGGCGGGAGTCGATAGTCTACCATTTAGAGATATACCAAAAGACGTTTTAATAGCGTCTAATGCAGGAGCAAATGCGAGAGAAGTGGCTGAATATGCATTCTCTCTCCTGTTAGCATCATTGAAATATATCCCTATATTCGACAGGTATATGCGTAGCGGGAGATGGCTGAGAAAATATCCAAAGCTGTTAGATGGATTGACTATCCTGATATTAGGATATGGAAATATAGGAAGGGAATTGACAAGAATACTGAGAAAGTTCAACGTTAAAATAGTTGGTGTAAATAGGACTGGGAGAGGAAAGATCTTAGATGAGGAAGTTGTAAAGATAGATTACTTATATGAATATCTTCCGTTAGCTGACGTAGTATTCGTTACACTCCCTCTGACTAAATATACAAAGGGATTTATAAATAAAGAGTTCCTAAAGAGGATGAAGAAGGATGGAGTATTAATTAATGTAGGTAGGGGAGAGGTGATCAATCAATATGACCTATATATACATCTAAAGGATAATCCCAGTTTCATAGCTGCATTAGACGTATGGTGGAGATACCCATCCAAAAGGAATGTTGATACCTTCCAAGACTATCCATTCCACAAACTCGATAATGTTATTATGACACCACATGTAGCTGGGACATGGCCAGGATTCAGGCTAAAACTTATTAGATATGCGGTGGAAAATATAGTTAGATATCTTAAGGGTGAGACCGTTAAAAATATAGTCTCTATAGAGGATTATCTATGAGGTATATAAAGGAATTCGATCCATGGAAAAATGAATTATGTAAATGTCCCCCAAAATATACTTTTAACCCGTATACAGGATGTAGATTTTCATGTAGGTATTGTTACATAACAAGCTATATAAAGGATGGATTTAGACCTAGGGTAAAGGAGATTGACTTCTACACTTTTGAAAAGGAGGTGTCGAAAATATCTAAGGATGGAAGGCCCCTGGCTCTGTCCCTAAGCACAGATGCGTATCAGCCACTGGAGTCTAAATATATGTATACAAGAAGGATTTTGAAGATACTAGGTAAATATGACATACCTACATTGATAACTACGAAGTCCAGCCAAATATTGAGGGACCTCGACCTCTTAGAGAACATGAATGTGGCCATATCAATTACTATAACTACTTTAAATGAGGACATAGCATCAAAATTAGAGCCTTATGCCCCTAGGCCTTCTGCAAGGGTATATACATTGGAGAAGTTGGTATCTAGAGGTATACCCGTAACGGTTAGGATAGATCCCATAATACCATCCATAACCGATGACTTAAGATCAATTACCGATGCGATAAAGTTATATAGGGATATTGGAGTAAGACATATAGTTGCATCTATATATAAGGTTAAGCCTGATAACTTGAGGCGTATCTTAGAAGTATATCCAGATTTTATCACTACCTATAGGAGGATATATAATCCTAGTAGAAGGATAAAGGGATATATCTATCCAGATCCTAACTATACATTTAGAATACTCTCCCAAATCAGGGATATCACCATGAAAAATGGCTTGACATTCAATACATGTAGAGACGGATTTGAATTCCTAGATTCTATAGGATGCTATTGCGACTCGTCACATATGCTTAAACCTATAATAAAATAGAGAGTGGTAGCCCCGCCCGGATTCGAACCGGGGTCACCGGGGTTCTCCTCACCGATCCAGAGCCCTATACCCCCAATCTGGGGTCGGCATGCTTGGCCGCTACACCACGGGGCTAATTTCATTATAAACATTAATCACAGACTATTTAAAAATTTATTTGGATTAGTATAATAGATGTGATAAATGTCGGATTCCTAGTAAATCCAATCGCTGGTATGGGAG
>CAZGXJ010000022.1:0-9138 GCA_964529905.1 uncultured Nitrososphaeria archaeon
CTCGGGACGTATTTAGCCTTGGGAGTCGGTGACTCCCAACTTCCCACGGCAGAACCAAGCCGTGGTACTCTGCCCCGCGGCGCGGGCCCTCCGGGTTTAGCCTACGGGGCTATCACCCTCTACGGCCCACCATTCCAGGTGAGTTCGGCTGACCGTGGTTAGGGAGGTAAACGCCACCTATCCGAAACCCCACATCTCTCCCTACTCTTCGTAGGGAGATTCGGTTTGGGCTCCTCCCCTTTCCCTCTCCGGTACTCAGGGAATCTCGATTGATTTCTTTTCCTCCCCCTACTAGGATGTTTCCCTTCGGGGGGTTCGCCTACACCGGCTCTTAGCCGGTGTATACCATCCACCACTAATGTGGTGGATGGTGGGTTTCCCCATTCGGGCATCCGCGGATCTACGGCTGCATGCGCCTACCCGCGGCTTTTCGCAGCTTGCCACGCCCTTCGTCGCCGCCCGAGCCGAGCCATCCACCAGGTGGGTGAGCTCAGTCGGGTGGGACTGGCCTAGCCACAATTCGCCTATGCCTGGCCCGCCGGATCAGCCAGCAGGCCATTCTTAGCTTCTTAGAGTCTCTTATTCTCTAAGAAGCCGCATCTCTAACTTATATACCAATTGTTATACTATTAAGTACCTATATATAAATTTTGCAATCAAATTTTGTCCCTTTTAACATTGGAACTATAACCTACGACTTATAAGTTGGAACAATTAGTTAGAATGTTATTTAGCGGGCCCGGCGGGATTCGAACCCGCGACCTCCGGGTATCTCCCCGGAACATTCATCCCATAACGGTCATAGCTCTTACACACGGTAAGAGCCCGGCGCTCTACCTGGCTGAGCTACGGGCCCATTCTAATTATTGAGATTATACTTATTACTTAAAAATTTGAAAGAATGGTTTTTAGCGGGCCCGGGGGGATTTGAACCCCCGACCTGCGGCTTTCCCCGATACCCAGATAGGAGGCCGCCGCCCTATCCTGGCTAGGCTACGGGCCCAACCTACCTAATCCCTATTTAATGTATATTCTCTAATCTTATGAATTTAAATTTATAGAAGATATTTTAGAATTAATAAGATGAGAGAGATTCCGGTTAGAAAAGTTGATAAAACGGTCAGAGTTCCGAGGGAAATATCAGAAAAAGTTAAGAAATTGGGATTAAAAAAAGAGATTAGATACATGAAGAAGGAACTTGTTAGCTGCCCACTATATAGGAAAGATGTCTCTCCATTATATTGTATTGTATGTGAATATTTTGCAAGAAGGGTAAAGGGTGTAATATATTGTAAGTATTAAGTAAAAATTACCGAATATGCCGTCAATATATGTTATAGTATTCTTTATAGATTTTCAGAGAGTCATATAAGTTCTTTAAATTATGGTTACCCCTTAATATCATTTCAAATAATTTAATTCCTGAATGGAAAAGAATTTTAATTCTGCTACCAAATAGAGTTTTTCTATATTCAAGCGATATTATAGCGTTAAATGGTATTAAAAGTGTTGGAGATTTATTTAACCTAAGCCATTTAACTTTTTTAATCATTAATCCCTGCCCTGTTAAAAGTATTTCCGCATTATATTGTTCACCATTAATTTTTACTTTACAACGGTAACCTTTCATAATCCCTCAATAAATTCCTACATTAGCATTTTTAAATTGGTAGGTATCAGTAAAAGTATTAACTGTCCTATATTTGTAGAAGGACCCTTCATTTCACTCAATTGTAAATTTTTTTATTAGCAATAGATATTATTTGATGAGATGTTTCCACCAACAGCACTTAACATCATTTCGGAAATATTGAAAATATCACATAAAATATATCAAAAAGGATATGTAGTGGGAAATAGCGGAAACATTAGTGGCAGGATAGACAATGATCACATAATAATAAAAAGAACAGGAGTATCACTTGGTGATTTAAGACCAAAAGACTTGATAATAACGAGGTTAGATAGGGCTGAGAGTCATGTTTCTAGCGATTTTTTCATACATAAGGAAATATACCTTAGATCTCCTTATGCAAAATACATTGTTCATGCGCATCCAGAAAATGTTGTTATAGGTTCCTTGAAAAATGGGAAGATCGTACCACGAACCTATGAAGGAAAAAAATTATTTGGAGAAGTAATACCAGTAATTAGATGCAAACATGAGGAGCTACCATATGTTATAAACTTCAACAAACATAATGGTTTAATTATTGAGGAAGGACATGGAGTATATCTGTATGGAGAAGAGCTGGAGAAACTGTTTATAATACTTGAAGAGCTGGAGTATACGGCTAAAATGTCGTTGATATAGGTCTTCATTTGTATATATTTACACCAAGAATCAAATTTTTCAGGGTCTTTTCAAATGGTGGATATGCTATACCCTTCTCTGTAATTATTCCAGAAATAAGCGACGGAGGGGTTTCATCGAATGCAGGATTATACACCTCTACATCTTTAGGAGCAGTAGGACATTCAAGACAGTTTATAACTTCCTCTTTGCTTCTTAATTCTATTATAACATCATCTGTTCTACTTGATATATCTATGGTGGATGTCGGTGCCGCTACATAAAAAGGTACTTTATGATATTTAGCAGCTATACCTATCTGATATGTACCTATTTTATTATATGTTGTTCCATCTAATAATATCCTGTCAGCACCTACAATAATCTTGTTTATTTTTTTAGTTTTAATTGTATGAGAAACAGCCGAATCAACAATTAATATTGGTTTTATACCAGCATATAACAATTCAAAAGCGGTTATTCTTGCTCCTTGAAGCTTGGGACGGGTCTCGGTTATATATACCTCAAAGTTTTTTCCTTTTTCATATGCTCTGATTATTATTCCTAACGCAGTACCTATCGAAACAGAGGCTAGGGAACCCGTATTACAATGAGTCAACACTTTATCATCATCTTCTATTAATTCACTACCTATTTCTGATATCTTCCTATTAGTCTCAATATCTTCTTTTAAAAGTGAAACCGCATAATCTACAATTTTATCTGCATATGGATATTTAAATGCATATTTCATAACACGATTCATCATATTTACAAGATTTACTGCAGTAGGTCTCGTTCTTTTAAGTCTCTCATAAGCATTTTTCAGAACAGTTAAAAGTTTATCACCTGACAAATCTCTATTCTGATAAGCAACCAAAGCAATACCTAATGCACCTGTAACACCAATTAAAGGGGCTCCTCTAACTCTCATATTGATTATAGCTTCTTCAATGTCAGATAGGGTTTCAAGATATCTATATACTAACTCATGAGGAAGAAAAGTTTGGTCTATTATTTTGATTCTTCCGTTTTCCCACCATATACTTTTTAAAAACATTTCCACTTACCTTTAAAAATAAAATACACCATAATAAATAGAAATGTCTTAGATTTATTATTTCTAACTTATATCATATCGTAATAGAATAAGTAATGAAGAGAGAAACAATAGGAATGATATTAGGGAAAAGGATATTTATCAAAAAGCAGAACTTGACTACTAAAATCTTAAAATGGATAAAGGCAACTGAATACGAAGAATTCGTAGAACTGCCTCCTCTTGCTTCTTTATATTCAGTTGAAAAGGGATATTTAGAAATATATGATGAAAGTGGGAAAAAGTATACATTTAACGAACTTCTTCAACTCTATAGGGATGACCCCTATCTACTGAGCAAGTATATTGTATTCAGGGAATTAAGTGACCGTGGATATTTCTTAATCGATATAAGTGAACGGCGTAATATTCCTATTTTATTAATGTCTTTAGACATAAAGGAGAAGGAGAAGACAAAAATATTAATTATCGAGGAGGGATCTAAAATAAGTGTAGATTTTTTATATAATATAATAAAAGCCATAAAAGATGGTGGACAGGGCTCAACAAAAATGGTTATTGCAATTGTAGAAAGGAGAGGAGGAGTTACTTATTACACAATGGAATATTTTTTAGAGAAGAAAAATGAGAATTAAAGATATTGTTTCAATTATACGCCCCATAAATGATTTGATGGTTGGATTTGGAGTAATAATAGGATATCTTATGTCCATTGAAGAACCAGAATATTTTTCCTCTCTTGATGTCCTTTTTGGATTTCTTACTGGATTTTTTATAAGTGGTTCGGTGATGGTTATAAATGACATATTTGACCTAAAGATAGATAAGATAAACCAGCCATGGAGACCTCTACCTTCAGGAAAAATCAGCATAAAAGAGGCATGGATACTTGGCTTAGTTTTCCTTTTAGCAGGAATACTTACAAGTATTCAAACTGGTAATATTACCTTTTTTATTGCAATATTATTTTGGTTTCTTGGTGTAATTTACAACAAATTTTTAAAGAAAACTCCATTGATAGGAAATTTAACGGTTAGTCTCTCCATAGCAATACCATTTATATATGGAGGATTAATACGGGGAGGGATAACACTAAATTTAAACAATTATTTACTATCGGGAACAGCATTTTTTATTAATACATATAGGGAAGTAATAAAAGATATAATTGATATAGAGGGCGACATATCCCAAGGTTTAAAGACGTTACCTATAGTTATTGGAAAAACAAAATCTTTTGCAATTGCCTCAGCATTTCTTTTAATAGGTTTACTAATTGGAATAATACCCATCTTTATACAGACGGATCTTGATATCAAAATTTATATGACGATGATAACAATTACTGAGAGCATACTGTTTTTAAGCTGGTTAAAAGCATTTAGATTTAATAATAGTATTTCAAATTTAATACAATCAAAACATCTCTGTCTTTTAGGGATGTTTTTCGGTATGATTACATTTATGATATCAAAATTAGTTATAATTTTAGGTTGATTAATATGAAATGGACAACCCCAAGAGGGATAAGAGACATCCCACCCGATGAATATGAATGGTTTTTGTATGTGTTTGATGCTTTCAGAGAAACATGTAAAGAATTCAACTTTGAAATAATGGAACCCGCAACAATAGAAAAATTTGAAGTATTATCACTAAAATCAGGTGAGGACATTAAAAAGGAAATATATGACTTCGAAGATAAAGCTGGGAGAAGACTTGGACTAAGATTTGATCTAACCGTAGGTCTTACTAGATATGTTACCTCTAAACCCGAAATACCAAAACCAGTTAAATTAGGCGCTTTTTCAGTACAATGGAGATATGATGAGCCTCAATATGGTAGATATAGAAGTTTCTATGCATGGGATATTGAAATTTATGGAGGCAATGAAATTTACTCTGCTATAGAAACAATTTTATTTACCGATACACTGCTTAGGAGAGTTACTCTAAAAAATCATATTTTTTACTTATCTGACAGAAGAGCAGTAGAAGAAGCACTTATAAAAAAGTTTGGAATAAATAACACGCTAGAAGTAATGAGGATAATGGATAAATGGGGTAAAAAATCAGAAGGTGAATTAGTAAGACTAATGGAAGAAATAGGGATAGATAGATCAAAAGCATATGAAATCATAAATTATTTCTTTAAAAATAGATGGAAAGAAGATATTGAAGATCTTGAAAGTATATCCAGATTATTGATGCTAAGAGATATTCTTACCGATGAATTAAAAATGAAAAATGTCGAAATAGATCCAAGTATTGTAAGGGGACTTGATTACTAT
Source organism: uncultured Nitrososphaeria archaeon (assembly GCA_964529905.1). Taxonomy (GTDB): domain Archaea; phylum Thermoproteota; class Nitrososphaeria; order Geothermarchaeales; family JDFR-13; genus SZUA-1514. Next base: position 5,645 of record CAZGXJ010000022.1, read on the forward strand.
GATGGAATAATTTTTGAAGTTAAGTTACCGAACAGCGGTCTATCATTAGTTGGTGGGGGAAATTATTCGATTCTAGTTAAACTTTTTGGGGGCGATTTTAATGCATTTGGAGCTGCTGGTGGAGTTGAAAGGTTGATAATGACTCTAAAAAATCAAAAAATAAAAATCGAAAAGGAGGATAGAAAAGTTTTTGTAATACCTTTAGATCAACATTACTTAAAGCACGCTATCAAGATTGCTTTAGAGTTGAGAAGGAATGGAGTTACGGCAGAATATCCTCTAACCGTCAGAAACATTGAAAGAAATTTAAAATATGCTGTTAAAAGGGGAATAAACTACGCTATTTTTATAGGTAAAAAAGAGGTGGACAGTGGATATTACACAATAAAAAATTTGATGACATATCAAGAGGAAAGGATTTCTAAAGATACATTAGTAAACTATTTTACGCAGTTGTAATTCCCCAGTATCACCTACTTCACATCCCAATATCTTTGACGCTCTGCATAAATTACAGACAATCTCATATAGGCCGCTACTTCCACATAATATACCAAGTTCATCTGGTTTCAGATCTCCAAAAGTCCTAACGAGTTTTAGTTTATACATTTTTCCACGAATCCTTAGAATACACGTATTAGGTATATCTTCAGAACAAGGTATATTTGTAACTACATTTCCAAAATGATCCACATATAGGATTTTGAAAATTATTTTATTGGCTTTCTTAACATAAAGGAAAATATCGTTTTTAACCATATTAGATTTAGGAATCAATATGTTAAAAATCCCTAAACATATATAACCCATAGCTCTAGCAAAAATGTCTCGTCCATGGAAAGTATTTGAAATTGTTGGGAAATATTCTTTGTTGCTATAGTCAATCCTATATATTTTTTCAATCCCTAGAGCCATAGCTAAGGGGTATAATACACCGTTATCCGGCCCAATTAATACATTCTCGTTACGACAAAATATTGCCATAGGATCCCGCTTTGTTCCAACACCTGGATCTACCACTACCAGTATACCTGACTTAGAGATGTTTAACAAGCTTAATTGCCAAGTAATAAACGATCCTTCAATTATATTACCAGGGTGGACCAGATGTGAGACATCAATTATAGTCACATTTGGACATAGACTCAATATTACTTCTTTTAACGCTGCTACATAGTAATCTTTTAAACCAAAGTCTGTTACAAGAAAAATCTTTTGTATATTTATAGATCTAATCGTCTTCCTCATTAAGATTAAAAATTTTTGAATATTGGATATATTATTTAACGATGACTAAATACAAAGCATCAGCTATAGCCCACCCAATCCAAGGTCTCATTAAATATCATGGCAAGATAGATGAGGTGCTAAGACTACCATCACACAACAGCATATCCGTTAATTTAAAGAAGTTTATAACACATACTACGGTTGAGATATCCAATACACTGGAGAAACCTATAGTCATAATAGATGGAAAAAAAGCTTCAAAAAACACATATATGAGAATTGAAAGGATCTTTGAAGCGTTTAAAAAATTTGTTAATTTACCTGACGATTATATCTTTAGAGTAGAATCAAAAAATAATTTTATGGCTGGAATCGGCTTAGGATCATCTTCGTCTGGATTCTCAGCCTTAACTTATGCTTTTTCTAAGGCATTAAAAATTGATATGAATCACGAAGAACTGTCTAAAATAGCCAGGCTCGGAAGTGGGTCGGCTAGTAGGAGCATTGTAGGAGGTTTTTCAGAGTGGGTTATGTCAACATCACATGAACATAGTTATGCATATAGGTTGGCTGGTGACGAAGTACCTCTAAAAATGATAGTTGCAATAATACCTAAACATAAAGACCTACCCACAACCGTTGCTCAAATTGAGACAGAGAAATCTATTTTTTATAACGTACGTATAGGTTATATACCCACTATGCTTAGAAAGATGAGAGACGCTATAAAATCCCATAATGTAGAAGAAATAGGTAGATTAGCTGAAATCGATACACTAAACCTTCACGCGGTTATTATGACTGGGCCCTCTCGAACGATTCTATGGAGACCAGAGACTATAAGCGTAATCAGAAAAGTCTGGAGATTAAGGAAAAAAGGAGTTCCTGCATACTACTCAATCGATACAGGGGCTACAGTTTTTATAAACGTTAGAGAGGGATACGAAGAGGAGGTGTATAATGAATTACAAAATATAAAAGGAGTAACTCTAGAGATATCGGATATAGGACTTGAGGCTAAAGAGGTTCAGACACACCTCTTCTGAAAGGGAGCCAAAATGCCTGAGTATATAGCTCCTGGAAAAATGTTTTTGTCGGGAGAATATTCTGTTCTATATGGTCATCCCGCAATAGTATTATCTATTAATAAATATGTTCGAGTTAACATCTCCAGATCAAATGAATTTTCCATATCAATCTATAATAAAACATATACTGGGTCATATAATTCATTAAAACAGACTATACGCAAATTAAGTCCACATACTTATCACGTTTTAAGTTATGTAGATAATCTATTTGGATTAGATAATCTAAAAATAGAGATTAAATCGGATATTCCCTTTAAGGGATTGGGTTCTTCCTCTGCTATATTAACGGCTCTACTTTATGGATTACTAGATTTTTTAAATGAGAAGATTTCTAAACATAAACTGATTCCAATTCTATACAATATAAAGAAAAATCTTGAGGGAGGTTCTCCTGCCGATATAATTGCATCGACATTTGGTGGTATCTCATTAGTTAAATATAGTGAAGAGAAGATTACTTACACGCAATTAAAGAAAGACTACTTTTCCTCCAAAGCTATAAAATTAATAGCTATATATAGCGGTAAAAGCGTCAAGACTAAAGATGTAATAGATAGGGTCATGGATTCAATAAAAATGACTAACTATAAGAAATCTATTATTGACCTAATAAGTAAAATAACTGGAGAAATTTGGCAAATATTACATTTCAACGGAGAGCCAAGTAAATTGATTAGACTTATTAGATTAAACCATTTTTTATTATCGTCATTAGGAATATCGACAACATTTATTGATGATATAGTTAATAATCTTTATGAACTTCCAAACGTAGCACTAAAAATTTCAGGTGCTGGATTCGGCGACTCTATACTAATGTTAATAATCAATCCAAGCAAGGAAACTTTAACCCAGATATCACAGAAAATAAGTCCTAGACAATACACCCACATCAAGGTAGATATTGGAGGAGTGAGAAAAGTTTATACCTAGAAGAATAAATGCTACATTAAAGTTTTTAAAGTATTAAGTATTGTAAAAATTTTATTTTTTATAGAAAAGCTTAGAGAAAAGCGGGGGTTCCCCTAGCCTGGCCAATCCCCCAATAATGAAGGGGGTCATCGGGGTCGGACTTAAGATCCGATAGGTGAATACCCGGAAAGGCTTAGGCCTTCGTGGGTTCAAATCCCACCCCCCGCACCAATTTATGAATATATGTAAGTTCTCGGCTAA
>CAZGXJ010000023.1:0-9023 GCA_964529905.1 uncultured Nitrososphaeria archaeon
CGTTCTCCTTATACAGCTTAACCGGCGATTTAGAGAAATCCCTTTTAACCTCCCCCTTAGGGCCTCTAACCCTAACAAATCTATTATTTATAATCTCCACCTCCACATCCTCGGGGATATCTATGGTATCCCTATGAATCCTAACAGCCATATCATACACCTCTCAATATACATATGCAACCAGAACTCCACCAATATTCTCTTCAATACATTCATTATGCGTCTTAACACCTTTAGAGGTAGATATTATCAATATTCCAATCTCCCTTGATGGGAGATACTGCTTAACATACTCAAATATGTTCTCCTTATTTACCGGGAAACGTGGCTTAATAGCTTTACAATCATTTATAGATCCATTAAGAAGGATCCTCAGCTTATTACCCCTTCCATCTTGGATCACCTGGAAATCATCTATATATCCCTCCCTCTTGAGGACTTTTAGAATCTCAATAGCGAAATTTGAGGCTGGATATATTACGACCTCCTTCTTCCTAACCGCCTCAGCATTCCTGATCGCAGACATCATATTGCTTATAATATCTAACTGCACCATCATTAATCCACCCTACATATACTTTTTAAATCCGAGTTTATATGCGACTTCTCTAAAACATCTCCTACATAACATTAAATCATACTTCTGTATAACCGCTACATGTGTGCCACATCGTATACATGTCCTACTACCCTTACCCACCCTCCTCCTCATATCCTTTATACCCATCAAACCACCTCGACCTTAAACCTATTTATAAAATATTTGACAGCTTCTTCCCTAGTCACAATATTACGTTTACCAAGTTTACCCCTCCTATATCTTCTAAGCTTTACCCTATATCCAGGCTTTACAAGGTGAACATTTATATCCATTCCAAAGACACCTATATTTGGATCATATTTAACACCTGGGATCATTAAATGTTCCTTTATACCGAAAGAGAGATTACCTCTCTCATCAAAAGACTCCTTTTTAATTTTTCTATCTACAGCCTCTAAAGCCCGTTCAAGGAAATTTATTGCCTTCTCACCTCTTAAGGTAACCAATGTTGATATAGGCTGCTTCCTACTAATCCCAAATGCCTTAATAGTCTTCTTCGCCCTCCTAATAGTAGGTTTCTGCCCAGTAAGCAATTCAAGTAGCTTGACAGCTTTTTGAAGTCTCTCCCAGTCACCACCGACGGATATATGTACAACTACTTTTTCAACCCTTATAGACTCGATAAGCTTCGCTTCCATATCCTCCTGCACACTCATATTTTCAACTCACCCATCAACTACTTGAAATGTTTTACATAGTTAAGATATAAAGATATAAAGGGAGATATAGGTCTAACAAATATTTATGTTGGGTATAGACCAATTACAGGCCTCTCTCTCCCAACGGGAAATACATAGTCAAATATGGTTTCAAACTCGCCGAATTCATCTGTATCAAGTTTGACAAGCTTAGGCTTCAATGGATCTGGCTTCCTAACCTCAATAATTTTAGCCACAGTACCTATCTTACTACCTCCTGTAACTAATGCTAGAACGCCACTATCAAATTTTATGTAGTCAACTACCTTCTTATCTACAACGTTATATACTAAGACATCACCGGGTTTAAGACTAGAATATTTATCATCCATAGTATATAGAAAGTTCCTACCATCATGTGTTGTCAACTGAATCCGACCCCTCTTAACCATGACCTTGTTCTTAATTCTAAGTAACTTAATATTTCTATCTCCATCCTTATCGATCCTATATGGATATATCAAATATTTCTTGGCTGGAAGCATTCTATAGGCCTCATTCGTAGGGGTCAATAAGATTACATCCATTAATCCTATTGGATATCTATAATCCTTTATCGGCTTACCATCTACATGTACATATCCCTTTCTAAGAATATATTTTACCTCTCTTAAAGTCTGGGCGATATTTAAAACATCTCTAAGCAGGATGGCTATTGGGATGGATCTCCAACTGGGATGGGGACCCGGCCTAACCCTAACCACCCATTTACCTGTCTTCCTAGGCACCCTATATGTGATGGGAGCAGCCAATCTTTTGAGCCTGGTACTACCTCCCTTTCTAGCCACTCTCACCACCTCCAACCTTCTCCTCTAGCTTCTTCTTCCTCCATTCATCTGAGAGATCTAGGTCTATCAACATGAGATTAGAGTAGTGTATTGGAATGTATATCCTTTCACCCCTACTGTTCTCCCTATATATATTCTCGATATAGACCCTGTATTTCTTCCTATCTATACGGATTACCTTCCCCTCGGCATCTTTATGGTCACCCCTTAACACCCTAACCGTATCTCCAACTCTTATAGGAAATGATCTTCTGCCATACTTCTCCCTAAGCTCTTTAGATAGATGTACGGACATTATTTTAACCCTTCTATGATTTGGGGCGTTGAAGAACCTCTTCCTCTGCTTAGATGGCTTCTTACTCTTCCACTTCATGTTTAACACCTCCATCCTCCTAAATTATTAGAGTAGCCATACTGGCTATCCTCGACCATAGATCTGCCGCCTCCTTTGCAACTGGACCCTTAATCTCCGTACCCATTGGATTTCCCTCTGGAGTAATTAATACAGCTGCGTTATCTTCAAACATAACCCTTGTTCCATCAGGCCTCCTGATAGGATATTTCTGCCTAACCAATACAGCATCTAAAACTTGCTTTCTAAGCCTATATGGACCGGAATATACACTAACCTTTATATGATCGCCTACACAGGCTGCGGGTCTCCTTTTTAGGCGGCCTTTATATCCCACCACCTGTATAATCTTAAGCTTCTTAGCCCCACTATTGTCAGCACATACAACTATACTACCTACTGGGACAGCCCGGGTAATCTTCTGCCTCCTAAGTAAGACACCAGATAGAATTCGTCTACCCACTACCTACCACCTCTAGTTTTATTATATACAACCACAAAGGAGATCGTCTTACTTATGGGACGACATTCACCAGCAACAACTTCATCTCCCTCCTCAACATCGATACATGGAGGGATATATACACTCACCTTACTTCTCCTCCTCTCATACCTACGATACTTCTTAACATAATGCAGGTATTCTCTAAGGAGGACACCAGCCTTCGTCATCCTTCTACTTACAATTTTTCCCTCAATTAATATTCCTCTAATCTTCAATGTACCGTGATATGGGCAATTTATATCATTACATGTCTTCTTAGGAAGTGGAAAACCTAAACCCGGATCCCTAACCTTAACCTTACTCATACTCTCTCCAACCTCCTAACAATACTACCCATTAACTCCTTATATGTAATTAACATTTTATCCTCGTCAACTCCATAAACCTTTAATATTATGCCTTTCTTAGGTACCTTTACGATCCTACCACTATCCAATGATAGATGTATTAAACCCTCTGATTCATATATTACCCTACCTTTCAAACCTATAAGACTTCTATTTGGATGAAATAATACTTCGACTTCTTTATCCAATATATTTATGAAACCAGATCTATTCATAGTTTTATACCCCTCTCCCTTAAAATAGTTAGTATCCTAGCCCTCATCCTCCTAATATGTTTAACCCTACCCGGCTTATCTATCTGACCACCAGACTTTACCGTCTTCCTAATTTGGAAAAGCTCCTGCTCAAGCTCATTCAAAATATCTATTAATTCCTCGTTTGACTTATCCCTCAGCTCCCTTACCTTCCTCACCTTCCCCACCCTTAAGAGACTCCAAATATTCAGATAGGGATTGACGCATTATAGAGACTTTAACACCTATGATGCCATACTTTGTTAGGACGGGTCTATGGGCGGTATCCACCAACCTCTCAGCTAACTCACCACTCTTCAAAATATCTCCAAATTTAAACTTTTGATATGCTGCCCTAACGGTCCTAAGCTTACCACTTATGGTAATTTCCGCCGCGGCTGCACCTGCGTTTTTAATGACGTTTATAGCCCAGAAACCTACCCTACGATATCTAACTCCCCTAACTAACTGCCTCTCTATTTGCCAAGCCATAATCCTTGGATCCAGCTCAGGAGCCTCTACATCTAACACGGTTATATTCACATTATTATATCCAAATAGATCCTCAATCTTCTTAGCCAACTCCCTAACCCTGGACCCACGTCTACCAATTACTAGGCTCGGCCTAGCTGCATAAATAACTACCTTAGTCCCTAAAGCCTCTTTAGGTGTAGACGATACCTTAACCTTTGAATATCCAGCGTTAACCAACTCTTTAGCCAGCCATTCATCCAACATAACATTCTTCTTACTGGATGATAAAATAGCCTTAATTCCGGAGATCCTCTTCTCACTGGCCATATCTACACCTCCTTAGCAACTATCTCTACATGGACCAACGTATCGAAATATGGTGTAGCCCTACCATATGCCCTAGGAATAAACTTCCTAATCTTTCTACCCCTATGAGCAGCACAATGTATAATCTTTAACCGCTCAACATCCAGATCCTTATCCTCAGCATTATTCGTAAGATTATCTAAAAGCCTCAAAAAATATTTAGCAGCTTTAACTGGATATCTTCCTGCATACCATTTATTTAATCCCCTCCTGTGGGGAACCTTTTTCTTATACCTTTTAAATGGGACGGCTCTCTTCATGGATACCACTTCCTCTAAATATCTTCTAGCATCTTCTACGAACATACCCCTAATCTCCCTAGCAATTTCCACTGCATGTTTTGGAGATATAGATACCTCCCTTAAACTAGCCTTAACATATTTATCCTCTTCATCCTCTGGAATTTGTATGCTATATCTCCATGTCGGCATATAATCACCTATTTCCAGTATTACTATTTAAAGATAAAAAGTTAAGATAATAAAGGCTTTAAATTCTATTATGCCTATTCAGCCTTCTCAGATTCTTCGACGACACTCTCCTTGAAATATTCATTCATGATCCTCTTCATCTCAGAAATTGAATATTTAATCGCGGCCACCAACTCACTATTATCATAGGGCATAAGAGTCTTACCACATACAGGACATTTAAACATATTATCTACTGCCTCTGAAAAAGTTAGTCTATCATGATTCTTATCCATACACCAGTAGAAGATATTCGATGTTTCATATTCTAGTTTCTTCTCCAACCTATCTATAATTCTCCTATATAAAGACATAACCAATCCGTCAATCTGATCTAGCGGGAGTTTCCAAAAGAAAGTTATCCATCCAGTATCATTGACAACCCTCTTAGAAATTAGTAGGCCTTCACTCGCCAAGACCCATATAATACGTCTAACCTCAGAATCATCTGCATCAACCTTCTCTGCCAACTCATTATCAGTCAATTCACCATATGTTGCTAAAGCCTCAACTATTTTACCTGCTAATGGACCCTTATATGCCTCAACAATTTTCTTAAAGGCATATATCGCTGAAGACTTGTCATCCCACTCCTTTCCCTCAACATTTTCTCCATTCATTCCCTAAATAATATAGAGCCAGCTCTATAATTTGAATCATATTTATATTTTCAACATATTTTTATCTCCCACGACATATTTCCCCCTTTTAGATCCAATAATATAATGTTTTGCATCTGGAAATTGCATATCCAGTTCCCGACCAAAATATATTCGATCTAGAAATATGGCTAATGCGGCTACCTCTGAGTGGGGTTGATGACCTATAGCTATGTTATAATCTGATACTTCAAAATATTTCCTTGGAACCTTCTCACCGCCAACTATCACTATAAATTTATTTAGAGTTACTAATCGATCCAGTAAATCATTTATATTTATTCCATACATCGTTAAATGAATAACCGTATATCCTCCAGCCTTCATCTCGTCTAACCATTTAAATGGATGTTCAATGAAAAATATCTTGAATTCTCCTCCCCATCTATCTACAATCTTTGAGAAATTACTCTCAAACTCCTTATCTCTAGTCCCTGTATAATAGAGAGCCCTTGCCCCAAACGCCCTTGCAACAAGTGCAACGTGTGTTGATATCCTTGCATCCCTAGGAACTCTATGGCCCAGCCTCAACACTAAGATATCCTTCACCTATATACACCTTAACCCCTCCATCTCTAGATATCATATTAAATATGTCAGGTCTAAGGACACCTCTAAATATTACCCTCCTCTCTTGATAGTCGAACTTACCCATCCCACCACTCTTAATAAGCTCTATCAACCTATACATCGAATTGTTGGAGTATGGGATTTCTATCTCAACGTAGACCCCTCTACCTAATAGTCTATGGGTAAGTTGCATAAGTGCCTTAAGTCCCTCACCCGTCAACCCAGATACATATACGTGTGGGAGTTTATAGGTAGATATCAGGCTACTTATAGGCTTCAACGCTTCCCTATTATTTATCTGATCAACTTTATTTCCAACTATAATAATCTTGCCATTATACTCCAAATCTTTTAAAATTTTTAACGAGGTCTCCAGCTTCTCCTTAATTATATCAATTGACTCAGAGACATCTAGAACTAAGTATACGAGATCCGAGAACTTTATCTCCTCTAACGTCGAGTAGAAGGCCTTAATCATAAATGGAGGGAGATCCCTAATAAAACCGATAGTATCTATTAGGTATACGTTCCACAAACCGATCCGTATTAAGGCATACTTAGTAGATAACGTTGTGAAAGGCTCGGGTCCAACCTTCATATTCATATTTGACAATTTATTAAATAAGGTCGTCTTCCCTGAACATGTATATCCTACTATTGAGACAGCCTTAAACCCTTCCTTTAACCTTCTCCTCCTATGGACATTCCTCTTCCTCCTTTCCTCTTCAAGCTTCCTCTTGATATTCTGGATCCTTCTTTTTATCTCTAGATAATATTTATCTACCTCATATTGACCTGGACCCATGATCAGGGCTGGTTGCTCTCCAGCCTTAGCTAACATAACCCTTTCCCTAGCCCTAGCGAGTTCATATTGAAGTCTAGCAAGTTTTATTTGCAGATCTGCCTCCCTTGACGGACTATGTTTTTGAAATATTTCTAATATAACCTCCAACCTATCCTTAACCTCAACCTGTAGAGATTTAACTATTTGATACATATGCCTGGGTTTAAGGGATACGTCGAAGATAACCAGTTCACCTGAATTCTCCTCCAAAACATTTCTAATCTCATTTAGCTTATCATCACTAAGGCCTCTACCGATAAACCTTCTAATATTTACATATCCAACTGGTGCATAGCCAGCCTCCTTAACAAGGGCCTTAAACTCCTCAACCAAATTTCTTTTATGAATGGCCAATACAGCTCTTCTTATTACACATCACCCTCATCAACTTCTTCCCCATATCCTCTGATTAGATCTCCCAATGTATATTCATCAACTTCCTCCTCTATAAAAACTTCTTTAGATAATTCTTCCTCAGACATGGTTAACTTTACATTTAATAATTTCTCTATCTTCCTCATTATATGAGGCTCTGGAATAAGTTTATTTGCCTCTACCTTCTTAATATAACTAAGTTTAACTCTTAACATTTTGGCTAAGTCTTCCTGCGTCCAGCCCATACGTTCTCTAGCCCTCCTAATAACTACTCCATAATCTGGGATTAACTCATATTCATCTAGATCTCTAAAAGATTGTTTAGAGACAATTCTTTTGCGCTTTATTATTTGAGTAGAAGGGGTTCTATTTAACGTAGATACAGATTTCTTTATCACAGTCAAATTATGTTTTTTAACACATCTTGAACATGCAATGACCCTATCACCCAGAAATATAGCTTGATAAAATGGTCCGACGCTACTTCCACATATTTCACAATTCATCGCAAAATTATATTTGATTCATCCTCGTTAATAGATTTTACTATTAAAACATCATAAAACATAGATATGATTTACGTATATTGAGGATATGATATATTAATTATTGAAAAGGAGGTTTCTGAGATGAAGCGTTTTTCATCAAGAGAGTTAAGAAGGATGATGAAGAAGATGGGGATAGAAAACATAGAAAATCTAGATTTGGAATATGTAGAATTCAAATATGTAGATGGGAGAGTTACGAGGATATATGAACCACAGGCAAGTAGAATTAAAATTGGTGACAACTATACATATCAGATCATAGGGGTTGAAGAGGAAGTAGAAGAGGAAAAAACATTCCCAGAAGAAGACATCAAATTAGTTATGGAACAGGCCGGTGTAGACCGGGAACTAGCTATAAAGGCTTTAGAACTTACAAATGGTGATATTGCGGAAGCAATAATAGCCTTAAAAGAAGGGGGATTAGCTGGAGAAAAATAGCTTTACAACTTAAGACTCAAATATGTAAACATTCCATAGTCCAAAACTAAAAATATATAAACAACATCTAGAAATTAACACCTCTCAGGGCCGTGGTGTAGCTTGGCTAGCATGCGGGCCTCGGGAGCCCGTGGTCGTGGGTTCAAATCCCACCGGCCCCACCTTAGATAACTTTTCTCATATTTTATGGTTTTAATCCCTAATTTAAATACCTACAATAGTATGAATCGTCTTTACATGGAAATGAAGTATGATGTTAAGGGTATAAGGGATATAAAGAATATCTCCCATATCTCTAGATATATCGGTGGGAAAGCCGTTGTAGAGGAGAAAATAGACGGTATACTGGTGATTATAACTAATAGAAATGGATATTGGGATATATTTAGTAAGGCTGGGTTACCGATCATAAAATCAAGGATGGGGGACTCTGAGAAAAAGGAAATTATGAAGGAATTTAATATCTTGAAGAAGAGGCTTCCAAATGGAGAAGAATTAATTATATATGCTGAATACTTACCTAGAGAAAAACCTGATTATCTACATACAGAGTATTACGATAAATATAAAGGAAAATTCTATCTTTTAGACGTTTATAAAGGCGGAAGATTTCTAAGTTTAGAAGAGAAAAGTAGGTATAGCATCTACATAGAATTACCTAGACCAAAGGTATTCGAAATCTATAGTTCTTTTGGAGTGAATCAACTGAAAAATATTATTTTAAAATTGTATAAGAATAGGTATTTTAGCGAGAT
>CAZGXJ010000024.1:0-8984 GCA_964529905.1 uncultured Nitrososphaeria archaeon
ACCGGGGCATCACTAATATACTATAAAAGATAAGTTTAAAAAGTTATAATTCCTTATAGGGTTTACTAATCCTTCTTCTCTAGTTCCTCAACATCGACTCCCATAATCTCTAGGACCAACGCTACATCCTTCCTTCGGATAACAGTTCTTCCAGATTCCTTAGCTATCTTACCTGCATATATAGCTATATCAGATGCGATCTTCGTCAAGTATTTAGCCACCAATTCGGCAGCGTCGAGACTTACTCGCCTTCCTACAGCCCTCTTCATAATTCTATGGGCGCTATACTTGGCTATAGACAATTTATACCACCTAATAAAAAATATCAGCAAATCTAGATAAAAGAGAATTAGGTTAATTAATTTTAAGTCCACTGGTGCATAGCTATGTATGTAGATGCACATATACATCTATACGATGAAGATTTTGATATAGATAGAGATAGAGTATTAGAAGATGCAAAGAGAGAAGATGTTGAGCTAATCCTATCAGTATCAGAGGATTATGAGACCTCAATTAAAAACCTAGATATTTTAAGGATATATAGGCCTAAATACAAAATCTATCTAGGACTAGGGGTCCACCCCTATACAGCCATATATAATCCAGATGATCTAGTTAAGACAACTGAATTGATCTCACAATATCACGACTCGATAATTTGTATAGGTGAGGTTGGCCTCGATAGAAAATATGCCGATAGTATGAAGTATTGGGATAGACAGGTGGAGACGTTCAAAAGGATGATAGAATTATCAATAGAGTATTTTAAACCCCTAAATATACATTCCCGAAGAGCCGCAAAGGATGTATTAAACCTACTTAGAAAATATGATGTTAAATATGCCTATTTCCATTGGTATACAGATGATGAAGAAACTTTAAAGGAGATAGTAGAGGAAGGCTACTATGTAGGCTTCACCCCAGCAATTTTAACGTCTAAGAGGATACAGAGATTTACAAAAATAGTACCTTTAACACAGGTTTTTACTGAGTCAGACGGACCGGTTAAATATTATGGTCCTCTAAACAACTCCAGAGGAGAGCCGAAACATATAAAACTAATCATAAAGAAACTCTCCGAATTATATGAGGTAGACGAGGTAGAAGTAGGAATAGTTGTAAGGGAGAATTTTAAAAGGCTGTTCAGACTCCAATATGGATAGGTTTGGAAATAACTTTCAAGCTAAAAATTTATTCGTAACATGAATATGAATATATTGGCGGATGAAGAGACTGATCTGATCTGAATAATGATGAACATCGCACCACGCAGACGCACAACGATACATTAATATATACCTTAATGTATATTTTATTACAATATGGGTATAAAAAGTACATCAGAAGATATATATGAAATCGGACTTAAAAAGATTTCTGAGATAACTCCACATGAAGAATATATACCTAGACATGCATCCAAAATAGCCAGGGAATTACTAAAATATGGTAGACTCATCAAACCGATATTAGTTGAGGAGAGACATAACATTATATTGGATGGTACCCACAGATACATTGCATTTAAGAGACTTGGGATAAAATATATCCCAGCAATCCTTGTATCATATAAGAGAGATGATATACAAATTGATAGATGGATAAGGATTTTCAAGGATATAGATTTAAAACCAATTCGAGAAAAATTCGATGCTATTGAAATTTTCAAGGATAGTAAATATGATCCAAAGGAGAATATAGGGGTATATATTGTGAGGCAGAGGATGATATACCACATAAAAATTAGAGATGGGTCTTCGGTAGAGAATGTAGTAAAATATATAGAGAGGGTAAATGGTGAAGCTATGGTTGGATATAGTGATAGTAGCTGTTCCATAGAGGATGAGTGTGTTCTACTAGATTATACACCACCAACAAAGGATGAGGTTATTAGGAAAGTGAGAATGGGGGAGAAATACCCACCAAAATATACAAGGCATATAATCAATATACCAGGTATAGATATAAACGTACCGTTAAACAAATTGTTAGATTATAAAACTGCCATATCATACCTAAATAAACTAAACTACATATTCTAGTAACTCATCCTTAATATTATTGGTATGGATAGGATAAGGATAGTTATAAGTGGCCCACTTAGACTTAGGATAGGGAGAGAGATAGATATAGAGAGTAGTGAGGGAATATCCATATTCAACATAATAGATATACTGAGAGAGAGATATGAAAAAGATATAGGTAGAGGACATCAATCCTTCAACCAATTAATGAATCAAATAATATTTCTCATAGATGGGAAGCGATGGGATAAAAAAGAAGATATAAAGGTGAAACCAGGCACCCAGATAAATGTCATCCATATGTTGAATGGAGGATGAGGATTAAAATATACCTATAAGCAATTTATGTAGATATGGGGAAAACCGAATATGAGGTTCCAACTATAGAAGATATATTCTTCCAATCTCTAGATGTAGCTAGAAAAATATTGAAAAACGGAGATAGATATGATGTAATAGTCGGTATATCTAGGGGAGGGCTAATACCCACCAGATTATTATCAGATTTTCTAGATATCAAGGATATTAGAATAATTAAGAGTATATACTATACTGGGACTGGTGAAAGACTTGACAAGCCTAGGATAGACCTGTCAACCCTGGGCGATATAAAGGATAAGGCTATCTTACTTGTAGATGATGTGGCTGATACTGGAGATACACTGGCGTTAATAAGGGAGAAATTATTAAATCTGGGTGCTAAAAAAGTAGATATTGCGACGTTATACGTAAAGCCGTGGAGAAGAATAGATGTGAAATACTACTCCTTAGAAACAGACAGATGGATAGTCTTCCCTTGGGAGATTAAAGAGGTTGTAATGGATCTAAAAAGAAAGGGTGTGGAAAAGGAATTATTAGAGATCGTTAGGGATAGAAGGGATTTCAAGGAGGTGTTGACTATCCTAAATGATTGCTGATGAATATACAGGATATATAATAATCATTTCTAAGAGAGATATTATTGAAGAGGGTATAAAGCCGATATATAAAATCAGAATTGATTATAAATGGTTAAAATCAAGGGAGTATTTAGTGGCAGCTCTACATCACATGATAGATACACGTTACCTAGCTGGAAACTGGATTAGAGATGACATTTTAAGGCTACTAGCCTTTATATATCAAAAAGACCAGATAAACGATATAATTAAGATCAATAGTGAGATAGTAAACCCAGTATACATAATCATAACTACGAAAGAGGACTATGAGGAAAATAGGGATATTTATGATAGATATGATGAGGTAATGTTAAATTCAAATATTGAGTTCCTAAGTGAACAGGCGATATTTAGGCTGGAGGTTGAGAAGGAGAGGGGGAAGTTAAGACCCCATTAATTCCCTTTCAACGCTTAATATCCCATCTGGTTTGATAAGCCCTATCCCCGTTCTTGGACCCAGTATCTCCACAACAATAATTACATCCGGATTCTTCAGATCAACCTTTCTATCTATTTGAGAGGCTATAGACTCTATTATCTCCATCCTATCAATATCTATATATCTCTTCTTGACCTCAACCTTATACGTCATATGAGGATCTATTCTATCAGCAAGTATCTTGGCTATCCTGGAAAACTCCTCTAGATCCGTGTCCACGTTAAACTCTATTGGGATAACCCTCTTAACATCTCTAAATGCCCATGGATTTTCAGACAATAAATGTCGAAGTTTATATGGAACATCATATGGATTTAGAGTCGTATATCCCAATACAACACCACTTATTCCAGTCTTCCATACCTTAGGATTGTCATCCCCTATATCCATTAATAACGACTCCATCTCCCTAACTGCGAAGAACTCCCTATTACGTGGAGTGGTAATTATCAAGTTAAAGGGCTCATTAACCATCAACATGATACATCAAAAAACAATTTATATTTCATAATCTTATCTATTTAACATATTATAGGTGGGAGCCATGCCACATGAAATTAAGGATAAAGAGGAGTTTATAAAGAAGATGGAGTATGCCTATAAAATTATAGTTGTTAGGAGGCTTCCTAAGTATATTAAGATTAAGGCTAGAACGAAGAGGAGATTATATACAATTAAAGTATATAGTGAGGAGGAGGCTGAAGAAATTCTTAAGAATGCTAAGGTAGAGATAGTTGAATACTAGATTTTTCATATCTCCTCCTCACCCTCGAAACCTATGTTAAAACCTAGAACTTTAGCCTTCTCCACACATACATTACATAGTATCGGAAGTTTATTGTCTAGATGGGCTATATCTGGCGAGAATGACATTACACATTCATTCCTGACACAATGGTCTAGACCTATTAAATGACCTATTTCATGGACAACCTCCTTATACAGCCTCTCCCTAAATTTAGCCCTATCCGATTCATCCCCCAGGTTTAGACCGTACATCAACCTAAAAATCGAGATTGTAATGGTTTTAGTAGCCAGATGAGTTGCGCTAAATATATATGACCTTCCAGGAATATATAGATCCCTATCAATTATTATGATATCAACACGACTGGAAATAGCTGGATTCCTATCCCTAAAAACATCTATAAATTTTTTTATATCTACCTGCCTCCTATTACTGTTAAAAGCTTCAGCCAATATCTCATTTGGAAGTATATCCACTTGATATTCGAAGCTGTTCCAAAAGAAGAGTTTAAGACCTGCCTCTACAACATCTAAATTATTTAACATTATATCCGAGGCGTCCCTAGATATCCATAGATAGAATTTATATGATTGATTCATAATAACACTATATTATCTAAAATTCTTTATAACTTGATAAAAGTTAGATCTTAACCACATCGCCATGTTCAGGATAGTAGACTTTAAAGCCTAATTCGTCTCTAGCCAACTCCCCTATATTCCTCCTGGCATCATCATCTCCGTGGACGACGAATAATTTAGGATCTCCAGGGATAGACTTAAGGACCTTCAATAGTCCATCAGCATCTGCGTGGGCTGAGAAGCTCATATATAACACATCTGCACGGTCCCCCCTTCCAGATTCCTTACTCTCCTCTAAAAGATTCCTACCAGGGGATCCAGGCGCCTGATAACCCACTAAAAAAATTCTATTTCTTGGGTCTCCAATCAATTTATTTAGGTAATATACAGCTGCCCCTCCTCCCAACATCCCAGCAGGTGCAATTATTAGACATGGCTCTCTAATAACCTTCTTCCTATCCCGCCACCTATAAATCTTCTTCACACGGTTAAAGGCTTTCCTCAGTCTCTTGACATCCTTTAAATATTTACCATATGATAGGAATATCTTGGTAACCTCTATAGCCATTCCATCCATTACAACTGGATACTTAAAATTATATTTATCTAAGACTAGGAGAATCTCCTGACTCCTAGCAACAGCGAAGGCTGGAACCAAAACAACACCGCCATCTTCAATAGTTTCACTAGCAAGTTCGATAAACTTCCTCTCAGTCTCTATCCTATCAGGGTGCTTCCTATCACCATATGTAGTCTCAATTATTACAGCGTCATATTCATATGGATATGAAAGAAAGGCTGGATTTATCAGTTGAGTCTCATAGGTATTTATATCCCCCGTATATAGAATCCTCCTCCCATCTATCTCAAGACTTATCTGGGCACTACCTGGTATATGGCCAGCATCAAATAACTCTATATGAACACCATCAAATGAATATTCCTTGTTATACTTAATTAATTGGGTTCGCCTCCTTAAACTAATAAAATCTATATATTCGAAAGGGAGGTACTCACCGGATAATTTCATGAAATCTCTAATCAATAGATCACTTATCTCAAGTGTAGGTGGGGTCATTAGGGCCTGGGCCTCCCCACTTATATATAACATCGGTGCAGCCCCCATATGGTCTAGGTGTGAGTGAGATATGACGAACAGGTTTAGATCCTTTACCGAAACAGGTTTCGGAAACTTAGGTGTCTTATCTAGATCTACACCATAATCAAGTAATATATTTTTAGATCCAGAGATTAGATAGGCCGATCTACCAACCATATTCGGCATACCTAAGAAAGATATTTTAACCGACATCAGCTCCACCAACCATATATTTATCAAATAAATCTAGATGTTTTAATATA
Organism: uncultured Nitrososphaeria archaeon; assembly: GCA_964529905.1. Lineage (GTDB taxonomy): Archaea > Thermoproteota > Nitrososphaeria > Geothermarchaeales > JDFR-13 > SZUA-1514. The sequence continues at coordinate 6,099 of CAZGXJ010000024.1, forward strand.
GTTATATCCAAACCATAAAATGATATATTTAGTTATGTCTTATAATGGTTGGTGTAAAAAGATGAGGATCTACATAAGGAGTAAGATCGAGGGTGAAAGACTATTTATCGGGTTTATGGGGATAGGTGGGACAGGGTATTTCACTATTAAACATATTATACAGAATCTGGAGGGAGTAGAGAGGATAGCATATATAGAAAGCCCTTATCTACAGCCTATAGCCGTATATGAAGACGGTGTCCTGAGATATCCAGTAGAGATTTATAGAAGAAATAGGGATATCTTCCTAAGGATAGAGGATATACCTAGGGGGTATAAAGGGAATATCTTCATAAAAACAATTTTAAAGTATATGAAGGGAAAAGGAATCAAGGAGGTAATAGCTATAGGTGGTTTGACTAAATCTATGCAGGAGGGGGGAGATGATACTGTAAGGATAGTTAGAAATAGGTATTGGGTGAGGGATATAGATATTAGAGAGGCGCCAAATAATATGAGGATTTTTGGACCTCTAGCAACAACCCTATTTTATTGCGAAATATATAGGATACCTGCATTAGCGATCCTAGCATTCTCAGATGAAAACATAGTTCTAGACCCGATAGCAGTATCTAACGCCGTAAAAACGATTAATGATCTATTTGGGTATAACCTATCAACCGAGGATCTTGTGAGGGCTGCCCACGAATTGAATGAGATTCTAAGGAGAATAGAGGTGGGGACAGAAAAAGGAGAGAAGAATATTTATTCTTGACCCCTCAACTCCTTTAAGTATTCCTCATATACCTTCTTAATCCTATCCAGTATAGGCCCTGATTCACCCTCAACCCCTTCCTCAGATACCTTAAACTTACCCATTACAACTAGAACCCTCTCATCAGCCCTGTAATGAACCATCTTAGGGAATACCTTCTCAAGCCTCCTCCTAAGCTCCATCAGATCGAATTCTATAGCTCTCAAATATATAGCCTTAACCTGATCACCACTAAAAACTACCCTGGAATATTCATCTCTTCCAATCACTATATCGCCCAATACTAAATTTAGAGAACCTGGATCAACCGCCTTTAAAATACCCTTCAACTTTTTACCATCCTTAAACTCTACAATAACCTCTTTATCTAGTAGATGATTAAGCTCTCTAACTATGATGCTTGAAGCCATCATATATACATCACCTTGATTGAATAAAGTATAAAGCTATATTATATTTTAATTTTCTTGGTTAGAATACTTTCACTAGATATACATCTCCCCCAAGGTATTATGCAAATAATTTTATACCAAGGTATAATTATGATGGGATGACGATCAATACTAGCTATATATCTATAACGTTCAATGAGAAATTCCATGAGTAATAGTGAAATATGTCCAGTATGTGGGTCAAATAGATTTAGAATAGATATGGGGAGGAGGTATTGTATCCGATGTGGAATAGAATTAGATGCTATAGATGTATATACAAGGAGAAATGAAAAGGTAAGGAGTAAGATAAAGGTAAAGAGAGTTGAGAGGACTATAAAGGTTATAAGAATATTAGCGGAACATTTGGATATCCCGAATAGCGTATATGAATTATCCATCGATATATCCAGAGAGGCGATATCAAATCTAGATAAATATCAGCGTCTAAGTCCTTACCTAATAGCCATAATCTCCCTAAAAATAGCATCTATAAAATTGAATAAGGATATCAGAATAGCTAAGTTAATGGACACTACAAAGAAGCTTTTCAACATAAATTTCAGCCGTAAAAAATTGAATAGAAAAATAGCTGAGGTTTTAGAGGTTTTTGAGGGGAGATTTAAGATATATCCAATGGATACTGAGATACATATAGAAGATGCTATTGATAAGATATTTAAGACATCCAGGATGGATATAGATAAAGACTTATATGAAGAAGTTAAGTCCGAAGCAATAAATATATTAAATAGGATTAGAGAGAGGATGAATAGGAGGTATAGCCCAAGGGTTCTGGCATCCATCTCAATACTACTAGCATGGAATAAGATAGGTAAGATGATATATAGTGATGAGTATAAAGACATCTTCAACATATATAACGTATGTAAACACCTAGATATATCTCCCTATACAGTCAGGAAAAGGCTAAGAGATATTATCAACAGCGGTATAATTCCTGAATTCTATACAATCAATAGACTCCTTATCCAATTCAATAGAATATAATACGCTATTTGACACCCATATCTTTATAACTATCTTAGTATCCATATCGACAACTGACATGTTTATCCTCTTAGACTCTATATTCTCAATAGGAACATCTATACAATACAATACCCTGAATACACCACCAATAATACCTACATCACGATCTAACCTCTCAAGATAAGAACTATTAGAAACTCTGACATTATAATACTGAATAACAAAAGTTATAACTAGTATTGCTATTAAGAGGATAGAGGTTATAACATATCCTATGGATGACCTCCTAACCATCATCAAACCTACACCAAATAATATCCTCAAGATATGACCTCTCACCCAAGCCTGGAGTCTCCACATATATGGTTCTATTCCCAGAGATCTCGATAGATACTGTCCCGTTAATATTGTAGATGCTTAACACATCTATTTTACCTAGACCGACTTCCCCCAATAGCCTCAGACATTTATCATCCACTAAACCCGCATCTTTATTTCCAGCCAAGAATGATGCAATAACTATAAATATACCCAATGATAGGATTATGAGTATGGATAGGAGGGCCACCAATAACCTATTCATAGTTTGAAGACCACCTGAATCAGGAAATATATGATTATACCAATCATAAAGGCGATCACCCCATAACTAACTAGAGATATTAACATATCATAGATATCATCAAACATTCAGATATAATCCACCTC
>CAZGXJ010000025.1:0-7599 GCA_964529905.1 uncultured Nitrososphaeria archaeon
TGTATATCTTTTTAAGTATATTTTTCTCTACGTTACTCCCCTCCATCTTCCATATCTCAATTTCTATATCCCCATCTGGAATTATGAATAACTTGAAGGTTCTAGCTGGAACATCTATTATTATCAACCCCTCCTTATCCAGATTATTGGAGGATATTAAATATTCCTTCTTAAATCTCTGTGGCTCCCCTAATATATATGAGCCTATAGATATCATACTGGAAAAGACTAGTATTATTATTAGGATATCTCTTATCCTCATTAGTCGATCTCCCTCCTCTCAAAGATTATTAGGGTTAATATGATTAGGATTAGGGATGTTACAACTATGTAGATGGTGTAGAGATTTGTAAGTGTTACTGCATTATCTAAAGCATCGGGTGGTATCCCTAAATATATCCCTATCTCATCTCCTTTGAATACCTCGGTTATCTTATCCATAAGTCCGAAGCTCTGGTATGGCTCAATGGAGTAGATTAAAGAATAATTATCTGGCGTAGTGAATAGTGTGGAGAATATGTAGTTCGAAAATATCCATCCGATTATTCCAGAGAATGTCGTTACAAATTCATTCATAGTTAATACAGCTATGAAGATGGAGACTGATGATATTAATATAAATTCTCTTAGATAGGCTATTGGATATATAGAGGCTATATATGTTGAGCCGAATCTTAGGAAGAGTAGGGAATAGAAAGTTATATAGAATGATATGTATAGGAGTGTCCATGTAATAACTATTTTTAATAGGAGATATTTAGATTTGGATATTGGAAATGATAGGATGAATCTAAGTCTCTCCCTTTTAAGGCTATTTGATATGGATAATCCATATGATGCAGATATAGCTATAGCTATCCAAGGTATAAAAATCTCATTTCTAAATTTGTCGAAGAAATCTTTTAACAATATTAAGCTAGATTTATAGATCTCTAGTCTTATTTCTTCAGCATTTAAACTCTGGGTTCTTGGAACCTCTATATGTAGGACTTCCCTAGCGACCTGTAAAGTTGGGAAGTATATTGTGGAGAAAGTTATTGCCGCTACGATTAGTAGATAAGGATATGGGCTCTGCATCAAGAGCTCCAACTTAACTAGAGATATTATCCTTCCCATTATATATCCTCTCCTTAAATAGCCTAGTTAAAACGGAGTCTATGGGTCTAAACTCATAGATAACTATATTTAAATCTTCTGCTATCTCAGCTAATCTATACATGACACTATTTGGATAATCCGTCGTGATATAGATATACCCCCTCTCAAACTTCTTATCCTTTATATATTCAATCGATTCTATTTGTCTCCATAGCTTATTGTTATCGCTGGAGAGTATAAAATATTCCCCCATTTCGATACCCTTTATTATATCATTTAGGGAGCCGCTATCGACTATCTCTCCCTTATTCATCAATATATATCTATCACACACCATCTCAAGCTCTGGTAGTATATGGGATGAGATCAATATATTTCTCCCTTCTCTCCTCATATTATGGATGAGGTCCATTAGCCTAATCCTACCTCCCACATCGAGATTTGCCCCGGGCTCATCTAATATTGTGAGGCTTGAATCCCTATTCATAAATGTAAGTATTAAACCTAATCTTTTCAACATTCCAGCGGAATAAGTCTCTATTCTACGTTCCAATGCATGACCCATCTCAAAGAATTCAATTAGTCCCTTAACATAACTATCCCTAGAATCTATACCATATAATTCAGCTACAATTTTTATCAGCCTATATCCAGTTAGGCTAGGTGGATATTCGACATCTTCTAAGAGGACACCTATCTTATCCCTGATTATCTCCCCATCTTCCCATGGATCATAGCCTAATACATCTACGTAACCCTCATCATATCTTATCAATCCCGTTAAGATATTTATCGTTGTGGTCTTTCCAGCTCCGTTAGGTCCGATTAAACCCGTTATACCCTTTAAAATCGTGAAGCTAACCTTATTTAAAGCTGTTATTGAACCAAATCTTTTATATACATCTGAAAATCTAACCAATACCCCACAATCCCTAACCATATATATAAAGACATGAATCGATTTCCTATATAAGCCTTGAAAAATTTTTAAGTAGGTAATTGTTTTTTTGTGTGAAGGTGAAAATACCTCTACTAATAATACTGGTATCTCTACTATTCCTTGTCTTATATATTGCTAGGGTATCCTCAATACCATCTGTAAATGGAGGTGGGGATCCGCTAAGTATGCATGACTCGGGATCTAGATCGGGAAGCGACCATAATATTCCATGGACCATCTACTCCCAGGTTTGGGGCTGGTATTTTAGAGGTGATAACTACTTCTTTGCATCGGATCATCATGGAGAAGCCTTTGGGGGCGTTAGAAATTATTGGTGGGGGTAGGAGAGACTGGTGATATATGAGTTGATACTGTATGGAAGGGCTAAATATAATGGTAACCTAGTTGACTTTGACTTTTGGGTTATCCATCCATATGATATACATGGAGAATTATATAGGGGACTGACCTTTGGAAGGGCTGATATTGCTCAGACTAAGGTTCATATCTATTTCCACCATCAAAGTAGGACATGGGTATCTGGCTGGACGTATATCCATGGGTTTGATGAAACATTAAATTGGTGGTACTCAACAGTAACTATATAGGGGTGTATATGTATAGGGCTATATCAGCATTAACTCTAGCCCTTTTTATATTTTTATCTCTTGTCTACCCCTATAGATTGGCAACCTACATATATGCATTACCTGCTGAAGGGGGATATATCAAGTATAGATTTAGACCCATTGAATTCCTAGTCATAAACAATGTCTCGATGACTGATGCAGGGGTATATAGCTATATCTATAAATATATAGAAGAAGGTATGGAATATAGCTTCATATTGACATATACTATCGTAAGGATCTCAATAGACATTATTGAGGTCCAATCGAACCTATCCATTTTTGATAGAGATAATAGGTATATAACCTCTCGAATAACGGATATCAAGCTATATAGAAGAAACTACTCAATAATCCTAGGTAATGGTTCGCTACCCTATCCAAATATCGTTAATCCATTATCTCAGATTGAATCTATAGATCTCAATAGGTATTTCTATAGGGCTGGGGTAGTTAATATAAGTGTCGAGGATATGAGAGTTGTTAATAGATTTAACTATCCATATCTAGATTGGATATATAGAGCAATTACTGGGCAGATAATCTATAAAATATCCCTTAAATTATATGGTGGTGGTATCAGAAACTTATCTATTCCTGCGGAATGTATATACGATGAGGAGGGCGCCCCCTATGAATGTAGAAATATCCCTCTTCTAGAGTATTTAAAGGATGGCTTCCTAATATGGGGCTCCCTAAAGATACTGTCGACTAATATGGATCTATCCCCTGTATCTATGTTTTCTCTCGACGGTATCATATATCTATATAATAGGACATTCATGGATCTTTTAGAGGTGAATGAATTCTTAGCATTCCTATTCTATATATCACCCTTCCTAGTTATATTAGCTATATTATTAATTCTTAGGAGGATCTTCAAATTAGTTAAGAGATAAAAATTTTTTATTTACTTAGTTTCTCTACAAGTTCATCTAGACTATATACTATATCTACATTATACTTCTCAACATCTTCTCTATATCCATATCGATCTAGTAGTATAGTTTCAACTCCAGCCTTAACAGCGGGAATTATGTCATACTGTGGATAGGCAGATATATGTATCCATCTTTTATCTGGAAGCCTCTTCCTAGCCTCTTTAAAGACCCTTGGATCTGGTTTATAGATCTTAATATCTTCTGCGACGATAATGTATTTAAATTCTACTCCGATATGTTCAATACTCTTCATAATGAAGTCTTTATCGGTATTTGATATGATTCCGAGTTCCACACCCATATTAATAAGTCTATCCAATGGCTTCTTAACATCTGGAAATGGTCTCCAATCATATATTGAATAAGTTAATTTATCCAATACCACCTCGTTATATTCCAACCCAATCTTCTCCAATGCATATTTAAACCCTTCCCTCAATATATCCCTGTATGGCATATATATGCCGCTGGACACTAACTCCCAATCCTTCTCACCCCAATATTCGATGAATTTGTCTACTAGGTCATCCCTTCCAATGTATATGTCGAGGAAGGCCTTTCTAGCTCCTGATAACCAATCTATTAATGTTCCGTAGCAGTCAAATGTCAAGACGGCTTCTATACTCATAACATTTAATATTTTACTTTGAGAAATTTATCCCTATCGAATCCACTCGTCTAGAATATATATTCCTCTCGACAAGGGATTAATATGGGTCGAGATAATTAATTTTCCATCGGTGTCTACATGCCTATCCTGAGCAGGATTAGGGATGAATTAGGATTTATAAGGGGTAGTCTACTGGTATTAGTGGTCACATGGATATTGATGAATTTTAGTAACTCTATGTATTTCCCCTATTGGAGCCCATTTATTAGGGATCTAGGTGCATCCCCATTTATAATAGGTTTGATATCCTCAGCCGCAAGCATAACATTGTTTATTAGTAGGATTCCAGGTTCATATCTCGCAGATGTCCATGGGAGGAGATGGATAATCACTAGGTTCACCTATCTAGTCGCGTTTGTCCAGATCATGTTTATATTTGCCCCGGATTGGAGATTTATATTAGTCGCTGTTGTCCTTGAAAATATATTCCTGGTTTATCAGCCAGCACTAAACGCCATGGTAGCCGACCTTATACCAGAGGATAGGAGGGGTGTGGGATTTGCCATTGTCAATATACTCCCCTCCATCTTCTCCATCTTCTCTCCAGCTATAGGTGCATATATTGTCTCTAGACTGGGCCTAGTCTCTGGGGTTAGAACCATCTTCCTAATCGTATTTATAATGTATATAATCTCAGCCGTATTAAGGCATTTATATCTAGAGGAGACCCTCGAATCTCCTAAGGAGGTTGAGATTGGTCTTAGGGATATAGCTATAAATTCCCTTAAATCTATGTATGATATGTGGAGGGAGTCACCTAAAAGCCTTAAGGTCGTTATTCTCCTACTTATGTTAAGCTCTATTGAGGATCCCATATTTATGAATTATGCATCTCTCTACGTATTTGATGTCGTAGGCCTCTCTGAATATGAATGGGGTCTATTGATAACGCTATATATGGCTCTAGTGATATCCTTTTCATATCCATCGGGTAAGATCGTCGATATATTCGGTAGGAAAGCAGCCTTAATACTTGGATATCTATTTACCCTACCAGGCCTAATATTAATACTAAGCCCAGAAATACCATATTCGATCTGGATAGGTCTCTCGATTCTCACCTTTCCCTCATCCCTATTCAATCCAGCATATAGCGCCCTAATTACAGATCTTACCCCTAAGGATATGAGGGGCCGTGTATTTGGGTTGATAGGTAATCTAAATATTATTTCCATGGCTATATCATCACCAATTGCTGGATACCTATATGAATTAAGTCCCTATATACCCTTCCAACTAATATTGATCTTGAATATTGTGATATTGATCTTAATATATCTACTCCTAGATGATAGGGTCTAATTTAAAACCTATTCCCCTATGGAAATATATAATCTTGTTATGATCTACGGGGAAATCTTTAAAATATAGATTTATGGGTTATAGCATCAATCGAGCTATCTCTAATCTAGTATGTTATATTACATAATCCTTACTCAGGTATGTGGACTGAAATGTATATACTGTATGAATGAGCCTAATCCTAGGGTTATGCCCATACACCTCTCTATCGATATAGATAAGATAAAGAGGTTTATATCTAGGGATCCCGAGCCAATAATATGTTTCTATGGTGGAGACCCAACTATGCGTATAGACCTGGTTAGGAGGATTATGGATAATATTCCAGCTAAACATTACGTTATGCAGACTAATGGGGTTATGCTACATAGGCTGGAGCCGAATTATATCAAGAGGTTTGACACCATCCTCTTAAGTATAGATGGTAGGCCCGAGGTTACGGACCATTATAGAGGGAGGGGGATCTATGATAAGGTATTGTCTAGGGCTAGATATGTATGGGATTCAGGTTTTAAAGGTGATTTGGTTGCTAGGATGGCGGTATCCTATAAAACAGATATATATAAAGATGTTACCCATCTACTTAGCCTAGATGGCCTATTTACCCATGTCCACTGGCAGTTGGATGTTCTATGGGATTTTCCTCCTATGCAGAGGTATAGCGATTTCGATGGATGGGTTAGGAGATATAATCGTGGTATATCTAGGCTTATCCACCTCTGGGTTAGGGAGATGGAGAACGGTAGGGTATTGGGTATCGCCCCTTTCAAAGGTTTGATGTGGAGTATATTGACTGGGGAGAGGATGAGATATTTAAGGTGTGGCTCTGGTATAGATGCATATGCCATCACAACAGATGGTAGGATACTTGCCTGTCCAATAGCCCCTGAATTTAGGTTTAACGTTGTGGGACATATAGATAGGGATGATATAGATTCGATTAGGGGTAGAGCCCTTATAGGCGAGCCTTGTCTCTCCTGTAAATATTATGATCTATGTGGTGGGAGATGCCTATTTACAAATAAAACGATGTTCTGGGGTAAAGATGGATTCTATAAAGTATGTATGACGGTATTCCACCTAATAGATGAATTGAAGAAGGTTAGGGATAGGGTTGAGGAGCTTATCCATGAAGACGTTATTAGACTAGAGGATATTAAGTATCCCCCATATACAAATAGTGTCGAGATCATTCCCTGAGTATTGACCCTAAATATTTCATTATATGGTTTCCTCTACCCCATATTTCGGAATCTCTAGAATCTATGATAACTTATAGGTGCTTCTCCCTAAGCCAATAATCTCCATCTGTAATTCATTGGAAACCATATTATGACCCATCTGGGCCGCTTAAGATGAACTAAATATATGATTCTATGGTTCCTAAAAAACTATAGATACTTAAATAAGTAACTAGTCCAAGGTCTCTAGTAATAGTTGATTATATATCTTAGAAATAATATCTCCTTGATGGATATGATAAGCTTTAGATTTGAATGTAGAGCATGTGGAATAACCTATCCAGATAATCGATATATACCCTTCTGTAGAGAGTGTGGTGGACCTTTAGAAGTCATTGGAGATGTCAAACTTATAGATTCTCTATTAGGGGAGGGTAACACCCCCTTAATCAGGAGATCTTTTAAGGGTGAATATGTATATTTCAAGCTGGAATATCTAAATCCAAGTGGGAGTTTTAAGGATAGGGGTTCCGCTATCTCACTTTATTTGGCGAAGGAGCTTGGATATAGATGTTCAGTTGTGGATAGTAGTGGCAATACCGGTCTTTCAGTCGCTATGTATAGCTCATTCCTAGGTTTAAGATCAAAGGTCGTAGTCCCCAGATATGCATCTGAAGGTAAGAAGAGCCTTATTAGGAGGCTGGGATCAGAGTTGATTGAGACCGATACTAGGGAGGATGCATATAGAATGGCCGTAGAGCTTTCCAAGGAATGTTTCTATGTAGCTCATCAAACAAACCCCATATTTCTTGAGGGTATGAAGTCGATAGGATCTGAA
>CAZGXJ010000026.1:0-7507 GCA_964529905.1 uncultured Nitrososphaeria archaeon
CCCACAGAGTATTTTAAATAGATATTTCTCAGATTTTGACCATATATCGATTTGCATGGGATGACACACCGTAGAACTTAGTGGATTGTTAAGATACATACACCCTATTTTTGTTAAGTTTCGAATACAGCATTCAACAAAAATATGAGTAAAATAACCCTAATTTACATTATCTGGAAATGAGGTCCTTGAAGACTAGAAGCAATTTGGGTGGTATTATTAAATTTAAGTTGGATCTTAATCAAATTGGTTTCCAGTAGGTCAGCAATTTTGTGGGATAAATATGTTTTAAATGTTCTTATGAGATAGGTTTTAACAGCCATTTCCATAGGGGTATATACTTTATCTCCTCCTTAATTCCATACCATGATTCCAATACTTTATCTTCATAGCCGTATGTTATAACCTTTAGATCCCTACATTTCAGGGCTTCACCAGCCTTCAATAAAGCCCGTATCTCCCTCTTATCGACTTCATCATGGGAATGGGCATATGTTACCTGTATACATTCCTTAATTATACCTCCCTCCGTAACTAGGAAGTCAACCTCATATCCCTGGCTATTTCTATAGTAGTAAATGTTCCAGAGTGGATTGCTATAGTATTTCCTCCTCATAAGCTCTATAAAGACTATATTCTCCATATCTCTAGCTATATCCTTATTATACATTATTGATAGGCCTACATCGATCAAATATATCTTTCTAGGTGATACTATCCTCCCTTTGATTGATGGTTGATACCTCTTTAGTAGGAAGAATAACTGTGAATCTTCAAAGTATGTGAGGTAGTTTATGACAGTTTTCTTAGTCACCTTAAGTCTCTGCTTAAATAGTCTATATAATGAGTCGTAGGAAATATACTTGCCATAATTGTTCAACGTGAAATATAGAAGTTCATTAACCAAAAATCTATTTCTAAGTTGATAGCGCTCGATGATGTCCCGTCTAATCATTACATTTAAATACTCACTTAGTATCCTCTCCTTCTCCCTATTTAACGCTATCTCGGGATAACCACCATATCTCAGATACTCATCTAGAGAGCCTAAAATCCTATTATAGTTTATATATAAATCCCTTCCCTCAAACTGTATCCCCTTAAACCTTAAAAACTCTCTGAAGCTCAATGGGAATAACATATAGGTGATAGCCCTCCCCCTTAAATGAGTTGCTATCTCATGAGATAATAATCTTGAGGAGGAGCCCGTTACATACGTATTAATCCCCCTATTTAATAGATATCTTACGGCCCTCTCCCAATCTCTTAATATCTGTATCTCATCTAACATAACTATGGGAATGTTATATTCAGGATATAGTTCACGATAAGCGTCCAGTATATCCACGATATCCATAGGCTTTGAATTGTAGAAGATCGGATCTTCAAAATCAATATATAGATATTTAGTAGGTTCATCGATTAAGGAGTAGAGTAGATATGTCTTCCCTACCCTACGTGGTCCAACTATACATACGGCTTTATCTCCAATAGGCTTAACATCTAACTCCCTCTTTTTAACGTCAGCAAAACTTCTAGAATGAAATCCAACAATATACCTCTTAACAATATCCTTATTAATCATATCTGTATAATATATGGAACCAAAAATTTAAACTTTTGGTATCTTATAAAAATACAAATCATCATAAATTCAAGGAATTTCCATAGATCATCTCCTTGAATGTGTGGCCCACCCTACTTTATATTTTTAGCATCCTCTGATAAGTTAGTATTACCTCAACTCTTCGATTTCATAGAAAAAGTAGACTAATAAGTATTCTATAGTAGGTTCCTGTAGATATCTATCTTACCTTACACATTGTTTTCTGTTTTAGGCGTCTCTCCTTATTTTTAATGGCAAAATTCTGTAATTACGCTTTAGCTGTTGCACTCAGCTATGAAACAGGATGGTCTAATATTGATACAAATATAAGCCTGATATTCATAACCTACTTATGCATCATAGATGGTATAGGTATTTAGAATATGTCAGGTCGATAGCTATAGCCTTTATAATGCAACCACTTTTATATTAACTATTTCATATAGTGTCGATATGTTAGGCTATCTATTCACTTGCTTAATCCCACCGTTACTTGTTCTCAATTAAGTCATTAGGTGTTATTACATGATTTAAGGGAAACCTATTTTCTTTTATAAACCCTATCAATCCGTTGTCAATGGTTAGGAAGTAAATATTTTTATTTAATGCAATTGAGTAGAGAATGTTATCTATCATGTCTCTATACCCTATACGATACATATCTATCGCTTCTGAGAGTCAGTCCCCATAAAGTGGTAGATGGTTAAATGTATCTATGATTGCCATAACACCTTTAACAACCCTCTTAAAATTCCTATCATCAACTATTTTGACTATCTTCCACATCGTCTCCAATTTGCTTAGATCATATAATAAATGGTATATTAAGGCAATCTTGGATATACCTTCATAATCTCCTCGGATATCTCAAAACCTAGTATGGGTAATAGAAACGATATATCCAACAATATATCACATATCACTATATTTCTCCTGCTCACGCCTACTCCCCCCAGCTCCTCAGCCTCTATCCTACCTATCTTCTCACCATATATCGCTAGCCATATAACATTCCTAACAGGCTCTACAACAATCTTATCTCCATCAACAGAAATCCCGATCTTCTGCCCTATCCTAAGCTTTACAGCATCAGCTATCTCCTTAGGTTTCACAACAACCCTCTTCTTACCAACAGTAGTCTCCTTGGATAAAGTCATATTCTAACACACCAATTAACTCTTACTCCCACCAAAAGATAAAATCTAACTCCATACCCATGTTTCATAACAAACCTTGGCCAGCTCTCTTGACCAAATTAACTATGGAACTTTAATCAAAAAATGTGAGATGACTTATCTCCTCTCCGGCTTTCAAGGCAGTCTCTTCGGTTAACCCTAGTATTATCAGGGCATCAGCCAGCCACTCCATATTTCTAACCTTCTTCCGACTAATTTTATATGCATCCCAAGAGAGTTCAAATATATTGATTACTGTAGTTGCAGGATTGATTCTGGAATCGATTAACCTCTCAACCAGCGTAACAGCTCTCCATAGCAGGTCGATGATAGCGTCGGTATCCAGTACAATCCCTCTATATTCCTCCATCTTCCCCATTCCCGTAAAACTATGTGATGTAACCTCCTTCTCACCTAATTTTATGGGGTAGGTTTATATACTTCTGGGGTAGAATTAACGCTCTTCGACGAGAAACCATTAATGGTTGTAGTGCAAGAATACATCTAACTTAATACTTCTTCTAGGAAGGGTAAGGGGCTAGATATTGATCTCCATCGTGGAATATAATTTTTGGTAATTAGAATCCCAAAAATCGACATATTTGGAGACCGCATTATCCAAATTTCCTGAAAATTAGGGAATTATTTACCAATACAGGAGGGTTGGTAGAACTCCCCGCTTACATTAGGCTTGTTCACATCCTGGTGGTGGGATTGGATATCCGTTATACTATTTTATGGATAGGAATAATGGTTTAAAAAATTGGTTACATAACCATTTTACCTAGAATTAATCCCGCTTATTTAGGTCATTATCCAAATAATCCGATAGTTATATATCCCGACGTATTCCTATATGAATAGGCTTAATTCATACCTCTATAATTTCATCCCTATCAATGAACTTCATATACCATCTCTCCATCTGTTCATGAGATATTATATGGAGTTCTATGGGGGCATCCAGTTTATGGTATACATCAACCATCATCTCATATTTCTTATCGAGTCTATCCGTCACAACTAGTATATCTATATCGCTTGCAGCTGTATACCTACCCTTTACAACTGAGCCAAATACATAGACCCTTGATTTAGGGTCATATCGTCTAACAATATCTTTAACAGTCTTGACTATATCAAGGTAGTTCCTAAGATACTCCATAATATCTCTATATCTTCTCGACATATGGTTTAAACACCTCCAATACAAACCTTATAATATCCCTAACCTCCCTCTCTTCATATGTATATGGGAGGTATCTAGCAGCTATATATGCCTCCTCGATCCTCGCAATGTAATGTAGATAATCCATGTTATTAACTAAATCGAGAATATCCTTTTTTATATCGCTAAGCTCTCTGATTAGCCTCCTAAGGGAATGCACTCTGGGGTATGATGCCTTATAAATTAAAATCTTATATTTGAGTATTAATTGGCAGTATTGCTCAAGACTAAACATGGCTAAATCATATTTCCCCTCATCTAGAAGCTTCAAAGCATTCTCTAAAAAGTCTTCAGCCCTCCTTCTTAATATCTCAGCCTCCTCAAAAGACAACGGAAACACCCTAATAATAAAATATTTTAGAGATAGTTTATACAAGAGTGGTAATACTAAGCCCTTATGACTTCATATATTTATCTATTAACGTTTACATCCATCTGCTTCTAAGATAAGTTTCTATATCCCTGAATAATATTTCCACTTGTTGACCTTCTAATAATCAAAAGTTTTATTAGATAAACCTTCTGGTCTCATTAATGATTCCATCTATCTCCCTAATCCTAACTATCTAAACAATTTTCATAGGGCCAAAACACACTTATTTAGCCATAATATATTGCATAGATAGAATTTCGTAATATCCCCTTATCCTTATTAAATGTTTCAGAAACCAGGATAGATAATTGAAAGAAGCATCCAAAAATATATCTTCTCTCCATTTCCACTTTGACAATATATAACATCTCTATACCTTAAGCCTCTACTCTCCACATCTATACCGCAGTATAGTCAGCTAAATAACGTATCATACGATTAGATTACCAGTTTATCCCCATAAACATATATCATATTCCGTCTTCAATTCTTAAAGATCCAAATGACCAACAATCTATCTGGGAATAACTACAAGAAATTAGGCTACAAAAATAGACTAGTTACCCCCCTTTTAATTATCTCTAACGTCTCTAGAATACGTCTCTAAAATGTTCTCATAATATGTTCGGTCGAATGATTTTATTTTTAAATTTTTGTGGTAATAAAATTTTTTAGGTTGTTCTTAATTTATTAGTATAGTCTAATATACAGAGCTTTGCGAGGGTATGTAAATGGCGATGAAGAAGCTTGGTAAGTTGATATACTTGGGACCGGCAGTTATTGTAAGTGTTGCATATATTGACCCAGGTAATTTTGGGTCTAATATTGCTGCAGGGTCAAACTATGGTTTAAAGCTTCTTTGGGTTGTATGGATCTCTGGTTTGATGGCTATATTATTCCAATATATTTCTGGCAAGTTGGGTCTTATCAACATAACTATACCAGAGTACGTCTTCAACTATTTTAGGGGGAGGAGATATAGTAGGGTTTTCAGCTTTCTATATTTCCTCGGCTTGTTCATAGCGGTCTTGGCTACTGATATGGCTGAATTTCTAGGTATAGCCTTGGGTCTACACCTTCTACTGGGTATCCCCCTCTTTACAGCTATCTGGGTATCTATGATAGATATCTTTATACTACTCCTATTTGCAGATGAATCTACTAAGCTTGAGAAGATCATAGGTACTTTAGTGGCTATTGTCGGGCTAAGCTACGTATTTGAACTCTATATAGTTAGAATAGATCCGATGGAGATATTGACAAACTCTTTCAGGATTAATCTGAGTAGTGGTGGTGAGGCATTAATAGCGACTAGCATAATAGGTGCCACGGTCATGCCTCATGCAGTATTGCTACATTCATATCTTACTAGGGATAAATGGCTAGGCTCTAGGAATTTGAAGGATGTTTTGAAGAGGCATGCTAAGGAGACGTTAATATATCTTTCAGTCGCCTCCCTAATCAACGCCGCTCTACAGGTTATGAGCTACTATGCATTCTATAGGAATGGTGTCTTTAACATTGATTCTATGGAGGTTGCATATAAAACCCTTATACCATTTTATGGAGAATCTGCATCGATCATATTCGGTATAGCTATATTGGCATCAGGTATATCATCTTCCTTGGTTAGTGTATTGTCTGGTGTATATCTAATCGAGAGTTACGTAGGTAGGCATCTTCCTGAATGGATCGTCAGGCTATTCGCAAGGATAATAAACATAATCCCATTGGCGATAGCAATTTATCTCGGCCTAAAGACTATAGATATCCTTGTTTATAGCCAAGCGGTGCTATCTATGACTCTCCCCCTAATCCTCATACCTTTGATATTGATAAGTGGGAAACCCGGTATAATGGGTAGCCTAGTTAATAGACGTTTAACGACGTTTATAGCTTCTATATCTACCATGATGATAATACTTATAAACTTATCCCTCCCCTTCCTGGGTTAAAGGGACAATCTGAATATTCTTAGAGGTTTGTATACATCCATCTTATATAACTATTAATATTAAGAATTTTTAGGGGATCTTCTTGCAATCAGAAGATTTTGATAGGATAGAGCTCCTCAGACAGGCACATATGAGGAAGAAGAGTCTCTTCACAGCCTCTGAAGAGGATTATATGGAGGCTATATATGAGGTAGAGAGGATATATGGATATGCCAAGCTTGTAGATGTCTCAAATATCCTCGGTGTTAAGCCCTCAACAGCTCTAAGTATGATCCGTAGGTTGGAGGAGAAAGGCCTATTAATATATAATAGGTATAGGGGTATGAAGCTTACTGAGCGGGGTAGGATGATTGCTAAGAAGATTTCCGATTCCCATGAGACTATACGTAAGTTCCTGATATCTATAGGGGTTGATGAAGATACAGCTAATATTGAGGCTGAATTGATTGAACATTTCCTAAGTAGGAAGACTTTGGAGAAGCTGATGGAGTTTTATAGGGAATGTAGAGAGGAGGTACGGAAATAACATAAAATATTTTTATTTATGATGAATGGACTATACTTTACATACTCTATGAGGGTGTGCCAAGCGTAATGGAGATTTATATTCGGCATATTACTCGAGGTTATTAAAATTCATCATATTATAACATATTCCAGTTTCCACTCCTCCAATATACTTAGATCTTTTTTAGTATGTAGAATCTTCCCCATCTAATTTGCCACCAGAATCGGTGGCTATATACTATCTGATAACCACCTCTAAAGAGGTTTTCTACATCCTCTTTCTTTAAACCTGGTGGGCCTGGAAACCCTCTTGTAAAACTCCATAGTAATAGGTATCCCCCCTCCCTAAGAAGCTTATCAATATTAAACCTATATCTCATCCTATCTTTATGGGATATAATTGTATGTAGACATCCTACATCTAGAATGACATCGAATCTACCTCCATCCATCTTTTCTATGAGGTTACTATCTGTTATATCTCCTATATAGAATCTACACTTGGCTCTAGTCATGGATGCTTTTGAGACGGCTTTCTTAATAGCCTCCTTAGATATATCTATACCCATTACATCAAATCCATTCTTCGATAAATAGATCGTTGAGGTCCCCGTTCCACACCCTATATCTAGGGCTCGACATGGTTTAATGAATCCCTTCTCC
>CAZGXJ010000027.1:0-6833 GCA_964529905.1 uncultured Nitrososphaeria archaeon
GCATAGGAGAAGTAGAATATGAATAGCATCCCTACCCACCACATTGGTAAGCTAAAGGTGAACAGGGCGAAAGTAGATATCGCCCTATCTAGGAAAGAAGCGACATTTGTAGCAGCCTTAATACCCAGTAAAATACCTATTATGATTGTTATAACGGTACCCGTAGTAAATAGTAGAACCGTTCTAGGCAATGCCTCGAGAACTATATCAGCTACTTTAGTGGATCCCGATGAGCTTTTCAACGTCTGAGCATTACCAAAATTGAGGGTCATCGCATCTACTGCACGATATAATACCCTAACGACATATGGTTGGTCCAATCCTCTGAGGTGCATATAGTATCTGGTTAAATTAGCAGCAATCTCCTTCTTCTCTTCAGGAGGTGTGTTTAGATACCTTGGGTTCCTAAAGACTTCATTGGCAACCCTCTCCCTAATCTCCGCTAGGATTGTGTCTTCGGTATATTTATTCATGATTACAGCCGTAATGAGGATTACGAGGAATAGGATTATAATTGCATTCGCAACTCGGAAGACGGCGTAGCTTACTACACCCATCAAACCACCTTTATATCTTCATCTAAAAAATAAAGCTTGTTCCGTTTATATATTGTTCCCTACATATTGGACATTGTCGAATATATTTTACAAAATAGATTTTAATATCTATAATATTTGATATAATTGGATGTCATGAGGAATAAAGCGTTATATCTATTAATTATTTCCCTCATTATACTCGGAACAGCAATTATATATGCAGATCAAATAGCAAATATCATATTTTTTCGTAGAGTAGTCTTAAAGCCTACCCCAACCACACCCGCGGCGGAGGTAGTTAGATTAGAATATGGAGATGTAGTTGAGGTATTTATAAGGAGGATTGATAATAATTCACCCCTATTATTCACAATTAGGGCCTATAATATCAAGTTAAATCCAGGTAGTGAGTTTAACCCAGCCCTAGTTAGATATATACCTATAGTTTCTCTAAGACCATTAGAGGACAGCTATAATACTACAATCCATGTAGAGAGGACTGCCAACTATGCAGTGGAGATTTATAACGAGGGAGAGAACATGTCAAGTGTAGAAGTTGTTATAAAGCCTATAACATTGGAGAGTTGGACATATAGGATTAGATTCATACTGGCCATCCCATTCATACTATTAATTCTCTATTTGCTAGCTTTGTATATTGAAAAATAGTGTTCTTATTGACGGAAATTTAATTAAAGATGTTTGCAGTATATTTTAGGGATAGAGGTAAATGAGGTGTAGTAAATGGCTCAAACACCCCTTCCACCGATAACACCAGAAGCGTTAATCAACTTCCTATATGCAATATATTATTTCTTAAGAGATGTAATAAACTTCTTATTGGAAAATACCCTCTTCAAGGAATTCCCAGAATATGCAGCCCTTTATAGTGATGTAATAACATTCCTAATTAGTATAACCGCAGTATATCTTATACTTGTATTGTTCGACGCTTTTAAGAAATATATCAAATTGATCTTGATACTTGGATGGGGTCTACTAATAATAAGTATAGCTTTGACTGTGATGAAGGGAGGATGATGGAGGGTAAAGACAGCTTCTATAGGAGATTAGCCCTATTATTGATAGCGATACTAGCAATATATTTAATTACAATAGCATCTTTCCAAATAGTATTCGGTACACAGACCCCATTCATGGTGGTAATATCAAATAGCATGTATCCAACACTAAAGATAAACGATATAATCGTCGTCAAGAATATCCAGCCTGATGAGATCAAGGTTGGAGATATTATAGTATTTAGATCTCCCCTAAATCCAGATATACCTATAGTACATAGGGTAGTAGATATAGGTATGACTGGAGGTAGGAAGTTCTTCATAACGAAGGGAGATAATAACCCGACTAGGGATCCATGGACAGTGACCCCCGATATGATAATCGGTAAGGTCATCTACGTAATCCCACAGATAGGCTTCATACCTAAAATCCTAAATTCAAACCCCACCTTGAAATTCGCATTAGCAATTCTAGTGATAACCATAATCATCGTGAATGAATATGTAGACTATAAAAAGAAGAGGTTGGAGGAGACGGCGATTCAGGACGATGTAGGAGATATGGCTGATGATGTAGAGGGTTGATGTATACGACATAGTGAGATGAGACACAATATATTATTATATTAATGTTCATACTCTATGGTATATATTAGGTGTTTTAAATGTCAAGAAGTAAGGTTAAACCTGATGTTTCTATAGTAAATGTCGTGGCAACAGTTAAGCTTGGGAGAGATATAAACCTTAGAAGGATCCTTGAGAAGATTCCACAGGCTGAATATGACCCGAGGAGATTCCCAGGACTTGTCTATAGACTAGATAAACCAAAGACGGCTATACTCATATTTGGCTCTGGAAATATGGTTATAACGGGTGCAAAGACGGAGGCATCAGTAAAGAAAGCTGTAGATAAACTTATACAACAGTTTGAGGATAAGGGGATAATATCTGGGGTTAAGCCACAGGTAAAGATAGAGAATGTGGTGGCATCTGGAAATTTGAAGGGATATATAGATTTGGAGGGTGCAGCCTATGAACTAGAATTCACGATATATGAGCCCGAGGAGTTTCCCGGCTTAATATATAGGATGGATGACCCAAATGTAGTTATACTTCTATTCTCAAGCGGTAAAATAGTGTGTACCGGAGCTAGGGCTGAGAATGAAGTATATGAGGCTGTCGAGAAGCTTCAGAGAAGGCTTGAAGAAGCTAATCTAATCGAATATACATAAAGTCTCTTTTTTATAGGGATGGATATAAGAAACTGGATATATGGATAATCACTTGCATAATCCATTGGTATAATATATATCCAATTAGGATTACGGCGATAAATATTAGGAATGGGAGCAGGGTCGTCGTTAATAGGGCTATTATATAGGCTATTATATCTCTCCAGGTAATGTCCTCCTCTCCAGGCTCATCACTCAATTATCTTACCCTCCGAAAAATCAATGTCATAGTGGCATGCAACATATCTACCATCCACATATCTCAAGCTAGGCTCCTCAACCCTACACTTATCAGTCGCGAATGGGCATCTAGGATGGAACCGACAGCCTGAAGGTATATTTAATACGCTCGGCACCTCACCCTTTATAAGTTCCCTAACCTTCCTCTTCCCTGGATCAGGTATAGGAATAGCTTGTAGAAGTTGGTAGGTATATGGATGCCTGGGCTCTCTAAATATCTTTTCCCGAGGCCCAGACTCAACTATCTTTCCGAGATACATCACATTTATATATGTACTTATATAGTTTACAACTGCGAGGTTATGAGATATAAATAGATAGGTAAGCCCATATTCATCCTTCAAGTCTTTTAAGAGATTTAGGATAGATGCTTGGATAGATACATCTAGGAAGGAGGTAGGTTCATCTAGTATCAATACCTCCGGCCTAGTTACCAACGCCCTAGCAATAGCTATACGTTGTCTCTGCCCACCACTTAATTCATGGGGATAACGATATAGATGTTCCTCCCCCATACCTACATCATTTAAAAGTTTCAAGGCGTATCTATACGCATCAGAACGGGAATTAACTACTCCATGGATCTTCATAGCCTCATATAACGCTGACCATACAGTCTGTCTAGGGTCTAGAGATGCATATGGGTCTTGAGGGACATATTGCATCCTTCTCCTAATCCTTTTAAGCTCATCCTTTGATGCATTATGTATATCGATTCCATCGAATAATACCTTACCACTATATGGCTTTAACAATCCGAGGATAGCTTTAGCTGTAGTAGTTTTACCACAGCCTGATTCACCTATTAGCCCTACGGTCTCCCCCTTAAACATTTTAAATGATATTCCATCCACGGCCTTCACATATCCAACTGTCCTCTGGAGTATCCCACCTCTAATGGGGAAATAAACCTTCAGATCCCTAACCTCTAGTATAACGTTATTCTTTGTAGAGGTAGCATTCAACATAATGCCCATCACCCAATATAACTGGTTTTGGGGTTTCAACCTTACATATATCCATTATATATGGGCATCTAGGGTGGAATCTACACCCACTAGGTGGATTTACAAGGTCTGGAACAGTTCCTGGGATGTATTCCAACCTCTCTATATCCATATCTATCCTAGGTATTGATTTTAGGAGGAGTTTTGTATAGGGATGTAGGGGATTCCTAAACAGTTCAGATACGTCTGCAGCCTCTACAACCCTACCTGCATACATTACAGCAACCCTATCAGCTATCTCAGCTACTAGTGAAAGGTCATGGGTAATCATCAATACAGACATCTTAATCTTACTCCTCAACTCCTTCATTAATGCAAGTATCTGTGCCTGTATAGTGACGTCCAGTGCTGTTGTCACCTCATCAGCTATCCATAATGTAGGCCTCTTTACCAGGGCCATAGCTATCATAACCCTCTGTCTCATACCACCAGATAACTCAAATGGATATGACTTCAAAACCCTCTCGGGATCTGGAAGCCTAACAAGTTTCAATATTTCGATAGAAATCTCCCTAATGATGTCATCCCTCAACCCCTTATCAATTTTAAATCCATCTACTTCATGTCTATTCATTGGACGGATATTTAGGAGCTTAATTATATCAAGTCTACCGTCGTTATTCATCATTTCATAGGCATCCCTAATTATGTCATTCCTTAGGTCGATAACCTCCTTTATCTGTGTCTCGATCCTTAATACAGGGTTTAAATATGTCATTGGGTCTTGAAATACGGCTGCTATGTCATATGCCCTAACCAACCTCATCTCCTCAGGAGACTTCTCTAATAGGTTCTCACCCCTAAAAACTATCTCTCCACCCTTCACCTCAGCGTTTTCAGGGAGTAGTCCTAGAATTGCTAAGGCAGTAGTGCTTTTACCACATCCAGATTCACCGACTAATGCCAATATCTCCCCTTCATATAAATCTAGATTAACACCTGCTAATGCCTTCACCTCCCCTCTATATGTCTTAAAACTAAGTCTGAGATCTCTTATACTGAGTATCCGCTCCATATATTCACCTCCTCAGCCTAGGATCAAAGAGGTCTCTTATACCGTCACCTATTAGGTTAAACCCTAGGGATATAAGCATCAATGTAAGTCCTGGGAATATTAGGACCCATGGTGCATCGAATATATGGAGATATCCATCTGCAATTAGGTTTCCCAACTCGGGTATAGATGGGCTCGGGCTGAATCCTAGGAACATTAAGGCGGAGAATGTTAGTAGGATGCCTCCATAGTCCATTGTAGCCTGAACAATCACCGGAAAAATGGAATTTGGAATTATATGTCTAAATAGGATCCTCCATTTAGATGCACCTAAAGCCATTAAAGCCTCTACATATGGCTTATTCTTCTCACTTAACACCTGACCCCGCATAAGCCTTACGTATGGAGGCCACCACACTACTGTAATAGCTATTACCAGTGTCTCCAAAGTCCTTCCAAGTAGGGCTGCCAATACAAGAGCTAAAACTAATCCTGGGAATGCTAGGAATATATCGGTTATCCTCATCAGAATCTCATCGATATATCCCCCGAAATACCCGGCTATAGCACCTAATATAGTCCCAAATGATGCAGCAATAACCGTGATAATAGCTGCGTAATACATATCTAGAGGTATTGATAAAATAATCATAGCCAATAAGTCTCTACCCCATCCATCCGTACCTAGAGGGAAGAATTCGGGTCCTTTATAATATGCAACTCCTTCTCCCCATTTAATGAAGTGGTTCTCATTCCATACATATTTCCTATAGAATGGATAGGTATTGCCCTGATACCCCTCTGGAAGGGCTAATTTTGGATCTACTAATATAGGGGCTAGAAATGCCAATACTATAAAGAACGTTGTCAAGGAGATTCCAACAATTAGTAATGGACTCTTCTTTATGAGATATAGGGAGTATTTAATCTCATTTATACGGGCATCCCACTCACTTCTCCTAGTCTCCACCCTCTCAGCCTCCATATGTTACCACCTATAATTTTATCCTTGGATCTAGGAAGGTGTATAGAATATCAACGATCAAATTAGTTATGACGATTATTACAGCTACAACCAATGTATATAGAAGTAGGAAGTTACTATCTCCCTGGAATACAGCCCTTAAAGCTACCTGTCCAACACCTGGCCATGAAAATACATATTCAGTGATTAGAGCGCCTCCCAATAGGAAGGCGAAGAATATTCCAGAGATAGTTATGGCTGGGATTAAGGCGTTTCTAAGGGCATGCCTATATATAATTACCCTCTCCTTAAGACCTTTACTCCTAGCGAGTGTTATGTAGTCTTGTCTTAAAACCTCCAACATACTAGCCCTAACCAATCGGACTAGAAATCCTATATTTACGAATGATATAGTAATGGTGGGTAGAATTAGATGCCTAATTTCATCAATAAAATATGGAATATCACCTTTTATTAAGCTATCGATGATAGGGATACCAGTTATATCCGCTTTACCCAGATCTGAGGCTCCACTACTTGGGAGATATGGGAGGCCCCACTGGGAGAAATAGTAGAAGAATATAAGCTGGAGTAGAAATCCGAACCAGTATACTGGAGTTGAGTATCCAGATAGAGATATTATCCTGATTACATGGTCGGGGACCCTATTCCTCTTCACAGCGGATATTACACCTAATGGAATGCCAACTATTAAAGTGAAGATTACGCTTGATACAGCCAATTCTATCGTATATGGGAAGTGTCGGAAAAAGACTTCATCTGCTGGTAATCCCTGAGCCCATATACCCGTCCTACCCCAATCACCCCGCAAGAT
>CAZGXJ010000028.1:0-5374 GCA_964529905.1 uncultured Nitrososphaeria archaeon
CCCAGAGATATAGACTATATTATAAAATATGTAGGGAGTGTGGAGCTAGGAATCCACCATCAGCCACTAAATGTAGGAAGTGTAAAAGTAAGAATCTCAGATGGAAGAAGCGTATGAAGGGTATGAAGAAGTAGCTCCATGTATATAACCTAATATCTCTCCCAATGTTTACAGGATTAATATATTTTTTCCCTATTGCTCTAAGCCTAAATTAAATATTATGGGGCCGGTGGGATTTGAACCCACATCCTCCGGCGTTCCCATTGGGATCGTGAGGCTTACGCCCCCTATTCGGGGGTCGGCGTCATTACCAGGTTAGACCACGGCCCCAAGATTTACTTTATTATTTCTATATCTTTTAAAAATTTCTTTATGTTATGGTGCTTTAAAATGATTATAGGTGTTACGGGGTCTCCAGGGACTGGTAAGTCTACTTTTGCTGTTGAGTTGGCTGTTAGGCTTGGATATAAAGTATTTAATGTAGAGGATTTCATAGTAAAGAATGGTTTATATATTGGGTTTGATGTGGAGCGGGGGAGTTATATATTGGATATTGATAAAGCTGTGAAGAGGTTTAATGAGGTCTTGTCGGATGGATATATCTATGAGGGACTATCTCTAGCCTATCTAGTTAGTGAGAGGTTTGACTATGTAATCGTTCTTAGATGTAATCCGTATGTTTTAGAGGATAGGCTTGTGAGGAAGGGCTTTGATAGGGGGAAGATATTAGAGAATATACAGGCCGAGATCTTAGATATCGTTCTATCTGAGGTTTTGAATAGGGTTTCCAGGGAGAAGGTTATACAGATAGATAATTCATATAATTTGGAGATTGGCGTAGAGAAGGTTTTAAATATTTTGAATGGGATGGGCGGTTCAGGTGATTCGGTTGATTGGCTGGGCCTTATAAATAAAAAGGGGGATTTAAATAGGTTCTTCCCTGTTTAGACCTTCTCTATCTTTATCGGGAATGGTAGTGGGTTTACATTATCCTTTACTAATGCTTCTCCGATGTCTAGTTGTTTTAGATAGTCTATCTGATCCTCTGTTAGGGATACTACGTTTTTTATGTACCAGATATCTTCAGCCCCTGAGATCCTATGTATTATTAATATTCCTGAGTTTTTTATTGGTGCTTTTGCTACTTGTGATGGGAATTGGGATACTATAAATATTGCTTCTCCAAATTTTCTTATTTCATCAACCATTTTCTCCGCTATGCTTGGTTGTTCATATTCTCTTCTTGCAGGTATTAAATATCTTGCCTCTTCCAATACTGTTATATGGTTTATATCTTTTTTGCCTCTCTCCCTCTGTATGTTGAATATATTTTTAAGTATGATATATCCCAGTATTCTTTTTACATAAATCTCATGAATATGCCCCATCTCAATAACGACTTTTTTGTTTATTATTGTTGATATGTCGATGTTTTCTCCTTCTATGAATATTTTTGCTGCTTGTCCGTATGTAAGTTGGTTGAATCTTCTTAGTAGTGCTGCTTTTGTCTCGTGTTCTGAATATGATTTTATGGGGTAGTCTTCAAGTATTTTTACGAATGCTTGTAGGTTAGGTTCTTCTTCTCCAACCATTATATAGTTGTTGAATGTCGCGTCTAGGACATTTTTGAAGAAGTATGCCTGTGAATGTGTGAAGTTATATACTTCGCTGAAGATGTCTGTTAGTATTGATACGTTGTCATATATCTCCCCTGTATATTGTTTGAGTGGGTTTATGGATATGTTGTCTTCACCGGGTCTTATTACTAAGTCATATCTTTTTAATAGTTGTTTATATTCATTGTGATAGTCTAGAACTATACATCCTATTTCGTCTGGTAATTGGTTTAATATGGTTGCTATGGTGGTTGTTTTACCCATTCCTGTTGCTCCTAGACATGTGAGATGGTTGTTTAGTAGGTCTAGGTTTATGTAATAGGATCTATTTGTCTCTATTATCCTCCCAAGTTTTATACTTCTACCATTTATTTGTCTGGATTGTATGGGTAGTTTGAATATGTTACTCGGTTTATATCCCTGGTAATCCTGTTCATAGGTGAAGTTTAATATATATTCCCCTTCATCTCCTGATAATTCTCTCCATCTAAGTATCCTATTTACCTCTTCGTTTCCTAACTGTTTTATTTTGTATTCAGGGAACGCAGTTAAAACCACATTTTTTATGGATTCTAGGCTTGATACAAGTCTTTCAGGATTCCTTTCAGCTGTTAATATTACTAGATTTTCCTCACCACCGTTTATGTAGTGTATTATCTTTGTCCTGATCCTTAGATTCTTAAATGCTTTTACCATATTCCTATATGAGTGGTAATGGTTGGCGAACCATAGCTTGTCATCCATCCTATATGGAATTGGGTTCTCAATTTTTACTCCTCCTATGTAGAGGTCGTTTCTTTTTACAAATCTCTTTAGGAAAATCTTTTTAAGTATTTTATTCACCTTTATCCACCTAGCCATGGGAATAGCGTTCCCTTCCACCAATTTAAGGCGTCAAATACCGCCTTAATTAATTCATTGATTTTTTGATATATCATGTCCGCAGCTCCTACTGTGATTGCCAGGGCAAGTAGCGCCACTATTATTAGTAGGCTCTCCTCTATTATCTGGACTCCTCTCCTCCCCATTTATAATATCACCCATTTAAAGTGGTTCAGTAACATTTATAATTGGGTAGTGTTTAGTGAAACTATTAATCCCTAATATGTTATGGGATTATTAGGTGGTAGAGGGATGTGAAGATGTTGTATAGTAAAGTATAGATGATTATATATGTTAATGCTAGCCTAATCAGCCTACGCATATTATCCCTTCCCCATCTTAGGAGTATCGTTATGAGGGTTACTTGTAGTAATCCATATATCAATACAATCTCTCTTATAAATGGATATTCTTCTATTGGTCCTATCATAAATTTGTCTATGGATATGGGTATTGAGATCCTTTTCATAAAGGTTATTGTAGGTATTAATGCTGATATTATGGCTACTATGAAGATGTTTAAAATAGATATCTTCCTTGATATCTCCTTCTCCTTCCTATTTATCCTATCCATGTAGCTATAAATGACGGTTTTTGAGTAGCTATATTTTTTAGCTATATCAGGGTCATTAACTATTGTTTCTATTTTGATGTAGTCTCCTTGGCCCTTAATATATTTTGTTATATCCTCATTATCACCGAACTTGAATATTGCTTTTGATAGTGACCATCCATCTATCACCTTTGAGATTATCTTATAAAGTTTCTTCATTTCATCCACCTGTTTACCGCTATGTATAGGGATATCTGTATTATAGGTGTGATTGCTAGGGTTAATAGTGGTAGAAAGAATGTTGATAATATGATCAAAATTGGTGGGAATATTATCGTGGAGACTTGAAATATCGTTTTTAACTCCATTGTATCAATATATTCATCTAGGAAGTTTGTGTATCTGGATAATTGATTTTCTATATGGTCTAGAGACACTTCTTTCTGCTCTATACCCGAAATATCAATATATTGATCCTTATATATGGATACCTCCTCGTTGAATAGTATTTCTCTGGTGAATCTCCCATCTATTTTTACTAGAGCTCTTAGGATAGATCCACTTGTTAGGAATTCTAATGTGGTTGAATAAAGTCTCTCTAGATCGGGTTTAAATAATACGTTTTTTCTCCATCTACTTATAAATATTATTACGGATATATGGGTTGTAAGTATAGCTAGTAATGTTATTATTGGGTTTCCATTCATTATAATTCACCATTTGTATCTAACTCATCATCGAATTGACTTAGAGAGCCGAGTTTCATCACCTCTTCAGGGAAATCTATTAGATAGATTTTGTCTACATATCTTCTCCCAGTTCTAATGTCTCTTTTCGTTAAGATTATGAGGTCTAGGTTTGATAATGGAATTATATAGTTTTCTCCATATGAACTCCTAAACCTTTCCAGGAGTGTCTCTATGTTTGATGCATGTATCGTACCAGCCACTCTTAAGCCTATCAATAATGTGTTTAGAAAGATTCTAATATCGTCATCTGTTAATATCTCTCCTATGATTATGTAATCTGGACTTCTTCTTAGGGTGAATATTGTCTGCCTACCTCTTTGTATGCTATTTACCACCCCAGAATATCTATAGAATACTTGGTGGTCACCATATATTCTTCTATCTTCTAACTCCCTAGCCTCTTCAAAATATATCTTTCTTATATTTTGTGGGAGAAGCTTTAATATCGCGTTTAGTAGGGTGGTTTTTCCGCTGTTTGGTTCTCCCACTATCAATATGCTCCCTATATTATCAACAACCTTTTTAATTATCTCCATCTGTTCCCTATTTAGAAAGCCGTTGGATAGTAATTCTTCTATGTTATAGTACCTATTTATAAGTCTTCTTAAAACCATTATATAGTCTCCATGTGTTAGTGGGAATGCATCTATAACTAGTCTAAATAGTTTACCTGGAAGCTGTATATCAACTTCTAGATTCCCTCCTAATCTCTGAATCCCCTCTCCATGGATTAATTCAGATATTCTTAGTAGGGCTGTTAATCCCTCTCTATTTGTAGCGAGATTCGTCGGTATATATCCGAAGTATGTGTGGTAGATATATATGGGGGACCCGGCCCCATTTATATATATCTCATTTATATCATCATCAGATATTAGAAGTGAGATCTCGGGTATAGATATTGAGTTCCAGAAGATCAGATCTGATAATATATCTATAATATTGCTCTCTACTTCTTTCTCCTCTAATATTGTCTTTAAAAGCTTTATGTTGTAGGAATATATATCTATGAAACGTATTACCTGCCTATTCCTCAACCCTTCAAATCTCGGGAATTCGGGAGTTAAATCGGTGATTAGATCCAGGTAGTCAATGATCCAGTTCTTAAATCCTATCTGATATGTTTTCTCACTTCTCTTAACAACATATAGATTATTGATCTCTATATCCCAATCTTCTAAAATCGGAATCTTGAGTATACTCATCCCCATAAATTTGGGTTCTTAACATTTATAATGATACTTTCACTCTACACTACCCATTTAAAAGTCTTTGTTAACATATTTTAACGATGAAGAGGAGTATTGAGTATCTAATATTGAGGGTTGTAAGGATAGTGATCTACTCTCTCTCCATTGCATCATTAATATATTTTTCGTGGGGTGTCCTAAATTGGATAGAGAGATTGTTTTTATAATGTTGGAACTTATAGTTATCTCGATTCTACTATTGATGCTCTATACATACATGGATGTGATAGGTATTAAAGGTGCACGTCTATGTGGTGTATGGGTTGAGGAGAGTGTGTTTGAGAATGGATGGATGACTATTGTTAGGAGGAGGTGGATTATATC
>CAZGXJ010000029.1:0-5371 GCA_964529905.1 uncultured Nitrososphaeria archaeon
TTATTTAAAATACTCTGTGGGATCAAGGGAGCTTATGTTGATCGATATGGTTATGGTCTTCATAGAATTGATGGATACAATGTTTTTGGAGAGATAAACTTATTGTTTAGAGTTTCCTAGCGGCTAGTAGATATATAGGGTCTAAAAATTTGTATTTACTAATGATGCTCATATCCTCAAGATTCCTTATAATATTGCTTAATATACTATCTGATATAGTCCTCTTCTCTCTTTCCTCAACATATCTTTTAATTTTAGACCAGCTATCCAACCCCTCAGCTATACCTTTTAGGACATATCTATAACGGTCCGTCCTACATATTGATCTCAACTCTTTGACAGCCATATTTACGGCCATAGCTATTATATCTTCCATTCTACGTATACCAGATATATATCGGTTGCCGAAGAAGGTGAGCCAGCCCGGTATACCATCAAATAGATCTACAGCCTCCTCTATTAACTTATGGTCAATCTCTACACCAGCCTCATTAAAACCCCTCTTGAGAAACTCGAAGGATTCATCCCTACTAAACCTCTCGACAGTGATGTTATGGATATATCTACCGTAGAGTGGAGAATCCGGTTCGTCTAATAAGAGGAAGTCATGTAACAATCCTACCTCAGAACCAGTCAATATAAAGGTTACATTATCGTTATAATCATAGGAATGGGCGAGGAGATTCCTCATAATATTTGACTGGGGACCTCTAAAATACTGAGCCTCATCGATAGCCACTATAACCCTTCTCCTATTTAACCTATCAAACAATTCAATCAAGTCTAGACTCTCCCTACCACCCCAGCTAAACTCAACCCCTGAACCTAGGACCTTCACACCTCTTAAACCCTTAATCAACTCCAAGATTCTACTTCCAGACCTTGAGAATGCACTGGAGAGTAGACTATACATATCTCTTAAGCCATAGTTAGGTTTTAAGCCCCTACCATCGATGAGTATATATTCAGTATCAACCATATTCAATGCAACCCTTAAAATAGAGGTCTTACCAATCCGTCTAATGCCAGTTAAAAGAATTATAGGTCTATGGATATTATCTAAAAGCTCTCCCAACTCTCTATCCCTATCAAACAAGTCCTCCCTATTAGACTTAGGCCTTTCATCAAAGAGCATAACTTCTGCCCCAGAAGTATACTTCTACCCCAGAAGTATATAAATCAAAACAACATATAAAGAGGTAAGGAGATAACAACAACTCACAATAGAGATCTATAACAACACGAAGTCTAAGAACATTTGGAAGAGCCTTAATAAGTGGACTGCATCAGGAGACATAAAATATATCCTTGTGACATATTCAACAACTCAGAGGGGGAATGTAGATAGGGTAGTATGTCCCTGTATTACAAGAGAACTTTGAAATTTAATGGATTGGAGGTAACCAGTATGTCATGATGAATAACAGGTATGTGAATTTCCGATACGGAATTCAATAAGAGATTATACATTCCTATATTTAATATCATTATGGTTATATCATTATGATGATA
Organism: uncultured Nitrososphaeria archaeon; assembly: GCA_964529905.1. GTDB lineage: Archaea > Thermoproteota > Nitrososphaeria > Geothermarchaeales > JDFR-13 > SZUA-1514. Next base: position 1,513 of record CAZGXJ010000029.1, read on the forward strand.
TCATGGTGGTGATATGAATAAGATTATGATAGAGAGGAGTGAATGTAGGAAGCTTAGGGAGATGGTTGGATGGATACTTGTTTATGGTAGGAGGAAGGTTGGGAAGACTTGGTTGATAAGAAGGTGTATTGATTGGGATGGATATATGCTGGTTACAAGGGGTGGAGGATGTATTTTAGAGGTGGATGGTTCAACACAGTTTGTAGAGATTGAGGATGGCCTCAAGAAGGTTCTTGATATAGTAGTTACAGGTGGAGTAGCTATAATAGATGAGTTTCAGAGGTTACCCATGAAATACTGGGATTTAATTGGACATGTATCTCAAAAGGCCTCTGGAAGACTTGTTCTATGTGGCTCTAGCCATGGAATAGTTAAGAAGGTATTTGATGAGAGAAGTCCACTGCTTGGATTGGTAACTGGATTTAAATTAGATATAGCATCTGTTGCAGACACCATAAACTCATTATTAAATATAATGCCTCCTAGAGATGCCATATTATGGTCATTGGTAGCTAGGGATCCCTGGATAGTCAGACATCTAGAATTCTCTAAACCTCCTTGGATAGAGCTTCTTGAGAAGGCTGAATATCTAATACCTACTGTAGAGGGGCTAATAGGGGAGATATTTCTAGATGAAGATAGACGGCTTACAAGGCTCTACACATCTGTATTGAGGCAGTTAGCCCTTGGAGAGTGGAGCTTATCGAAGATAGCTGGAAAACTGTATTCTGCCGGTATAATACCTAGTGGATCACCCAGCTACCTAACTGGTATACTGGATAATATGGAGAAGATGGGTTTAGTGAGGAAGATACCTTTATGGAGGACGAGAGGGGCGAGATATTACTATATGCATAAGTCACCAGTCACATCCTTACTTATGTATATAGATGAGTCTACAGGGGGGCTCCAATACAGGTTAGATGAGGAATCAATTAGGATGAGATACTCTATAGAACTACAGTTCATGATAGGTGAATTACTATCGGAATATACTGGATATAGACAGGCATACACAATATTACCTGAGGGGGAAAGAGACATAGACGTCCTCCTACTTGATAGAGGCGGGAAACCATGGATTGCATATGAAGTTAAAACTGGGGATATAGATGTAAAGGAGATAGTGAGTTGGATAGATATGGTATCAAAATATGGAGTAAGGCGATATGGAGCTGTAACCCTATCTAAAGATGTAGATATAGAGGGATTAGACGAAGTCTTAAATGTAGAAAACCTAGTATCAATAGCTAAAGAAATATCTTCGAGGGAGAGATAGCTAAAGGTAATTTAAAGGTATTCTCTTCCCATCACCCCATATAATATTTTGAGAATTATCTGAATCTCCCGTGTTAAATTGAAAAACACTTCCCCTAGATAGATATACCCTACACATACGGATTGTTTAAAATGATAAATAGTCTCGGATAGATTATAGATGTAATCCACATCCTAGGAAGCTTCAATTTACGCCTCTTAACCTCCCTTAAATCCATTCATCATGTCCATATATATCCTATCCAATGTAGATTACCTCTAGTTTCTCGGCCTCAGCTACTCTCGCCAAGTCTTTATCGCCTGTCACGAATATCCTGCTCCCCACCTTGATAGCAGACGCTATCTGAATCGCATCCGCTACATAGATATGATACTTAAGAATAAATTTAATGGTCTCCCTGAGAACCCTAGGACTTACCTCCACGATCATAAGTCTGCGAAGCTTGGTGAGGGTCTTCACCTCCCTCAATAAATTTAGCATCAACTTTCTAGTGTTAAGACCTAACCGCATCCCATATTTATCGAAGACTACAGATGCCTCAGCTATATTCCAGTAGGAAAAGGATATCTTACTGAGACCGCGATAACATCTGCTAAATATATCATCCACTTCCCCACTACCTGGCTCACTAACATATCTCTTAACCAATGCACTGGTATCTAGATAGTAGACATCATCAGTTAATGCCACCGCCTATCCCCTTTTCCCTACCCTCCCTCAACTCCCTAACCACTCTAGAGGCGTCTAAACCCTCCGGTCTAGACATGGGTATGTCAGACTCTGATGTAGGCTCTAAACCCTCCAATTTAAGCTCCCTTGCCAACGAGTCTATCCATCTTATGGATGCCAGGTATTCAAGATACTCCTCAACCATATCACTCAAGCTCCTACCGATCTCACTAGCATAGAGCCTTGCCTCCTCAAGTAAGTCTCCACTTATACTTAATGTAAGCTTCCTCTTACCCATATCTAAACCCCTATACGTATATACGTAAATACGGAATATAAAACTCTAATCCAGAGTAACATATCAGTGGAATGCCCTCTACATTAAAAAACTGATTAATTCAACATCTACGATCTGGAGGAATATTTACGCATTACCATATACCCTTTCCTAAATAGGGTAAAATGAAGATTAAGATGGGGTGGTAGTTGGCTATGAAAAGATTTGTTTATAGAAGGGGTTCAGTAAGCAAAGCAGCTGAGGAGGCTTTTATCCTCTGGATATCAATGGTCAGTGAAGATGTTTATTTTGATGGAGATCCTGTTGAAGCCATCGATAGGCTATCAGATATAAATATTGATTCGGTTAGCTCCAGCATGAGATAGGTAGGTTTTATAAAGGAGAAGGCTGTAGAATATGACTATTTTGCGTAGACCAGATAATGAGGTGGATATCCTGAATCATTTTTATAAAGATATATACTCGTTGGGTCTCTTTCAATATTTCTTTATAACTTCTATACCTAGTTCTCTTGACACCTCGTAAGCTTTATCATCAATATAGGGAGATATTACAATAGCCTTAGACACCTTCTTACCCTCCATCTTCTCGTAGAACTCCTTCTTCCTTTTGAATATATAGACATCTCCAGCACTTACATGGGATTTTACCTCTAAAAGTATTGTCATATCATTGTGAATAGCTACATCTACCTCCACATCTGATGGATACCCATATACATATCCCTCACCATCGAATCTCCTCCACCTCTCAACTTTATACCCAAATTCCTTTGTTATTAACTTCTTCAAGCCCTCTCTAACCGCCTCCTCAGCCATAACACCCCATCTAGCACCTAAAGCGGATATTAACCTATTAATCGATTCGAACCCCTTATTCATATCTTTACGTAACCTTTGGATCTCAGCCCAATGAAGCTCAAAACCCTTATTCATATCCTCTCTTAGCCTGATTAGGTCCTCTCTAAGTCTGTTTAGGTCTTCCCTAAGCCTTATCAGCTCTTCTTCATGCTTATCGAGTCTTTCTAAAACTTCTCTTAATCCTATTAATCCTGCAACTGCATATCTGAATTCTCTATCTTTCTCTAATAGATCAATAAACTCTTCCTTCAAACCCACTTAAATCTACCAAGAATAAATTTGAAAGATTGATTATATTAAAGGTTAAATTTGAGATGGTAATAGAGTCTAAGATAATTTTAGATAGTCGGGTCATATGCTTTTAAATTGATTCCAGCCTCCATATTTCACTTCCCTCTACATAAGATATATCTTGTTTTAAGAATACTTGATAGACGGTCCGATTAGAAGAGAGAATGTAATCTAAGAGTATTTCTAAAATATATTTATCTGGTGGGCATGGCAGTAAAAGTTGTTCAGGTGGGTAAGGGGGGCTATCTATATCCCTAAACATATAGCGGATGAATTGAGGATAGAGGTGGTATACAAGCTTATACATGGGGTGAGAGACGGTAAAATTATTTTAACCAATGTAAAAGGGTTGGGAAGGATGTTTTCTGGGGAGTCCACCTTAGAGGAGGGTGAAGAGATTACGAATGGTCTTATCGGTAGTGGATAGGTTAATCCTAGACACCTCATTTCAACTACGATAAA
>CAZGXJ010000030.1:0-1116 GCA_964529905.1 uncultured Nitrososphaeria archaeon
ACTTTCAACCCTATGTAGTCTGGTTTTAACCCGTTTTATATCTTTTTGTTTCTCTATATTTATTTGATGTTTTTATCCTATTTAAATTTTTGCCTTGTCAGATCCCCCAAATTGCATATCCTTTATAAAGATCCGACAACAAACCAAAACAAAAAATAAACCAAAAAGTTTAATCATTACTCCAGTAAACAATTGTTTCTTTCCTTGTTTGGTTTTTGTTTTATTTCTAATATTTTTGTTTTTATGAGACTTCTTTTAGTTTTAGAGGCTGTATCTGATTTCAATTATGATTTGATGTATTATTCCCGTGTCCAAGCTTTCATATATAGCCTTCTCAAATTTACTGAGTATGATTATTTGCATGATAAGAAAGGGTTTAAATTCTTTAGTTTCTCAAATATTTATCCCATTAATGAGGATATGTCTATATCAAATGGCGAGGAAAAGTTTTTATTGGTCTCCTCCCCAGATAAAGAGTTGATGAAATCCTTATCTAATCAGCTTAGGAGACTGATGAGGGGCGATGGGTTAGTAACTTTCGGGGCTATGCGGTTCAAATTAAAGTCTATTAAAATATTTGATATATCAATACCAGATACTACATTTAGCATATATACAGCTACACCTGTAATTGTTAGGATACAGAGAAAATATTATCCAATATTTAACATTAAATCTGATAAGCCATACATTTTTTGGAGGAGAGAATATGGGTTGAGATCCTTTATAACGATGACCAAATTAAATCTACTTAAGAAATATCAGGAATTTTATGGCTACGATCCACCGACACTAGATATCTACCAAGGAATAAGGCTTAGAAGAGACCATATACCAATAAAATTATATATAGGTAACAAGGTTGTTGAACAGGTCGGTAGTATGTGGAGATTTAAATATTTTTATGTAGATAGGGATTTGAAGAAAACGTTAAAATTCCTCCTAGATGTGGGTATTGGTGAAAGAAATTCTATGGGATTCGGCTTCCTAAACCTTAAAGAGGATTGAAATTCATATTGTCCTTAAATATATATAGTTTTTTGGAATTAATACTTTCACTCATTACTGAAATCTTTAAATATTTTCCTCCAACATAATAATCTATGTAATGAGTCC
>CAZGXJ010000030.1:1126-4977 GCA_964529905.1 uncultured Nitrososphaeria archaeon
GAGTGAAATATCTAGGGCATATCGGTGGTCCTACCGATTGGGTAAGGAGATCCTAAAGGCTGAGAGGGGTGAGGATCTCCTAATGAGACTTATCTATGAGTTGAGAGGTGAGGATCTACCAGGTAGATTTAGAGATGCCCTAGTTAGGTCTATCCACTATTATATGACCGCTAGGGAGGCTTTAGGAGTAGGTGAGATAACGATTCCAGAATATATCTTGACTTGGGGTGACTATGGCGATAGGTTCTACTACCTTAAAGCCGCTATCCTTTCAGGCCTCCTCAACGCATTCTATAAGCCTGAAGAGGAGGGTGATGAGAGTGGCTAAGGGTAGGAAGGTAGCGTTAATATCTATTCTAGGTAGGATATCAGGCAATGTAAATGCCGATGGAGTTATTGGTCAGAGGATTACGATTAAGAAGATGTATTCCTCCACGGGAGAGACGATCCCCTTTGTCTCTTCAAGAGCTATCAAGAGGGCAATTAGAGATGTATTAGCTGATAGGGGATACTCAATCGACCCATTCATAGCTGGACGTAAGGGGGCACTAGACCTATCTGATAGTGGTAAGCCAGACATATATATAGATAACGACCTCTTCGGATACATGTATACCGAGGGTAAAAAGGCTTATAGGAGGCAGGGACCAGTTGCAATGTCATATTTTAAAGCTGTTAGGGATACACCTATAAAGGCTGAGTTTGGAGCCCGTTTCCCAAGAAGCAGTAATCCCAATCAGAATCCAGTTCCATTCGAGGTAGAGGTAGCTGATTTCATAGGTAGACTATGTACAATTATATATGACTATATAGGAGACTTTAATGAGGAGGTAAGTATCCAAGGAAACAATAATATAAAAGTCCCTGAACTCCCTCTAGATGAAAAGAGGAAGAGACTTAAAGACTTCCTAGAAATACTATTGGAGCCAGCATACGTCCTCCCGAGGAGGACTAATAGTCTCTCTATTCCAGACTATATAGTTGCATTGATAGGCCTGTCATCTATGGGTCCGAAGCCTATATGTAACTATCTCGATATAGATAGTGACGGTAAACCAGATGGAAGCCTCTTGAATAAATTAGTTGAGAGATACAAAGGTAAAGAGTATCTACAGTTATACCTAATAGACTATAAAGATTCACTAAAAGATTTTGATACAATTAAGAAGGTCGATATAGGCGAAGCAGTAGATTTGATTGTAGACTTCCTATTCCCTAAAGGATAGAGATATGAAGGCCGTCCTAGTTGAAGTAGAGTTTCCAGAGGCTGTCTTCACAATACATTATACAAAAGGTTTTAGAGAGACATATCCAATTCCATTGCCTACATCAGTTGCAGGGATGTTCGGGGCAATGCTTGGAATTTATAGGAGGGATATGCCCAGATTTATAAGGGGTAAACTCTTTGGGGCTAAGATGGTTAGTTATAAGGGGATCACTAGAGAGACTTTTACATATGTGAAGTATAAGGATACGATGAGGAAGGGAGGATCAAAGTTTGTTCGTAGTGAGTGGGGTGTAGGTTTTCAAACATTGGTTAATAATCCTAGATATTTAATCGCCTTAGCTGCAAGTGAGGATGAGGCGGTTAAGATCTTAGATAAGATAGATTCCTCACTGGAATTTCTACCCTATGGAGGGATGAATGACCATCCAGCTACAGATATAAAGGTCTTGGGAGAGGTAAGGGATGTCTCTGCTACAGATGAGGTTGAAGGATTTGCGCCTGAAACCCTCGTTATAGACATTTTTTTAGAGGAGGGAGGTGAAGTATATAAATATCCAGTTAGGTATAGAGGGACAATAGAGCAGTTCTACTTCGTAGTAGGTGGGAAACTAAAGCTTGGAGAGAGCATAGAGGCTGTCGAAGGTATCCCACTATACAGTCTTGATAGATATGAATATCAGGTGATCTAGATGGAATATCCACGGGGATGGGCTAGACCAGAGGAGAAGGAGAGCCACCCAGGTAAAACATTGAAGAAACATATCAATGAAATATATGAGTACTTCCATAAGTTGTTGAAGCTATATAAAATGGATATATTGAGGGAGAAGTATCCTAAGGAGTTTAGGATTATTGAGGATGTTATAAAGTACCATGATATGGGTAAGCTACATCCAGAGTGGAATTTCGATTCTCCTGGTATTTACCACTCAGTTGAATCCGTATATTGGATTTTAAAAAATAAAGAGTTTTTTAGGGAGAGAGGCTATGACGAATTTGATATCGGACTTTTAAACTATTTTATCCTCCGGCATCACTCTAGGCTTAAGAAGGAATTACCTAGTCAGGGGCTAAGGAATGGGGAGGTCACAAAATATTTTAGAAAACTATCCGAGAAATTCGACTTTGAATATCAAATTCTAAATATGGATTTGGAAAGGGCAACAATATTAGCAGATCTATATGGATTATTCAAGATAGCTGATGTACTATCGGCGGAGAATATAGGTTTTAATGGGTTTCCAAGTCTAAAGCTGACAGTAGAGAAGGTTAAATCGATATTATCTAACGGTGAACTGGACGAGAAGAGGTTTAGGGAACAGATCTCGCTATTAGATGGGGGAGACTTACTCCTTCTCAGGGCATATACGGGATGGGGTAAGACCACATCCTCGATACTATATGCTGTTAACAAGGACTATTCCAAGATCTTCTATATCCTCCCCACTATAACCGCTATAAATAAATTCCATGAAAAGTTATCCTCCCAATTGGGAGTGGAATATGTAGGGAAATATTTCTATTTTTATGATGTGGAAGCCTTTGGAGAAGGTGAGGCGGGGGCTAGGGAGGATAGGTTAAACACCTTATTATTGGAGAGGCTCTTCCTAAAATACCCCGTTAATATAACTACTATCGATCAGCTCCTACTCTCCTTTCTAAGGCTTGGGAAGTATCATGTAAGAAGAGTTGGTTTTAGAAACTCAATACTTATACTAGACGAGATCCACCTCCTCTCCCCTTATATGCTGGAAATACTACTTAGAATATTTGAGCTATATCAGAGCCTATATAACTTTAAAGTCTTGATGATGTCAGCTACGTTACCAGATAGTTTAATCCAATATATTGGGGATAGATTAGGTAAAACATTTAATAAGGTTGATAAGTTGGACTTCTTAGACGGATATAAAAATGTATCTAGGGTTAAATATAGGCTTGTTGGGGATAAGATAATTAATAGTCTGGATAGGATTGTTGAGCAGTATAGGATAGGTGGAGATATATTAGTTATCTTGAATAGGGTTGAAGACGCTATAAAGATAGCTTATATACTTAAAAATGAATATGGATTGGATGATGTAATCCTACTCCATAGTAGATTTATGTATAGAGACCGTAGGGCTATTGAGAGGAGGCTCGAATCGATGGAGGGTAGAAGCCATATATTCATATCTACTCAAGTATCTGAGGTTAGCCTCGATATATCATATAAATATTTACACACAGAGATCGCACCTATACCCTCTCTTATCCAGAGGTTTGGAAGGGTTAATAGGAGATGTGAATATGGATCTAAGGTTAGGGAGACTAATGTATGGATCTATGACTTAGACTCCTCAAGGGAACGATGGTATCTCCCATATATTAAAGAAGATATAGAATTATCAATGGAGCTACTACCAAGGTTTGAAGGAGATAATTTAAGAGATGAATATCAACTTTTCCAGCTATATAACAATTCGTTTGATATTGACCCGATATTAAAGGCTTCATCAGATAGAAACATTGATCTTTTCTTTGAGGAATTAGGCTATTTATATTCACCAGATCTCAAAGAGGGATATATAAGGAAGATTATTGAATATAGGGATGACTTCACCGTCCTTGGATTACCACATCC
>CAZGXJ010000031.1:0-4502 GCA_964529905.1 uncultured Nitrososphaeria archaeon
ACCTGTTGCTGCCTGGCATATGATGAGGCGGGGGGTAGAGGTCCACTTCATCCATTTCCAATTAGGTGGTGAAAAATATTTCAATAAGGTTTTAAGGGTTGCAGTTGAGTTGGCCCAGAAATGGGGATATGGATATAAACCTATGTTATATAAGGTCGACTTCAGACCCATATCTAAGATGATTAGGGAGAGGGTTAGAAGGGATTACAGAATTGTTATATTGAAGAGAATGATGTATAGGGCCGCCTCTATGGTTGCGGAATCGATTGACGCAGATGCATTGATTACGGGTGAATCCATTGGGCAGGTATCCAGTCAGACTTTAAGGAATCTAGTGGTTACAGATATCTCAATAGATAAAACAGTTTTCAGGCCGTTAATCGGCTTGGATAAGGTGGAGATAATAGATAGATCTAGGGAGATAGGGCTATATGAATATTCAAAGATTATAGAGGAGGTATGTGCATTGGTTGAGGAGAAACCTATTATTTACGCGGATCCGAAAATAGCTGAGGAGGAGGAGAGGAAGTTAGACATGGATATATTAGTCGATCTTATATCGGATATGGTTAAATATGATTTGAAGAAGATAAAGCCTTTCCAAGTTCCTCTAGATGATTCATATGCTGTGGAGCCCGATAAGATACCGGAGGATGCATATATAGTGGATATTAGGGGAAGCTTCAGTTACATGCTTGGACATATACCGGGATCAGTTAATATGACTGTTGATGAGCTTTTAAATAGGGCAGAAGAGTTTAGGAGGATGGGTAGGAAGGTTGTAATAGTATGTCCAGTCGGATTGGACAGCGTTGAGGTGGCTAGGAAGCTTAGAGAGTTGGGGGTTGACAGCTACTACTTGGCTGGTGGATATAGGGCGTATAGAAAGATGTATCCAGTAAAATCGGGAAAGTGAATTTCTTTATACTTTCGGGATATATTTTTATATCTAGTATAGTCTATCATCCCAGTTAATACATGATTTAATACCATGTATATTCTATCCACATCCTTGAAAATGTTATCATTTATATACTCTAAAATACTCTATTTATAACGGTGTTATATTAAGATGCTTGAGATAAGGAACCTCCATGTAACGGTAGAGGATAAGGAGATATTGAAGGGTGTTGACCTAAAGGTGGAATTCGGTAAGTTGGTAGTAGTAATGGGTCCAAATGCAGGCGGTAAATCTACTCTTGCCTATACTATAATGGGTAGGGAAGGATATGAAGTTACAGAGGGAGATATACTCTTCAATGGTGAATCAATATTGGAGCTTGAGACGGATGAGAGGAGTAGGTTAGGTATCTTCCTATCTGTTCAGGAGCCCCCACCTCTCCCAGGAGTAAAGGGCTCACTACTTATACCTGCTGTAGTGAAGAGGAGGAGAGGTTTACCTATGGATAATAAATTAATGGATATAAAGATTTTGAGGGAGGTTAAGCCTAAGCTTGAGAGTGTAGGGCTTGATAGTAGCTATATGGGTAGGGAAGTAAATGTAGGTTTTAGTGGGGGCGAGAAGAAGCGGTTTGAGCTCTTCCAGGCATTGGCATATGACCCTAAAATAGTTATTTTAGATGAGCCGGACTCGGGACTCGATGTTGATGGTGTTAAACTTGTTGCGAAGATTATTGATGATATGAGGAGGAACGGTAAGGGTGTTTTACTAATTACACATAATCCGAGGCTTCTCCACTTCATAATACCTGATGAGGTGAATGTATTGATAGATGGGAAGATTCTTATGAGGGGTGGTCTCGAGGTAGCTGAGTTTGTTGAGAAATATGGTTATGAAAAGGTTGTTTCGGGGTGATTCAATATGACTCTATATAAACCAGATGAATTGGTTAGATATAGGGAGCCTGAAGAGCTACTTGGATTTGCTAAAGATTTCCCCGCTGAGGTTGAGATAAAGGGTAAGATAACTGAGGACGTCATCCGAGAGATTTCAAAGGTTAAGAAGGAGCCAGAGTGGATGTTGAGGCTAAGGCTTAAGAGTCTAGAACTATTCTATAAGCTTCCAATGCCTAACTGGTTGAAAGGTATAGAGATGCTCGATCTGGATACAATGGCACACTATGTCAAGCCTGAGATCGAGATGAGTAGTAGCTGGGATGAGATTCCAAAAGAGATTAGGGAGTATTATGAGAAGATAGGTATCCCAGAGCTTGAGGCTAGGATTCTCCATGGATTATCGGCTCAGTATGAGAGCGAGACTATCTACCATAAGATGAAGAAGAGTTTAGAGGATAAAGGCGTAGTTATGATTCCGATGGAGGAGGCTGTCCAGAAATATCCAGATGTTGTTAAGAGGTATTTCCTTAGGATATTCCCACCTAGTGAACATAAATTTGCAGCCCTACATGGGGCCCTATGGAGTGGAGGTGTATTCGTCTATATACCTAAGAACGTCAGGGTTGAAGCGCCTATAGAGGCCTTCTTCTTGATAGGTAGGGCCTTTGAGAGTCAGTTTGAACATACATTACTTATAGCTGATGAGAATAGCTACATCTACTTCATCGAGGGATGTACAGCTCCTATGTATAAGGGATTCAGTTTCCACGACGGTATGGTAGAGTTATATGCACATAGGGGTGCCCATATACGCTTCACAACCTTCCAGAACTGGAGTAAACATGTAATTAACTTCAATAATAAGAGGGCTATCGCTGAGGAGAATGCCAGGGTAGATTGGGTAGAAGGGAGTATAGGGAGTATGCTCACATATGTATATCCGTCAACTGTTCTAAGGGGTAGGAATAGTAGTAGTAGAAGTGTTGTATTTACATTGGCTAAAGGGCATTACCTAAAGGATAGCGGAAGTAAGATGATACATATAGGTGAGAATACTAAGAGTAGAATAATTAATAAGAGTATAAGCATGGATGGAGGTATCAACATATATAGAGGAGTGATTAGAATCCCTAGAGGCGCTAGGAATGCCGTATCTAATGTGGAATGTGAGTCTTTAATTCTGGATGATCATAGTTATGCATATACATATCCACATAACCAGATTGAAGAGCCCACCGCATCCGTATCCCATGAAGCAACTACTTTAAGGCTTACAGAGGATCAGATCTTCTACCTGGCAAGTAGAGGATTGGATGAGGATGACGCTAAGAACCTATTGATTATGGGCTTCTTAGATGAGCTCTTCATAGAAGTACCATTTGAAGTTGCAAATATCCTGAAGAAGGTATTGGAGATTGAGTTCGAGAAGCTGGGTGGTGTAGGTTAATATGTCTACAGGGCTTTTAGAAAAGCTTAAGGACATACCATTTCAAAAGATTAAGGATAGCCCCACAGTGAAATATTATACAAATTGGAAGATCTTTGAATCACTCCTCGATATCGAATATACAGAGGAATATCAACTAGACAATCCATATGTTGAATTTAAGCCAAGCATAGTGTTGAAGGTTGACGATGTAGATGTTGAAAGTGATATAGCTGAGGTAGAGATTGTTAAAGATGGATATAAATCAATATCTAAGATATATGCCAGGGATTTGAACCAGCTTAATAAGATGGAGGCATATCACATTCTTAGGAATCGATACATTCTTAAGCTAATATTTCTAAAAGATTTCGAGAGCTATACAGTATTGTCTCCAGCTCCAGCGGGATATCTACCTAACCATCTGAACTTGTATATAGGAGATAATGTGAAGGGTACACTTAATATCGTTGATTTGGGACATAGAGAGGGTCTAAAGACCTTCTTTGTCGAGGTATCAGTCGGAAGAAATGCAGACATCTCTTTAAACTACCTATTCCTACATAATAGATCTACAGCTACCTATACTGAATACAGTATTGATGTCGATAGAGGCAGTAAAGTATCCTTCAACATCCTAGGATTTGGAGGGCTTATGACCCATCTCCGGTCTAACATGGACTTAAAGGGGAGGGAGAGTATTGGCTACACATATGGAAGCCTAATTGCAAGAGAAGATACTAAGACTGATGTAATTACTAATGTGACTCATCATGGTGACTATAGTGAGAGTATATTGTCCGTTAGGGGAGGTATATTGGATAAGGGATATCTAGTCCATAGAGGGGCTGCAAGGATATTAAACGTATCTCATGAAGCTAGTACTGCTGTTAAAAGCTATTTAACCATTTTTGGGGATAAGGGTACGGCCCACTCTATACCCATGTTGGAGGTCGATACTGGTATTGTTGCTGGTGCTAGCCACTCAACATCCGTTAGTAGGTTGGATGAATATCGACTATTCTACTTAAGGAAGATGGGGTTATCCGACGAGGAGATTATAGATATGCTTCTAAGGGCATATGTCGAATATTCCGGTGTGGCCGAAATATTTAATGTTGACTGGAGAAGTATTCTAAAGGATTAGAAATCCTTCAACCCTTTTTATCCTTACATATATAAGATATATAGCTTTTAACAACCTACATATTTAATGGGGTTAATGCCTATATGTAAAAGTGGTGAAGAGAGGGAAGTATACTATAGTGAGGAGAGGTTC
>CAZGXJ010000032.1:0-4448 GCA_964529905.1 uncultured Nitrososphaeria archaeon
GCAGATGAGATAGCTTCGACTGCTCATCTAGTTATGGGGGAGGGGGATGAAGGCATACCAGCAGTATTAATAAAGGGTTTAAACCTTGCTCGAGAAAGCGAGGGAGAAGTTGAAAAGCTCTTCATAAAACCTGATAAATGTCTATATAAAGAGATCTATCCAGATGAACTATTCAAGATATCCCGATAAAGGATTGGGGATAGTGATTCTATAGATTTGTCAAATGTGATATAACATATAGATAGGAAGGATGTATCCTGGCTAATACTATATTGAGGAATCCATAAATACATATATTTCTAATGGGTATACGGAAGACAACGGTAACGATACAGTATAGTGCACTTATTGAAGACGTATATTATCATTTCCATCGTGTTAATAAGGTTTAAATATTTCTACAAAATCGGGATTATTAGGTGGAGAGAAATGGATTATGCAATTAGAACTAGGGATCTAGTGAGGACATTTAAGACTGATTATGGCGAGTTTAAGGCATTAGATAACATAAATCTAAATGTTGATTATGGAATAATATTTGGTCTACTAGGTCCGAATGGGGCTGGAAAGACGACTCTTATAAGGATCCTATCAACCTTATTACTACCCACCTCCGGTGAGGCATATGTAGATGGATATGATGTTGTTAAGGAGGCGAATAAGGTTAGGAAGGTCATTAATCTGGTATCTGGAGGTGAGAGGCCGGGGTATGGTATATTGACTACAAGGGAGAACCTCATGTATTACAGCCAGATATATGGTATGAGTAGGAGGGAGGCATTAGATAGGATTGAAGAGGTAAGCCGGTTAATAGGCTTGGACGACTTCCTAGATAAGAGACTTAATGCATTGTCTACTGGGATGATACAGAAATATGCATTAGCCCGGGGTCTCTTAAATAGGCCTAGGATACTTTTCCTAGATGAACCTACACTGGGGTTAGATGTAGAGAATGCAAGGATTATACGGAGACTTATCAGGAGGCTGGTAGATGAAGGCCTGATAAAAACTATATTACTTACTAGTCACTATATGGCTGAGGTAGAGGAGTTATGTGACTACGTTGCCATAATAAATAAGGGTAGGATTATAGCTGAAGGAACTGTTGATCAATTGAAGAATATGGTGAGCAAAGAAATTATTTATAACATTGATGTAAAGGCTATCGAATCGCCAAAACTAGAATTTCTAAGGGATATAGATTCCGTTATAGGTTATACTGTTAAGATGAGTAATGTGACGGGTGAAGCTAGGATTAGGATAGTGATGAGTTATGAGGATATATCTAGGATATTGGATCGTCTCGAGAGGCATAGGATTAAAATCTTGAGGATTCAACAGGATAGAATATCTCTTGAGGATGTATTCCTAAAGCTTGTAGGTAGGGGGTTGGAGGATGAAGAGGCTAAATAGAGTCTTGAGGCCGGCATTTGCCAGGGCATATGTAAGAATATTTGGAGGTTTTAGGGAGAAAAGCTGGATATTTTGGGAGGTAATCCTACCGACGATATTCATGTCTAGCATAGTATTTGCATATGAAAATCTAAATGCTCCTAGGGTATTCATAGGGTTTGTAGTAATTGGAACCGTGATGATGAATTTCTGGTATAACGTTTTATGGGGGATGGGTAGTGTCCTCTATTGGGAGAAGGAGACGGGAAATTTAGAGGTATTTCTACTTAGTGACTCTCCACTCCCATCCCTACTCCTCGGTATGGCTCTAGGTGGAATGTTTAATACAGGTGTAAGATCCCTAGCCATGATAGCTATAGGGGTATTAGCCTTCAAGGCCGAGTTTATGATATCGACCCTACCCTATGCTTTGACGGTTTTCATCCTGACACTGATATCCCTTTATTCAATGGGTATGGCCTTCTCCAGCCTACATCTAATCTACGGTAGGAAGGGGATAAGACTTAATGAGATTATGGGTGAACCTATAAGCTTCCTATCCGGCCAATACTATCCAATAAACATATTCCCCACAATTATACAGTCCATAGCATCTCTACTACCAATAGCCATAGGACTAGATGGTGTTAGGAGGGCTCTACTACTTGGCAGGGGGATTGAGGAGTTATGGCTACATATATCCATCCTATCCCTAATGGCCTTGATACTCTTCCCAATTGGAATTTATATTCTGAATAGAATTGTGGAGAAGGGTAGAAAGGATGGGAGGTTGATATTGAGATGGATCTAGACATGAGAGGTTGGTTAAATAGGGTTAAAGCAGTTATATGGCTGACGCTAAAGGAACAGAGTAACTGGACTAGGATACCTTTCTATGTTATATACATATTTATAAATCCGATCTTTGAAGTTGCTATCTTCTCATATGTATATATAGCTGTAGCATATGTAGGAAACATCTTAAATCCCCAGGATGCGTTCTACATGATATCCGGGGTTAGTCTCTTCAACTTTATAGGCTCTGGATTATATGGAATAATATGGACGATACATAGCGAAAGGGAACATTTCAGGACATTAAAATATACATATTTAGCGTTTCCAAACCTACATATATACCTAACTTCTAGGGGGATATACCACTACATCCTAGGGTTCTTCACATCTACATCGATGCTTATCCTAGGCCTATATCTTACAGGGAATCTTAACTATTTAAATGGATGGAGCCCATTTCAGATTCTAATCCTAATCATCATAGGAGTCATTTGGAGTAGTCAGCTTGGTGTCATGGTTGCCGGCTCAAGTATATATAGCTCGGAATATGGACCATTAATTAGTGAGGCCTTTGGTGGCATATTATTCCTCCTAGGAGGTGTTTTATATCCTGTAGATGCGCTACCCCCATTTCTAAGACCTCTCGCACATATATTCCCCACAATCGAGTGGTTAGAATTGATGAGATATTATATAAGTAGCTACTATCACATAGAGAACATAGGATATCTATGGACTCTTCTCATATTAAAGACGGTTATCTACGTATTAGCTGTATATATCTACTTTAGAATTGTCGAGTATTTTGTTAGGAGGAAGGGGATGCTTGAAGTATCTCTACATCACTAGATACCCTCTCCAAACTAAATACATGGTATAGAAGCTTTGTTAGACCGATGCCCTTCGCTAAATTACCTATAAATGCTATTATAGCGAGAGTGTTAGATATAGATACTAGGGGGAGAGAGAAGACAAAGATAGATATACCAATTATAAACAACTTGCTTGATAACTCATCTATCTCCTTAAACTCCTTCATTAGATATGGCCCAACAATCACCTCAGTCAAATAAGCAATAAATAATATGGGTAATGCATCCCAATACCCATTTACACCTCTATATATAGATATAGATCCTAGTATCAAAGCCAATAAACTGACATATTTAAATATCGCCCTCCCATCCCTTAACCAACCCAGATATCCAATATATGCTATTACACCAATAGGGATCAACGCACCCATAAAGAACTTAGACAACCCTTCGTATGGGGAAAATACCCCACTAAAAATCACTTCTAGGAGAAGTCCCTCAATAATTATGAAGGCCAATATACTTGCATATAACGCCGAAACAAGTTTATCCCTCCTACTCATAAAATGATTCTCATACATTATGGAGACTAATAATTAAAGGTATATGTTTTAACTACTGGCTAGAAGAGATTTAGAAAATATTTACCGAGTTATTTATAAATCTAACCAAAGTACTTTGATATGAGATTCTTCATAGCCCTCCTCAAAATCTCAGATAATGTAGACTCTTTAATACCTAGTATACGTCCCAAGTCCTTCAACGAGGCCCTCCTAGGATAGTCAAAATACCCGAGTCTATATGCTAGATATAGGACCTGCTCCTGCCTCTCAGTAAGGCCGGAGGACTTCGCAAAGCTCCTAAGATACTTCACATTAAATTCCAACCCCTCCCTCCTATAGCTATCAAAGATCCTTTTTGTAGTCTCCTCAGAGGGTGAGACAAAGCTTATTGATGAATGCCCATCATCACTTACATATCCATCCACAACTATACATCCATACTTCTCTAGAGGTCTACACATCTCACAACCCTTTGAAAGTATCCATGCATTAACCGTGTTCCCCTGGATAGAATATCCGATAATCTTGAAATCCCCAGATTCCCTAATCTTATTAAAAACCTCTCTACTGCAGCTAATAAGGTGTCCCACACGCCCACCATTAGATACTAAACCGAGTATCTTTACAGCCGTCTTAAACTTAACACTTAAACCACATCTACTCCTCGGAAATTCAACGGATATCTCCTGAATCTTAGCCATATCTTATCAATTATCTTTATCTCCATCCCTTGATATATATAAAAATTAATACATATATAGATGTCTATATCCTCGAGACTGTTTACTCAGAGGCCCTACCATATCATTTACCCTTAAACTAATAGCTCTACATAAATATTTATCATGAGTATTGACCCGTTGGATACAATATTAGCATT
>CAZGXJ010000033.1:0-3748 GCA_964529905.1 uncultured Nitrososphaeria archaeon
ATACGGTAGATTAAGTAGAGCAGATACAATTGGATTATTATTGTCCATAGTTATAACCATATTTCTATACATCTTTTCAAATGCGAATACATTCATGACTGCAAGGCCTGGTGATATTAAGTGGTTGGTATCGATATCCGAGAATCCGGGAAATGTAAATATGGATGTATATTCATATACACTGCTCTTATTTAAGACCCTATCAATCCCTAGAGACTATATAATCTCATTGACAACCCTTATATATCTTATCTTAATCAGCATCATGACATTCTATATCGTTAAATACGTTACTGGTAAATGGGTTGACGGTCTATTTGCATCAATTCTTCTAATACTCCTTCCCACCAATAATGCAATACTACAATCATCCTATTACTCAGAATTTGTAGGGATGTTTATGCTCCTCTTAACCATCTCATTACTAACAGTTACATCTATATTCGATAACATAAACCCTATCAACGTCACAATCCAAATAATTCTTTCTGTATTGGTAGGTCTTTCCTCTATATATGTAGGTCTAATATATTTCGTCTTCATCATTCTATACCGCCTCCTGAACATAGTGAGGGGTGAGTTAACATATATCTCAAATATTCTGGCATCTATTCCCTCCTTAATACCATTCTTAACTCTATATCATGGGGTATTTGAGGTTGGGATTGATATCTATCCATATATCTTGGTATCGTCATTAGGCGGAGTGGCTGGATTAGTATATGTAGCTAGGAAATCTGAGAAACTCTTCAGAATATCCCTGAGCTGGATATTAAGCATCGTAATTTCAACCTTTATAGGTGAGGGGACTAAGCTAGTATATGTTTATCTACCTATCCCAATGGTGCTCTTAATAGCCATTATATTCAGCTGGTGTAGGGAGAAGTTGTTTAACGTCGTTAGGGAGGGAGATGAATATATAATAGATATTGACGTGTTGAAGCTTACAAGTCTCATATTGATAATATTCATATTCATCGGTGATATCTCAGGATATCTAACGGTATATGCAGATAGTGTATCTAGGAATATTGCATATATAAATAGGTATGGGGATGATGAGCTTCTACAGGCTCTAGACTGGATAAAGATGAATACACCCCTTGATTCAGTTATAGTGGCTGAATATCCATTAAGTACATATATACAGCTATATACGGGTAGGCAGGTTTTAACGAATAAACCTTTATACTTGGTTAATGATATGGATGACTTCCTCCTAAGCTATGATGCAGATACTATTTTAAATGCTAACTATGAGTTGAGGAACAAGTATATAAGGGTTAGGGATTGGTCTCCAGTAGCTCCACAGAGATCTCCAGTTATAGCATCTTCCGATGGAGTTAGTTATAAAGACTTCATCTATATAGATGAGAACCATGCAAGGTTGAGATATACGTATAATGGTGAGACTATGAGTCCAGATTTCTACCAATATAACGATAAATATACGGATGAATTCAAGCTTGAGGGTGATGAGGCTATATTAAAGCAGGTCTATATTTTAGAGGGTGTAGTTATAAATAGATATGTCTCAATATCTATGAGTCCAAGTGTAAAAATCATATATGATATTTCGCCTGTCAGTGATGCTGAGCTCCTAGATTTTACTGTTAAGTTATGGATCCCTAAGGATAGGAAGATAGGTTTCACGGATATTAGGGGGAGTAGCTTCTACTATGAAACGGATTCGGGGAAATATATGGTTAATATTACTGGTAATGTCATACTATCTGATATAAGTTTTGGTCCTGATGAGAGGTGGTTCCAGCAAAGGCTACATGTCAAGGTGAGGCCTATAAGTAATAGGATAACGCTATCTATAGATATCAATATTATAGATCCTAAGCCTTTGGATTGGGTCGGGGATAGGGTTTTTGCATGCTCTGTGAAAGATGTTTTAGAGAGCCATAGAGTTGCATATCTTGTGGTACCGACTATGGTCAAGAAAGAGTTGTTGGATCATTTCGGTTTAGACTATGATAAGTTTAAATATGTCTTTGAGAATTCAAAGTTAACCATATATAAAGTCACCGTATGAATAGGAAGAGAGTAGTCATAATAAGTATCTTAGTGGCTATGGCCATCCATATACTAAACTATTTCAATGTATTCTGGAGAGAGATATTTCCGCCTATAAATGACCCAGCTATATGGCTTAAGAATGCAAACGGTTTCTTAGGTAATACATATCCATTATGGAACCAAACCCTATTCCAATACCCACCACTATTCAACATGATACTTGCATTAGCGATATATCTGACTAAAGACCCCCTGACCTCCGTAAAGTTCCTAGGCCTACTATTAATATGGATCTTGCCGTTAGCATCATACCCAATTGTAAAGGAGGTGACTGGGAGTAGTGAGGTCGGAGCCGTTGCTGTATGGCTATTCGCCTTCCACCCATCATTCGCTGAGATGTATGGATGGGGTGGCTATCCAAATCTCCTAGGTCTAATATTCCTCCTCCTAACTACATATCTCCTTCTAAGGATATATAATGCAGGTAGTTTAAGATATGTAATAGGTGCATCTATATCTGCCTCACTATTAGTTTTTTCCCACCACCTAACGACAATCGTGTATTCAGCCATAGCCTTTACATGGCTCATAATCATAACCTACAAATATTTTAAAGGTGTTATCAGCTCGAACCTAGCGTTAAAAAGCCTAACCCCCATATTTATATCTGGTGGGGCCTTCCTATTATGGAGATATCTAGCCGGGCCTTTCCAGTATATAACATATAACTATGCCTCATTAGTCTTGAGGCCCTTCGATTTAGACGCTTTTTGGTGGATATTTAAGGATCAGATATCTACAGCTCTACTCTTCATATTAGCGGTACTAGGTTTCATAACTCTATATGTTAGGGGGTCTAGGGAGTCTCTAACCATACTATTCACATGGATTATATTCCCCTTCCTATTCACCCAGTCATATATATTCGGCATAGCCCTAGACTTCAAGAGATTCCCTATATTCTCTGTCCCACCCATTCTAATTCTGGCATCAGCTTCACTTATTAACATATCTGGTTCTAAGTTGATTAGGAGGTATGGAGATGAATACTATGCAAACCTTGATAGATCTATCCTGTTATCTATGGCTGTAGGCCTAATAATCCTTACATTATCAATAGGGATAGCTATGCCATATAAAATATCTGAATATTACCATTATCTAACTGACTATGCATATGGTGTTGAGGAGAAGTTAGATGCTTTAAACTGGATAATCGAGAATACCCCAAGGGATGCAGTTATAGTTGCTGATGAGGGGTTTGGGAGATGGATAGAGGGGTATGCAGGTAGGAGGGTTTTAATGGCTCTCCCTCCCTACCAGATCTTCATAAAGGGTGAATATAGGAGGTTCGAGGCCTCTAACTTGATAATGACGACAAATATAGAGCTACGTAATGAATATATTAGGATATCGGATGACACACCATATCTAAGTAATAGGACTCCATGGATTGCCTTCTCCAATGGGAAAGACTATATCAACTTGATATACCTCATAGATGGGACATTTGAGGTATTATTCAACTATTCAGGCTCTACATGGATAGAGTCCCCATATAAGGCTGAGATCCATGATATAAGATGGATAGTTAGAAATGGAGAGGTTGCTAAGATAACTATAAGCTATAGAACGAAGTCACTCCAGATAGATAAGACCCTAGAACTTAGGAAGGGAGAGAAGAGCATCTATATTGAATACGATGTAATACCATTAATAGATG
>CAZGXJ010000034.1:0-3437 GCA_964529905.1 uncultured Nitrososphaeria archaeon
CAGATGAATAATTATAAACCATATCTAGGTAACCATTATTATATCCTAGGTGGAGTGAGTATGTTATTTACACTCATAGGTTTATACACACTTCAATTATACATGAATGATGCTTTTAACGAAGTTCCTAAGGTATTTAAAATTGTTGAATATAATACCGTGAAGGTTCTTGTACAATACCTTGAGGTGAAGACGAGGTGTTGAAAATTGTAAAGGATTTAATTGATAAAATAGGTTGGAAAGACCTACTATATGCTTTTTCGGTAACTTCGATTCTCATATATTTTTTCCTATATATTGGGAAAGAGGTTTTGATATTGATTGGTCTCGAGATCTTTATATTTACCACTGTTTTATATATGCTATATTATATAGAATTGCCTAGAAGAATGAAGCATACCCTAATATTTCTATATCGGTTCCCCATAGAATTCGGGGCGATAAGTATAATTCTTGGTTTCGGAATAAAGGAGATAATAATATTCTCATTTATGTATCTATTAATTTCCCTCCAATTCATCGAGGAATATAGGGATTGGAATAAGAGACTCTCTATAGTAGGGCTATAATTAAGTCTGACCCCCTTAGATTTATGACAATTAAACTTTACATATCTCAAATTTATATTTCTATAATCTTCGTTCATATACAGCCTTAAGGATTACCTTTAACAATTACTACTCTGACCGTTATTAAGGCGAAATTGAAGGATTATTGTAAATAAAATCGAGGTTGAATATATACTAGTGATATATGGATAAATAATGAGAACTTATATATGGATTCAATAGAGAATTAAGGTTTATGAGATATTCCCTTTTGGGAGGAATCGTTGGGCCCTTAACTGGATTCATTTTAGCGATATTATATGGGATCGAAGGTCTACTTCCAGTACTTATATCGCCTGTTATTGCTGGTATATTATCTGGATTTGATAGATTGCTACATAGGATACTCGGTTTAGTAATATTTTATTTAATTTGGTTTGTCACACTTCTTATCCATACCATACTATTCTCATCATCAGCATTATTGGCGTTCGCCGGGATACTATTTTTCAGTCCATATATAATTCCAATATATTTGATAGCTGGATACATAACTTCAAAAGTGTCGGCTAGGAAGAGGGGCTCATAGAGATAGATTTGATGTTCGATCATTTCTTGAATAGGGCAGTCTCATATATAGAGAGTTGCATATATATAATCTTATTCTACCTTGGAAGCATGTCAACCAAAATTTAAAAACCAAAACTAAATTTGGTTCCACTTTATAGATGCTAGAAATAAAGGTAAAACCTCTTTATTCAAGATATAGTATTTAGTTATATGCCTAGGCTTCCTACCTCTTTTAACCCCCCATTTTACCTCGAAACCTACTTGGATATCTCCAACCAAGGCTACAATATCTACTTCACTTCCATCTTTCCAATAAAATATGTCATGTATCCTCATGAGATGCGAAGCTACAACTGACTCTACTATTGTCTCATCATAAACATCTACTTTAACATAGCTAGATAGGGCATGGTATATAAATGGATCTATGAAGTGGACCTTTTTATTCTTCCTATACATAATTCTACCGTCAGGACTTAGCAAGTATAGGGGTTTAATTACTAATAGGTCCTCCAATGCCTCTACATATTTCCTAACGGTATTCGGGGAATTTATGGATGTGTCTCTAGAGATATGATACCAACTTATAGGGGTCAATCTGGCCCTCAGTAGAAATGATATTATCTCCTTCATATACTTTTCACTCAAACCCATTCTTACAATATCCCCCCTAATCCAGTCCAAATAAACTTTTTTAGACATACTGGTAACCCTACCCCTTGTGAAATATTCTCTAATCGATATGGGGAAGCCACCTGTCACCATATATGTATTAAAAATCCTCTCTAAACCCTTTCTAAAGGGTTTATTGGAGATTAACACATCTCTATCACCTAATAACTCCTCCAATGTATAGCTACTGATATTCAAACCCCCAATCTTCCTTGTATATTCATTGAAATCGAGAGGCAAGAAGAGTATATCCTTACCATATCCTCTTCTACCTGGAAACCTTTCACGTCCCTTCAACAGCTCAACACTGGCAGAACCCAATACATAGATAACATCATTTTTAAGGACTCCCCTATCTATTCTACTTTTTAAAGCTCTCCACCATTCATCTACAAATGTTATCTCGTCTAGAAATATAACAGAACTATTAACCCCCCATTCATCCCTTGCCGATAGATATGTATCCAAAACCTCCCCTAATTCATTATAATCAGATAGTTCATCACATGAGTAATAGAAGATCGATTTCGGATTCCTCGAGTTAATCAGCATTTCATAGATATAAATCTTAACAGCGGTCGTCTTACCAACTTGCCTAGGCCCAAAGATAAAATTAAGAGAGAAGGGCCTACTCTCAAAGCTATTTAATATATCTGGAACCCACTTAACCTCAGAATTTTTCCATTCATTGTAGATATAGTCCTCTTCTCCAAACCACCATGGGTTGAAATCCTCCATATATTTTCACTATGAATGCAAATTACTTATAAATATATTTGCATCACTAATGCAAAAGCTTTACAAATATCAACGGATTAGACGTTAATGTAATACAATCATTCCCTAAAATTTCATACCATAAAGCTATCTAATGGAAACTGCCTTCTAAGAAAATTTTTGTTTTTTATATTAGTTGTAAATCGATGAAATTATGGAAATAGATGAGCTATTAATTAAAGGTTATAAGAATTTATTCTGGGAATGTATGAATTTAGAGATATGGAATCCTATTTAATCTTATTTTACTCCGCGCTAAGAGAATGGATTTGGAATGCATACGGAGAAGTGGGCCTTCCAATAGAGAGATATTCAGTCTATTCTACAGATCGATTAGACCACATATAATAACGTAAATGAAGCTAATACGGTCAATCTTATCAGCCACCAAGGAAAAAGGTAAAGGTTACAAGATTTAGAATTATATTTTAACTAATTTACTCCAGATAATCGAATAGAACATATTACATAGAATAGAGAATACTAAAATCTAGGAAATCCTATGTATAAGCGATTGTAATTTAGATTATTGAATGGAAAATTTCATATTTTCCAGCCTATATTGAGATTCTGGCTTAATTGCTTGAACGAAACAAGAGGTATTTTAACATGAAACTTGATATAACAGATAACGACAAAATGTTAAGCGCCCTTTTTATACTGAAAAGAAAAAATACCCATTACTATGTGAATCATTGAATAAGATAATAAGAAAATGAATGTATGTTAATTTCAATCAAATATAAAAATTAAGCCTAGATGTTAAACAATTTAAAGAACAATCAGAACCTAATAATCTGTGAGAATTATAAACAAAATTTTGAGAAAAATATTTTTTGGGCTTTATTGTTACAGTCCCCAAACACTTTG
>CAZGXJ010000035.1:0-3226 GCA_964529905.1 uncultured Nitrososphaeria archaeon
AGCTTCACATCGGCTGTATATAGGCTTGGAGGTAAGCCGATGGTTTTATCTAGGTCTGAAGCCTCATCGATTGCTAAGGGTGAGACATTCGGGGACACTATAAGAATGTTTGACTCCTATTCAGATATCATCGTTGTAAGGGATAGGAGAGAGGGAGCAGCTAAATATGCGGCTGATATCGCGGTTTCACCAGTTATAAATGCTGGTGATGGGGCACATAACCACCCAACCCAGGCTATGATAGATCTATTTACTATTTATCGGTATAAGGGAGGTATAGACGGCTTAAATATAGGTGTGCTGGGGGACCTTAAATATGGAAGGGCAGCTGCATCCTTCATATTGGGGACTACGCTCTATAGGCCCAAGAGGCTATTCCTTATCTCCCCTGAGAGTCTAAGGCTTAAAGAGGAGGTTAGAGACTACTTAGATAGGGCTGGAATTAACTATATTGAAACCAGTGACTTAAACTCGGTATTGGGTGAACTAGATATATTATATGTAACTAGGATCCAGAAAGAGAGATTTCCAGATCCACTGGAGTATGAACGTGTTAAGGGTAGTTATAGGATTGATATGGATATCCTATCTAATGCCAAAGAAGATTTGATGGTTCTCCACCCCCTACCAAGAGTAGACGAAATATCTCCAGATGTGGATAATTCTCCATATCAATATTACTTTAAACAGGCTAGGAATGGTGTTTATCTTAGGATGGCACTACTTAAACTTCTTCTAGGTGGTTGAGATGGAGGGTATCCTTGTTAGGAAGATTAGGGATGGAACTGTTATAGATCATATACCAGCTGGGAAAGCCTTTACAGTTCTGAGGATTCTAAATCTTTTGAAGGGTTCAAGCTCTAGATTAGCTGTTATAGTGAATACAGATAGCCGGAAGTATGGTAGGAAGGACATAGTTAAGATTGAGGGTAGATATATAGGTGGGGATCTACTGAATAAAATAGCTTTGGTGGCTCCTCATGCGACCATAAATATCATTAAGAATTTTGAGATAGTTGAGAAGTATAGGGTTAATTTACCTGATGTTTTAGAGGATGTGGTTAAATGTTCAAATCCGATGTGTATAACTAATAGTGAGAGAGAGCCTGTAAAGCCGGTCTTCAACGTTATTTCAAGGGAGCCTGTAAAGCTCCAATGTAGATACTGTGGGAGATATACTGAGTTTGAAGACATAATAAAACAGTTTATAGAGTGATGATTATCAAAGGGAGATTTATCTATAGGGGGGAATTAATTGATGGTTATATAAAGTTATCCCAAGATGGATATATCGCCGAAGTATCTAAAGATATATCGGCTGGTGAAAAGGTAGACTATAAATTTGACGATCCGGGAACCATCATATTCCCTGGATTTATAGATATACATGTCCATATGAGGGACTTCTCCCAGGATTATAAGGAAGACTTCTATACTGGAACCTCCTCAGCGGCAGCTGGTGGGATAACCCTGATTATTGATATGCCTAATACCGAGCCTAGAAACAATAGATTATCTATCTTGGAATATAGGGATAGCGTTGCCAATAATAAGGCTGTAGTCGATTATGGTTTGAATTATGGTGTCCCACCTAGCTTAGATGATTTATTTGGGTATGAATCTATAGCTATTGGGATGAAGTTCTATCCTACAGATTTCAAAGAATATAGCTTAGACCATCTAAGCGACATCTTGATCTATAACTATGCTAAAGGGGTAGTTACTGTATTCCATGCTGAGGAGCCAGATGGTTATTTAAGGGGGGATAGGGATGAGTCCCTAGAAATAGAGGCATCGAGATATATAGCTGGATATACAGATACGATAGGTGTTAAGACACATATAACCCATGTAACTAACGGTGAAGTTGTAGATATTGTAAAGGCTATTAATGGAAAGGTTTCCTTCGACGTCACCCCCCACCATCTAATCCTCTCATCTGACGATGTTAAGCCTCCCTATGGAAATGTTAGGCCACCCCTCAGAAGTAGAACTGTAAGGGATACTCTATTGAAATATCTCTCAAATGGTAAGATCGATATATATGCTACTGATCATGCTCCGCATACAGAGGAGGAGAAATCAGAGGGTGAGAATGGCTTCCCCGGGCTGGAGACCAGTGTAGCTATTCTAACCACTCTATATCACAAGGGATTTATATCGATACAGGATATGGTTAAGTTGTATTCAATAAATCCAGCTAAATTATATGGTCTAGACTCTTTGTATGGATATATTGAGCCTGGATATATAGGTAATTTCACAGTTGTTAATTTAAAGGAGGAGTGGATTGTGGATCCAAGTAAGTTCTTCACAAAGGCTAAGCATTCTCCATTTGAAGGTAGGAGGGTTAGGGGTAGAGTCGTATCCACCTTTATTAGAGGTGTGCAAGTATATAATGGTGATGATATACAGGTTAAGAGAGGCTTTGGATTTAATATCGTTAAAAGGTTTATGAGGAGATGATATATAGGAGATTTAAGATTAAAGAGAACGAGAGGATTGCGGATAATTTATACAATATGGTTCTACAAGGAGACTATCCGAGTTTTATGCCGGGTCAATTTTTCATGTTATGGATCCCTGGAATCGAGGAGGTTCCTATGGCTCCTTCCGTTAAGGATGGAGATCTTAGAATTACATATAAAGTCGTGGGTGAGACTACCGAATATATGTCTAGGATGGACTCTGGTGAAGATGTATATCTTAGGGGACCTCTTGGAAGAGGCTTCGAGATAGATAAAGAGGGTAGATATCTACTCATCGCAGGAGGTGTGGGGGCTGCACCAATCATTTATGCTGCATATCTTCTCTCGATGAATGGATATAGATTTACATATGTAGAAGGTGTGAAAACCTCTAAATATAAGTTATTCATTGATGAGGCTTCAAGATATGGTGGGGAGGCCATTCTATATACTGAAGATGGAAGTGAAGGGTTTAGGGGGTATCCAACCGAATATCTAATGGAATATGGTTCTCGATATGACTATGTGCTTGCATGTGGACCTGAGGAGATGAATAGGAGGGTTGTAGAGATATGTAATGAACTTAGAATTAGATGCCAAGTATCTATGGAGAGGATAGTTAAATGTGGCTTAGGTGTATGTGGGTCATGTGTAATAGAGTCAACCGGCTTATTAGTCTGTATAGATGGCCCAGTTTTTAATGTGGATGAGCTGGTTTCAAAAGGATATATCTAATGCTAGTTAGTAAGTTTATCAGA
>CAZGXJ010000036.1:0-2527 GCA_964529905.1 uncultured Nitrososphaeria archaeon
TGTAGGTCTCAAGGGAACTGATAATCTATATATTGAGGCTCTAAAGAGGGGTGCAAAACAAGTCGCACCTCTTAGGGCTAAGAGATTTCTCAAAAGGCTTATGGAGATAGGGGTTAGAGGAATATTTTTTTATACAGCACCATCTATCATGGGTGAAGACTATCTAAAGGAGACTCACTATGAATATAGGGTCGTAGGAAAGATTAGGATACCAACTACGAGACATGATACAATAAATATTTCCAGATCTTTACTCGGCAAGATAGATATATTAATATTTGTAGGTGGGGATGGAACAGCTAGGGATATACTGGAGGCTGTGGATGGAGAGATACCTGTGATAGGAGTACCATCAGGGGTTAAGATGTTCAGCTCAGTATTTACATATAACCCAGAGAAAGCGGCAGAACTTCTTGATAAATATATTGATGGAGAGGTGATAGTCCATAACGGAGAAGTATTCGATGTAGACGAAGACTCCTATAGGAGGGATATAATTAGAACAAGGCTTTATGGCTACCTAAAGACTCCCTATATACCTGGATATATCCAAGGGAGTAAGATGCCACTACCAATAGAGGATTTTAGAGATGAAATCAGGTCTATTGCTGAATATGTTATAGAGAATATGGAGAGGAATATATTATACATAACCTCACCTGGGAATACTGTTAAGGAGATCCATAGAATGTTAAATATTGGATATACCCTCCTAGGCGTAGACGCTATATATAATAAAAAATTAGTAGGCATGGACCTAGATGAGAAGACCTTATTAAATATCATATCAAAGTATGGAGAAGCCAAGATAATTGTTTCACCTATAGGTGGACAGGGTCTGATATTCGGTAGGGGCAATCAGGTATTAACACCGAGAATAATTACTAGAGTCGGCATCGAAAATATAATAGTTATATCTCCCATATGGAAACTACAGACCTTTAACTGTTTATGGGTAGATACTGGTGATATAGGTCTAGACTCTAGCTTCCCAAGATATCTAAAGGTATTAATACGTTATGGCGAGTTTAAAATAATAAAGAGATGTGAGTAGAACTAATATAATCTAAACCTACTGCTAAGGAGCACACTAATTATGAAGAGAGCCGCTAAAAGGGGATAGGTATATAAACTCCAATAAGCATAGGAATAGTAAATATCGGCACTATTCCCCCCTCCAAGTATAACTCCCAAGAAATAGAGTTTATACTCAGAAAGAATTTGGACAAAATGGTTTACCGAGAACTGTAGTTCATATGGGAAGAATTCATACCTCTCTAACACCACCCCATTGGAAAACTCAGCATATTCAAAATTATATAGACTCTGGGTAGAATTGGATTCCGGACTTATATATACATCGGTCTCAGGTGCATATACAGTATACTTTGGATTTGATAGATTTATACCAGCTATGGTCTCAGAGCCTTTACCCTCAATAGATATTATGGGACTCCTATAGAAAGTATATTGGGTAACTATAAGATGGATGGCGACAACAAGAAGTAAAAGCCGAGATAGTGGAAACCTCCTAAACTTAACAGATAAATATATAGCTATAGGTACCGCAAATAAGGGATATATCCATAGATAACCCTTTATAAAAGGTATATTATAGTTATATCCAGCACCCAATATGGCATATATACTGAAAACTGTTATGATAACATGATTAATATTCTTCTTCATCCTAGCAACTATCTCACCAGCCATCGATATCATAGGGATAATCGCTAGATAGAAGAGTGTCGAGAGGATAAAGTCGTTAGATATCTTAACATCTTCTTGCCCAAATGTATAGTAGATACTTATATTAAAATCTGATATTATAAGGGAGAAGAGGAATACCATCAATAGGACGGCGGTCCCACCCCTCACAAGAAACTCGATATCTTCACTAAACCATGGGAAGAAACTTCTCCTAAATATCTCCCTAGATATGACTAGTGAGAGGAAGATTAATGTAGATCCTAATAGGAATATGAACTTACCAGTATCTAATACATTTTTCAAGGGGAATATACTGTCTGGATTGATAGACAGTATCATTAGTAGTGCGGAATATGTAGTTAGATAAGCTGATACCGCCGTTGCACCTATTATACGGGTCTTAGCTATATATATAATCTCGGATAATAAGAGTAGAGAGACTATAACAGCCAGAAGCGAGATATCAAAGGTAGTATAGTTTATAAATCTATCCCTACCCGAAAATACATTACTAAAATAGATCCTGTAGAAGAAGAGGGATATAGCTAATGATAGTGATAATTTGAGGATTTTAGATGAATATGAAGCCATCGAGGGGATATTCTCCCTCCACATATAAAGGTAGAGAGAAGAGGCTGAAATAGTTAATGTAGCGAGTACATATGCCAATAATACATTTATAGAACTCAATCCAAAGAAGTAAGAGACTGGATGGATACCCATCCCGTCCTCTGCAACCACATCACCAAATATTTTATAGGGGGGATAGAATATCGCTACTAATAAAAGGGATGATATGGATAATAGATATCCTCCT
>CAZGXJ010000037.1:0-2402 GCA_964529905.1 uncultured Nitrososphaeria archaeon
ACCCATAGATCCGAGAGGATCCGCTCCGAAAGGGGCGTCACCTGGAACAGAAACGAGACCTCTAGGAGGAATAATATGAGGATGAAGGATCTCTGACGAGCCTCCTAGAGGATGAAACGGCCAGGTGATATGGGGGAGAAAGGATATCATTCCGATTAGAAAAATTTTATTTTGAAACACAAGGGGGGTTATTACTACCTCACCTAAGCAATTTGATGAACTACGATATCATCCAATAGGATTTTAAAAGCTATTTTTTCTAATTCCCCTTTCCTTATTTCTTCTCTACCATATCTTTTTAATGTTTTAGTCAAATGTCTCTGATATCGAACGGGTTCGAGAAGAACATCAGAAACATATTCTCTATTGATATGTATTCTAAGTTCTTCAAAATCTGATCTTATATGGTAGCTACATTTCCTACATTTATATCCAGTATTCCTTCCGCTACTTTCCATATATACGTGACACTTAGGGCAAATTGGTTTAATATTTTTGATAGCCTCGTTAATTTTTAGAATGATGATTCTCTCAATATTAATGCTATGTTCGTCACTTTTACCCCTAATATTTCCATTAAGTAAGAGATAATCATTTGACTGTAGTTTTCTGATAACTTTTCTCATACCCACAGATTCGTAGTATAGGAGTCCCGTCATTTCGCAATTATTCATTTTACTGGTCATTGCATTTTTTAACTTTATAATAGTATGACCATTTCTCAAAATTTTATCGATTCCTATGTATCTCAGGATAAATTCAATTTGTGTATATGGCATCATCACATCCTTAGCATTATCTATATGATAATTTGTTAATTGATTTGTTCTAAATATCATCCATTTATCAATTTCGTTGTAATAATTTCTTATTTTTCTATATATCCTTATTAATTCTATTGGATCGTTACCCCTAATTCCAAATGCAACTGGATCTGGTCCATGAGGGGTTATTAAAAGCTTCATCTTTGATGTATCTACATTACTATATACAGTCAAGTCTTCTTCATTAAGAATAGTGTAGATAATATCTGTTTCATCCGATTTTAATTTATTTTTTGGATTCTTAGTATATGCTAATAGTTCGAAAGTATAATCTTCTAATTGATACGCCCCTCCTATTGATGATAGAGCCCCTATTAATCCTCTTAAACCGTATGGTGCTATATACTCAATTCCTTCTTTTTTATTGATTAATGAAAATTTCTCCATAAATATCGAATGATTAACACTTGAGACTGAAGCTTCCCTAAATAATTTTTTAAATATACTCAAATTTCTATCTATTATCTTCTTTTCGACAATTATGATTCCCGGCTGTGTTGTCCCTATTGAAGCCCCTTCTTCACTTATATACGAATGTAACCATTTTTCAATATATTTTTTTATATTCGAAAGAGAAATCCGGTTGGGAACTAATAGATTAATTAATATTGATGCATTTCCTCTTGTTTTCCATGGGATGTCGGGGTTTAACCTTAATAAAAAAGGAAAATCTTTTAGCTGGATATTCCGTAATTTTTTATAAAGTTTATAAATTACTTCTGTTACGAAGTGCGTTGTACAGCCTCCATTTATGCTATCTATATCATCGAAAGAAATTATAATCTCTCTTATTGAAATGGAACTATCTTTATTCACTATTCCTCTGAAACCACTATTAACGTTTGAGTCGAGGTTATTTTGTCGATTTTCTCTCTAATCTTCTTTGTAACTACTTTTCTTATATCTTCAATAGTTTCCCCTTTTATCTTGGCAACTATATCGTATACCCCAAATACTACATCAGCTGAAATAACCTCTGGTTCCTGTAAAAGCTTTTGCTTCACTTCTTCTTCTACACCTACTTCAGTTGTTATTAATACATAAGCTACAGGCATTGAGAACCCCTCAAATATGAAATATAGATATCATCTCCTATTTTAATAAGTTGTATTTGATGTGTCCAATGTGTATTATGCAAGTTACACATATTTAAATTTTCTTAATTATATATAACAAATAATAATTATTGATGGCTCGATGGTGAAGTGTAGGTGGCTTCTCAAGATTTAACGATAAAGCTTTTGAGGAGAAGTATAAACAAACCAGTAATAGTTAAAGTGAAGGGTGGAAGAGTTATAAGAGGTGTTTTAGTGGGGTATGATAACCATCTAAATCTTTTATTGAAAGATGCTGAGTGGGTAGATAGCGATAACCCAAAGTTAATTGGATCAATATTGCTTAGGGGAGATAATGTTATATTAATATCGCCATCCTAGCTAAAAGTTTATTAGAAATTTTTAGGAAGTATATTTCTTGATTTGTTGGGCCCGTGGTCTAGTGGTAGGACGCCGCCTTGGCATGGCGGAGGTCCCGGGTTCAATTCCCGGCGGGTCCACCACAATAAACACATCAACCTTA
>CAZGXJ010000038.1:0-1842 GCA_964529905.1 uncultured Nitrososphaeria archaeon
CGAAGCTACCTCATCTGCTATGTTAAGCTGTGTAAACTGGATCTCCCTACCATATAAGTCCTTCTTCCCTCTATAATCCTTCACAGGTTTAAATCCATAATAATCTACTGCATATGCTCTAGTCCCCAGCCTCAATGGATATACTACACTATCTATAATAACTATGTTTAGTGAGAGATTCAACCTATTATAAATTTCATCATATATATCCTTTGCAATCCCCCTAAGCTTATATGGAGGGAGAGCCACATAATCCTCACCAATATTTTTCCTATCTAATCCTCCGTTCGCCGTGAAGACACCTTTCGTATATGTTAGTAGGACCCCCTCAACACCTCCGATTATCAAGTCTGAATATCTAAGTATCAACTCTACAAACCTACTATCCATATTATATTTACTTGCTATCTCCTCAGCCCTATTCGAGGGCTTAACATCACTAATTCTAATATATAGACCCTTAACTTTGAGTAAAGGCTTAGATGCTATCACCAATATATCTCCATCCTCAGCTACATATCTAATCTTCATAGATAATTTAACTAGGAATCTATTCCAATCATCACCTACCTCTATCTTTATGGGTATGGCTCTAAGCATCATACTATAGATAGATACCACTTTAAATATCTAAAAAAAGAGATATTGTTTTGGGAGGCCTCCACACAATAGGCGTTTATCTCGTATGGGGGTAAAAGTGAATAACATAGTGAAGGCCATTCTAATACTGGGTTTCATAGCAAGTATATTTACCAATATATTCCTACTACTTGTATTCACAGCCATAATAGCACTATATACGTATCCAGTATCCATAACATTAAGGGGGATAGGTTGGCTATCGTCCTTTGGATTATCAAAGTTAAATATTTTAACTGGATTAGCTGTTCTAGTTATGGGTTTCTCCATATTTATAGGATTGATTGGAGAGGATATATCTGATGTATCGATGGTTGTATATCTATGGAGCATATATTCCTTGGTTGAGGCATATACCTATTACAAGCTTAGAACATATTCACCGATGTTTAAGATGGGATTAATAAGCATTCCAAGTATCGTATATGCAAATATAATTGTACTCTTATATAGTGGAGAGATTTTAGGGTTGACCAATGAATCAGATATAGTTATATATTTTATACCGTCGTTCATATTGAATATTTTATCATGTATCGGGGTCCTCCTAGGTATAGCTAATGTTAAGGGGTTGGAATAGTTAATTTGAGTAGATAATCTTTATAGATATATATATTTTACATGATAAGGTTAATTCAGCCATAGTTGATATGGTTTTTGTGGATGGTGAAGCGGATGCCCCCTAAATTCGATGCAATAGTTATAGGTGCAGGACCAGCTGGCTCTTCAACTGCATATAACTTGGCTAAGGAGGGTTTCAACGTATTGATTATTGAGAGGGGGAGGAAGCCTGGCTCTAAGAACATGTTTGGAGGGAGGGTTTATAAGGCTCCTGTTGAAAAGGCCTTCGACGATTTGGAGAAGGCACCTATACATAGATGGGTTACTAAGGAGAGAATATCCATGGTATATGATGGGGAAGCCGTCTCAATTGAGTATGACGGTAAGTCTAGGAAGAGTTTCACCACATATCTAACGGACCTCTCTAGTTGGATGGCCGATAAAGCTGTCGGGGCTGGAGCAAAACTAGTTACTGAGGTTGTTGTGGATAGATTAATCATTGAGGATGGATGGGTTAAAGGTATAATATCGGGGGATGAGAAGGTATATGCAGATGTAGTTATAGATTGTGAAGGTGTTAATAGGTTAGTTCTAGAGAATTCTGGATTGGTGGAGAAGCTTAGACCGGATGATGTGGCTCTA
>CAZGXJ010000039.1:0-1709 GCA_964529905.1 uncultured Nitrososphaeria archaeon
CAGATTAATAACCTATGCTATTTACTGGGTTAATGATTACGGTAAACCACCTATTATATCTAGTGAACTAGAATTAGATATGGAGAGTATAAAGGCTCTAAAATTTCTAATTGACAATTTATCTGAGGACATGGAGGGAGAGGAGATACAATCGCTAATATTCGAGACATGCCGTAAATTTAACTTAAAATATAGGGAGTTCTTCTCTACATTATATACATTAATTTTAGGCTCACCAAGAGGGCCTAGACTAGGACCATTAATAAAGGATATTGGAGTCAAAAGAGTCGTAGAAAGGATAAATGAGTATCTGGCTGGCAACTAGATACTCGGATGAAGAGCTCGATATAAATCAACCATATCGCCTACTCACTAAAAATCAAGTATATATCGATTCTCGGATACCACTCTAAAATGGTGTATTTTTCTTACCTGGTCACTATTATAAAGTAATATTATGTTAGGCGTTGCTTCTCTCTAATTCAACCTTTGCAAGTGGCAGACCTGGTTTACATAAGGGATGATCAGCACCAAGTGGACATGAAAAGTCTAGAGATATTATTATACTTAAACTAGAGATATCTTTAGGAATTATATAGACTAGCGTATCTTCACCCTCCCAACCTACGTCAACCTCCTCCAGAACAGATATAAAAATCATGCCATCTCTATCTAGATTAAATGTTTCATCCCTTGGCCAGGAAACGTATTTACCCTGTAGCATAGGATAAACCCATATTAGATTAGGCTCTGGGTTATACTCTAGGAAACCTGAGAAGGGACCTATAAATAGGAATAGAAATACACCTCCCAATCCCTGACCTATAGATTCATTAATTACAGGTATTGAGATGTTGGATACTCTACGATATTCCACATGGATCAAAAGGAAGGTAGCCTCCTTTAAAACCCCATTACCCAAATCTATAAACGGCTTATATCTAATTATTTTACCATTCTCTTCGAAATCTAAATAATCTAAAAACTCCACCTTAGAAACTTTAATCTCATATCCAGCAAATTCAAATATGTCTCCAACTCCAATGGTGGATATATCCTCGTCAATAATCTTAAGGAGATTCGGATCAATATCCTTCATATCACTTAGATATTGTATAGAGGGCTTCTCCTCTAACCTTTCGGTTGGATGAAGGAAAATATATATTGAAACACCTAGGACTAATAATAAAATTATAATAAATATACCCTTCTTCATACCCCCTAAAAACTTATCAAGCATGATAAAATTAAATATAAGTCTATCCTGAGATACGTGTAATCTCCAATATCTATGTATCATGGAAACGGATTCCAAAATATTTATCTTAAAGATGGATTTGAATAACGTCTCCTATGGATGAATATTAATGAGTGAAAAGGAGGATATAAGGAATTTCAGAGCATACTCAAGTCTATTTTAGGAGTATATAGAGTTAGACAACCCAAGAAAATAGTTTTTATATTGGGGAGATATCTTAACCTGAACAACAAAACCATCAGAGTAAGAATAGGCTATTATAAAACCTAAATACATTTATAATGCTATGAGATTAAAATGGTGCATATCAAATCAGAATAGTATTTTGGGAATCAATCCTATAGACAAATCTCCTCAATAAATCCTATCATCCGATATATTGAGTTAAGTGATATACTTGATTAGAAATTATAGACATTATTATGAATTCTAATCTTACTGCGGGAGTAGA
>CAZGXJ010000040.1:0-1640 GCA_964529905.1 uncultured Nitrososphaeria archaeon
TATGCTATGCTACAACGAGTGCTTTATCTCTTGCAAAAACAATGATAGACCCCTATGCTATGCTGTATGCCTGACTGACACGAAATTTTAAATGCTCTCCGAGTGAAAGGTGGCGACTGCCCCTTTATTTTCGGGCTAGATTCATCACCTCGAGTTTTTTAATTTTCTGCATTCTACACGAACAGGTAAATATTCAATATATGGATATTCATCAAAGTTAATATCTTCTTTTTTTAAAACGCCATCCATCTCTACGATATATTTATTGACAGCTTTTGGGGCTGTATGTAGTCCGCTATCTTTCTCCCAATACGAGAAATCCAAAGTTAAACTACAATTTTCATTATCGTTAAATATTTTTAATGCATCATTGTAGATATTTGAATTTTTAATTATCCTTGCAAGTTTTTTAAAATGCGTCAAGGAGATATTTCTAAGATCTTTTTCTTTATTATATTTCAACATATCAGCTATAGTGCCTTCTTGTCTATTATAGTAACGAATAAGGGTAGGAAATGTTGTTGTTTTTTGATATAGAGTTAATCTTATAATAGATGTATTTTCTATAATATCTTGTAATTTATAGTACTTCATTAGTTGCCTGATATCTTTTATTGATTGTTTAACATCTCTGTTTTTCATACAGCCTGATGATATAGAATAAATTTTATTTTTCTTCCTATTTAATGTTAATGATACAATACAATTTAGCTTAGGATAAAGAAGCTGAAACTCTCTAGACTCTTTATCTTTTTTCATAATAACCTCTTCACTATCTACACATCCAAA
Source organism: uncultured Nitrososphaeria archaeon (assembly GCA_964529905.1). Lineage (GTDB taxonomy): Archaea > Thermoproteota > Nitrososphaeria > Geothermarchaeales > JDFR-13 > SZUA-1514. The sequence goes on from CAZGXJ010000040.1 coordinate 790, forward strand.
AAACAATAGAAGAAACATAGCGTATAGATAAAATTTAGTATACCTATTCATCTAATCATCTATTTCCATAAAGTATGTATAGCTAAATTTATTCATGTAATATTCAAGTGTCTCACCATTTCCAAATACATATCCATAATCTGAACCAAGCCAGCCTCCATCTTTGGTCTCAAGAAGATCAATATGCCCACCTGTCGCTCCATGAAAATAGACTATACCTTTTTTATATAGCACGTCAGATGAATTATTGATTTTATTTTGGGCACTAAATACACCTAAATATTCTGCCATTTCAAAAGAGCTATAAAGATATCTTTCGCCTGTAGGCTTATACGCCATAGTTCTATATTTTGTATACTTCCACGCACTCTGCATGATATAACCATAGCCTGCCTTATTGAAAGCATTTGACAGACGATAAGCACAAGACCCACCATTAGAGCTCCAAACTGCATCATATTCTAATGGCGTATCATAATCACTTCTTGCTCTGCCACTAAAAGCATCTTCTCTGGATTGGTAGGCACTTCTTAATTTAGAATATGAATAAAATCCATACAAGTCCACAAACCTCAAACTATTCCCATTCGCATAAACATAACTATTAACCCCACCCTCAAACCCAATCGGGTCGCTTTGGATGTATCTGCCAGTTATCGGGTCATAATCTCTATTGATATTATAATGTGTTCCAGTCTCAGCATCAAAGTACTGTCCAGGGAAACGTAGGTTAAGCGTGTAGCTTCCTGTAGGTTTGTCTTCTCCAAACGGTTTAGACTCCCAGCTCCACACTATGGTGTTTGTGGTATCTGCTACACGTCTTGGTGTATTTAAGTGGTCAGCGTATATTT
>CAZGXJ010000041.1:0-1636 GCA_964529905.1 uncultured Nitrososphaeria archaeon
TATTCTCTAAACATGTCATCTATATAAAGTTTATATTTCCCTTTAGAAGTTAATCCCCTTTGATCATCATATCCATAATATATTTTGCCAACGCTGGGGCCGCCGTTAGGCCAGGGGAATCTATTCCATAGGGGATTATAAATCTATCTATCTTCTTAATTATCCACTCATCTTTTGGATAGTTAACTATCCTTACTCCAGCCATATAGTCTATGATCTCAGGCATGTCCCTGAGTAGATCGACATATTCAAGATATACTCTATATGCCTCTTCCCTCTCAACCTCTACATTTTCCTTTGTATCTACCCATTCAAATGATGGACCTATTATACACCATTTCCCCTTATAGTAGGGAATGATAGCCCCACCTTTTGTGTATCTCATCCTTCTAACCCTAAATTCATTTAAAATATAGTCTAAATTACATGACACAATGACCATTACACCCTTTCCAAACCTCTGCTTAGGTGGTTTTGGATCGATATTCCTGGTTATATCTAATGTATATGGGCCTGCAGATACGACTACATAGTCATATTCAACCCCTTCCAAGACTGGTTCACCCATAACCCTTGAAATTCTTCGATTAAAAAATATTCTTCCCCCCAGTTCCCTGATTCCATCCACCAGTCTATCGAGAACTTCATAGGGGTTAACTATTCCATATCCAGATACTATAAATGCGCCTTTGTATATTGGGTTTACATCGGGATAATTCTTTTTAAGATCATCCTCTCCGATCCTCCTCAATTCTATCCCATATCTCCTCATATAAGTAGGGACAAGTGGTGATATCACTCTATGTATCAAATCTTTATATACCATAACTAAGTCTACATCCATTATATTATAGCCTAATTCCTCTGAATATAGCCTATGCAGTCTATTTCCTTCAAGCATTAGTTTAGTTTTGAAGCTTCTAAAGGGGTGTTGAAGCATATTTAAAACTCCTGGATTTAATGTTGAGGCTCCATATCCAACCTTATGTCTAGCCTCATAAATATCTACTTCATAATCTTCCTTCAAAAGGATATATCCCGTATATAGACCTATTATTCCAGCCCCTATAATGCCGATCTTCAACTCCAATAAAAATTTTCTAGGTCAGTGGGAATAAATCTTAAATCATTTTAAACCTACTTTGCCTCTATCATAGAGAATATACCAGGTTCCAATGGATATGGCGCATATGTTGCCATTCTTATCATATATAGATCCCTCGACCACAATAGTAGTCTTACCAGCTCTTACCACCTTACCTATGGCCCTATATGGACTATTATCTCTAGATAAAGGTCTGAGGAAATTTATCTTAAGCTCCATGGTGACCTGCTCATCACCAGGATTAACAGTTGCAGCTGCTATACCCGACACCTCATCTAATACTCCCATAATGGCTCCTCCATGGATAATTCCCCCGGATCTGGAAAGGTCCTCCCTATATTCAAATGTTAATTCCGCATATCCCTTCTCAATCTTAGTGAATCTTGTTCCAATAATGCGTGAATACCTACTTATATCTTTAAGAAGGCTATTGAACAGATCAAGATCTATTTCATACTTATCTATAATATCCTTTAGAGTCGTCATATTCAGCTCTCCTCTATTACATATTCCCATTCTAACTTTGCCCCT